>JAISTH010000049.1 GCA_031272715.1 Desulfovibrio sp.
ATGCGTGGCCGGGCGCCGCCTGCCGGGTCACGCCCCCCCCAGGTCACGCCGCAAGGGTTTCGCCTGGGCCGCTCTCATCCCGGGCCTGAAGGCCCGGGCTTTCCCGCGGCTACTGTAAACGTGAGGCCCCCTTCCGGGGAAGGGGGCCGACATGCGGAAATGAGTCGACGTGGGCCGGGATCGCGATGCCGGAGGCTCAGCCCCCCATATCCCAGTTCGGCTGCATCGTCCAGATGCCGCAGGGACAGACCCCCGCGCACACGCCGCAGCCGATGCACCGGTCCGACCGGGAGACGTACTCGAACCCGCCCTCCGGAAGCTCCTTGCGATCGATGGCCTTCTCGGGGCAGGAGGCGAGGCACATCCCGCAGTCCCTGCAGGTGCCGCAGCTCACGCAGCGGCCGAACTCGTCCACGGCGTCCGGCACGTCCCGCCTGTGGCACTTGGCAAAATACGCCGTGTGCAGTCGCGTGGACGGTATCCGCTGGCGCTCCTTCCAGACGAAGGGCTCCCCTCGCATGAAGGCGTCGGCCGCCATGGCGGCCTTGCGTCCCGTGCCGATGGCGTGGACCATGAGTCCGGGCCTGATGGTGTCGCCGACGGCGAAGACCCCTTCGAGGATCTGCATGTCCGGGCCCGGGACGACCCATTCCCTGAACTTCTCCACGCCCTCGGGCAGGAAGGAGAGGTCCGGCGCCTCGCCGATGGTGATGATGACCATCCGTCCCGGGATCAGCGTGCCGTCCTGGGTCACGAGTCCCTCGGCGGTGATCTCCCGGGTCTGCACGGGCCAGGCCAGTCTGCCGCCCATGGCCTCGATGTGGGCGATCTCGTTCTCGAAGGCCGCGGGGCGCTGGACGTCGATGCACACCACGTTGCGGGCGCCCATGGCGAAGGCTCCGGCGGCCGCGTCCATGCCGGCGTTGCCGCAGCCGATGACGATGACGTCCTCGGGCACCTCGGGACGCTCCCCGCGGTTCACGGCCTTGAGGAAATCTATGCCGGCGACGATCCGTTCCTTGCCCGGCACGGGGAGATAGCGGGGCACGTGGCCGCCGGTCGCGACGATCACGGCGTTGTGCCGCTTGCGCAACTCCTTGAACAGCTTCGCGTCCACCGTGGTGTTCGTCACGAAATGGACGCCCATGTCGGCGATGCGGCGCAGTTCCTTGTCGAGGATGGCGGGGTCAAGCCGAGCCCTCGGGATGACCTGCTCCAGCTTGCCGCCCATCTTCCCGGCGGACTCGTAGACCGTCACTTCGTGTCCCAGCCTGGCCAGATGCCAGGCCGCCGTGAGTCCGCCGACCCCGCCGCCGATGACGGCGACGTGCCTGCCCGTGGACTTGCCCTTTTCCGGAGCCTGCACCTCGAGGGAGAGGGATCCCAGGGAGCCGATCTGTATGGGGACGTCCAGTCCGCTTCTGGTGCACCCCTGCATGCAGGGGTTGGGACAGACGCCGCCGCAGACGGATCCGGGGAAGGGGGTGTACTCCAGCACGAGGGAGTAGGCGTCCTCGTACCTGCCCTCCCGCAGCATGTTGTACCGCCGCTGGCTCGGGATGGAGGCCGGGCAGTTCCATTCGCAGGGGGCCGCGAAGAGGGCGTTCTCCCACATGGGGACCCTGAGCCTGTAGTCCCCCAGCGCCACGAGCCCGTTGACCGCCAGGTCGTCGTTGAAGACGTCGCCGAAGATGCCCCCCTTGACCCACTGCGTCTCCCTGAACTCCGTGATGCTCATGCGCTGGGATCGGCCCCGCTCCTCGTAGGGCAGGGGGACGATCTTGCGCCACTGTTTCCAGACGGTCAGGAGCTTGCGCACCTTCGTGCGGTCCAGGGCCTTGAGGAAGTCCTCCATGCCCTCGGAGAGGAAGGCGACGTCGTCCTTGTCCAGGGGCTCCACGCGCACGTCCGCCGGCAGTCCTGCGTATTCGCCCCGGAAGTACACCACGCCCCCCACCATCCCGACGCAGGGCCGCTCCCCCAGCACCGAGGACATCTCCTCGCAGCCGAGCCCGCACACGACGGCCTTGCCGCCGCCCATGAACTCGAAGGAGAAGCTGCCCACGTTCTCGAGGATCCAGAGCTGTGGGGGATCGTACATGGGGTCGTGCTTCATGAGGGATCCGGAGCGCGTCCCCGCGCTGCCGCCGATGTAGATGATCCCCGCCGCCGCGCAGTGCCCGGCGGTGTCCCCGGCGTCGCCCCGCACCACGATGCGTCCGCCGGCGTTGAGCCACCCCACGTCCGCGGGCGCGGGCCCCTCCACCAATATCTCCGTGCCCTCGAGGCACATGGAGCCGACGCGCTGGCCGGGATTGGTCACCGTGAAGGTGAGCCGCCGGCCGTCCTTGTTCCAGAGGGGGCCGCCGATGTCGTGCTGGCCGGACGCCTCGATGCGGAAATCCGTCTCCCCCCGCTCCACCGCGGCCTCGATGGCCAGCAGCAGATCCTGGGTGGAAGTCCTGTCGTGATCCTTGACGGTACCTATGCGCAACATGTGGGGGCTCCTGGGGCTCGTTGCCGGAAATGCGCCGCTAGCAGGCGTACTGGATGCCAAGCTTGTCCGCCACGGCCTTGTCCGTCGCCACGAGGGCGTCGGACCGGCCGACGGGGAGGGAACTGTTGCCCACCGGGGCGAGGAGCTTGCGCATCTCGCTGTCGAAGGCCAGCATGTAGTCCACCAGCCGCTGGGCGCCCCGATCCACGTCAAGCCGCTTCAGCAGCCGGGGATCCTGCGTGCAGATGCCCGTGGGACACTTGCCGGTGGAGCAGGCGTTGCACCGGCCGCGCTCGTTGCCGATGCAGCCGAGCAGCTGGATCACGATCTTCCCGATGATCACGCCGTTGGCGCCGAGGCACAGCATCTTGAAGGCGTCGGCCGCGGCGTTCCCCGTCATGCCGATGCCGCCTCCGGCCCAGAGGGGGATCTGCCCCTGGAGGCCCTGGGCCACGGCGGCGAGATAGCAGTCCCTGAGCTTGGACACGACGGGGTGGCCGGTGTGGTCCAGGGAGACCTCGTTGGCCGCCCCGGTGCCGCCCTGGATGCCGTCGATGAAGAATCCCCCGCAGATCCTGTAGGGATCCCGCAGCAGATTGTTGTAGACGGAGACCGAGGTGGCCGACGCCGCGCACTTGATGGCCACCGGCACCCTGAAGCCGAAGGCGGCGTTCAGGGAGAGGTGCATCTTCTGCACGGACTCCTCGATGGAGTAGAGGCCCTGATGGTTCGGAGGCGAGGCGAGTGTGGCCTTGGGCACGCCCCGGATGGACTGTATGTGGGGGGCGACCTTGGCGGCGGGCAGAAGGCCCCCGTCCCCGGGCTTGGCCCCCTGGCCGATCTTGATGAGCACGCCTCCGGGATCGGCCTTCATCCTCGGCATGGCCTTGATGATGCGGTTCCACCCGAAGTGCCCCGAGGCGATCTGCAGGATGACGTACTTGAGCTGCTCCGACTCCAGCAGCTTGATGGGCATGCCCCCCTCGCCGGAGCACATGCGCACGGGCATGCCGCAATGCTCGTTGAGGTAGGCCGTGGCGAGTGCTATGGCCTCCCAGGCCCGCAGGGAGAGGGCCCCGATGCTCATGTCGCTGAAGATGGCGGGATATATCCAGTGCACCGGGGGGGTGCGCTCCGCCTGCACCAGGTTGTCCCCCTCCACCTTGAGGGGGAGGTCCTTGGCCAGCATGATCCGGCCGAAGGGGGAGCGGATGTCGAAGGTGTGGCGTTCGGAGTCCAGGGAGGGGTCCGTCATCTGGCTGATGCGGCCGACGACGATGGCGTCCAGGGTGCGCTGCGTGTTCAGGTTGGTGCGCCCTCCCCGCTTGATGGGTCCCGAGCTCCTGGCCAGGAGGGGGAACCGCCCGTCGGGGTTGCGGACGGGGGCGATGGCGCCGTTGGGACAGATCTTCTCGCACATGCCGCAGCCGACGCAGGCGTTGGGGATGGTGCTCCGCTGCCGGATCACGGGACGGGCCACGTGCTTCTGCTCGGGCTCGGGGAAGGAGCGCCTGGAGACGACGATGCTGCGGCGGGCCATGGAGGCCTCGATGGCGCCGAAGGTGCAGGCCGCGACGCAGGAGCCGCACATGGTGCACAGATCGTGGCGGTAGGCGATCTTCCAGGGCAGATCGTTGACGCTGACGTCCTGGGTCTTCACTGCTTCCATCGCTGCACCGCCATGTCGTTGTCGATGACCACCATCTCGCGCTCGTTGGGGTAGATGTCGGCGGCCGGATCCCTGTTCGGCAGGATCTCGTTGAGTCCGCACACCTCCGAGGTGATGCACACGGTGTTTCCGTCGCCCCCCACCACCACGGGCCGCAGCTTCTTGGAATCGCAGCAGGTGAACATCTGCCCCTCTGGCAGCAGGCCGATGACGGTGTTGGGACCGTTGATCTCAAGGTGCGCCAAGGATTCCCGGATGAGGTAGAGTTCCCGCCTGTCGGCCCGCTGGTCCGCCTCGATGAAGGGCAGGGGCGTGATCACGTGCTTGTAGTACTTGATGGGCCACTTCAGCTCGTGCAGGACGTAGTGCAGGGTGTAGAGGAAGTTCTGGGAGTCGGACTCGAAGCCGATGTAGCCCCTGTGCAGGGATCGCTGGCACTCGGTGTTCTTGGTGTAGAAGGTGTTCTCGCCGTTGGCGCACAGGGTGTAGCCCTGGATGAAGAAGGGGTGGGCGGCGTAGCGGACGATGGCGTAGTTGGTGTTCTGGCGGCACTGGGTCACGATGTTCCTGGCCATGAGCTGGCCATCGTCGTCCCAGAGCCGGAAGCATTCGGCGATGTCCAGGGGGTCGCCGATCTCCTTCAGGGTCAGCACGTCCGGCCAGAAGGAGTACACGTAGCCGTTGTTCCCCTCCTCGAGGAGCCTGCGCAGCTCCAGGCGCGTGTCCAGCAGAAGGTCCTCGCGCTCCTGGAGGGGCTTCTCCTTGTAGAGTTCGGGGTAGTCGTAGTTGCGGTACACGTAGCACGGCATCGTGGCCATCCTGAGGCCCGGCCGGCGCTTGAGCTCCGGCATCCACTCCGCCAGCTGCACGAAGCCGCGCTCCTCCATGAAGGCGTTGGCCAGCTTGAGTCCCTTGCGCGTGCACGCCAGGGAGAGCAGGGGCTTGTGCTTGTAGTGCCCGAAGGCCCCGGCCAGATCCTGCATGACCATGGCGAACCCGGAGTTGTCGTGCCCCTCCTGCTGGGGGAGCATGAGTCTGAGGGCCACGGAGGGATGCATGGGGGTCCTGCTTTTGATGGAACCGATCCTGCACATGATGGCCTGAATCCGTGTCGAAGGGTTCAAGAAGCCCGGATCCGCGACGAGCGGACCATCCGGAGGGCGGCGCGACACGCCCGGAGGCCTTCCGGAGGTTCTGCCACCGGGGCCCGTTGCGCGATTTCCGCGCCGCGTCCCATGGCCGCGCGCATCGGGGGTGCGGAGGCGGCGCCTCCGCAAGGGAAGGTCGCCCGACGGCCCAGACGGCGTCCGGCCGGAGGCCGAGGCGCTGGCGGGTGCGAACCGTTCCGTGGAATGGCCGCACGAGGGGGTCGAGTACTATAGCCCCGGCGCCATTGGTTTGCAACCGGGCGGGAGAGGGAGTTCGCGGGCGCCTTGCGGCGCGCCTCCCGGGGCGGGACCGGATCCCGGACGGGGCCGGAAGGACCGGCGGCTGCCCTGCGGCGACGCGATTGCGGCGACGGGTTCCCCTGTCCGGACGCGGACGAGGGAAACGTTCCAGGCGGGGGGAGATCCGGGCCCCCGGCGAGGCGGGCTGAGGAGAACCGCCAAGGTGTTTTCCACGAATGGAACTTGGACCACTGTCGCGCGAAGCATGTGCTGGTCGACGCGATTTTCCCGAAGAACCGCAAAGCCAGACGGAGAGCCTGGTCCAGCGTCGCGCGCAGCTTGTGCTGGTGAATGCGTCCATCGCGACGGACGCACATCGGGAAGGCGGAGGCCGTCATGGTCGCGGCACGGCGGATCCCGAGGGCTGCGGGACGGGGCGTCCGACATGTTCTTCGCGGCGGGGCGCCCAAACGGGCGGTCGGGAGCGCGTCCCATGGACGGCGTTCCGGGTGTCCGTCAGAAGCCTTCAGGGAGAAGGAGAACCTGCCGGAAGAAGGGACCTGCCGGAAGAGGCGGAAACGGGAACCCATGGACCTTCGGACGGCGACGCCACATCCCGGGTCCGGCGCGTCACATGCCCATCCAGTAGGGCACTTTGTCCATGAATTCCAACGAGTGCGAAAAATGCTGCCTCTTCTCGGCAGAAAGCCCGTCCAGACTCACCGGCATGCCATTCACCAGTCTCTTGCTTTCACTGAGGATGCGCATCATGTTCATCGCAGATTTGTCCTGCAGATATCCCTCACCCCTGCGGTAGATCTGTTCATGTTGCATATTGTATGTCGGGATGACGCTTGCATTGTCTATGTCGATGTCCATTTGCTCTGCAATTTTGTTGAATACAACAATATCTTCAGGATATTTCCTATAGAACTCTTTGTAGAATTTTTTCGCGACCCATACAATGTCAGCAAAGGTCGGGCCTATTACGTTTCTCAAATATGGGTTCTCAAGGATTTCTTTGCCATTGGGATGGAAGCCCTCGGCATCGACCAGTTTGCTCAATTTTTCATTGTCGCTGACGAGCTCGTGAACGGCATCGTAAAATGCATGCACAATCGTGACGATGTTTGTGAAGCCTTCTTTGCGCCGTTTGACAATTCTTTCCCGAAGCGCATCCATGAATTCCTTCCCATTCTCCTTTTGCATGAATAGCGTGCAAAACAGAGATGGGAGTTCAGGATCCTTTGGCGTTATGTCTGCCCAACGCACTGATTTCGGATTCACAAATTCTAGTGGCGTGAGGATGTCGCGTGCGATATCCCCGCCAAAATTCGAAATCGCACTTATGAGCATGTTTCTATAATCAATTCCATCCTCAAGTGCGAAAATCGGGGCGAACTTATAATGCATGGAGAAGAAACATTCAATCGAATTGATGAATTGTTCAAAACGGCATCTCGCCTCACCGGGAAAGACTTCTCTCTTGGGATCAATGTTTTTCAAAATTTCATCTACATGTTTTCGTATTTCAGTGAAATGGGAAATAGACGTGTCTACTTTATGACTAGGAGTAATGGGGATGACAAAACCAACGCGCTCTTCTTCAAATAAATGGAGACGGAATCTCCACAGGGCATTCACGGGACTGATGTTTACAGTGATGCGGTGCATGAAGTAGTGTTGGCGCGTTGGAAGGTCTGGCTTGAAAACACTATTTCTGTCAAACATTTCGAACAGGTACTTGATCGCATCGTCATGATCTTTCAGGGAATCATTAAGCCTGAGCATAAATTGTGGATATTCAAACTGATATACGAAAGGATACATCGCTAGATATGTCAGAAGATCCTGAATTCTCTTTTCGTATTCGTCAGGGGGGATGGCGCGATCCAGAACAAAAGTCGGCTTAATGCCGCCATGTAACACAATGTCCTTGGGAGACTGTGTCGAGAACATGCAATGTGCCGAGATGTTTTTCGCGGACGCGCCACTTGCGATGAGGCGGTCGATCATGTTGTTCAGCGTGACGCCGGTACGGATGCAGTCGTCGACAATGGCGATGCGTTTGCCGCTAAGATCGGTCATCCATGGGATGGCGGACTCGCAGTGCGTGTGCCAGGATTGCAGGAAATGCAACTTCTGCCAATGGAAAAGGGTTGGTACGCGGCCATTGACGACGAAGACCTTGTCTGCATTCGTTGCACAGACATCGTCCTGCAAGCGCAGCCATTCTTTCTGATACGTGGTGCCTGGTGCAAAAAGGACAGATACATTCCACTTCGCATCGGGATCCATATCGTCTGTGCCAGAATCCGAAGATCTGGCGTTGCGACTGAGGAACCTTTGGCTTAGCAGTGATTTTCTGCTTTGCGCATGAGGATTTCGTTTCAACTTCATTGATTGCTAAACCCTTTGCAGTAGAATGTGCGCATGGCACCATTTTATGCGACAACACCCGATATGCCGCATGTGGACATCCGGGTGACCTACACGACCCCATGCTCCTTGCGCCATTTTTTCATGTGATTCGACACCGTCGATCTGCATGCGTAGACCAGACGATGCACTTCCACTACCTTCGGCATACGGCCAAGCTCCTGCGACAGTTTTTCGATCACCGTCCGTATGTCCGGCCTGCAGGGTTCAGGGAATCTCTTGGCCCACTTGGGCATCGAAAGGCCTTTCTTACTGCGCCACTTGTTCAAGAACTTCTTCGCCGACCAGGCACTGCCCTGATCGACGATCTCGAGGAGTTCCCTGCTTGTCGGCGCACGATTATGGACTTTCAGGAATTCTTCGGCAGCTGGCAAGTAATTGTCAGAAAGCAGCGGCTTGCGAAGACCTTTCTCTTCACGCCATAGATTCAGGAAATGAGACGCTGAAGCAAGCGATCCCATTCCGGCTTCAGAAATTAGCTCTCTTATGAACGGATATCTTCCGTTCTCCTTGTAGAATTCGTCAGCGGCAATGCGGAAATTGGTATACAGCGGACGGCTCAGATCCATGCTCTTTCACCAACTAGGAAAGGCCAGGACGCAATCCTGACGGATTTTGGTTCATGAAAAAAGTTCCGCAAATGGGGAACATCGCCGAACTCGTCATCGGGGGCACGACTCGTCCCTCGGCGCCCCGCCTTGCGCAAGGCGCCGGACGCATTGTCAGGCGATCCGCCGCAGCCGTTCGATGATCTCGTCCATGTCCGCGGGATCCCCGAAGGCCGTCAGGCGGACGTATCCCTCGCCGCTCACCCCGAATCCCGCCCCCGGCGTGCACACAAGGGCGGCCTCCTGGAGGAGCCTGTCGAAGAACCCCCAGGAATCGGTCCCCTTGGGGACGCCGACCCACACGTACGGGGCGTTGACCCCTCCGAAGACGTCCAGGCCCATGCCCCTCGCGGCGTCCACGAGACGCCGGGCGTTCCGGCGGTAGAGGTCTATCACCTTCCGCACCTGCCCCTTGCCTTCCTCGCCGAGGGTCGCCTCGGCCGCGCGCTGCACGATGTAGGGGCATCCGTTGTACTTGGTGCTCTGGCGCCTGAGCCACAAGGGGTTGAGACTCGTCCTGCCGCCCTTGCCGTCGTCCACCAGAAGCTGCTTCGGCACCACCGTGTAGGCGCAGCGCAGTCCCGTGAATCCCGCCGTCTTCGAGAAGCTGCGGAACTCCACGGCGACGTCCTTGGCCCCCTCGATCTCGTAGATGCTGCGGGGGACGCCCTCCTCCTGGATGAAGGCCTCGTACGCGGAATCGTACAGGATGACGCATCGGTTCCCCTTCGCGTAGTCGACCCACGCCTTCAGGGTCTTCCTGTCGACCACGGTTCCCGTGGGGTTGTTGGGGTAGCACAGGTAGATGATGTCCGGAGGCGTCGCCGGGAAGGCCGGGACGAAGCCGTTCTCCCGGACGCAGGGGAGGTAGACGATGCGGTTCCACCCGCCCCTTCCCTCGTCCCAGGATCCGGCCCTGCCCGCCATGACGTTGGAGTCCACGTAGACCGGATAGACCGGGTCCGTGACCGCCACCACGCTCTCCGGGGCGAACATCTCCTGGAAGTTCCCCACGTCCGACTTGGCCCCGTCGCTGACGAAGATCTCGTCGGACTCGAGGGACACGCCCACCGCGTCGAGATAGTCCTTGCGGATGGCGTCCCTGAGGAAGCCGTAGCCCTGTTCGGGACCGTACCCGCGGAAGGTCTCGGCCACGCCCATCTCGTCCACCGCCTTGTGCAGGGCCGCCGTGACCGCCGGAACCAGGGGGCGGGTCACGTCCCCTATGCCGAGGCTGATGACGCGCCTGCCCGGGTTCGCCTCCTTGAAGGCGGCCACCTTCTTGGCGATGGCGACGAAGAGGTAGCTGGACTGCAGCGCCAGGAAATGCGTGTTGACCTTTGCCATAGAACCTCCGGATCTATACGGGGTAGACGCCGTCGAACACCGTCACGGCGTCGCCCTTCAGGTAGACGTGCCCGTCGCTTTCGTCCCACTTGATGCCGAGGGCGCCGCGTTTGAGCTGGACTTCCACGGCCCGGCCGGTGAATCCGCCGAGGATGGATGCCACGGCCGCGGCGCAGGCGCCGGAGCCGCAGGCCAGCGTCTCGCCGGCGCCCCGTTCCCAGACCCGCATGCGCACCTTCTCGGAGGAGAGCACGTGGATGAATTCCGTGTTGACGCGCTGGGGGAAGAAGGGATGGTGCTCGAAGAGGGGGCCGAGCCTCTCGAGATCGAGCCCGTCGACGTCGTCCACGAAGACCACGGCATGGGGGTTGCCCATGGAGAGGGCCGTCACCGCGTAGGTGGTCCCGGCCACCTCCAGGGGATGGCCGGCGATGCGGTGCATTCCCGCGATCTCCGGGGTCGTCCGCACCGGGATGGCCTCCGGGGCGAAGATCGGTTCCCCCATGTCCACCACGGCGCCGCAGACGGCGCCGGACTCGAAGAGCAGACGCACGATCTTGACGCCCGCCGCCGTCTCCACCCGGACCAGTTCCTTGGCGAAAAGGCCGCGATCGAACACGTACTTGCCGATGCAGCGGACGGCGTTGCCGCACATCTCGGCCTCGGAGCCGTCGGCGTTGAACATGCGCATGCGGACGTCGGCGATGCCGGAAGGCAGTATCAGGACGAGGCCGTCCGAACCGACGCCGAAATGCCGGTCGCTGATCCGCTTGGCGAGTTCGCCCGGGTTGCTGACGTGCTGGACGAATCCGTTTATGTAAATGTAGTCGTTGCCGGCCCCTTGCATCTTCGTGAAACTCAATCCTTCCATCATCCACCCCCTTCGAGAGACGAAAACACGTGCAATGACGGGCATGCGGCCATCCCGCCACGGATATTCCGGTCACATGTCATGGCCGCGTCCAGGCCGCGTCTCGGAATTCGTCGGACTGCCGCCATGTTTACGCGTGCCGAATATCTCCACGTTTCAGTAGACGCGCACAAAAAATTCAGAATAGCACCTTTGAATAGCCATGTCAAGGCAAAAGTCGCGATGCGAGGCCATTGTCCCGGCGCGGCGAGGCCGGGAGGGGCACCGGAAGGGCGGGACCTGCACCCTTGCCCGCCGCGGGGTTTGGGGCTATGCTGTCTTTCGCGCGCTCCCGCGCGAACAGGCCCCCACCCCCCACGGCCCCGCCCGGCCCGCCCGGTCCGGACCCATCCCCAGCATGCAAGGTTCCTCCCCATGCCGCATCCTCGTGTAGCCTTCAACCGGTCCGCCTTCATCGAACGCATCCACGACGAACTCGGCGTCCCCCTCAAGACGGCGACCGCCATCGCCCAGACCCTGATCGATCTCTGCATCAAGAGCATCGTCGAGGAGGGCGACCTGTCCATACGCAACTTCGGCAGATTCCACGTTCAGGAGAAGCGGGAGCGCAAGGGACGCGATCCCGTCACCGGGAAGGACACGATCCTCCCGGCGCACAAGGGCGTCGTCTTCAAGTACGCCGAAGCCCTGCGCCTCGCCATGAACCAGTCCGGGCCGGAGGACTGACCTCCGGGGGCTTGCGAAGTCCCTCGAACGGATGGGAATTCTCTCAAGCGGAGGGGACTCTCTCGAGCGGGAGCCTTGAGTTCGCCGTCCCCTTGGGATACTGTGGGGGCAGGCTGCAACGCCCCCGCGGACGCCCCGGGGGTCCGTGAGCCCCCGCATCCTCTGGAGTTCTCGCCATGCGCACATTTCATGCGGCCACCCTGCTGAGTCTCGCCCTCGCCCTCGCGGCCCCGGTCGCGTCCGCGCCGCAGCCGGCCTGGGCCATGGGCGTGTCCATCGAGAAGCCGGGAAGTTCCCGGCGACAGGCGGAACCCCGGCCGGCACCGGCCCCCCCGGCCGCTCCCGAGGCAGCGCACCAGGGGCAGAGCGCACCCGCCGCATCCCCTCCCCCGGCGCCCGCGCCCGCACCTGCGCCGACTCCCGCACCAGCGGCCGCACCGGCACCTGCACCCGCTCCTGCGCCGACTCCCGCACCAGCGGTCGCCCCCGCTCCGGCGCCCACTCCCGCTCCCGCGGCCTCGGCCCCCTTGTCCATACCCGCCACACCGGCGCCACTGGACGACGCACAGCAGACGGCCATCGCCCCCCAGAAATCCGCCGACCCAAACACCCTCTTCGCCTACACGATGACCGCCGCCGAACGGGGGCACCGCCTCAGCATGCTGAACACCGGCATCTTCTACGAACAGGGGGTGGGCATCCCCAAGGACTACTCAAGGGCCCTGGAATGGTACGAACGGGCCGCCACGAACGGCGTCCCCGACGGCGTGCTGAAGGCCGCCAACTGCTACCTGATCGGCATGGGCACCCACACCGACGTCCGCAAAGGCATCGAACTCCTCAAAAAGGCCGCGGACCTGGGCTCGGCCCAGGCCCAGTACCAGCTGTCGGGATACTATTTCAGGGGCCAGGGGGTCGGCCAGGACATCGCCAAGGGACTCGAGTACCTCGAGAAGGCCGCCACCGGCGGCGTGGGCATGGCCGCCAACGACCTCGCCATCATCTGCCTGCGCGGCACCATGGGACAGCCCGAGGACCCGGAGAAGGCCCTGGCATGGTTCATGATGAGCGCCGACGCCGGCTACCTCGAAGGCATCAAGAACCTGGCAGTGGCCAAGAAGGACGGCCTCGGGGGGGAACCGGACCCAGAGGAGGCCCTCAAATGGTACCTGGTCGCCAAGATGGGCGGCTTCCAGGCCTCGGACCTGGACAAGGCCATCGAGGATCTCAAGGAGAGGGTCGGGGACGAGGCCGCCATGAAGGCCGACGAAGAGGCGGTGGAATGGCTCAGGTCCAAGACCGCATCCAAGGGCTCCGGCCGCTAGACCGCCGACCGCCGCCCCGGGACCCTCCCGCGGGGACGCCTCAGCCGAGGGCCCGACACAGGCGCGCGGCCAGCCTCGTGTTGCGCCGCCGTATCCTGTCGTTCTGCACCGCCGTGACGAAGGCCCGCGGTTCCCCGATCACCACGACGTAGCGCTGCCCCCGGGTCACCGCCGTGTAGATGAGGTTGCGCTGCAGCATGATGTAATGCTGCTTCAGGAGCGGGAGCACCACCACGGGATACTCCGACCCCTGGGACTTGTGGATGGAGATGGCGTAGGCGGGCACGATGCTGTCCAGATCCTCGAATCCATACGTCTTCATCTCGTCGAACATGATCGACATCTTCCCCTCCTCCTGGTCGAAGCGCTCTATCCGGCCGATGTCCCCGTTGAAGATCTCCTTGTCGTAGTCGTTGCGCGTCTGCATGACCTTGTCGCCGACCCGGAACACCTTCTCCCCTCGACGGATCTCCCGGCCCACGGGGTTGAGAGCCTCCTGAAGCAGGGCGTTCATCCGCAAGCTCCCCACCGGCCCCTTGTGCATGGGCGTGAGCACCTGGATGTCCCGCAGGGGATCGATGTCGCCGAATCGCCAGGGAATGTCCCGCACCACAAGCTCCACGATGCGCTGCGCGACCGCCTCCGGATCCTCCTCGACGATGAAGCGGAAATCGTCCCCCTCCCCCTGGACGTCGATTTCGGGGACGACGCCCTTCTTGATCATGTGGGCGTTGCGCACGATGGCGCTCTCCGCCGACTGCCGGAATATCCTGGTCAGTTCCACCACCGGGACCTTCCCGGAGACGATGATGTCCGCAAGCACCGCCCCCGGCCCCACCGACGGCAACTGGAACACGTCCCCCACCAGCACGAGGGTGGCCCCGTCGGGCACGGCCAGAAGCAGGTGGTAGAAGACCATCGTGTCCATCATGGACGCCTCGTCCACCACCAGCAGGTCGCAGTCGAGGGGCTTGGATTCGCCGCACTGGAACGCCTCCTCGACGGGATTGTACTGGAGGAGCCTGTGGACCGTCTGGGCCGTGCAGCCGGTGGCCTCCTGCATGCGCTTGGCCGCCCTGCCGGTCGGGGCCGCCAGCAGGACCTTGGCTCCCGCCTCCAGGTACAGGCGCAGGATCATCCTGATGATGGTCGTCTTGCCCGTCCCCGGTCCGCCGGTGAGCACCATCACCTTGCCCTTGACCGCCATGAAGATGGCTTCCACCTGCTCCTCGGCCAGTTCCACGCGAAGGGAAAGCACCATCTCCGTGATGGCACGGTCGTCCGCGACCGTGTCGATGCGTTTCAGGCCGTGCATCAGACGGCACATGTGGCGGGAGATGCCGTTCTCGCAGTCGAAGTTGTCGGGGAGGAACACCCCCACCTCGCCGTCCATCTCCTCCAGCACGACCCTTTTCTGCTGGCGCAGGCATTCCAGGGCGTCCCGCAGCATCTCCTCCGCCACCTTCAGCTGGTCGCCCGCGGCCTTCAGAAGGTCGGGCATGGGCATGTACACGTTGCCGTCGTCCGAATTCCTGCCGAGAACGTAGAGGATGCCGGCCTCGATGCGCAGGGGCGCGTCCTGAGGGAACCCCAGCTTGGTGGCGATGGAGTCGGCGGTGACGAATCCGACGCCGTGCATGTCGGTCGCCAGCTGGTAGGGATTGGACTGGACGACCTCGATGGCCGAGTCCTGGTACAGCTTGTATATCCGCACCGCCAGGGCCAGGCTGACGCCGTGGGGCTGGAGGAGGAGCATCAGGTCCCGCATGCAGCGCTTCTCGCGCCAGCTCGCGACGATCGTCGCCAGCGTCTTGCTCCCTATGCCCCTGACCTCGGCGAGCCGTTCAGGCTCGTCGTCGAGGATCCGCAGGGCCTCCGTGCCGAAGGCCGCGACGATCCGCGAGGCCAGTTCCATCTGCAGACCCTTGATCTGCCCCGACCCCAGAAAGTTCCTGATGTCCTCCGCGGTGTCCGGGAGCAGCTCCTCCACCGCGTCGAACTTGAGTTGCCGGCCGAAGCGCTTGTCGTTCACCCACGCACCCCGCACGCGCAGCCTGGCGCCCACTCTGGGCTCAGCCAGATGGCCCACGCAGGTCACGTTGCCCTTGTGGTCGACGCCGGCGCCCTGGTCGACGTGCAGCTGGACGACGCTGTACCCGTTCTCGGAGTTGTGGAAAATGATCCGCTGGATGGAACCTGAGAGTTCGACGGCCTCCGGGCCCATGTCCACGGGCAGGTTCTTTTGCGAGACGCCGCGTCTCGGGACTTGCATGGTTTTCATCGTGCCGGCCTCCTGGAAGAGGGACGCCGCGCATCGGCCGCCCCGGCCGGGAAGGCGCCTTGCAACGGATCGAAGGGCGATTCGCCGTCGACGGGCATGCCGTCGATGCGCGCATCGGGATCCAGGGCTCGCAAGGAACCGGTGCAAATGGAGGCGACCTCGCGGCACCCGCAGTCGCAGAAGCTGACGTGCCTGCACATGACGCAGGCGTCGGGGATGTACGCCCTGTCCGTGAACGTGCGCCAGTATGCGACGTCCTCCACGACGTCCCCCTCGAGGGCGTGTCCGACCTTGACCGGGGAGTGGTTGCACACGCGCACGAATCCCGCGGGATCGACGACGAAGAAATCCTTGGCGGCCGCGCAGCGGTGCCCGAAGACGATCTCCTTGAAACGCCGCCCGTCCCCTTCGACGGCGCAAAGGGGGAACTCCGTGCCGACGTGTCCCTTGCGCCTGGACATCCCCAGCACCTTCTCGGCCGTCTCCAGCATCCCGTTCAACTGCGCCGGCGTCAGGGCGAGTTCCTGCCTGCGGGAGAGGCCCCTTCCGCCTGGAAGGAACCGGTTCAGCAGCAGCGTGTCCGCGCCGGCGATCAAGGCGTTGGCCATCAGGTCGAAGGCCTCGTGGTAGTTCCAGGCGGTCAGCGTGATGTTGGCCGTGGTTCCGATGCCGGCTTCATGGGCCTTCCCGAGCCAGTGGAGGACGTTGCCGGCGCCGATGCCCGAGGTGCCCGTCTGGGCGTCGTAGGTGTCGAGGCCCTGCAGGGAGAGGGAGAGGTGGATTTTCAGCCTGCGGAACGCGTCGATGGTGGCGTCGTCGAGAAGCGCGCCGTTGGAGATGAAGACGATTTCCCCGTCCTTGTTGAAGTCGGTGTCCTTCCGGACGTATTCCAGCAGATCGACGACGCCGTCCTTGAGGAGGGCCTCGCCGCCGGAGATGGAGACGTTCCTGACGCCCATGACGGCGAGTCGGTCGAGTATCTCGCGCCATTGGTCGATGGCGAGTTCCGTGCCCTTGACGTAGGCCGGGCCGTGCTCTCCCGCCTCCCAAGGGCAGGAGCAGAACACGCAGCGGAAATTGCAGGCGTAGGTCATCTCCAGGACGACGTTCGCGGGGATGTGCAGATCGTACATGTCTGTTCTAAGTTCTTGCGTTCCGGTGACTTGGGAATGCTTTGGTTGCTGGCGTTCAGCAAAAAAGTTCTCACAACAACAGTGATATTGCCTTAGATGTGAGTAAACATTTCCGGAACGGCAGATGATTTCTTATGGCAATTGATATTACAAACATTAAAGAAGATTATACAATTCCCTATCACTTGATAGCGACACTGGCAATACATTAATTAAATGACAAAAATAAACAGAATGTTAGACTCATATTACAATAAATTGAAACAGAAATAATAAAAGTTAAAACTGTACTGTGTATCTTTCTACCATCATAGGTCCCATAGGCTCGAGGCCTAATGTTATGGGGTAGTCAAATGCAAATAACGACATGAATCCAAAAGTTAGTCATTTCTAATTATCTATTTCTGATTTTTTGCTGGGCTTCAACATTTGTCAGGCCCAGCATTTTGACAAGAACATCAACCCTCTCATTAAGCGGGACGGTCTCGCCGAAAGAACCCGACATTACCTCATTGCCGAGCAGAAACTCAAGGACGCAAAGGTAATCCTGAAGGATGTTTGACCTTGCGACATGGTAGTTTTCGCTGTCGGAGAAGCGTATCACAAATTGCATTTCAGCTTCTCTTTTTGTATTTTCCGAAACTGAGCGGCACCTTGGGCAGAACTCAGTGCAATAGAGATAGGCATCGTAGCCTGCCTTCTGCAGTTTCTTAACTACTTCCTGTGTCTCATCAAAGACATATTCACTCGGATACAGAAGGTCAGTTTCCATACCACAGTGAGGGCAGACAAATTTATATAGAGATTCACGCACAGGTGAGTAGCAACATGCACCTGGGAATCTTTCGCCAGTGTATGGCGTATTCGCAAGGGTGCGCAAATGATCTTCTAGTTCTTCACGTGTATGGAGGACTAGCTTCCGTTTCTTTTTGTCAGGCATAATGAGACCCTCAAAAATTTTGTTGTATGTTTATGAAATGAAGAAAACTATGATAATTTGAATAACACTTTACGAGATATAACACCATAGATTCTGGTAGACACGTCCACCGCTGAAATGTACCATGGGCAGATCCTTACGTGCGGAGCTACTGTATACTGCTCCTTGCTAGGAGTTTACTTCAGCGTGTGGCAAATCTAAATGTATGGATACGCATGAACAGACGAATTCGGGTCGATCCAGTGGTTACCCCCAACGCTTACGCCTTCCTAATGAATATCAAATGTTTTTGTAATATTAAGGCATCTTCCATGAAAACAGATAATATAAACTCAATTTTGACTAAGGAAGGACCGACATCCTCGCCTGGATGAGCATGGCGTCCGCCAGCACCAATGCGACCATGGCACGGATCACCGGCACGATACGCGGGATCGCGGACACGTCGTGCCGCCCTCCCACGACGATGGTCGCGGGTTCGCCATCCCGGGTCAGGGTCCGCTGGGGGATGGCGATGGAGGCGATGGGCTTGACGGCCGCCCTGACCACCACGTCCTGGCCGCTGGAAATGCCGCCCAGCGTCCCGCCGGCGTGGTTGGAGTCGAAACCGCCCGGCAGCAAGGGATCGTTGTTCCGGGATCCCGTGGCGCGACTGGCCGCGAAACCGTCCCCGACCTCCACGCCCTTCACGGCGCCCACGCTCATGACCCCATGGGCCAGCAGGGCCTCCAACTTGTCGAACACGGGCTCCCCGAGGCCCGCCGGAACGCCAGTGGCCACCACCTCGACGATCCCCCCCAGGGAGTCCCCCGCACTCTTCGCCTCCGCCACACGTTCGTCCCAGAGCGGGACGACGCCGGGGGCCGCCGCATAGTAGGGACGGTCGAAGGCGCCGGCGAGATCCATCTCCTCCCGGGACGCCGCGATGCCGCCAAGCTCCACGGCGCCGGCGTGGAGATCGACGCCCCGGAGGGCGAGAAGCTTCCGGGCGATGGCGCCTCCGGCGACCCGGGCCACCGTCTCGCGCCCCGAGGCACGGCCGCCCCCGCGGTAGTCGTAGACGCCCCGGTACTTCTGCACGTAGCTCCAGTCGGCGTGACCGGGG
The DNA here is from genome assembly GCA_031272715.1 of Desulfovibrio sp. Classification (GTDB taxonomy): domain Bacteria; phylum Desulfobacterota; class Desulfovibrionia; order Desulfovibrionales; family Desulfovibrionaceae; genus Desulfovibrio. The sequence goes on from JAISTH010000049.1 coordinate 18,330, forward strand.
CGGAATTTCGTCGCGACCTCGGCATAGTCCCGGGAACGCTGGTCCTCGTTGGCGACGAAGAAGGCGATGGGCGTCCCGGTGGTGCGTCCCTGGAAGACGCCGGAGAGCAGACGCACCCGATCCGGCTCCTTGCGGCTGGTGGATGCCGGACTCTGACCGGGCCTGCGCAGGTCGAGATCCCGCTGCAGATCCTCCTCGGCGAGTTCGAGTCCCGGCGGACATCCGTCAAGGATGCCGCCGAGACCCGCTCCATGGGATTCGCCGAAAGTGGTCAGCCGCAGCAGTCTGCCGAAGGTGCTCCCTGCCATGGATATCCCGCCGCCGGCCGGGGCTAGACCTTGGCCGCCGTGCGCAGGTCCGCGACGGCGTCCGTCTTCTCCCAGGTGAACTCCGGCAGTTCCCTGCCGAAGTGCCCATAGCAGGAGGACTTCCTGTAGATGGGACGCTTGAGGTCCAGCCGCTTGCTGATGAAGTAGGGACGCAGATCGAACACCTCACGGACGGCCCGGGTCAGGATCTCGTCCGAGATGTCCCCGGTGCCCACCGAGGACACCAGCACGCTCACGGGCTGGGCGACGCCGATGCAGTAGGCGATCTGCACCTCGCATATCGGGGCCAGTCCCGCCGCCACCACGTTCTTGGCGATGTACCGGCCCATGTAGGCGCCGGAGCGGTCCACCTTGGAGGGATCCTTGCCGGAGAAGGCCCCGCCGCCGTGATGGCCGCTGCCGCCGTACGTGTCCTGGATGATCTTGCGGCCCGTGAGACCGCAGTCCCCCATGGGACCGCCCACCACGAAGCGGCCGGTGGTGTTGATGAATATCTCGCAGTCCTTTTCGTCGAAGTATCCCGAAGACTCAAGCACCGGACGGATCACGTGGGTCCGCACGGCATCGGCCACGTCGTCGTGGCCGGCCTTGGCCGTATGCTGGGTCGAGACCACCACGTTGTTGATGCGCACGGGCTTGCCGTCCTGATACTGGAAGGAGACCTGGGTCTTGCCGTCGGGGCGGAAGATGTCCACGATCCCGGCCTTGCGGACCTCGGCCAGTCGCTGGGAGAGCTGATGGGCCCAGTAGATGGGGGCGGGCATGAGCGTCTTCGTCTCGCTGCAGGCGTAGCCGAACATCATGCCCTGGTCCCCGGCGCCCTGATCCTCGGGCTTTTCCCGGTCCACGCCCTGTGCGATGTCAGGTGACTGGTGGTCGATGGAGGAGATGATGGCGCAGGTCTGCCAGTCGAAGCCCATTTCCGAGCTGTTGTAGCCGATTTCCTTGATGGTCTCTCGAACCACGTGGGGCAGGTCGGCGTATCCCTTGGTGCTGATCTCGCCGGCGATCACCGCCATGCCCGTCGTGACCAGGGTCTCGCAGGCGACGTGGGCGTCCTTGTCCTGGGCGAGCAACGTGTCCAGCACGGCATCGGATATCTGGTCGGCAACCTTGTCGGGGTGCCCTTCCGTGACGGATTCCGAGGTGAAATAATAGGTTCCGGTGTTCTGCATGCCTGAGTCCTCCAAGGCTAACGACGGCAAAAAGATGAAGCGTACACCCCATCCCCGCCGAGCACAAGCGGAAGGAAACGACCGTGCAGGGCGATTGCATGAATGAAGGCCCGGCTTGGCCACGCAGGGCCTGTCCGCATGAGACTGCGCCCGGTTGCCGTCGTGCCGGCATCTGCCCACCGTCCATCCCCGGAGGTGGTCCCC
>JAISTH010000101.1 GCA_031272715.1 Desulfovibrio sp.
ATCGCATAAGGACACCGATGGCGGGGAGACAGCCATCGACGGTTTTTCCGCGCCGTTCGTCATGGTGCCCCGCTGTCATCAGGAAGTCAGGAATCCCGGAAATGCCTTGGAGAAGCCCAACCATGTCGCCTTGCACGGACGTCGGACGATGTGCATCACGAAGCTTCCCGCGCCCGCCCATGGCCGGCGCCGCGGACAGACGTCTCGACAACTGCCTCGTGTGGTGGAACGAGGCCATGGGCGACGAGGAGAAAAACATCGATGGTGCGTAATGATTTCGCATCGCACGACAGGGGGGCAGAAGTATATGTGGGAGGATGGGGGTATCAACACACTACCTGAAGAGAGCTTCCCGATTTCCGCGTCCTGCAGCAGGGGCGTGGTACCGCCTCCGCAGCCATGGGGCACATGCGATGGCGGACGGGGCGTCCGGTCTCCCGGTTCCGCTCCAGGCTGCGGCATCGTCTCGGCAAGCCCCGGCGCCGCCCCTCCACGGGCATGGCGTGCCGGGGAAATTTCCCGATCCTCCGAACGACCTGGCCTGGCGGAACCGCTGGTCCTGGGTCGTGCGCGGCCCGTGCAGGCAAACAGGTTCCTGCGTCTCGGCCAAGGTTTTTTGCTGTCCCGAACCATCGCCCCATGCCGATGTTCCGCAAGCGCACACAAATGCACACGCGCCAGGAAAGTCCAAGACTGTCCGCTGATCAGGCAAATGTAAAGCCGGAAGTGCGTCCCATGGTCATGAGGATGCCAAGGGGCGTAGGTGCCCTTTCCGTGCGCGGCCAGACCTTCCCCCTTGCCGATGTGCATCCCCGCCCGGAGCCGGGGATTAGATCGCCGATATGGATGCATGCCCCTGCGAGGGGCCACCGTGGCCGATGGGATGGGCTTCGGTCACCCCAAGGGTTGCCCCGGAGAGGTTGCCCCCAAAAAAAGGTCACCCCAATGTCCCATTCACGCAAAAGTTTCCCCAGGGTTACCCCCAGCGAGGGGTCGCCGAAAGCGGACATCGGGAAAGCGGCGGTACTGGCCGATGAAAGGGATAGACCCTGCGTCAATAGCGGTGACGCAGGGTCGAAAACCCTTTAACCAGGTAGCCATGTGGTGTGGGGGCGGCAAACAAAGCTGCCGACCGCCACGGTCCTCGTGTACCCTCACGGGGGCCGTGATCCCCAATACTATAAGATGGTTTTTGGGGTTGTCAACCACCCTCTCGTCCCGCCCGGGTTCCACTTCCTGCACAGGCCGTTGTTTCGCCTCCGAGGCCATGGGGCACATGGGATGCCGGACGAGGCGTCCGGTTTTCCGGCTCCGCTCCCAGGCGCGTCATCGTCCCGGCAAGCCACGGCGCCGTCCCTCCACATGCATGGCGCACATGGCGCCCCTGGGGAAGTTCCCGATCCTCCGAACGGCCTGGCCTGACGGAACCGCTGATCCGGGGTCGTGCGCGGCTCATGTCGCCAAACAGGTCCCTGCGTCCTGGCCCGGTTTTTTGCTGTCCCGAACCGCCGGCCCATGCCGATGCTCCGCAAGCGCACACAAATGCCCACGCCCCTGGGAAAGTCCAAGACTGTCCGCTGATCAGGCAAATGTGAAGCCCAGAGCGCATCACATGTTCATGAGGATGCCAAGGCAAGTCGCGCAATTCCTGGCAATGGGCGCCGTGTCATCTACCGGGATGGGTGGGAAGGGAAGGCGGAGACGGCCGACTGCCCGTTCCGGAGGCGAGGAGGGTGACGGGCCGTCGTTTGCAGACATGGGGTTGCAGTATTGGCGATTCTTTGCTACTATAGTCACATCGCATGGTTGCCTCCTATTCCGCGGTCGGCGCGTTAACACGCAAGGAGGCATCAGCCATGGTAAAGCTACTATTGGCTTCTGCGTTCTTCGCATTGATGGTCATACTCTGGGCCGTTCCGGCCCATTGAAATGAGTTGACCCTGCGTCAATGGCGCTGACGCAGGGTCGAGAACCCTTTAACCATAGGTAGCCATGTGACACGGGGGCGGCAAACCTGCTGCCGACCGCCGCGGCCCTCGTTCTACTGCGAGGGTCGCAGTCTCCACAAATATAAGGCGATTCTGGGGGGATGTCAACTCCACAGATTTTTCGTTCCCTGCAGCAAGGACGTCGTTCCGCCCTCCTTTTTACGCGGGCCGCACGATGCCGGACGGCTTGTCCGGCATCCCGGTTTCGCTCCTAGCCGCAGCATCGTCTCGGCAAGCTGCGCCGCCGTCCTTCCACACGCATGGCGCACATGGCGCCCCGGGGGAAGTTCCCGATCCTCCGAACGGCATGGCCTAGCGGAACCTCCGGCCCTGAGGCGTGTGCGTCTCCGCGGCAGATCAGGCGCCGCCGTCCCTGAAAAATTCCAGCACCCGTTCCAGATGGCCCAGGACCGTCCGCCACGCCGAGGCGTCGTGGTCGCCGTTCTGCAGGGCCATGTGCAGATAGCCGGTGAAGAGGCGCACGCAAGGGGGCCGCTCCATCCAGAACTTGGGCGCCGTCGTCTCGCGCCGCCTTGTGTGTGAGGCGCAGCCAGCGAGGATTTCCAGCAGGTGCCTGCGCATCCTGTCGTGGAGGACGGGATGGGCCGCGGCGAGTTCCCCGAGGCGCTTGGATGCGGTATCGTCCTGCACGCCGTGCAGGGCGAGGAACGCGGCCTGCCAGAAGGTCTCGAGGGCGTCCCTGCAGGAGAGCCCGGCATCCTGGTGCACGGGGTCGAGGCGATGGAGGCCGTGATCGCCCCTGGCCGTGGCGAGGAAGGTCAGTCTCAGCGTCCGTTCGGGCCGTGCGCCCTTCAGCAGGGACAGGATGGCCTGGGCGACCGCCGCCGCGGTGAATCGCTGCCGACAGGGGGCCTGGAGGCGCGTGCACTGCCAGCAACCCGCGCAACTCATGGCGGCCCGCAGGACCGTCTGCCCCGGGGAGACGGGTCCGGTCTCCCGGGCGTTCACCGGCCCCATGGAAAGGTTGAGGACCGGCACTCCCAGACGGTCGGCCAGATGCATGGGACCCGTGTCCGGGGTGACGCACAGGTCGAGGATGCGGAGGGTCCTCGCGAGCCCTTCCAGGGAAAGCCTGCCGCACATGTTCGCGTCGGGGAGCTTCGCCTTCGCGGCTACCTGGGCGCCGAGACTTTCTTCCGCCTTGCCGCCGAGGAGGATCGTCCAGATGCCTTCCCTGGCGAGACGCATGGCCAGCCGCGCCCAGAAGTCCGCGTCGGGCCGCTTGGCCTCCTCGCTGGCCCCCAGCACCAGTCCGACCCTGAGGCGATCCCCCTTCCCATGGGTGCGGGGCGGGTGTCCGAAGAGATCCGGCCCGGCCATGGGAGCTAAGTCCAGGGCGTGGAGATCCGACCAGTGGAATCGGTTGTGGCGGTTGTTCTGGGTGAGGGAGGCCCTGTAGAGCTGCCATGGGCCGTGGATGCGCAGGCCCTTCCGTTCCATGGCGGGGCCGAGCTTGGTCCCGGCCTCGACGGACCCCAGGCATTCCGCGGCCCGGGGGGCGCTGGAGAGGTTGATTGCGAGGTGATAGCGGCCCCGGGCGATGTCGGGGAGCCGGTTCGGGGAGACGAAGGTCACCTGGGGCGCCAGCGAGGAAAGCGGCCCGGAGAAGGCGGGATCCGCCACGACGAGGATGGGGTGTTTCGGAAGGGCGCCTCTCAGGGCGTCGACCAGGGGGAAGGTGAGGATGATGTCCCCCATGCGCTGCAACTGGAGGATCAGCAGGGGATCGGCGCTCACGGGAGGCCGGACGGCCGGGCCGATGACGGGGGTGGCGGCGTTCCGTAGGTCTCCCGCATGCGGGCGAGGAGTTCCGTCAGCCTGTGCTCCCAGGTGTGGCAGGCCAGGACCCGTTTTCTGGCCGCCGCCGCGATGCGCGTGCGCTCGGCGGGATGGGAGAGATAGTGCCGCGCCATGGGCAGCGCCTCCTCGGTGCTCCGGTAGCAGGCCATCTCCTCCGGCTCGAAGAGCCTCTCCATCTGGGGGCGCCAGTCCGTGAGAACGAAGGCCCCCGCGGCCGGCACGTCGAAGACCCGCTGGTTCACCGCCCCCTTCATCTGCTTGCTGGTGCAGTTGAAGTTGATCGCGCTGTGTCCGTAGAATCTCGGCAGTTCGCCGTAGTAGTTCAGGGTGTCCAGATACCGGTACTGCCCGGCGTGTCCCCTGAATTCCCCGAGCCATCCGTCGTCCCCCACGATGAGAGGCCGGAGGGGGAGGAGGGTCCGGACGCAGCCGTTGCGGTAGAGGCGCGTGGCCTGCCACGTCACCGAGGTCTCGTACGCGAGGCGGCCCTCGTTGTCGGGAAGCGCCTCGTAGGCCTTGAAGACCTCCGGGAAGTCCTCCCGGAGGAAGTCCCGCACCGAGCGGCGGTCGCTGTCCATGAAGGCCCGGGACACCGTCTTGAAGGGCAGGAGGAGTTCCCTGGGGAACCGGGCCTTCCGCAGCCTTGCCCCCACCTTGTGGACCATGGAGTTGCCGACGAAGGAGATGTCGGCCTTCCACGCCGCGGGCGCGGCCGCGTCCTTGCCGGGCTTGAACCGTTGGGGGTCCGTGCCCAGTGGGAGGTGGAAGACGTGGAGGAAGCCCGCCTCGCGGAGAGGGGCGACGTTGTCCTCGTCCCAGGCGAAGATCGCGGCCCAGGGGCTCACGCACCGGGCGTAGAGGTGGATGATGAGGGCGGGGTTGTCCACGAACCACGACGCCAAGGGCAGCTGGAGCCGCCCCAGCAGGTCCATGAGCACCCCCTCCACGTCCACGCCCATGTGGTTGAGGGTGAGGCAGCAGTCCGGCCCGAAGTCCAGCACCTGCGCCAGCAGCCTCTCGACGAAGTCCTCGCTGGCGATCTCGTCGTTCTCCAGCACCACGAGCCTGTGATCCAGCCCCAGCCTCTTGCAGGCGCTCTCCACCTCCCCCATGAGGAAGTACTTGCTGGTGAGCAGAAGCACCCGTGGGCTCGGGGTGGCGAAACGGGGGCGCACGGCCCGTCCCCAGAAGTCCGTGGTGGCGCTGGCGGCGAGGCGCTCCCGCAGGATGCCGTAGTGGGAACGGTCGATGCGCAGATAGGCGGGGTTGACGATGGGCAGGAAGCGTCCGCCCCCATGCGCCATCTGCCAGCGGGTCAGCGCCTTCAGGGCCTCCGCGGCATCGGTCTCCTCCACGGTCAGGACCCGGCGTCGCGACTCCTCGGGGAGGCGGTCCAGGACGCCGGTCAGGGCCAGCAGGTCCCGCTCCTTGTCCACCACGGCGACGGGGCCGTCGGCGGAGGAGAGGACGCGCCCCAGCGCGTGCCCCAGTCCCGCCCCCAGCAGGACCGGCAGGGCGCCGCGCCACGAGGCTTCCGGGATGGCGTCCACGGCGTCCGTCTCCCTGACGGGGCCGGCGGGCCCGAGCATGGCGAAGGCGCGATCCCCAAGGGCGACCTGGACGTCCGCCAGGGCGTCCCCGTCCCTGACGGGCGTGAAGGTCGGGGCGTCGCGGCCCATCGCCGTCCGGCTAGCGCCCGGACCCGGGATGTTTCAGGCCCGGAGGGATCGGCTGCACGATGATGTCGTCGTAGCAGAGGCGGAAGAGGGAGTTCTCGTAGGGACGCTCGATGTTCATGTAGGCGCGTCCGATGCATATCTCCACCCCTGGGTAGACGATGCCCGGCACCAGCAGGTTGCAGTTCTGGGTGTTCTGCTCGTCCAGATGCAGCCCCTGCCAGATGACGTCGCGCCTCTTCTTGAGCTGCTCCCGCTCCTCGGTGAGGTTCGCCAGCTTCCTGGTCATGTCGTTGGTGTCCGGGGGAAGGTGTCCGGCCACGTTCTTGAGGTGGGTGATGGACGTGGAGATGGAGGCGATGAGCGCCTCGATCTTCTCGACGTTGCGGATGTTCAGGGGGTTGTAGCCCAGGAACACCTTGGTGGCGAGGGCGGCCTTGTTCCCCAGCTGCTTGCCCACGTACACGGAGCCGTAGACGTTGACGGTGCAGCCGTAGAGCTGCTCTCCCACCATCATGTTGGCCCCGCCGTAGACGCTGGAGTAGAGGCAGTACTTCTCGACGATGATGTTGCCGCGGCCGCGGACCTGCATCTTCTCCACGAAGGGGACGTGGATCTTGCCGCCTGCGTCCATGACGCAGTGCTTCCCGGCGCCGCCCCTGGCGCCGCCCTCCACCAGAAGATCCTTCCGCGCCCTGGCGATGCCCCCCTCCAGAAGCCCCTTGATGCGCACGTCGCTGGCCTGGACGGAGAACCCCGCACGCACCGAGCCGTGGACGCACATGTCCCCGACGAAGAAGATGTTGCCCGTCTGGAAGGACACGTCCTGCCGGACGTTCAGCAGGTGCTTTATGGTGATCCTGCCGTTGTTGTAGAAGACGTAGCCGTTGGAGCTCGCGAGCAGGTAGTCCGGGTGGGCGGGGTCCACGTAGGTGTTCGGGCCCGCGGGGAAGTCCGGGGCGTCGCGGATGAAGCGGACGTCGACCCCTCCCGGCACATCCTGGAGAGGGACGACCTGGGCGAGTATCTGCCCCTTGATGGCGTTCTGCACGTACCCCATGCTGTAGAGGTCGGACTCGTTGTCTCCCTGGCGCTTGTCCGTGGCAAGGTGGTCGAAGTCGGGATCGAAGAAGTGCTTCAGGTAGTATTGCGCCATGGAATTCCATCCTGATGGGTTTGCCGTGGGCGGACGCATCGTCGGAGCGCGTCGGAATCGATCCCGCCGCACCCGCATGCCGCCCTTCGCGGCGCGGATACCCGATGGTGCCCCCACGTGCAATCCGTGCGGGTTCCCGTTCCAAGATCAACTGCCCTCGCATCGTTCGCGTCTCGGCAAAGGCGCAAACCCGCATCCGGGCGTCCCCTTTCATGCAGGGTCGGGGACTTCAATTCAGGGTTCGACCGGATCCTGAAGGATCAGTCTCCCTTGGCCGGTTGATCGGCCGTTGCGGTTGCATCGAAGGCATGTCCCGCGACGCTTCCGTTGACGCATGATGTCGATCCGGTCCGCCAGGATCGCGATGCCGATGGTCTGAAGTCCGTCTTTCAGCAAGTTCCTCGTCCCATTGACATCGGCGATGTCGTCTCGTTCGGGTCTGTTGCGTCATTGCGTATAGTCTGAACACCGACGGGAGGTCAAGAAGGGTGTGACGGAAAAAAAGTCCGTGAGAAACTTCGCCTCCGGCCGATCGTGTCCATGGTTGCGGACGTCGTGGAAAAGGCGCCGGCGACGCGTCACGGATGCGTTGTCTGCGGCGTCAGACGGCACGTGACGAGGGCGCTGGCCTTGATGCCTTCCATGCGTCCCGTGAACCCCAGCCCCTCTTCGGTCGTGGCCTTGACGTTGACCCGTTCTCTGGGCAGTTGCAGAAGACGCGCCAGATTCCCCCGGATCTCGTCCCGGAAGGGTTGCACCTTGGGGCGCTGGGCGATGACGGTGACGTCCGCGTGGAAGGGGCGGACGCCGCTCCCCGCCGCGAGTTCGAGGGTGCGGTCCAGGAGCAGGGCCGAAGAGACGCCCTCCATGGCGGGATCGTCGTCGGGGAAGTGCCGGCCGATGTCCCCCAGTCCCGCGGCGCCGAGGATCGCGTCCATGACGGCGTGCAGGAGCACGTCCCCGTCGGAGTGGGCAAGCACCCGCATGTCCCCGGGGATCGGGATCCCGCCGAGTTTCAGGGGACGGCCCTCCTCGCCGCCCTTCGCGAAGCGGTGGACGTCGTAGCCCAGTCCCGCGACCGTGCAGAGGACTTCAGGGTCGGCGATCAGCGCCAGATCCTCGGGACGCGTGATCTTCACGTTCCGGGGATCCCCCTCGACGATGCGGATCTCGTGCCCCGCCTCCTCCATCAGCGATGCGTCGTCCGTGACGTCCCGCTCTCCGGCCCGTTCGTGGGCCTCCCGCAGCAGGCGGACGACGAAGCCCTGGGGGGTCTGGACGGCGACCAGGCCTTCCCGGGGAAGGGTGCCGGCGACGACGTCCCGGCCATCGTTCCCCTTGCGGATCTCCTTCACAGTGTCCGTGACGGGCAGGGCGGGGATGGCTCCCGGAGCGTTCCTCAGGGCCTCCGCCACCCTGTGGACGAGGCCGGGCGCCAGGAAGGGCCGGGCGCCGTCGTGGACGAGCACGAACTCCGCCTCCGGGGGGAGTCCTGCCAGTCCGTGACGCACGGAGTCCTGTCGGCGCGGTCCGCCCGCGACGGTGCGCAGCGGCAGTCCCAGGGCGTCGCGGCGGGACAGTCCGGCGACGCGCTCGCGCTCGCTTTCCAGGACATCGGGGGGGAAGACGAGGACGACCCCGTCCACGGCGGCGCAGCGTCCGAAAGTCAGCACGCTGTGCCAGTAGAGGGGGGAGCCCCGCCACTCCAGAAACTGCTTGGGGCGGCCGCCGGTCGCCTGGGCAAGGCGGGATCCCTGGCCGGCGGCGAGGACGATCGCCCAGGGACTGTCGGAACGGGGCTTCGCATCGTGAGGACGGGGTGCGCGGGAGTCGGACTGTAAGCCGGGTTCTGTCGTGTCGTGCACGTGACCACCATTCCTCTAGGGGCGCGGTTGCCCGCACCCTCAAGCGACCTACCCGGAAGGCGATGGCCGGGCCGGCCACCTTCCCTACTTGGTCTTGCTCCGGACGGGGTATGCCGAGCAGGCTGCGTCACCGCAGCCTCTGGTGGGCTCTTACCCCACCGTTTCACCCTTGCCGCGTTCGCGGCGGTCTGCTTTCTGTGGCGCTGTCCGAGGGTCGCCCCTCCTGGACGTTATCCAGCGTCCTGCCCTGTGGAGCCCGGACTTTCCTCCCCGGACCGAAGGTCCGCGGCGGCGGTCCGTCCGACTCCCGCGCGATTCGTGCCGACGCCCGGCCTCGGGATGTCCCTGGGGGGCGTCGATGGGGTCATGGCGTCACGCCGAGGCGGCGTCGGCGGTCTCCGCGGCTTCCGTGGAGGGGGAAGCGTCGGGGTTTGCGTCCGGCTCGGGCGCCGCCGCGTCCTGTTTCGGCGCGGCCTCCGCCCGGCCGTCCATGCCCTGGAAATGGTCGGCCCAGAAGATGAGGCGCTGGCAGTTGGGACAGCTCAGGATCTGCTGGCCCCGCTGCAGCTCGATGTAGGTCTGGGGGGGGACGGCGATGTTGCAGCCGCTGCAGACGCCCTCGCTGACGGCGACGATCACCGGGTGGTCCAGGCGCTTGCGGATGAACTCGTAGCGCTGGAAGATGGGCTGGGGGATGAGCACGGCCGCCTTGTGCCGCTTCTTCCCCAGGCTTTCCAGCTGCTTCTCGATCTTCTTGAGCCTCCCCTCCATCCCGTCCCGCTTCTTGGTCACCTCGGCGGAAAGCTCCTGGTAGGTGCCCTCGATGGCCTTGAAGGCCTCCTCCTGGGTCTGCAGCTCCTCCAGCAGGGTCAGCCGTTCCTCCTTGCGGGACCGGCTGATCTTCTCCATGGTGTCCATCTCGCTTTCCATGGCCTTGTATTCCCGGGAGTTGGCCACCTGCATGAGCTTGTTCTTGCTCTTCTTGAGACGTCCCGCATCGTCTTCGATCTCCTGGTCGATGCGCTTCTGCTGGGCCTCCAGATGGGACTTCTTGTCCAGGATGCGCTCCCGCTGGGTCTCGGTCTCCTGGAATCGGGCCTCGAGCTCCTCCAGATCCCGGGGGGCGCCCTCCTTCTCCTGGTTCGCGGCATATATGGCGTCGTCTATCTTCTGCAGCTCCACCAGCTGCTGAATCTGTTCGAAGTACGCGTTCTGCAGGGCGCTGGTCATGAAGCCTCCTGGATGGGACAGTCGTTTGCCGCAGGCGTGAAGGGCGAAGCGGACGGGAGGAAGACGACGCGGACACCGGGAAGTTTTTTCTGGAGCAGCAGGCTCATGCGCCGCATCATCTCCTCCTCCAGGCCGTGGTGTCCGACGTCCAGCACGGGGATCGGGGCCTCCATGGCCGCATGGTACTTGACGTCCCCGGTCACGAAAATATGCGCATCCGCGTCGGCCGCCGCTTCCAGGAGCGAGGATCCGGACCCGGTGCAGTAGGCGAGGCGGTCTATCGTCCCCGGGGGCGGACCGCAGCGGGTCATCAGCGACCTGTCGCAGTACTTCGACAGCATCTCCACGAGGTCGCGGTACTCCAGGGGAGCGGGGAGATTCCCGACGATCCCGAGGCCGTATGGGGGGAGGGCCATGTCGTCGACGCAGGGCGCGGCCTCGAGGACGGTGACGTCGCTCATGCGGAGATCTTCTGCGAGCCAGCCGGCGGGGCCTTGGGGGTTGGCGTCCAGGGACGTGTGGGCGGCGTAGAGGGGGACGTCCCGGGAGAGGAGCAGGGCCAGGACTTCCCGGAAGTCGTCCATCCGGTCGGGGAGGCGGGGATGCAGCAGAAGGGGGTGGTGGGAGAGGATGGCGTCCGCGCCGAGTTCCAGGGCCCGGGAGACGGCGGATCTGGTGGGGTCGAGACAGACCGCGAGGGTGCTGACGTCGGTTCTGCCGGAGGCCACCTGTATGCCGCTGTTGTCCCAGGTCTGGGCGGCGATGGGGATGGCCTCGTCTTCTATGGCTAACAGGATGTCCGCGAACTGCATGCCCTGACCTTGCAAGAACGTTTGAGTCGACGGGGTGCCGATCGCCGTTTCGAACGGCAAGCTTTCCTTCATACGCCAAGGGGAGGCGGACGTCAAACGACATTTTCCGGACCACGGGGGGAATGTTTGGGTGAGGGCCGGCGTGGCCATCCGGGGTCTGCCCGGATGGAACTGCGCCCGGCATGTCCGCGGTGCCGGTTTTTCCCCGCAGTCCATCGCCGGATGCGGGCGGTTCCCGAACTCGAGGCGACCGGCCGTTGGGCGGAGAGCATGGGCAGGCCGGTGTCGCAGACGCCATGCCGGTCAACGGGGGGGGGCGGCGAGGAGGGTGGCTCCGTTGGCATCGGCATTTTTTTGGGGATCTTCCTGTCGGCGGGGAGCGCAGAAAAAAGTGTGTCCTGCCGTTCGGGGGGCCTCCCGCGCGGTGCAACGCCGGGAGGGGGGCGATCCCGTGCGGCGGATAGCCGGACATGTTTCTGCTTGCAAGCTGCACGATGCTCAGGATGCACACACAAACGCACACTGAGTTAAGCGGACAGTGGAGATACTCCGTTCTGGGCGACAAACAGTGGCCAGAACAGCAGGTCCTCGGCTATCGTCATGCCGAAGAATTTCGTGTGTGTCAGGATGTGGAAATCATGAAGTCTGCCGGATGCGTGCACAGACTGGTCTATGCGGCAGAGATGCGGGTGGAGAGATGTCAGGGCAGGGGTTGCAGTTGTGGCGAAACGGGGTTATGCTGCATGCAGCCACTCGGGCATACTCCTTTCACTGCGGTGGTCGCCATCGTGGCGGTGATCCTCGGCTGGCCTACGTCGGCCAAATAGAGTTGCCCCCGCGCCAGATGGGCTAGCGCGGGGGCGAGAGAGTTCTAAAAACCAAACGGAGCCCGGTGGCCAGGAGTACGTGGTCAACCTGCTTCCACCGCCGGCCTTCGTACTTAACCTACGAGGGTCGTACTCCGACTAATATACGCTGGTTTCGGGGATGTCAAGCCCTTCTTTCTACCCTAGGGTGTTTGGAAGAACGGAGAGCCGGCGTGGCCCCCAAGGGCCTGTCCGCACGAAACCGCGCCCGGCCATCCGCCCTTGCCGGTTTTTCCCTCCGTCCATCGCCAGAGGCGGGTCGGTCCTTGCTGAGGGCCGTCCGGCCTTTTAGGTGTGTATGTGCGCAGGCCGGTTCCATCAACGGCATCCTTTCGCGCAATCGCCCTGTCCGGCCATGGAAACCTCCCGCGCAGTCCTTTTCTCCTGCGCGATTCCCCCGCGGAGAGACGTCTTGGCGGGGACGAAGATTTTTGCCGGCTTTCCGTCGCTTTTTTCGACCGAGGGTGCGTCAAAGCCTAGCCTTCGCTGCTTTTCGACAAAACGGTGTCTTTTCTCTCCGGCGCCTCCATGGCGCCTTTTGCGTCCCGTCATGGGCGCATTTGGGGCCTTCCGGCCTCCTGCGGATCGGTGATGGACCGGAATTTTTCGACATTTTCGTGGGAAGTCCGACATCTCCTCCGGCGGATCCCTCTAGGATCAAGCACTGCGCGCCATGGCACGTTTGTTGCCCTGTCTCTGCGGATGCATGTGGAGGGGCCTTGCCGATCGGCCTTCCTCGGCCGGGTTTCGCTTTGGCCGCAAGGGGTGGTATGATGGCCTCCTCGCATCGGGATGGCCCCCGGCGTGGGGGTTACGCCTTCCGGCCACTCTCCTCAAATCTAAGGATGGGACGACCATGCCCGCATCAGGGAACGTTCAGGAAGTGGATCTCGCCGCACGTCTGGTGCGGATGTGCACGACCGTCGACGGCAGGGAGGACGAGCCCCTGGCGCTGCTGGCCGGAATGCTGGAAAAGGCGGGTTTCGTCTGCGAGACGGACAGCTACGATCCTACGGAGCCGAAACGCCAGTCCCTGGTGGCGAGACTGTGTCCCGGCGACGACCGGCCTTCGCTGTATTTCGGGGGGCACATCGACACGGTCCCCTTCGGCGCCGGGAAATGGAAGAAGGATCCCCTCTGCGGCGAGGTGGTGGACGGCATGCTCCACGGCCGCGGCGCGACGGACATGAAGGGCGGGGTGGCGGCCACGGTGTGCGCCTGCATCGCCATGGCCCCGAAACTCAAGGGCAGGGATCTCGTCCTCCATGTCTACGGCAGCGAGGAACGGGGATGCCAGGGCTCGCTCCACGTCTCCGCCCAGCCGAAGTTCTTCGGCCACGCCGCGGCCGGCGTGATAGCGGAACCCACCGAACTCGTGCCCCTGGTGGGCCACAAGGGGGCGCTCTGGCTGACCTTGCGCACCAAGGGGAAAAGCGCCCACGCATCCATGCCGGACAAGGGGGACAACGCGCTCCTGAAACTGATGCATGCGGTCCGCAATCTCCCCACCTACGTCCCCAAGGGAACCCATCCGCTGCTTGGCGGCAACACCGCCGCCATCACGACCCTCCACGCCGGGATCAACACGAATTCCATCCCCGAGGAGGCCGTCCTCACCGTGGACATGCGCACCATCCCAGGCCAGGACCACAAGGCCATCGTCGCCGAGGTGCGGGAAATCGTGGGCCCCGATGTCGAGATCGAGGTCTCCTACGATGCCATCCCCGTGTGGACGGACCCGGACGATCCCTGGTGCAAGGCCGCCCGTGAAAGAACCAACGCCCTGGCGGGAAACAGTCCCGAGGTGCGGGCCGCGGCCTTCTTCACGGACGCCGCCTCCGTGCGCCGCGCCTTCCCCGACATGCCCCTGCTCGTTTTGGGACCCGGTCTCGCCCGCATGTGCCACGTCACGGACGAGGTCTGCCCCGTGGACCAGATCGTCATGGCCAGAAAGATCTACGAGGCGCTCATCGAGGACTGGTACCGCTGTTGAAGGCCGGTACCGCTGTCGAGGGCCGTTACCGCTGTTGAAGGCTGTTACTGCTGCTGAGGGCTGTTGCCGCAGCTGAGGGATGATACTGCCGCCGATGTGCGGGCGGCGCAGTGCTTCGGGCTGCGCCGCCCCACCAGGAGCCCCCCGGATGGAAAAGCACGGCTTTCCCAAGATCGAGGACTTCCGCAGAGCCAACGAGCGGGAGATGGAGTCCCTCTACGCCGCCGTCTTCGAGCGCATCGACAACACGGAGTCCTCCCTGCGCGCCTTCGAGGACCTCAGGCCCGACAGGGCGAAGACACTCAGCCGCGTCAGGGAGCGATTCCTGCGCTATCCCGATCCGGAAAGGCGTCCCCCCCTCTTCTGCGTCCCGGTGGGCGTGAAGGGCATCTTCCGCACCCACGGGGAGCGCATACGGGCCGGTTCCCTCCTGCCCGCCGACCTCTTCGACGGGGAGGAGGCGCGTGTGGTCACCGCGTTGCGGGAGCAGGGGGCCATCATCCTCGGCATCACAGCCACCACGGAGTTCGCCTTCGCCGCCCCCGGCCCCACCTGCAACCCCCGCAATCCCGCCCACACCCCCGGCGGCTCCAGCAGCGGCTCCGCCGCTGGCGTCGCCGCCGGATACTTCCCCCTGGCCCTGGGCACCCAGACCATCGGCTCCATCGTCAGGCCCGCCTCCTATTGCGGCGTCACGGGCGTGAAACCCAGCCACGGCCTGCTGCCTACGGAAGGACTCGTCTTCTTCTCCCGGAGCGTGGACCACGTGGGGATTTTCGCCTCCGGCCCCGCCGAGGCGGAGAGCTGCCTCGACGCCATCGCGCCGGGCTTCGTTCCCGCCCCGCCGCCGGAAAGGCTCTGCCTCGGCGTCCCCAAGGGACCCTATCTCGCCCAGGCGAGGCGGCACGTCGCCGACATGGTGGAAACGGTGCTGGCGGGCCTGTCCCCGAGCCTGCCCATCAAGGTGAAGAGCGTGCCCTGTCTCGAGGACATCGAGGAGATCAACGCCCTCCACCGGGATCTCATCGCCGCGGAGTTCGCGAAGGAGCACGAGGAATGGTTCCCGCGCTTCCGGCAGCTGTACAGGCCGCAGACCCACGATTGCATTCTCGCCGGCCAGAGTGCGGGCGAGGAGGCCATCGAGAAGGGGCGCGCCTCGATGAAGCGTCTGCGGGACGCGCTCATGCGCAGGTTCGCGGACGCCGGCGTGGACGCCCTCGTCTGTCCCTCCACCGTGGGGGAGGCCGACAGGACCCTCATGTCCACGGGGGATCCCGTCATGAACCTCCCCTGGACCCATGCCGGGCTTCCCGTCGTCTCCCTGCCCATGGGGACCGGCGAGGCCGGCCTGCCTCTCGGCATGCAGCTCGTCGGCCCCTACGGCGGCGACGCCCCATTGCTGGCGCTGGCGAAGGCCATCCACGAACGCCTCTAGAACGACGGGAAGTTCCCGCAACCCCCCTCGGAGATTCCCAATGATCGCCTCCAGTCCCCGTCCATGGCTTTCCCTCGGCATGCTCGTCCTGGCCGCCGTCTCGCTCCTTCTCGCCCCCGGGTCGCTCCCGGCCCAGGAGGTCGAGGTGGACGTGGTGGAGGAGGCGGTACTGGTCGCCGGGCCGGGGAACATCCACTGGCGGCTGCTTGCCGCCATGCTGGCCATGTTCATGCAGGCCGGGCTGGCTCTGCTCGCCTGCGGCCTGGTCAGGGCGAAGAACGCCGCGGACACGGTCATGAAGAATTTCGTGTCCTTCGCGGTGGCGATCGGCGTCTTCTTCGCGGTGGGGCACGGCCTCATGTTCGGGGCGTCGGTCGCGGGATTCACGGGGACGGGCCCCTTCTTCCTCGAAGGGATCGACGCCGCATCGCCCCAGGGGCAGTGGGCGCTGGCGAACTGGTGCTTCCAGGCCCTCCTCGCGGCCGCCGCCGCGGCCATCGTGTCCGGCGGCCTGGCCGAGAGGATGACCTTCGCGGGGTACATGGCGGCCACGCTCCTCATGTCCGCCGTGATCTATCCGGTCAGCGGCCACTGGGCGTGGGGAGGCCTCCTTGGGGGCGCGGGGGCCGGCTGGCTCGGGGGGATGGGCTTCCTGGACGCCGCAGGCTCGACGGTGGTGCACTCCGTGGCCGGCTGGGTCGCCTTCGCCGGAGCCATCGTCCTGGGGCCGCGTCTGGGCAAGTACACCGCCGACGGCAAGGCCAAGGCCATCCTGGGGCACAACCTCCCCATGGCGGCCCTTGGCGTGCTCATCCTCTGGTTCGCGTGGTTCGGCGTCACCTGCGGCTCCCCCTTCGTTCCGGAGAGCGCCGTGGGGCACGTCGCCGTCAACACGCAGGTGGCGGCCTGCTTCGGGTTCCTCGGGGCGATGACGGCCATCTGGCTGAAGACCAGCACCTTCGACCCCTCCCTGAGCTTCAGCGGGGCGCTGGCGGGCCTTGTCGCGATCAGCGCCGGCTGTCTCGAGGTGTCCCCGGTGGGGGCCCTCGTCATAGGCCTCTTCGCCGGCGGGCTCGTGGTGGTGTCGGTGCTCTTCATCGACCAGGTGCTGCGGGTGGACGACCCGGTGGGGGTCATCTCCATCCACGGCGTGTGCGGCCTGTATGGCACCATCATGGTGGGGCTCTTCGCCGCGCCGGGCTACGGCGAGCACGTGGGGCTGCTCTACGGCGGCACCTCGGAGCTGCTGCTGACCCAGGCGGTGGGCGTCATGGCCGTGTTCGCCTGGGCCTTCGGCGCGGGCTACTGCGTCTTCTGGGCCGCGAACCGGTTCCTGCGGATGCGGCACCAGCCCCGGCAGGAGACGGAGGGGCTGGACAAGACCGAGCACGGCGCCGAGGCCTACTGCGGATTCCAGATTTTCGACAACGACTAGCGGACCGGGGTCCGCCTGCGTCACAACCACTACCCTGGAGCCTGACATGAGAATGCGTTCCTGCGTCCGTCTGCTGATCCTCTTTGCAACAATGTTGGGATTGCTGGTGGCCGGTCCCGCCTTCGCCGCGAAGCAGACGGTGAAGGTCGGCTTCCTCGGTCCCCTGACCGGCGGCAACAGCGGCATCGGCGTCGGCGGACGCAACTCCGCGGAACTCGCCGTCATCGAGCGCAACGCCAATCCCAAGGCCAAGTACCACTACGAATTCGTCGCCCTGGACGACGAGTGCAAGCCCAACGTCGGGGTCCAGGTGGGGACGAAGATGGCCGCCGACAAGAAGATCATCGCGACGGTGGCCCACTACTGCTCGGCGGTGGCCCTGGCGGTCGTGGACATCTACCACCGCTTCGGCTTGCCCGTGGTGATCTGGGGGGCCGTCCAGCCGAACATCACCTACGGCAACGACTATCCCGAGATCATGCGCATCTGCGGCACCCTGGTGAACCAGAACGAGCAGGCGGCGAAGTTCATGCGGTCCCAGGGCTACAAGAAGTTCGCGATCATCCACGACACCTCCGACTACGGGAAGTCCCACAAGGAGTACTTCGAGAAGTACATCACGGAGTTCGGGGGCGAGGTGCTGGGCGTCTACGGGGTCACCACGGAGCAGCAGGACTTCACGGCCGAACTCACCCAGATCAAGGCCATGAACCCCGAGGTCCTGTACTTCGGCGGGCTCACGCCGCTGGGGGTGCGCATCCGCACCCAGATGGAGAAGCTTGGCATCAACGCGCAGTTCGAGGGCGTGTCGGGGATCAAGTCCGAGCCGTACATCGAGGGGCTCGGCAAGGAACTGGCCGAGGGCACGCTGAGCTTCAGCGAGGCGGCTCCCGTCGCGGACCTGCCCCTTGGGCAGAAGTTCCTGGCATCGTACGATGCCCAGAAGTTCGGCCAGGGTCCCGATGCCTACGGCGCGTTCGCCTACGCCGGGATGGTGCAGGTGCTGGACGCCATCGAGAAGGAGGGACCGGACCGGAAGAAGGTGCTCGCCCACATCGGGGCCACCAAGGACGAGGACACGCTGGTCGGCAAGGTGACGTACGATTCCCACGGCCAGAACATCGTGGCCACGATCTTCAAGTACGTGGTGCAGGACGGCCAGTGGGTCGTGTGGGAGAAGAGCGAGTACGCCAGCGGGAAGCGGCATCTGAAGCATCCCGGAGCGGCGGCTCCCAAGGCAGCGGCGGCCCCTGCGTCAGCTCCGGCGGCGGCTCCTGAGGCGGCGAAGTCCGAGGCGGCCCCTGCGGCTGCTCCGGCGCCCGCCGCCCCCGCAGCCGAAGCGCCCAAGAAATAGCCCATTCGCGGGGGGCCCGGGCTTTCGGGCCCCCCGCACAAAGCACGGGACGGCTTTCCCGGGAAGGCCGTCCGTCCGCGTCCGGTCCCCCCGGGGCCGGCGTGAAGTCGTCTGGAATCGGAGGCGCCAATGGACGTGATTCTGCAGTTCTGCATCAACGGCCTGATGCTGGGCATGATGTACGCCCTCGTGGCCGTGGGCTTCACGCTGTTCTTCGGGGTGCTGGACGTCATCGTCTTCTCCCACGGGGACACCGTGATGATCGGCGCCTTCGCGGGGCTGTCCATGCACTGGTGGCTGGAACTCTTCCATCCCGGACTCGCCATGGGATGGAGGCTCCTGTGGGTGCTGGTCGCGGCGATCGTCGCCGTGGTCGTGGTGGGGGTCATCGTCGCCAGGTTCATGATCATGCCCCTGCGCAAGGCCCCGGCCCTCAACACCCTGCTGGCCACCATGATGCTCGGGACCGTCCTCAGGGAGTCCGTGCGTCTCTTCTTCCCCGACGGCTCCAACCCCAAGCCCTTCCCCCACCTGCTTCCGGACTGGGCCTGGCAGCACGGCAACCTGACCCTGCGCTTCGACAACGTGATCCTCTTCCTGTCCGGCGCCCTCGTCATCGTGCTGGTCTACCTGCTCATCAACAAGACCCGCCTCGGCATGGCCATTCGTGCCGTGGCCCAGGACGAGGAAGCCGCCCAGCTCATGGGCGTGAACTTCACCATGATAGTGCTGGCCACCTTCGCCCTGGGATCCGCGGTGGCGGCCGTCGCGGGCGTGATGAACGGCATCTACTACAACGAGATCAATTTCGGCGTGGGGCTGCTGCTGGGGGCCATCGGCTTCAGCGCGTCCGTGATCGGGGGCCTCGGGAACGTCTACGGCGCAATCGCCGGCGGGTTCATCTTCGCCTTCCTCCAGACGCTGGGCGCCGTCGCGCTGCCCTTCTCGAGCGCCTTCAAGGACGTCTTCGCCTTCGGCGTCGTCATCATCATCATGGCCCTGCGGCCCACGGGCCTGATCGCCGAACCCTCAAGCCAGCGAGTGTGAGCCATGCGTCACAATTCCTCCCGTGATCTCGTCATCCCCGGCCCGGCGGGATGCGCCCTCATGGCCCTCGCGCTGCTCGCCTGGTGCATCCTCTTCCTGAAGGCCGAGGAGCAGATACCCATCCTCGTCTACATGATCTCCGGCTGCCTGCTGGTGCTGGTGGCGGCCCTCTCGGACCTGCACAAGAGCATCTCCGCCACCATCGCCTCCAACGAGGCCGCCTGGGACGGATGCATGATCGGCGTCATGCTCCTGCTCATGATCACCTTCCGGGACGACCACTACACGCTCCTGCTGCTGGGCACCATCATGGCCTACGCCACGGCGGTGCTGGGCCTCAACGTCCAGCTCGGGTTCACCGGGGTCATCAACTTCAGCGCGGCCTCCTTCTTCGGCATCGGCTGCTACACGGCCGCCATTCTCGGCACGGCCGGCTGGCCCTCCCTGCTGTGCCTGGTCATGGGAGGCGTGATGGCGGCCCTCGTCGGCTGTCTTCTCCTGGCTCCCGTGCTGCGGACCTCGGGCCACTACGCCGCCCTCGTCACCATGGCCTTCGCCCTGCTCTTCCGGGTCTTCCTTGAGGTCAGCGACCTGCTGGGCGGCCCACAGGGCGTGGCGGTGCCCCCGATGCAGATGTTCGGGGTGGACTTCAGCCAAGCGATGCAGCTGTGGGGCTCGGAGTGCTCCTTCTACCTCCGGTACGACATCGCGCTCCTGATCCTGCTGAGTCTCTCCTTCGCCTTCGTGCGGCGGCTCGAACGGTCCTGGATCGGCCTCTCCATGGACGCGGTGCGCAGCGACGAGACGGCCAGCGCCTGCTTCGGCATCAACATCGCCAAATGGAAGATCGTCGCCTTCACCCTGGGGAACCTGCTCAGCGGCCTGTCCGGGGCTCTCTACGGCATGATGCTGGCCTACATCAGCCCCGCCAACTACGCGTTCGCGGACTCGCTGATCTTCCTCTCCATCCTGCTGCTGGGCGGCATCGGGAACAGCTGGGGCGTGATACTGGCCACGGTGTTCGTGGTGGTGGTCCCGGAGAAGTTCCAGGTCATCCAGGAATACCGCTACCTGCTCTACGCGGCCCTGGTGCTGTTCATGATCATCTACCGGCCCATGGGGCTGCTGCCGCGCAAGGTCCGCAACTACGGGAGGCTCGCATGAGCGCACTGCTCTCCTGCACCGACCTCACCATGCGCTTCGGGGGCCTGACCGCGCTGGACAAGCTGAACCTCGATGTGGCGAAGGGCGACGTCCTGGGGTTGGTGGGCCCGAACGGTTCCGGCAAGACCACCTTCTTCAACGTGGTGACCGGCATCTACCGTCCCAGCGCCGGCACGGTCGTCTTCGACGGGCAGGACGTGACCAGTCGCACGGCCCAGGAGATATACCGGCTCGGCATCGCCCGGACCTTCCAGCGGTCGCGCCTTTGCCTCGACCTGACCGTCTTCGACAACGTGATGATCGGCAACCACAAGAACCTGGACATGGGCATCGTCCACAACCTGCTGGCCAGAGGCCGGTTCCGGGCCGAATGCAAGCGGAACCTCGAACGGGTGAAGACCCTCCTCCACGGCCTGAACCCCGCTCTGGTGAAGCGCGTGGGCCAGCCCGTGAGCATGCTCAGCATGATCGACCGCCGCCGGGTGGAGGTGTGCCGGGCGCTGGTGAGCGATCCGGTCCTGCTTTTCCTGGACGAACCCTCGGCGGGCATGACCCACGACGAGACGAAGCGCCTCATGGACGAGATACTGGTCCTCAGCGATGGCGGGAAGAACTTCACCGTCGTGCTCATCGAGCACGAGATGGAGGTCATCCGGCGCGTCACCAACCGCTGCGTGGTCCTGAACTTCGGCCGCAAGCTGTGCGAAGGCGACTACGAGACGGTGACGGCCGACCCCTTCGTCAAAGAGGCGTACCTCGGCACCGAGCTGGACTAGCCGCCGGCCACAGGAGAAGCAAATGTTCAAGCCCCTGCAGATAGAGCACCTGTACCTCGCCTACGGCAGCGCCTTCGTGCTCCACGACGTCAACATGGAGATACCCCCCAACCGCATAACCTGCCTGCTGGGGGCCAACGGCGCCGGGAAGAGCTCCCTCATCCGCGCGGTGATGGGACTGACGGCGCCCCGCAAGGGGAGCATCTCCTTCGACGGAATGGACATCACCCACCTCGCCCCCCACAAGGTGGTGGCGAGGGGCATCTCCTGCATCCCCGAGGGAAGGCGGATATTCCCCAAGATGTCGGTTCACGAGAACCTGCTCATGGGGGCGTATCAGGAACGGTCCAAGGCGAAGATAGCCCAGCGCCTGGAGAAGGTGTACGAGCTCTTCCCGCGTCTGGCCGAGCGCAGGAACCAGCTGGCGGGGACGATGTCGGGAGGGGAGCAGGCCATGGTCTCCATAGGCCGGGGGCTGATGCCGGACCCGCGGCTCATCGTCATCGACGAGCCGTCTCTGGGGCTGTCGCCGGCGCTGGTCAACGACAACTTCCGCATCATCTGTGACATCTGCGAGACGGGCACGGCGGTCTTCCTGGTGGAGCAGAACGTGCGGCAGACGCTGGCCATCTCCTCCTACGGGTACGTGCTGTCCCAAGGGCGCGTGACGGCCCGGGGCACGGCGGAGGAGCTCAAGAAGGATCCCCAGGTGGAGAAGGCGTACTTCGGCTGACGGGCCGGGGCGGAGGATCCCCGCCAGACATCACCGCCGAACCTGAAGCATCGGCCTGGCCGTGGCGTTCCCCTGCCGGCGGACACCCTTGATCGGCGGCGCCTCCCTGATCAACGGCGGCCCCGTTCCCATTGCGGGTCACGATCCCGCAGAACCTCATCATTCTGGCCAAAGGCGCATCCGATCCGGGATCGCCGTGCCGTAGCGTCAGGCATCAGGCGTCAGATTCCGCCTTGGGGGTTTGCCCGGCAGACGTCTCTTTCTTCCCCTGTCCGGCGGGCGCCTCCTTCTTCTCCTGCTCGGCCTTTGCGGCTTCCTTTGCCGTATCCTTCGCCGCCGCCATGCGCTCCCTCGAGAGGGCCCGGGCGAGATTCACCGCAGGTTCCAAGCCGTCCGTCGCGAACTTCAGAAAGACCGCCAAGGCGTCCTTCACGGCTTCGGCCAGGGCGGCCGCGTCCGCGGCATCGGGCCGGCCCAGCACCCAGTTGAGGACGTCCCCCTTGTGGGGCGGGTGGCCGATGCCAAGGCGCAGACGATAGAAGTCCGGGGTGCCCAGCAGTTCCACAGTCGACTTGACGCCCCTGTGCCCCGCATGGCCGCCCGCGAACTTGAAGCGCAACTCCCCAGGCATGATGTCCAGTTCGTCGTGGACCACCACCATGTTGGCCGGCTCCAGCTTGTGCCAGGCCAGCAGCGGCTGGATGCACCGTCCGCTGTCGTTCATGAAGGTCAGGGGCTTGGCCACGAGCCAGTCGCCGGGAAGGGCCGGCATGCGCACCCGCCACAGGTCGCAGGTGAAGCGCTTGCCGCCGAGTTCCTCCACGGTGCCGTCCCGGCCCGCCATCTCCAGCAAGGCGTCGGCGACGGCGTAGCCGCAGTTGTGGCGGGTCCGGGCGTATGTCGGACCGGGATTGCCGAGGCCAACGAGGGCTCCTTGCCAGCTCATTGCGTTCAACCTACAAAAATGAAGGGGTGTAGGACATGGGCCTTCTTGAGGAAACATCCTCGAGCAGAACCACGCAAAACCGCACGGAACGGCCCTGAACAGGGATGGCCGTGGGGACGGCTACCCGAGAAGGGACGAGGGAGGGGGCGTTCCGGCTGCCCCGAGTGTACTCGGGACGGCCTCAACGGCAAGGATGGGAAGGGCGGAGGGGATTCGGCCCAGAACGGGAGGGGAGTGGGAGATGGGGATGCGGTCAGGTCAGACTGGAGAGAGTGGTGGGACGTCCAGAACCGTCAGAGACACGTACTTCAGGATTGACGGACTGCCTTGACCACTGAAGTGGTGCTAACGACCATGGACAGAATAAACATATATATAGTCAAAAATGGCGTCTTTATTACATACTGATAACAATAAATTATTTGTCAATAGTACTGCACAACTCTAGGTTCCATTTGACACAATCTCTTTCTTATAGTGATGCACCGATGGATTGTTTTGCACATCAATATTTACACTGAAATTCCTCATAAAATTGTCACATATGTATAAACTGTTTTCAATTCTTTAAATCATTACCGTCTATAATATCAGTGCGCCAAGAAGTTGGCGTGAGTCACAGGTGAAAGTCCTGTCTCGCTAAAGGCTAGCCACCAAGCGAGCCTGCAGTATGCGTGGCATATCGTGAGGTATGTTGCGAAGCGTTACA
>JAISTH010000043.1 GCA_031272715.1 Desulfovibrio sp.
TCGCTTCTATGAATGCCCATGGGATGATAGTCATCAAAATCATCAAATCTTGTGTTACATCTAATTGATCCATAAGACTTGGTATGACACTATCCTGGAAAGATCTTCTTAGGTTGAGCTTGATCATTTTTAACTCCCTATTGAGGTAACATGGGCGATGCATTGTGCCGATGTCCCTTTTTATCCTACGTACAAGCGGTTGTCAATAAGGTCATAGAAAAAAATCGTACCCTCGTAAAAAAACTACCCACCCATTAACTCTGACGGAGGGAGGGTGCCGGGGAGCCAACTCCCAGAAAATCGTCCATTTTCCCCCAGATCCGGGGGGCGAGAGGGGGTTCCTCGGCCTCCGGCCCTAGGGGCATGGGCGCAAGCGGGTTTTGCAGGGACGACTATTTAGGTCGTAATACAAGATTACGTAAGAATATCTTGCGCTATTTTCGTCTCTGTAGCATTAATCAATATGGATACGATTATTATGAAGAATGATAGATGTTCGACGCTTCCAAGAGACTGTTAATTTAATACCTGAAAAGCAACTAGGTTATGAGACGAATGAGGCGCTGATGTTGTTGGAGTAGGAAGCCATGGTCAGTAGTAATTCAATCCATTCAGGTGCTAGTGATAACTTTTTTGCATATTCATCCATTGATTTGATGGCCTGTGGAATCATTTTGGTGGTGATGATGAGGAGAATACATTGTTATCTGAATACATCAAGAAGAATCCATGGAATTGCAGTCTTTCAATAACTTACGGATAGAGGCTTCAAGTGTACAGAAGATGAGCTCTTGCGCATGCTTAACTCATTGCAGGTGACATCTCTTACCATGGATGCCGATGAGAATGGCAATCGAGAAGAGATATACATCAAATTAGCTCAACCGCAAGAAATGTTGCCTCGCAGAAATTCTCAACGCTCGATATCCAAACTGGCGAACAAACTCTTGTTTATATTGGGAATGTCTCCATTGAACACTATAGAGACCAAAATGGATCTCATGAGGAAATTGAACCTTGTTACTTCTCGTGATTTTCCTGCCCCATCCCATGCCATGAAAAACAGAAAATCATAGACGAAGAGCCTTGAGACGACTCAAGGCTCTTCGTTTTCGCTGCCGGTTCAATTTCGAGTGACACGGCCATCGCCACATCTTTTGCGTCCGCCGATCAGTCCCCCTGCCTACGCAATCCGCGCCTGCGCCGCTCCGGCCGGTCGGAGACCAGATACCGCCCCGTCACCGACGCCGGGTTCGCCACAATCTCCTCCGGCGTGCCGCAGGCGATGATCTCCCCCCCGTTCTCGCCCCCGCCCGGCCCCATGTCGATGACGTGGTCCGCGGCGAGGATCACGTCCGTGTTGTGCTCGATGACCACGACGCTCGCACCTCTCTCCACCAGGGCGTGGAGCACCTTGATGAGCTTGCCGGTCTCGTGCATGTGCAGGCCCGTGGTGGGCTCGTCCAGGATGTACAGGCTGTCGGGCAGGGACCGCTTGCCCAGCTCCCGGGAGATCTTGATCCGCTGGGCCTCCCCTCCGGAAAGCGTCGTGGCCGGCTGCCCCAGCCGCAGATACTCAAGCCCGACGTCCTCCAGCACCTCCAGCCGCCGCTCGAGGGCGGGGTAGTTCCCGAAGAGCTCCCGGGCCTGGTGCGCCGTGAGATCCAGCACCTCGGCGATGTTGAGCCCCTTGTATCTGACCTCCAGGGTCTCCAGGTTGTAGCGCCTGCCTTTGCAGACGTCGCAGGTGACGTAGACGTCCGGGAGGAAGTGCATCTCCACCCGTATCTGGCCGTCCCCGGCGCAGGTCTCGCATCGCCCGCCCCGCACGTTGAAGCTGAACCGGCTCGAGGTGTATCCCCGGCGCTTGGCGTCCGGGGTCATGGCGAAGAGGTTCCGTATCTCGTCGAAGATCTTCGTGTAGGTGGCGGGGTTGGAACGGGGCGTGCGCCCGATGGGGCTCTGGTCGATGTCCACGATCCGTTCGATGGGCCGGGCCTCGCCCTCCAGCTCCAGGCTGTCGAGGGTTCCCGGCTGGTCCACCCGCAGTCCCAGTCCCAGCGCGATGTGCTTGTAGAGGGTGTCCACCACGAGGGAACTCTTGCCGGATCCGGACACCCCGGTGACGCAGGTCAGCACGCCCATGGGGATGCGGCAGTCGACGCCCTTGAGGTTGTTGGTGGTGACGTTGCGCAGGACCAGGGCGCCCTTCGGCTTCCTCCTGGCGTCGGGCATGGGGATGGTCATGTCCCCCCGCAGATAGCGGGCCGTGAGGGTGTCGGCCTTCTCCAGCAGGGACCGGACGTCCCCCTCGAACATGATCTCGCCGCCGAGGCTGCCGGAGCCGGGACCGAGTTCGATGACGTGGTCCGCGGCGCAGATGGTGCTGTCGTCGTGCTCCACCACGAGGACGGTGTTGCCCTTGCCCTGGAGTGAGCGCAGCGTGTCCAGCAGTCGCTGGTTGTCCCGGGGGTGGAGGCCGATGGAAGGCTCGTCCAGGACGTAGGTGACCCCCACGAGGCCCGATCCGAGCTGCGAGGCCAGTCGTATGCGCTGGGCCTCGCCCCCGGAGAGGGTGGTCATGGTGCGCTCCAGGGAAAGGTACTCGAGGCCGACGTTCCGCAGGAAGCCGAGCCTGTGGTTGAGTTCCTTCAGCAGCGGTTCCGAGATGGGCGTCTGACGTCCCGTGAAGCGCCGTTCGGCGAGCCATCCCAGGGCGCGCTCTATGGAAAGGGCGCAGAAGTCCGCGATGGAGATGCCGTCCACCTTGACGGCCCGGGGCTCCGGCTGCAGCCGGGTCCCCTGGCAGTCGGGGCAGGGCCGCGTCTGGCGGTACCGCAAAAGTTCCTCCCGCCAGCTGTCCCCGTAGGTCATGCCGGCCTCGAGCAGGGCGATGACCCCGGGCCACCGCTTGACCATGACGGCGGGATCCGTGGGGACCTTCTTCGCGTCTATGAAATGCCTGCTCTGCACGTCGCCTCGGGCCGCGAGGGCGACGCTGCCCCCCATCCAGTTGCGTCGCAGCCCTTCGCTGCCGACGGCGGGGCGGCCGTTCTCGTCCTCGCCGTAGAAGAGGGCGCACAGGCCGTCTTCGGAGTAGGCGCTGAGGGGGGTTGCGAGAGTGAAGCCGAAACGCTGCCCCAGGGCCTCCAGAGGCTTCTCGTAAGGGTTCAGGGAGTTCAGGGTGTTCCAGGGCAGCAGAGCCCCCTGGTGCAGGGAGAGGCCCCGCTGGGGGGCGATGAGCAGGGGCTCGAAATAGTCCACCGTCCCGAGTCCCACGCAGCGCGGGCAGGCGCCCTGGGGACCGTTGAAGGAGAAGAGCTGGGGCGTGAGGGGGCTGAAGGACTTGCGGCAGACGGGACACGTGCTGGAGGTGGAGAAGGTGACGTCCTCCTCCGTGTCCGGCAGGTTCAGGAGCATCCGGCCGTTGCCGAGGCGCAGGGCGAGTTCCACGGAGTCCGCGAGCCGGCTGCGGATGCCCTCCTTGCTGACCAGGCGGTCTATCACGAGTTCCACGGAGTGCTTCTTGTTCTTGTCCAGGGTCGGGACGTCATCCAGCGTGTAGGTGGTCCCGTTGACCCTGACCCTGGCGAAGCCCTCCGCCTTGAGCTTCTTGAACCTGTCCGCCTGGGTGCCTTTCTGGAGTTCCACCAGGGGGGCGAGCACCATGAACTTCGTCCCCTCGGGCAGACCCTGGACGTCGGCGATGATCTCGTCGACGGACCGCGCCTCGATGGGACGGCCGCAGGTGGTGCAGTGCATCCTGCCGAGGCGCGCGAAGAATATCCGCAGGAAGTCGTAGATCTCGGTGACGGTGCCCACCGTGGAACGGGGGTTTCTCGAGGATCCCTGCTGCTCGAGGGATATCGCGGGGGAGAGGCCTTCGATCTTCTCCACGTCCGGCTTGTCCATCTGCGGCAGGAACTGCCGGGCGTACGTGGAGAGGGATTCCACGTAGCGCCGCTGGCCTTCGGCGTAGACGATGTCGAAGGCCAGGGTGGACTTCCCGGAGCCCGAAGGGCCGCAGATCACCACAAGCCGGTCCCTGGGGATGTCCAGGGAGATGTCCTTCAGGTTGTGGTGCCTGGCGCGCTCGATGTGGATGGAGGCCACTCTGTCGCTCATCGCTGGGGAACCGCCTTCAGGTCGAGCAGCTTCGCCATGAGGCCCGCGGCGTGCTCGGTCCACGCCTTGGCGTCCATGCCCCCCCGTGCCGTTTCGGGCGCCAGCAGCCGGGGACGGTTGGCGAGGGCGGGGTCGGGGACGATTTCGTAGGCCTCCGGGAAGTCGTTCGCGAAGTAGTGTTCCTGGAAGCCCGCGAATTTCAGGCTGTGTGCGGTGTCGTCCAGCACCGCCCGCTCGTTCCCGCCGATCAGTCCGAGTTCCTTGGCCCTGCACAGCCCGGCGAGGCTCTCGCCGCCCTGGGTGCAGGCGATGTGCCCGTGGCGGTTGGCCAGGATCATGCAGTCCATGATCATCTGCTCCGTCACCTGGATGATCTGGAAGGCCTTTTCGCCGCCCTCCTCCTGCATCCGCTCCGCAAGGCTGCGCACCCTGGGGAAGGAGACGGGATTGCCGATCATGGCGGCCTGGGCGACGCTGGGCCGCACCGTGACGGGACTCCATGAGCGCCTGTCCTTCGGGGCGGCGTAGTACCTGTACACGGGATCGGCGTGTTCGGACTGGACGCCGAAGACCCTGGGGAGCCGGCCGATGATGCCGAGACGCCGCATCTTGAGCAGGCCGTTCATGACGGCGGTGATGTTCCCGGCGTTCCCCACAGGCACGAAGAGGCACAGGTCCGACATGTCCCAGCCGTGCCACTGGGCGATCTCGTAGGCGTAGGACTCCTGCCCCAGGATGCGCCAGCTGTTCTTGGAGTTGAGCAGGGCGACCCGGTAGTGTTCGGCCAGGTGCTCCACGACCTTCATGCAGTCGTCGAAGACGCCGGGCATCTCGATGACCGTGGCTCCGCTCCCCAGGGGCTGGGACAGCTGCTGGGGCGTGACCTTCCCCTGTGGGAGCAACACGACGGATTTCAGCGGCGGCCCGACATAGGCGGCGTAGAGGGCGGCCGCGGCGGAGGTGTCCCCCGTGGAGGCGCACACCGTGAGGATCTCGTCCCATCCCTTGCATCGGCACAGCCACTTCAGGAAGCTGAAGGCGCAGGCCATGCCCCTGTCCTTGAAGGAGGCGCTGGGGTTCTGCCCGTCGTTCTTGTAGGCGAAGGGCACCCCCACCATGTCCCGCAGGCGGGGGGAGGCCTCCACGATGGGCGTGATCCCCTCGCCGAGGTAGACGATGTCCTCCTCTTCGAGGATGGGGGCGATGAGCTCGTAATACCGGAAGACGCCCGCAAGGGCGGGCACGCGCCCCGCGGCGCGGGCTTCGAAGCGGCTGCGCCAGCCGGGGCCGTCGGTGGACTTCAGCTGGTCGAAGTCCCTGTCCTCCAGCATGAAGACGTCGCCGCAGGCGGGGCAGGTGTAGAGCAGCGTGTCGCCGGGGAAGCGGGCGCCGCAGCCGAGGCAGACGTATTCCATGGAGCCCCGGTAGCGGGGAAAGACGGCGTCGGACATGTGGGAGGTCTCCTTGGGGCCGCCGGAGGCCGCCTTCAAGCAAAAAAGGGCGTCCGGACGGGCGTGTGGGCGGTTTTCTAGGACGAAGGGGGGGATTGGCGGGACTTGAGCCAGGGCTTCTCGGTGCCGCTGCGCAGGCGCTGGATGTTCTCCTTGTGCTTGACGAACACGATGACCGCCACGCACAGGGCGAGGGGCAGCCACTGCCACGCCCCCGTCGCCGCGATGAGGATCGCCAGCACGGTCACCAGCGTCAGGGAGCCGAGGGAGACGTAGCCGCTCGCCCAGATGGTGGCGACGCAGGCGAGGCAGGCCCCCAGCAGCTGCCAGAACGTCAGGGGGATGAAGACGCCGATGCTGGTGGCCACGGCCTTGCCGCCCCGGAATTTCATGAAGCACGAGAAGACGTGCCCGAGGACGCAGGCGAGGGCCACGGCCGTCACGAAGACGGGGGATCGGGAGACGACGGCGTGGGCCCCCCAGACGGGGAGGGCCCCCTTGAGCACGTCGCAGGCCAGGGTCAGGACCCCCCAGCCGAATCCGCAGGTCCGGGCGATGTTGGTGGCGCCCGTGTTGCCGCTGCCCATGCCGCGGGGGTCGATGCCGCAGCACGTCTTCGCTATGACGAGCCCCCACGGGACCGCCCCGAGAAGGTAGGAGCCGACCAGCCAGCACAACTCGATCATGGCGATCCTCGCAAGGAGGCCAGGACGCCGGTCAGGCGTCGACGGCCCTCGTCTCCAGTATGTACATGTCGTTGTTGAGGGGATGCACCTTCCCGATGCGCACCTCCACGCGATAGCCCGGGCAGGCGCGCTCGTCGAAGAGGGCCCGCCTGCCCCGGACGTACAGGCCCGGCTTCGTCACGAAGACGCTGAAATGCGTCTCGGTCTCCTCCGTGATCACGCCGTCCCACCAGACCCTGTCCCCCATCTGGCGCAGATACACGAGCTTCCAGTAGCGGGGGCGGTTGCGTTGCACCTGTCCGACCTGATCCAGCACCCCGTTGAGGGAGGCGACCAGCTTCGTGATCTCCTCCTGGGAGCGGAGCGCCTCGCCCGTGGCGAGCATGTGCAGCACCTGGGACTCGTTGACCAGATCGGCGTACCGGCGGATGGGGGAGGTGATGGGGGCGTACCGTTCCAGCGCCAGCGCGGCGTGGGGTCCCGGCCGGTCCTCCAGCGTGGCGGAGGCGAGGGCGCGCTTGATCCGGGAGATGTCGTGGGGTTCGGTCCACGTTCCCGCGTATTCCGGAGGCAGGGCGACGTCCTGGGTCCTGTGGATGAGGGGGAGTCCGCGATCCCATGCCCAGTCGGCGATGGCCGCGGAGGCCAGGATCATCGTCTCGGCCACCAGGTCGTGGGCCTCGGTGTCCGGAGGATCCTCCACCAGGTGCACCTTGATGTCCGCACCCTCCCCTTCCAGCCATACGAGGACGTCCTCCTGCACCATGATGACCGCGCCCTTGCGTATCCTCGCGTCCCGCAGGGCGTCCGTGACGCTGCGTGTCTCCCGCAGCAGGTCCGCGTGCCGCGCGGCCTTTCCCTCCTGATCGGGCGCGCCGTCCAGGACGGCCTGGACGTCGGGGAAGGTCAGGTTGTCCTCGATGCGCACCTTGGCGAGGAAGACCTCCGGCAGCGACGTCTTGCCCTCGTCCGTCACGTCGATGGCCATGCAGAGGGACGGGCGCCATTCGCCGGCCCTGAGGGAGAAGGCGTCGGTCCCGAGGACTTCGGGAAGCATGTGGTGGCTCGCCTCGGGAAGATAGAGGCTGGTGCCCCTGTGGAGGACCTCCCTGTCCAGGTCCGAGCCGAAGGGCCAGTGCAGGGCGGGGCAGGCGAGAGCGAGGGTGAGGCGATGTCCCCCGGGGATCGTCTCGAGCATGAAGGCGTCGTCGACGTCCTTCGTGGTGGCGGCGTCGATGCTCAGGAAGGGCAGGGGGCATTCCGGCAGGTCCGCGCAGTCCGCGTTCTTCGCGAGCATCTCCCGCACCGCGTCCTCGTAGGGCCGCCACCAGTCGTCCCCGGGGGCGTAGCTGGCCTTGTCCAGCCAGAAATTGTGGTGGGGAGGGAAGTCCCCCCAGGCCATGAGCAGCTGGACGGCCAGATGGGGGACGTCCGGCAGGCCCTTGATCAGCAGGCGCCAGAGGGAGTCCTGCTCCTGGGTGTCGGGATCGACGACGCGGCGGTGCAGTATTCCGCGGAGCTGTCCGCAGACTTCCGGGGAGGGTTCGTCGGCCTGGATCCGGGACAGATCCCTCTTCCTGCAGGCGACGTCCCAGAGGAGCCTGAAGAAGGTGTTGCCGCCGTTGACCACGGCTTCCTGCTCTTCGCGCTGGCGCTGCCTCTCGATGCGCTGCTCCACGGTCTCGGCGGTGTAGACCTGGAAGTCGGGGGGCTGGAACCCGAAGTGGGTCTTGCAGGCGAGCAGGACGTGTCCGAAGGCGGCCACGGTGTCGGCGGAGGGATCGGAGTGGAAGAGTTCGGCGAACCAGGAGGCCGGCGCCGCCGTCACCTCCCCTTGCGCCAGTTCCCAGATGTCCATGGCGGAGAGTTCGGCCTCGACGTCGTCCCGTTTGCGCTTGTGGATCTCCAGTTCCCGCACCAGCGCTTCGCGGCCGCCGGACATCGAGCACATGGGGCCCAGCCATGGGAGCAGCCGCTGGGCGCCCAGCTTGGACTCCTTGCGGTTGGGCATGAGCAGGTGCAACTTGCCGCCGTTGTCGTCGGTGACGACGGCGATGTGCGGAACGTTGCCCTCCATGAATTCCACGATGCAACCCGGTGCGGGGAACCGCACGCAATCGGACATCTCGACCTCCCTAGACAGAATCCGCCATAGTACAGAAGAGGGCCATGGGAGGCAAATTGCCGGGAAATCTCACGGCGGTGCGCATGGCGGGGAAATGGGTCCGCGTCGCTTTTCCGTCCCGGACGGGGGCTCCCGCGCCCGTTCACCCGCCCGGGATGCGATGGCGCAAGGCTCGCGCTGGACGCGCCGCCCGAAGAGGGCTACTATCGGTCAAAGGCGCAGGAAGGACGTTTTCGGCCGCGTTGGCCACAATGGCGAAAGGCGACGGCTCTCTTCAGGCAGTGTGTTGATACTCCCATCCTCCCACATATACTTCTGCACTTCCTGTCGTGCGATGCGAAATCATTACGCACCATCGATGTTTTTC
This sequence comes from Desulfovibrio sp., assembly GCA_031272715.1. Classification (GTDB taxonomy): domain Bacteria; phylum Desulfobacterota; class Desulfovibrionia; order Desulfovibrionales; family Desulfovibrionaceae; genus Desulfovibrio. The sequence continues at coordinate 8,755 of JAISTH010000043.1, forward strand.
TCCTCGTCGCCCATGG
>JAISTH010000080.1 GCA_031272715.1 Desulfovibrio sp.
GGGGGTGTGCCGTGGTGCCCACCAGGCAGATTTCCCGTAAGGAATTCCTGATGGGCCCAACCCCTTGGTTTTCTAGGGCAAAGTGGTGCTCGGAGGCATAAAAGTGCGAAACTACAGTACACTTTTTTGAGAGTTTAGCATGTGTATTCACTGAGATGAAATTTATTTTGCATGCCAGTGCTTGACGTACAATTCTGCGCAGAAGAGTGTGTTTTCTTAGTTTTTAACTTCGTGAATATGCCATTATCTTTTATACACGGCATTTACGTGTAGGCATCTGCATACTTAGCGGCACAGTGTCAACGATCTTATCCCCTTCAAGTTTATCATCCTTTGACAGTACCTCCTTTGTGCGATGCCGATGTCCACATCATCACACTGCCTGACCGATTGCGGAATAGAAATCGCCTCTGGCTATTGTGTATTAGCTGTTTGATGAAAATCTTTAATTTCCTCTTTAAGTTTAGATATCGCCTGTGCGGCTAGGCAAGTTGGCGAAAAGTCAACTTGCGAAAAATGGCGGAGCAATGCATCATTTAGTATCTCTTGCGCATTGTCGGAGAGCGACCACTCAGTTGCAATAAGTGAATTTATCTCGGGCTCTACGGCTTGTATATGGTCAAAGCGTAAAATAGAGCCGTGACCCTCTTCTTCAAAAGGTAATAAATCCCAAAAACATTGTGTGTATTCACAAAGCTTGATTCGTTTGATGAATTCTGGACCCATGGCAGTAAAATAGGGCACAACGATATATGTTGCGGCAGAATACCATTCTGGCAAATTCTTACGTATTTCGTGCGGTATAGTCGTCCCAGGTGTTGCGACTATAAGGACAGGGCGTACTTTCCCGCGGTTTATTGTCAAGATTTCATTGGTGTAAGTAGGTATTGATGCAACTGGGATTGGCTTTAATTCATCCCGTCTATCTTTGCGGAAGACTGTGACGGATAAATTTATAGAATCATGTGTCTTTGGAGCACTACGCCTATCTATTATCACTTCATATGGGTGACTGGCTACATGCCGTGCGTATGCCCACGCGAGTTGCCATCTTTTGCGTTTCTTTAATTGAAGCTTTACCCACCATTGGGGAAAGAGCTGTTGAATGCAATCGTCAGGGAATTTCACAGTCGTTCCTTGCTTTTGACTTCCATATTGAATCATCAATAGTGACAGTATATTGTCCTATTGGGAGCATGGGGATTTCGGGTTCATCCATTGCCATCATACCGTCAAAGAAAACCTTGTCATATCGCGGGGGAGGGATAGGACGTGGCGGTTGACGGTTTCTTCGAATTTCGTCAGCTTTTTCCGCAAGAAATTTTTGCGCATCAGCCAACCATATTTGATATTTTCTTTCTTCATCATCCGTGCGTTTGTTGGATGTATTTTCAGTAATATGAGAGTGTTTTTTGATGAAGAAACCAGTTGGCTCAAACGAGAGCAATTCATCAGGCGCAGCCTTTAGCATAGGGGGAGTCTTGTAGACATAGTCAAGTAATTTTGGTGTAGAGTTTCCAAAAATTTTAACTTGGCTATCGATGTAATGTGCATATTCTGCACAGAGCTCCTGCGATGCGCATTCTACAGTTTTTTCCCTGTCACCAATAATCCAACGAATGCAATCGTCAACGCCGTATTGTGGCGGGATGGTATTTTTGGTAGCACCTAATGCATAGAGGCCATTTTCAAGGTGATCATATAGTGTTACATCCCACGGACCATAGTGGTGGAAACGCCAAGTCGTATCGGTAAAGCTGCCGCCTTGATTATGCTCTGCATGAAATAAATCTGTTAAATAGATGTATTTAATGAAATGTATGGGGCCCATTCCTGGTATCGTATATGGGTCAATATCTTCAGCGCTTAACAGGACTTGCGCAAGAATTGCGTTTACCCTTTGCGTATTCATAATGAGTCCAAATATTTTAATGGTTATGGGGGAATAAAGCCATTTTATTAAGTTGATCGAATGGTTTTCTCGGGTTCGTAAGAGTAGATTATGATCTGAATTAGATGGTGTAAATGGGGCCGCATCCACGTGTGGGTGGCGGGCAAGAAGTTCCATGGGCTCGCGGCGGGATCGCTCCCGGCGGCTCGTTGTGCCGTAGCGGTTTCCGAATCTCCCTCCTCAACCACGCCCCTCGCTCCCCTTGAAATAAACTGCCGCTCGTGTGCACAGCATGCCTCGTGGACCCTTATCATACGTGACGGTCCGGGGCTTGTTTGCCGTCAAGACCTGTGGGTGCTCTCCTGCGCTGGCTCGCGCCTGTCGGCGGGCGCTCCTCACGCCTCCCTTCCTTCTTGCGATTGTAGCACAGGTCATGGGTGCTGTCGACGGCCTTGCCTGCAGGGGGTGATCGCCAGGATCGGGGCGGTGCGCCATCGCGAGGGCGTCACCTCGGTCGCCCGGACTGATTGAAAAATCTCCAGACTTTGCTAAGGTGGGGGTTCCTATCGCGCAATCCCGTGCCCACGCCGCGACGGCCGCATCCCGCCAGTCCCCTGGCTCCCGCCGGCGTGCCATCCTAGCAAAATGGAGTTCACGATGGCGACCCCTCTGGAAATGCAACGCACCTATGCCCTGGTCGGAACAGGCGGCTGCGGGAAGACCTCCCTGGCCGAGATGCTACTCTTTGACGCCGGAGTCCTGTCCCGGATGGGGGCCATAGAGGAGGGGACCACCTGCCTCGACTACGAGCCGGAGGAGGTTCGCCGCCGCGGCTCGGTGCAGCCCGCCTGCGCCACCTACCAGTGGAACAAGAACCGCCACTTCATGCTGGACATCCCCGGGGACGGCAACTTCACCGGCGACATGGCGTACCTGCTCAAGGCCGTGGACGGCGTCCTCTTCGTCATCGACGCCGTGGACGGCGTCCGCCCCCTCACCAAGAAGTTCTGGAACATGGTGCGGGCCGAGAATCTCCCCGCCCTCCTCGTGATCAACAAGCTCGACAGGGACAGGGCGGACTTCAAGATGGCCTTCGACAGCCTCGCGACCCTGGGGATCAAGACCGTCGCCCTGCAGGTGCCCATCCGCAAGGGCGAGGCGTTCGTGGGATACGTGGACGTGCTGGGGGGCGAGGCGAAGTTCTTCGGCGAAGGCGGCGCCGTGACGAGCGGCCCGATCCCCGCGGAACTGGCGGAGGAAGTCGGTGCGCTTCGGGACGTGACGGTGGAGAACATCGCGGAGAGCGACGAGACCCTCATGGAGAAGTATCTCGAGGAGGGAAGCCTCGACGCCGCGGATCTGCAGCGCGGCCTGCGAACAGGGGTGATCTCCGGCGAACTGACCCCGGTGCTCGTATGCTCCTCGCTGGAGAACAAGGGTGGCGCGGCCGTCCTCGACGCCGTGGAGACTCTCCTGCCCTCGGCCCTTGATAGGCCTCCCCTCGTGGACGTCGCCGGCGGCGCTCCCCGCCCGATCAGCGGCGAAGGCCCCGTCGCCTGCTTCGTTTTCAAGACGCTGTCCGATCCCTTCGCCGGCCAGCTCTCCCTGCTCCGCATCCTCTCCGGCACCCTTTCCGGGGATGCGTCCCTCAAGAACATGCGCACCGAGGAGAACGAGCGGTTGGGCTCGCTGCTGTTCCTGCTGGGGAAGAGCCAGTCCCCCTGCAAGGAGCCGATGGGGCCCGGAGCCCTGATCGCGGTGCCGAAGCTCAAGAGCACCCGCACCGGGGACACCCTCTGCGACGAGAAGGCCCCCCTCACGATGGCCGTGCCGGAACTGCCCCCCCAGCTCATCACCTACGCCCTCGCGCCCAAGGAGAAGGGGGAGGAGGACAAGGTCTATTCGGCCATGCAGAGGTTGCTGGACGAGGACATCTCCCTCAAGCTCGCCAGGGACGAGGAGTCCAGCGACATCCTGCTCTCCGGCATGGGGCAGCTGCACATCGAGCTGTCCGTGGAGAAGGCCAAGCGCCGCTTCAAGATAGACATCGTGCTCAAGACCCCCAAGGTCCCCTACAGGGAGACGGTGCGGGGCAAATGCCAGGTCCAGGGGCGCCACAAGAAGCAGTCGGGCGGACGCGGACAGTTCGGCGACTGCTGGATCGAGATGGAGGGACTGCCCAGGGGGAGCGGGTATGTCTTCGAGGACGCGATCGTTGGCGGCGTGATCCCGCGCCAGTACATCCCGGCCATCGACAAGGGCATACAGGAGGCGGCCGCGAGGGGATTCATGGCGGGGTGCCAGGTCGTGGATTTCCGGGTCAAGGTCTACGATGGCAGCTACCACACGGTGGACTCGTCGGAAATGGCCTTCAAGGTGGCGGGATCGCTGGCCTTCAAGAAGGCCATGGAGACCCTGAAGCCGGTGCTGCTTGAGCCCATCGTCCTGCTTGTCGTCTACGTGCCCGACGAGAGCATGGGGGACGTCATCGGGGATCTCTCCTCCCGGCGCGGCAAGGTGCTGGGCTCGGACTCCCAGAGCGGCATCACCGAGATCAGGGCCCACGTCCCCATGAGCGAGGTGCTGCGGTACGCCCCGGATCTGCGTTCCATGACGGCCGGCCAGGGGTTCTTCACCATGGAGTTCGCCCATTACGAGGAGGCCCCGCAGCCGGTGGTGGACAAGGTGACGGCAGAGCACAAGAAGGCCAAGGAACAGGCCTGAGTTCGTAGAGATGCATGGGCGTCCGGCACTCGGACGCCCATGATGCGATGTTTCAGCATTTGAGAGGCCACGATATCGCTATGCATGCGAGGTAATGGAACGCATGCTTCTCATTGGAGAAGTTCAGGTAGGAGTCGAACATGGAAGGGCCTATCAATGGTGAACTGCAAGTGTCCTCGGGAGGCGTTCCTGCGACTGCGGAAAACACGCTGCAACTCACGAAGGCGGAAGCCTTGGATCTTACGGGATTGACGGAAGAGCAGAAAAGCGAACTTCGGATGCGTCATGCGGATGGCGTGATTGACTTGCACAAGAAGGCTGCCGAGGTTCAGATTGATGTCGTCGCCTTGGAAAAAACGCTTGACGTGTTCAACACGCAGACGAAGAAGGCTACCGATAACGGGCATTCCGCGACTTTGCAGCATTCCCAGACAAGTTCCGTCGGCAGGACGGAAGTGATCATAGGGAACACGGGCAAGGCGGCGTCCGGGAAGCTTTCCCGCAGTGCGACCGGGGAGGAGGACAAGACTCTTCAGGTCGTGCTTGTCGTTGCCATTGCGATATTGCTGTTGGCGATAATAATCACCGGCAGATAGGTGCTGGTCGTTAGCGCAGATGCAACACTAGCACCCATTTGCGGACCAACTCCCTCATAAAAAGAAAAATTTCATATAGGGTGATCCACTTCCAAAGACGCTTTCTGTTTTCAGGAGTTTGCGATGCACCGGATGCGCAATTCATGTTACGGGAGAGTGTATCATAAATTCCTGCATGGCATAAAACGCCATATTAGGGAGGCTAGAACCTTTTCAAGAGAAATCGGCGGCACTGACAAGAGTGTCAAGAAATATTTTTTCAGCCTGCCAGATGATGAATTAAAAACCGTTCTTGCCGAATATGGCCGTAAATACGGCGAGCAAGCCGAAAGATACGCCCAGAATACGTTCCAGGCATGGAAATCCGGCACACGGAACATGTCTGCGACTATCACAAAGAGGCTCTTCGAATTCCTCCCACCCCAAATGCCAATCGCCAAGAAATACGAACTGGCGGAAAGCATCTGGCTCCACTTCGCACCTAGATCCAGACACAATTTTGTGATCGGGACAGATGCCGATGTGACGACATTGGCAAATATCGTCGCCGACATCCTTGACGTGCAGGTCACCTCGTATTGCATCCCGGACGATGTCAAAAAGAGGTTCGCGTGGCTTGCCGAAGGCGATGTGGCAGTTGAGGAGCAGCTGTTGAATCACTTCAGGCAGAAGCAGAAACAGCTGGCGATACAGAAGGTATTGTTGGAGGTCCCTGTTCTCCAGAGGCAGATCAGGGAGCACTCGACTACGACCAGATCGGTGCAGTCTATCATAAAAGTGCACAGGCACGCGATTGCGATATCTGTCGTTGCCGGGAATTCCAACACGATTCAGGAAATGACGATCGGGCAGCTTCAGGTAAAAAAGCTGCAGGTGAATTACCCCGTGCTGGCCGCTGCGATGGTCGCAGTGGTGCTCATCGTTATGTTCGGGACGTAGCGAGTCCCAGAAGGCGCCATGGCGCGATCTGCCGCAAGGATCAGGCCTGGAGCAGCGGCATGGCTTCGAGAGCCTTGATCAGCGTGTCCTTCGCCTCTTCAAGGGACGTGAAGAGTTCCCCGCCGGCGGCGTTCCTGTGGCCGCCTCCCCCGAACCGCGCCGCCACCGCCTGGACGTCCGTCTCCCCTTGGGACCGCAGGCTGAACTTGCAGCGGTCCTTGTCCTCCCGCAGAAGCGCGGTGACGGCCACTCCCCGCAGTTGCCGCATCTGCTCCACGAAGCCCTCGGTGCCGTCCGGCCCGGTCCCGGTCTCCTCCATGTCCTGCCGCGAGACGGAGCAGAAGGCGATGCCGTCGTGGCGCAGCAGCGTCACGTTTCCCATGAGCCGTGACCAGAGCCGCATCTGCCCGAGGGTCCAGGTGTTCCGCATCCTGTTGCGCAGAGCGCTCATGTCGCATCCCTGCTCCACGATGTGCGCGGCCAGGCGCAGGACGTCCGCGCCGGTGTTGCCGTGGAGGAAGCCCCCGGTGTCCGAGACGATGCCGTGGAGCAGGGCTTCGGCCATGTCCCCCTGGAGGGGCAGGTCGAGGGTCAGGGCCACGTAGGCGACCAGCTGGGCGGTGGCTGCAGCTTCCGGGACGAGCCAGTTCGCGATCGTTCCGAGGCCGCCGTTGGGCGCCAGATGATGGTCCACGTTGACGACGGGGATGTCCGGAAGGGGGGCGAGTTTCGGGGCAAGGCGCGAAGTGTCGTTGAAGTCCAGCAGCAGTGCGCTTTCAGGCTTGAAGGGCAGCGATGCCGGCTCGGTGAGCACGGGGCCCGGCAGGGGGAGGGATTCGAGATGGGGCGGCACCGGGACGTCGGCGAAGAGGGCCCAGCGCTTGCCGAGTGTTTGCAGGATGTGTGCGGCCGCCGCCATGGATCCCAAGGCGTCCCCGTCGGGATGCACGTGCCCGGTGACGAGCACCCGATCGACCGACTTCAGGGCGTCGGCGATGCGCCGCGCCCCGTCCCGCATCGATGGAGGGATGAGGGGGTCAGTCGCAGGCATGGATCTCGACCGTGCTGTCCACCATCTCCTCGGGGCACGTGGCCTCCATCATCAGGGCGCACTTGTCCATGCGGCTGCGCAGATGGCCCTCGCTGTTGGACACGGAGACCACGGCCAGTCGGAGCCGGGTGAGGCTGTCCTCGGTTCCCGACTCCGCGATGGCGACGTTGAAGCGGTTCCGCGTCTTCTGCTTGAGGCTGTTGGCGACGCGGCGCTTCGCCTTGAGGTTGTCGTTGCCGTCGAGGTGGAACTCCACGGTGAGCACGGCGACGAACATGGGGTCTACCCGGCCTCCCGTCCTGAGGGGGGCGTCGTGGCCGATGGCTGCGTCATCAGAGGGTCGCCGCCTCCTCCACGGTCTCGAAGGCGTCGATGATGTCCCCTTCCTTGATGTCGTTGAAGTTCTCGAGGCTAATGCCGCACTCGTTCCCCTTCACCACTTCCCTGGCGTCGTCCTTGAAGCGCTTGAGGGAGTCGATCTTGCCGGTGTGGACGACCACGCCCTCCCGCAGCAGCCGGATGCCGGCGTTCCGGGTGATCTTCCCGTCCGAGACGTAGGAGCCGGCGACGGTTCCCACCTTGGGGACGCTGTATATCTTCCGCACCTCGGCCTGGCCCAGGTAGACCTCGCGCTGCACCGGGGCCAGCAGGCCGGCCATGGCGCTCTTGATGTCGTCCACGAGCTTGTAGATGATGTCGTAGAAGCGCACGTCCACGTTCTCGTGGTCGGCCATCTCCTTGACCTTCGCCGTGGGCCGCACGTTGAAGCCGATGATGATGGCCTGGGAGGCGGAGGCGAGCATGACGTCGGACTCCGTGATGGCCCCTGCCGCGCCGTGCATGATGTGCAGGCGCACCTTTTCGGTGCTCAGCTTGTTCAGCGCCTCGGTGATGGCCTCCAGCGACCCTTGCACGTCGGCCTTGACCACGAGGTTCAGGACCAGGGTCTCCTGGTCGGATGCCTTGTGTTCGAGGAAGCTTTCCAGGGTGATCTTGGTCCCCTTGGAGAGTTCCTTCTCCCGCTGCTTCATGGCGCGGGAGTCGGCGATGCGCCGCGCCATCTTCTCGTCGGCGAGGACCAGGAACTCCTCGCCGGCCTCGGGGACGCCGTCGATGCCCTGGACTTCCACGGGCAGGGACGGGCCGGCCTCCTTGACCTTCTTGCCCTGGTCGTTGGTCAGGGCGCGGACCCTGCCGGAGAAGGCACCGCACAGGAAGTTGTCTCCGGGCTTCAGCGTGCCTTCCTGGATCAGCACCGTGGCGACGGGGCCGCGGCCCTTGTCCAGCCGCGCCTCCACGATGTGGCCTCGGGCGGGTTTGTCGGGATTGGCCTTGAGTTCCATGATCTCGGACTGCAGGGCGACCATCTCCAGCAGTTCGTCCAGGCCCTGTCGGGTCTTGGCGGACACCTTCGCCACGATGGTGTCGCCGCCCCAGTCTTCGGCCTGCAGGCCCAGTTCCGCCAGTTCCCGCAGCACCCTGTCGGGGTCGGCTCCGGGCTTGTCCATCTTGTTGACGGCCACCATGATGGGCACCTTGGCGGCCTTGGAGTGGTTGATGGCCTCCTTGGTCTGCTCCATGACGCCGTCGTCGGCGGCCACGACGAGGACGACGAGGTCGGTGATCTGGGCGCCCCGGGCGCGCATGGCCGTGAAGGCCTCGTGGCCGGGCGTGTCCAGGAAGACGATTTCGCCGCGCTTGGTCTTGACGTGGTAGGCGCCGATGTGCTGGGTGATGCCGCCGGCCTCGCCGCCGGTCACGTTGGTCTTGCGGATGGCGTCCAGCAGGGATGTCTTGCCGTGGTCCACGTGGCCCATGATGGTGACCACGGGGGGGCGGGGCTTGAGCTTCTCGGGGGCGTCCTCGGCCTGCTGGGTCAGGTACTCCTCTTCGGAGAAGCCCACCTTCTCCACCTCGTATCCGAACTCCGCGGCCACGAGGGTGGCGGTGTCGATGTCAAGGGCCTGGTTGATGGTGGCCATGACCCCCATGCCGAAGAGCACCTTGATGATCTCGTTGGCCTTGAGGCCCATGGTGTGGGCCATGTCGGCGACGCGGATGGCCTCGTCGATGCGGATCTTGCGCTTGGCCTGCTTGATGGGCTGCGTGGTCGGGACGGCGGGCTGGGGCACCTGCTTCTGGCGGCGTCCGCCGGGGCGTCCGGTGCGGGTGCTGCGGCCACCGCGGGGGGCGTCGTCGTCATCCCGAGGCCCGAAGCCGGGCTGCTGGAAGTCCACCGTGCGGCGTGCGCCCTTGAGGCGCTTCTTCCTGCTCTGTCCTTCCCTGGAATCCGTCTGGGAACCCGGGGCCGTCTGTCCGGGGGCCTGCCTGCCGGCGCCCGCGCCGGTACCGGCGGTCCTTTGGGGCCGTGGCCGGCCCGTTCCTTCGCGCTCCTGCGTCCCGGCCGCGCGCCGGGGGGGCTGCCCGGGGCGGGAGGGGGCTTCCTGGGCGGTGCCGGCCGGGGGCCGGGAGATGATTCTCACCTTCGGCCCGCCGGATCGTCCTGCATCCGAGCGTTCGAGGTTGGCACCTTCCTGTTTGCGGTTGTCCAGTTCCCTGGCCCGGGCGGACAGCGACGTCGTGGACATGGCGTCCGGCGACGCCGAGGCGTCGGCGGTCATGAGACGGCTGGTTCTGGGGGGGCGGGCCGAGTGTTCCTGCGGCTTCCTGGATTCCTTGGGGGCTTCCGGCGTCTGGGGCAGATCCTGCGTCTGCTGGGCGTCCTGGGGAGACGGGACGTCCGCGACGTGGGCGGTGTCGTCTTTGGGGCCTTCGGCGGGTGGCTCGGCCGGGGCGTCGGGCTGCATTCCCGGGCGGCTGAGGACCTTGGCCGGGGGGGTCTCGATTCTCGGCGTCTTCTTCTTCCTGCCTTCTCTCGGCTTCTCCCGCTCCCTGTCCTTGCCGTGGGTCTCCTTGCCGGAGGTTTCCTTGGCGGCGTCCTTGCCGGAGGTGTCCTTGCCGATGGTGTCCTTGTCGGCGGCGTCCTTGTCGGCGCCCTTCGCGTCGGCGACGGGCTCCGCCGGCTTCTCCTGCCTGGGGGGCCGCTGGCGGACGACGGTCGTTTCCTCCGTCGGTTCCTTGGGGAGAGAGGGCCGGGGTTGGGGCGCGGGCGCGGGTTCGGCCTCGCCGGGCTTCGTCCGGCGCCTCCGGACGATGACGTCCCGGACTTCCGTGCGTTCCACGTTGCTCTGTCGCTGTCCATCGCAGTGGCTGCGCACGCTGGCCGCCTCCTCGGCGGTCAGCGTGCCCACGGTGCTCTTGGCGGGCATGCCCAGCTCGCGCAACGCCTTCAGCACGTCCTTCATCTGGACGTTCATCGACGCGGCCAGGTCCTTGATCTTGATCTTCTCGTCAGGCATGTCTTCTCCCCTTGCGCGTTCCGGGCCTGTACTTGGCGAATCGCCGCACGCACAGGGGATCGGAACACAGGTACCAGCCTCTGCCCGGGCTGGTTTTGTCGCTGTCGACGGTCAGGGTCCCCTGGGGCGTCAGGACGTGGCGAACCAGCGTGCCTTTGGGGAACCGACCGCGACAGATGGCGCACATGCGGATCGGCACGTGGGGCCGGTCCGGTGCGCCGTGAGATGTTTCATTCTCCATGGGTCCCGCCCTCGCCTGGAACCTCCCTCGGCGCATCGCCCTCCGTGGCCGGGGCGTCCTCCGCCGGGGTCTCCTTCGGGGCCTTCGCGCTTTCCCCCTCCGCCTTGGCCGTCTCCGGCGCGCCTTCGGGCGCGGCATCGGTCTGGATGTTGGGCGCCAGGAAGCTGATGGCCGCCCTCAGATCCGTGATGCGCGCAGGGGCTATGCCCAGCTTCTGGGAGAGTTCCTCGTCCCCGGCCTCCTGGAGGCTCGCAAGCGACGTGTACCCGGCATCCAGCAGCGTCTCCAGGGGAACCTCGATCACGCTCGCCAGCTGCTCCAGACCGCGGCCGATGGCGTTGGCCTCGCTGTACCGGGTCTCCGTGTATATATCGATCTTCCAGCCCAGGAGCGTCGCGGCCAGCTTCACGTTCTGCCCCTTGCGGCCGATGGCGTTGGTGAGCTGGTCGTCGGGGACGATCACCTCCAGCAGCCGTTCGTCGTCGTCCACCACGATCCGCAGCACCAGCGCCGGCGCCAGCGCGTTGCGGGCGTACGTGGCGATCTCCGTGCTCCAGACCACGATGTCGATGCGCTCCCCGTGGAGCTCCTGGACGATGTTCTGTATCCGGGATCCCCTGACCCCGACGCAGGCTCCCACGGGATCGACGTCCCTCTCCCTGGAGAGCACCGCGACCTTCGCCCTGGACCCGGGATCCCGGGCCACGGACATGATCTGCACCACGCCGTCGTCCACCTCGGGCACCTCGCGCTTGAAGAGGGCGGTCATGTACGACTCTCCCGCCCGGGAGATGACCACTTGGGGCCCGCGGCCCTCCTTGCGCACGGAGATGATGATGGCCTGCACCCTGTCGCCCCGCTTGAAATGCTCCCGGGGGATCTGCTCCTCCCTGGGCAGGATGGCCTCGGTGCGGCCCAGATTGACGACCCATCCGCCCTTGTCCCGGCGCTGGACGATGCCGGAGACGATCTCCCCGACCCTGTCCTTGTACTCCTCGTATATGATCTCCTGCTCGGCGTCCCGCATGCGCTGGATGATGACCTGCTTGGCGGACTGGGCCGCGATGCGCCCCAGATCCTCCACCTTGACCCTGAAGCCCACTTCGTCGTCGAGCTGCACGTTGGGATCGTGGCGCATTGCATCGGCGAGGGCGATCTCCCTCTCGGGGTTGCTCACATCGTCGTCCTCGACGACGACCTTGAACTGGTAGACCTCGATGTCCCCCGTCTCCTCCTTGTAGTTGACCTCGATGTCCATGTCGTCGCTGAACCGGCGCAGCACAGAGATGCGCACCGCCTCCTCGAGGGTGTCGACGAGCATGTCCTTGTCGAGGCCCCTGTCCTTGCAGATCGTCTCGATGGCCTTCTTGAGTTCGTGGTTCATATCTGGAAACCTCGCAGTGTGCGACGTTCGTTGCGCATCGATGTCCGATGCCTTGTTCCGTCCGCGTCGTCCCGCGGCGCCATGGCCCGTCCGGGCCTAGGCTCCTGCCGCATGGGCATCGGCCTTCGTCGGCCTGCCCTCCGGGGCGTCCGTCCGTCGGCCCTTCCCGGGCTTCTGGGGACGCCGGAAGACGTGGTGGCGGCTGGCCTTGCGGACGTTCCCCCATGGCAGCCGGACGGGCTCCCGTCCTTCCTCGAGGACGTCCCCCGCTTCCGTGACCTTCGCCGGGCGAAGCACGATGTCCTCGCCCTCCAGGGCGGCGAGCACGCCGCGCCAACGCCTCCGGTTCCCGCATCCTTCGCCGCCGGCCCTCTCGAGGACCACGTCGACGACGTCCCCGACGTAGGGGGCGAGCTGGTCCGGCCGGAAGAACCTCCGGTTCAGTCCCGGCGTCGAGACTTCGAGCACGTATGCGTCGCCGATGGCGTCCTCCACCTCCAAGGCAAGCCCCAGCCGCCTGGAGATGGTCTCGCAGGCGTCGATGGAAGGGGACGTCTCGGCGTCGCCCGGACCGTCCACGAAGAGCCTCAACGTCAGCCGTCCCTCCCGCGGGCATTCCACGCCCCAGATCACGAGTCCGAGGGACTCCACGAGCGGTTCGGCCAACCGCATGACCAGCTCTTCAAGGGCGTTTTCCGGCATGCCTTCTCCGTTGCGGGAGACAAAAAAAAGGGGGCCCAATCAGGCCACCCCCGGGGAACATGCGTTCCCTACAGGATGTCACCGCCGCTGTTCGCGACGGCTTCTGAATCGCGGGAAAATATTCCCGGACCGTTCCGCTGTCAAGCGTATCATGCGGTTCCCGACGAAATTCCCCGCGCAATTTTCCCGGCGGCACTCCCCGAGGAGCCGTCGCCGGCCAAATCCCGCGGTCCTGCGCGGGATCGGGCGGATCCGGTCCCTGTCAGGAACCGGCCCCGGACACCCCGAAGAGGCTGTCCGCAAGCTTGCGGTGCGGGGAGGGGAGGGGGAGGGACTGCAGTTCCTCAAGCGTCGCCCAGCGCCATTCCGAGGCGGCGGTGAGACTTGGGGGCGGGGGCGTGCCCTGGACGGGCAGATGCACCACGAACCAGTGCATGGTGACCCTGTAGGTCGTGTAGGCGTGGACGATGACGCCCCCTTTCCTCGTGATGGACACCGTGAAGCCCGTCTCCTCGCGATATTCCCGCACGAGCCCGTCCTCGGGGGTCTCGCCGGGCTCGAGCACGCCGCCGGGGAACTCCCAGAGCCCGCCCCAGACGTCGCCCTCCTCGCGTCTCTGGACGTACACCGCGTCCCCCTGCCGCAGCACGCCCGTGGCGATGACGATGGGGGTGCGGGGGGTCTTCGGCAACGCGACAGGCCGGTCGGCGGCGACGCCGAGATGGCGCGCGACGCAGAAGTCCGCGACGGGACACCCGGAACACTGCGGGGACTTGCGGCACACGAGGGCGCCCAGTTCCATCATCGCCTGGTTGTGCTCCCTCGCCCTGTCCTTCGGGAGGACGGCGGAGGCCAGTTCCTTCACCCTCTCGGCGCCGGGGGACTGGCGGAGGGGCGTGTCGATGTCGAAGATCCTGGACAGCACCCGTTCCACGTTGGCGTCGATGCAGGGAACCGGGGCGCCGAAGGCGATGCTGGCGATGGCCGCCGCCGTGTACGGGCCGATCCCGGGAAGGGCGCGGATGTCCTCGATCCCGGAGGGGAAGACGCCGCCGTGGCGGGAGACGACGAGCCGCGCCGCGGCCAGCACGTTCCGGGCCCGGTTGTAGTAGCCCAGGCCCTCCCACATCTTCAGCACCTCGTCCTCCTCGGCCGCCGCAAGGACGGACAGGTCCGGGAACCGCTCCATCCACCGTTCGAAGTAGGCGACGCCGCGCTCCATCTGGGTCTGCTGGAGCATCATCTCCGATATCCAGACCTCGTAGGGGGCGTAGCGGCGACGCCAGGGCAGGGGGCGCATGTGCTCCGCGAACCAGGAAAGCAGCGCCCGCTGCAATTCGGGGACGTGACCTTCGGGCGGGAGGTGGCGGGGCGGGGAAATGAAGGGCAGCGTGGCCTGGCGCGTTCCGGTTGCCATGGTGCGGCGACTTTACCCCCATGGCGAACGGTTGTCATCCGGGCGAGGATTCCCTATAGTCCCGGGAGCGCAACACACCAAGGAGTTTCCCGCCATGGAGAAGAGTGCAGTCCCGGTCGTTCTCGAGACCACGTCCGGGGAGATTTGGCTCGAACTCGACGCCGAAAAGGCCCCGAAGACGGTCGCGAACTTCCTCAAGTACGTGGACGACGGATTCTACGGGAACACCCTGTTCCACAGGGTCATCCCGGGATTCATGATCCAGGGGGGAGGCATGTCCCCCAAGATGGAGGAGAAGGACACGGGGGCCCCCATCGCCAACGAGGCCGACAACGGCCTCCCCAACGCCCGGGGGACCATAGCCATGGCCCGCACCGGGGATCCCCACAGCGCGACGGCCCAGTTCTTCATCAACCTCGTGGACAACGACTTCCTGAACCACAGCGCGCCGACCACGGAAGGCTGGGGATACTGCGTGTTCGGGAAGGTCGTCGACGGCATGGACATCGTGGACAAGATCGCCAAGGTGAAAACGAAGAGCCACGGAGTGCACGAAAACGTTCCCGTGGACATGGTGCTCATAACAGGCGCCAGCCGCGTGTAGCGGCCCCGGGCGCCCATCCGGAGGATCCACAATGAAAGCGGTGGTGCAGGCCCTGCGCGGGCCTTTCGAACACAGTTGTTCCCTGGTCGCGGACTACATCGACAAATGCCCGGACGCCATCTGGACCGAGAAGAACGGCGGATGGCCCGTGTGGCAGCAGATCGCCCACACCCTGGCGGTGATGGACTTCTTCTCCGATGCTCCCGGCAGGGAGCCTCTCGCCCCGCCCTGCTCCGTGGAGACGGCCATGCTCAAGCATCAGGGTGCGGACCTCGTCTCCAAGGACGCCATGAAGGCGTACATGGGCAAGGTGAAGGCGCGGGCGGACGCCTGGCTCGACTCCCTGGACGACGGCGCCCTCGCCGCGGTCAACGCGCACATCTCCGGGAAGATGGGCCGGGACATGGCCAACGGCGCGCTGGTCGTGATGCTCTCCTCCCACACCCAATACCACGTCGGCAGCTGCGACGCGGCCCTGAGGGACCACGGTCTGCCCGGCGTCTTCTGATGCCTGACGGGTCGTTCCCCGCCCTCCGGACAGCAGGGCGGGGAACGGCCCTCGACGAATCCCGGGAAGGGGCCACGCGCCCTCTCCCCGCCCATGCGCCGCCCCTCCCGTCGCCACCGCGGCGCGAACGAAACCACGGCCAGGAGCGCAAATGCCCCTCTTCGAATACGTCTGTACCGCCTGCGGCAAGCCCTTCGAGGTGATCCTCCGCGCCGGCGCCGAGGTCGCCTGTCCCGCCTGCGCCTCCACAGAAGTGGAGCGCCAGCTGAGCGTGATCAGCCCCGTCAGGAAGGGGGGCTTCCCCTTCAAGCCGGGCCCGCCCCGTCCCATGGGAGCGGGCATGCCCTGCGGGGACGGCGGCTGCGGAATGGGCGCCGGGTGCGACCCCGACCGCGGCTGCGCCGGACCCTCCTGCCCCTACTGACCGCGCCGTCCCGCGACTTGGCGCAATCCCCCCGGAGCGATCCCCCATGTCCGAGCCCAAGGTTCACGTACGCAGCATGACGGGCTTCGGCCGCAGTCTCATCGAGACCTCCTCCGCCATCCAGCAGTGGGAGGTGCGCAGCGTCAACAGCCGCCACCTCGAGATCAAGTGGCATCTGCCCCCTGCGGCCCGGTCCCTGGAGACCCGGCTGGAAAAGGTGGTGCGGGCGGCCGCCCTGCGCGGGAACGTGGGGGTGAGCCTGCACGTGCGCCTCACCGGGGAGGACGGCACCTCGGCCGTCTTCAAGGATGCCGAGGCCAACTCCATGATCGCCGCCCTGCGCGCCCTCGCGAAGACCAACGGGGACGATTTTCGGCCTGACTACAACGCCCTGCTGTCGGTGCGGGAACTGTGGGACACGAGCGGCGAGTCCATAGAGGACGAAATTGCCGACCAGCTGGAAAGCGGCCTCGTCCTAGCGCTGGAGGACTGGAACGAGTCCCGGGACACCGAGGGGGACGCCCTGGTGACGGACATCAGGGTGCGGATTCTGCGCATGGAGGAGTGGACGGGCCTGCTGTCCGACCGGGCCCCCGTCGTCAAGGAGGAGCGGCTCGCCACCCTTCGGGAGCGGCTGTCGGACGCCCTGGCGGCCTTGGGACAGGAACTGGAGGAGCAGAGGTTCCTTCAGGAGGCCGTGGTCCTGGCCGACAGGCTGGACGTTTCCGAGGAGCTGACGCGGCTGGACGCCCATCTCGCCAGACTCCTGGACCTGCTCCGGGCGGGAGGGGACGTCGGCAGGCGTCTGGACTTCACGCTGCAGGAGTGCTTCAGGGAGATCAACACCCTGGGGAACAAGCTGACGGACGTGCAGCTTTCCCGGGTCGTGGTGGATTTCAAGAACGAACTGGAAAAGTGCCGTGAACAGGTGCAGAATCTCGAGTGACCGGCACCGGACGGTGACGGCCCGTGGCTGAGGCCAGGCTCATCAACGTCGGCTTCGGCAATCTCGTCGTCGCCCGGAGGGTCATCGGCGTCATCGACCCCAAGTCCGCCCCCATGAAGCGGCTCAGGGAGGACGCCAAGAACGAGCATCGTCTCGTGGACGCCACCCAGGGGCACAAGACGCGCTCCATCATCGTCATGGACTCAAACCATCTGATCCTTTCGTCGGTCCAGCCGGCGACCATCCGGCAGCGGTTCCTGCAGGAGGGGGGAAGCGAGTGACATCCCGCGAAGGCGTGGCGCTGGTGGTGAGCGGCCCTTCCGGCGTGGGGAAGACCACCCTCGTGGACAGGCTCATGGCCGAGTTCCCGGGCTTCGCCCGTTCCGTGTCCTGCACGACGCGCCCTCCCCGGGGCCAGGAGGTGGACGGGCGGGACTACCACTTCATGGACGTCGCCGAGTTCGAGCGCCGCAGGGAGCAAGGGGGGTTCGCCGAATGGGCCGAGGTCCACGGCAACCTCTACGGCACGCCCCTCGAGCCGGTCAACGCGCTGCTCCGCCAGGGGCGGGACATGATCTTCGTCATCGACGTCCAGGGGGCGGCGCAGCTCAAGCTCTCCCTGCCCGGCGCCGTCTTCGCGTTCCTCCTGCCTCCGGACCTGGATGCGCTGGAAAGAAGGCTGCGGGGACGGGGACAGGACGACGAGGAGGCCATGGCCAAGCGCATGGAGAACGCGATCGCGGAACTGCGGGAGGCGCGCTGGTACGACGCCTTGGTGGTCAACGACGTACTCGACGAGGCCTACGACAGGCTGCGGGCGGTCTACCTTGCCGCCACGCTGGCCCCGGCGCGTAACGCGGGGCTTGTCGAGGCGATGCTCGGCGACCCTTTCGAGGCGGCCCGCCGGGGGTGAAGGGCCCCGGCATTTGGTGAACGGCCGCGGCGCCGACGTGGCGTGCCGCGGGAAACCCCATTGAAGATACTGACCACTGGAGGTGGTTCCATGTCGTCCCTGGTGTATTTCGCGGACTTCCATGCCCGGTCGGACAAGGAGAACAAGGTGACGAAGATCGCCGCGCTGTGCGACGCCCTGGGATTCAAGAAGATCCTGAGGCGGGGCGAGTCGGTGGCGGTGAAGGTCCATTTCGGCGAACTCGGCAACGACACCCACGTCAACCCCACCTTCGTCAGGGAGGTGGTGGAGAAGGTCGAGGCCGCCGGGGGCAAGCCGTTCCTGACGGACTCCTCGACCCTCTACTCGGGGAGCCGACGCAACGCCGTCGACCATCTGCAGACGGCCTACCGCCACGGCTTCTCCCCCTCCGTGGTGAAGGCCCCGGTCATCATCGCCGACGGCATCACGGGGGAGAACGACGACGAAGTGGCCATCGGGTGCAAGCATTTCGAGAAGGTGTTCATCGCCCGGGAGATCCGCAGGGCCTCGTCCATGGTGGTCCTCTCCCACTTCAAGGGGCACGAGATGGCGGGCTTCGGCGGGGCCATCAAGAATCTCGCCATGGGGGGCGCCTCCCCCAGGGGCAAGCGGGCCCAGCACTCCACCAAGGTCCAGATCGACGGGAGCAAGTGCACCGGTTGCGGGAACTGCGTGAAGGTCTGCCCCCAGAAGGCCCTGAGCCTCAAGGGAGAGAAGTCCCAGCTGAACCCGAAGAAGTGCATCGGCTGCTTCGAGTGCATCACCGTCTGTCCCTCCAAGGCCGCGGGCATCGACTGGGACACGGACCTCCCCCTCTTCGTCGAGCGGCTGACCGAATACGCCTACGGCGCGGTGAAGGGGCGCGAGCGGCACGTCTGCTACATCAACTTCGTCATGAACGTCACCCCCGACTGCGACTGCTGTGCCTGGAGCGACACCTTCCTCGTCCCCGACCAGGGCATCCTGGCGTCCACGGATCCCGTGGCCCTGGACCAGGCGTGCCTGGATCTCGTGACCAAGGCGGTCTCCCTGGATCCCAAGCTGGCGGGGAAGAAGAACGTCGACAAGTTCAAGGCGTACTGGAAGAAGACCCACGGAGACATCCAGCTCAGCTACGGCGAGGAGATCGGCCTCGGGAAGCGGAAATACACGCTGAAGACCATCTAGCGCCATGTTTTGAAGGGACGGGCCCCGGCCGCACGGGAAGCGGCCGGGGCCGTCCCGCGTGCGGGGTGCGTCGACGGCCCCGGCATTGCCCGCGTCAGGTCCGATCCCCCCTGTCCTCCACGCCTTTCACGACGGCCTGAAGGGCCATGCCCGCACGCCTGCGGCGATCCGCGGCGGGTGGACGATTTCCGGCGCCGCCCGGGGAAGGGGCGATGCCACGGCAAGGAACCGCGAGTAGGTCAAGATGCAAGGAAGATTCGATCCCGTCGGCCTGGAAGAGCGCGACGCCTTCTATGAACTCTGGGCGCGGACCCCGGTGCGATCCCTCGACTACACCCTGCCCAATCTCTGGGGATGGCAGGAGGGCTACGGTCTGGAGTGGAGCTTCGCCGGGGACCTGTGCCTCGTCCGGCAGACGGTTCCGACCGTGTGCTACTGGGCCCCCGTGGGGGACTGGGAGGGCGCCGACTGGGCGTCGGTCCTGTCGGGCATGCCCCATGCGGCCTCGACGCCCTTCATGCGGATCCCGGAGGGGCTTCTGCGGATATGGCAGGGGCAGCTTGGGGACCGGGTGTCGGCCTGCGAGGACCGGGGGCAGTGGGAGTATCTCTACGGCCAGAAGGATCTGGCCACGCTCCCCGGCAACCGCTTCCACAAGAAGCGCAACCACCTCAACGCCTATGTCAAGGCGTACGGCGACCCCGACTACCGGATCCTTGACGAGACCATGGTGGAGGACGTTCTGGCCGTCCAGGATCTGTGGTGCCAGTGGCACGAGTGCGAGAACTCCCCGTCCCTCATCGCGGAGAACGAGGCCATGAACCGGGTGCTCGCCCATCTGGACTGCTTCAGGGATCTCGTGGGAGGGTCCCTGTACATCGAAGGGCGGATGGTGGCCTTCAGCATAGGGGAGCGCCTGGATCCGGCCAACATCGGCGTCCATTACGAAAAAGGCCTGAGCGGCTACAAGGGCGTCTACCAGACGATGAACGCGCTTTTCGCCCGGAACGCCGGCGCCGGCTACGCCTATGTCAACCGGGCCCAGGACCTGGACGAGGAGGGGTTGCGGCAGGCGAAGATGACCTACCTGCCTGCGGATTTCCTGCGCAAGTACAGGGTGTCCGTCGCCTTCGGGGATTGAGGGAGGGTTTGGGCCAAGGGAAAAAGAGCCATCGCCGAGGGAACGGTCGCACTTTGGCACGGAACCTGCATGAAGTGCCCCGGGTGTCCCTACACGGTCCGTGGACCGATAAACAAACGATGGTGTTGTTTCCGTGTCGGCAGATGGCAATGACGTTCCCATGCTCAGGCGGCTGTTTCCGGCGCTGGCCTTCATGCTCGCCCTGTGCGTCCTCCCGCTGCTGTGCAGCGAGCCCGGTTCCGGCCCCCCGCCTCCGGGTTCCCCGGAACAGCGGTATGTCGAAGCCAAGAAATTGGCGGCTGGCCTGCATGGCCGCAGCGGCATCCCGGCGGAGTCATGGGTGCGTCTCGCGGCGGAGTTCCAGGCCGTCTACGACAAGGCGACCGGCTGGGTCAACCGTCCGGCGGCCCTCTTCCGCGTCGCGCACTGTCTTGAGGAGGCGGCCCGGGTCAGCCGGAAGCCTGCCGACGTCCGGCGCGCGGTGGAGGCCTACGACGGATTCCAGCGGGACCATCCCGACAGCGTGCTGGCGGACGACGCCCTGTTCAAGGCCGCGGACTTGGCATCGACGGCGCTGGGCGATGCCGGGGCCGCCAGGGAGCGCCTGACGCTGCTGAAGCGTCGCTATCCGAAGGGGGACATGTACGCCCGGGCCCTGGACCTTGAAAAGTTCCTGATCGCGTCGGCCAGTGGCCGCAAGGGTCACGGTCTCGCGGCCGCGACCCCGTCCGTTCCCCCTCCGTCCACTTCCGCCGCGACTTCGGCGTCCGCCGCGACTTCGCCGTCCGCCGCGACTTCGCCGTCCGCCGGGTCGTCCCTCCCCACGGTCGCCGCCCCCATCGTGAAGACGGAACCGACGCTGCAGTCCCTGCGCTGGAAGTCCCCGTCGCCGGAGAAGGTGGACATCGTCCTGAATTTGACGGGACCGGTCGCCTACACGACCCGTCTCGACGGAGCCGGTCTCGTCCTCGAGATGCCCGGCGTCGCCCTCGCCAGGGAGTTCCGCAGGTCCGTCAGGATCGACGGCAGTCTGCTGGCCTCCGTGGAGACCGACGTTGCGGGGGAGAAGACGCGGCTGCAGTTCGCTTTCAAGACCCGTTCCAGGATCGCCGTGAGCCTCGAGAGGAATCCCTGGCGCATCGTCGTCGCCGCGGCCGCCAACGAACCGCCCAGGGCCGAGAACGGGGCATCGTCCCCGGTGCGGACGGAAGAGGGTGCGACGGAGGCCGCTTCCGGGAACGTCGAAACGGTGTCCGCGCAGGTTCCGGCTTCGCGCAAACCCCGCACGGTGAACGGGCGGGTGCTTACCGCCATGGCCGAACAGCTGGGACTCGGCGTGAACACGGTCTTCATCGACGCGGGACATGGGGGCAAGGACGTCGGCACGGCCCACAACGGCGTCATGGAGCATGCCATCGCCCTGGACGTGGCCATGGAACTCGGGAGGATCCTCGAGGCGGAGGGGATCAGGGTCGTCCACACCCGCACGGACAACGCCTCGGTCGCGCTGATGCGCCGGGCCTCCATGGCCAACAAGTCGTCCACGGACCTTTTCGTCTCCATCCACGTCAACGCCTACCGGCAATCCTCGGCGGTGCAGGGCGTGGAGACCTACTATCTGGATTTCGCCTCCTCCGCCCACAGCGCCAAGGTGGCGGCCCGGGAGAACGCCGGCATGGATCGCCGCATGGCGGACATGGAGGGGATACTGAAGCGGGTTCTCATGGGGTCCCGGGTGGAGGAGTCCCGGAGACTTGCGAAGGAGATGCAGCGGCGGCTGGTGGGAACCCTGCGGGACCGCGATTATGCGGTCAAGGACAATGGGGTGAAGTCCGCTCCCTTCCTCGTGCTGCTGGACGCCCGCATGCCTGCGGTGCTGGTGGAACTGGGATACTGCACCAACCCCGGGGAGGCGGCGCGGCTGCGGGATCCGGAGTACCGCAAGACTTTGGCCCAGGGACTCGCCAACGGCGTCCTGGGGTACAGGAACCGGCTGGAGCGGAACAACATGGCGGAGGCGCAGCAGGGCGCCGGGAAGGCCGCGGCGAAGGAAGGATCCAGCGTCAATTGACGGCGGGATGGCCGCCATGGCGGATTTGCGAGGCGCCGTGCACCGGATCGGGTGTGCGGCGCCTTTGTTTGCTTCCAGTTGATGGGGCCGGCGTCCTTGCGTTTTTCGGCCGAGTCTAGACATCGTGCCGGACGGGGCGGACTCCCGCGCATTCGGGATGCAGGGCGCCCGGTGCGCCGGCGGGGGGCTCGCCAGGCTTTGCGCGGCCCTTCTTCCGGAACCGCAGCGGCGGATGCGGGGCGTTTGGACAAAGTCTTGACTATGGAAAGGGCAAGTGCTATTGACGCCATCGCCCGGTTCCGCCGGGCGTGCGCCCTGGTATTTTCCCGCGTCCGAATCGCCCAGCAAACCCGCCGCCGTGCCTGGCCAAGGAGAAGTTTTCATGCGCAACGTGTTTGTGACCGTGCTTGCGGTCTGCTTTCTGACAGTCGGCACCGCCCTTGCCGCCGATGCCCCCGCCCTCAAGATCGGGGTGGTGGACATGCAAACCATCCTCACCAAGAGCGATTACGCCCAGGCGGTGGAAAAGCAGATGGAGGCCAAATACGGCAAGGAGCGTGAGGATCTGAACAAGCGTGGCGAGGCCCTGAAGAAGAAGGCCGAGGCGCTCAAGAATCCCAAGGCCAGTGAAGAGAAGCGGCTGGACTTCATCAAGTCCAAGCAGGATCTCGACCAGAAGGCCCGGACTTTCATGCACAAGCTGGAGCAGGAGCAGGTGAAGCTGCGTCAGGAGATGTTCGTGCTTGCTTCCAGCGCGGCGTACGAGGTGGCCCGGTCGAAGGGGTACAATCTTGTGATGGAGATCACGGCCGTCATCTATGCGGACAAGCCCATGGATCTCACGCAGGAGGTGCTGGAGGAGTTCAACAAGCAGTACAAGGCCAAGAAGAACGACACCAAGAGCGAGAGCAAGGCCAAGGAGAAGGACAAGGCCAAGAACGAGATCAAGGACAAGGAGAAGGCCAAGGACGCCGACAAGGAGAAGGATAAGGAGGCGGCCAAGAGCGACGACAAGGAGAAGGCCAAGGAGGCGGCCAAGACCGAGGCCAAGGAGAAGGACGCCGCCAAGAGTGACGACAAGGAGAAGGCCGACGCCAAGGACAAGGATGCCGCCAAGGACAAGGATGCCGCCAAGGAGAAGGACGCCGCCAAGGGCGAGGGCAAGGGAAAGAAGACCGCCAAGGGCAAGGCCAAGGGCAAGGACCAGGACAAGGAATCCAAGTCCGATGACAAGGCAAAGTCGGATGACAAAGCCAAGTCGGAGGACAAGCCCAAGTCCGAGGACAAGCCCAAGGACGACAAGGAGAAGAAGGCCGACTGATCGGAAGGTGCGCCATGGACGTCAGGGAAATCATGCGGCACCTGCCGCATCGCTACCCCTTCCTGCTGGTGGACAGGGTGGTGGAGTGCGTGGCCGGTTCCCACATACTGGCCTACAAGAACGTGACCTTCAACGAGCCGTTCTTCATGGGGCACTTCCCCGACGTGCCCGTCATGCCCGGCGTGCTCATCCTCGAGGCCCTGGCCCAGGCCGGAGGCATTCTGGCCGCCAGCGGCGAGGAGAACCTGGAGGGGAAGCTCTTCCTCTTCACGGGACTCGACGAGGTGAAGTTCCGCCGCCAGGTGGTCCCCGGGGACAGGCTCGACCTCTCCTGCTCGGGGATGAAGCGCAGACTTGCGCTTTGCAGGATGGACGCGGTGGCGACCGTGGACGGCAACGTCGTCGCCCAGGCGAAGATCACCGCGGCCGTCGCCGACAAGCCCCAATAGACGGCATTTGACCGATGTTCCGTATAGATGTCCCCCGCTCCTGCGAATGCAGGAGCGGGGGACCTGTTTTCGTGGCCCTTTCCCGGACGGGCGCATGGCGCGGACCGTCTCGCCGTGGGTCAGTACGCTCCGTATCCCGAGAGGGCGACGGGCACGGTCTTCGCCAGTATCCAAAGATCCATCCACACGGACCAGTTGTTGATGTAGTAGCCGACGAAGAACAGCCGCTCGTCGTACGTGGTCTCGTTGCGCCCGGAGACCTGCCAGAGGCCGGTGATGCCGGGCCGCACGCGGCTGTAGAGCTCGTAGACCCGCCCGTATCTCCAGAGTTCGTTCTCCAGGAGGGGGCGCGGGCCCACAAGGCTCATGTCCCCCGTGAGCACGTTCAGGATCTGCGGCAGCTCGTCCAGGCTGGTCCTGCGCAGGAAGGCCCCCACCCTGGTGACTCGGGGATCGTCCTTCAGTTTTACGCCCGTCTCCCATTCCCGGGCGAGATCCGGGTCCGCGAGGTACCGGGCCAGAACCTTGTCGGCATCGCAGACCATGGTCCGGAACTTGTAGATGGAGATGGTCGCGCCGTCCTTCCCGATGCGGGACTGCCGATAGATCACCGGCCCCTTGCTGTCCAGGCGGATGCATACGGCGATCAGCGCGCAGAGCGGCAGAAGCGGGACCAGGGACAGGATGCAGATGATCAGGTCGATGCAGCGCTTCATCCTCAGCCTGCGCTTGTCCAGCAGGTTCTGCCGCTTCCACAGCGCCGTGGTCGTGCCGAGGGTGCAGACGGTGAGCCAGTGCATCCTGTCCCCGCCGACGAAGGCCGGCGAGACGAGGATGTCGCTGAAGTACCGTCCCGCTTCGGCCAGGTAGTCCACGTTCCCCTGCATGTGGGGGATGATCGCCATGGCGTCGGGATGGGATGCGGCCGCCCGGGCGAACAGGCGGCGGGCCTCCGCGACGTGGGACGGCAGATGGAAGTGCTCCACGGGTCTCAGCCCGATCATGGGATGGCGCCGCAGGTATTCCAGCACGTCGTCGCTGTGGGGGCTGCGTTCGAAGAGGACCACGTCCTGCCCCCACCATTCCCGGGTGCAGAAGGTGCGACGGCAGACGCTGCGCATGATGGGCAGGGAGAAGAGGGTGACGCACCAGCTGGCCACGAGGATGAACCGGGAGTACTCGCTGCCCGTCTTGGTGACGAAGAACGCCGCCAGCACCATCGCATAGAGCGTCGAGGCCATGATGAAGTAGGCCTTCACCTCCTTGGCGGGGGGCAGCGCGATGGTCTGGTAGAGCCCCATGCGCGCTCCCAGGGCCGGCCCGATGAGCAGCATGGGCAGGACGAACCTGTAGAGCACCGGATCCAGATGTCCGAGGAGGCCCCGGACAAGCACCAGGGTGATGGGGGGGACGAGCAGCGCCAACAGATCGAAGAGGCACAGCACGGCCACCCTGGGGGATATCCCCAGACGTCGCAGCACGGCGCAGATGTAGCGATGCAAGCTCCGCCCCTCCCTCGGCGCTAGAAGTCGAGGGTTCGTTTGAAGGCCCGGGCGAGATCCTCCACGGGCTCCCGCAGCACGGGACCGTCGCCGCTGGTCAGCGTCAGGTGCCCGTCGTCGGTCGTCTCGCCTATCCGCCGCACTATCTGGTACGGCGCAAGGGACTCCAGCAGCATGCCGAGATCGGGCCGCACGCTCACGATCAGGCGGCTGGCGGACTCGCCGTAGAGCAGTTCCGTCCTCGACATGGGCTCCATGGCCGGCACCTTGTCGATGTCCACCCTGGCCCCGAGGCGGCCGCCGATGCACATCTCCGCGAGAGCCACGGCAAGTCCGCCGTCGGAGCAGTCGTGGCAGCTCGCGACGGCGCGCACGAGCATGAGGCCGTGGACGGCCCTGTAGCGGCCGAGGGCCGATGCCGCCTCGACGTGGGGCAGCCGTCCCCCCCGGATCCCGAGTTCCGATGCCGCCTCGCTCCCGGCCATGTCCCGCCACGTCCCCCCAAGCATGTAGATGTGCTCCCCCGGACGCTTGAAGTCCGAGGTCTGGGTGCAGGTGACGTTGTCGATCGTCCCCAGCACCGTGAACAGCACCGTCGGCGGGATGGAGATGCGCTTGCCCGCCCCGGTGTAGTCGTTCTTCATGGAGTCCTTGCCGGAGATGCAGGGCACGCCGAAAGCCAGGGAGAAGTGCCGCAGGGCGCGGCAGGCCCGGACCAGCTGGGCCAGCTTGTAGGCGCCGTCGGGATTGGCGTCGCTTGCGATGGGATCGCACCAGCAGAAGTTGTCCACCCCGGCGAGGGCGTCGGGATCCCCGCCTATGGCCACGGCGTTGCGGATCGCCTCGTCCATGGCGTTGGCCATCATCCAGTAGGTGTCGTAGTCGCTGAACTTCGGGCAGATGCCGTGCGCGATCACCAGGCCCGCATCGGACTCCAGCAGGGGCCGCAGGCAGCCGGCGTCCGAGGGGCCGTCCCCGTGCAGGCCCGTCATGGGCTTGATCACGCTCCCGCCCCGGACCTCGTGGTCGTATTGGCGGACGATGTACTCCTTGGAGCAGATGTTGAGGCGTCCCAGCATGGCCTTCAGGAAGGCCCCTTCCTCGACGCCGGCGGCCTCGACGCGGACGTCCGGGACGTCCGGCGCACGCCAGTCCGCCTCGAGCCGCAGCTGCGGGACGCCGTGGTGCAGGAAGTCCAGGGGCAGGCTCGCGACGACGCGGTCCCCGTACCGGACCTGGAAGCGGCCCGACGTGTTGAAGGAGCCGAGGGCCGTGGCCTCGACGTCCATGTGGGCGGCGAGGGCGAGGAACTCCTTGAGTCTGTCGGGCGGCACCGCGAGGGTCATGCGCTCCTGCGCCTCGGAGAGCAGGATCTCCCAGGGGCGCAGTCCGTCGTACTTGAGGGGGGCGAGGGTGATGTCCAGCAGGCAGCCGCCCGTGTCCTGGGCCATCTCCCCCACGGAGGAGGAGAGCCCCCCGGCGCCGTTGTCGGTGATGGCGTGGTAGAGGCCCCGGTCCCTGGCGACCATGATGAAGTCGTACATCTTGCGCTGCGTGATGGGGTCGCCTATCTGCACGGCCGTGGCCGGGGAGCCCTCGTGGAGTTCCTCGGAGGAGAAGGTCGCGCCGTGGATGCCGTCCTTGCCGATCCGTCCCCCCGTCATGACGATGACGTCCCCGGGCATGGCCCGCTTCTGCCAGCCGGGCTTGCCGTGCAGCTCCGCGGGCAGCAGTCCCACCGTGCCGCAGAAGACCAGCGGCTTGCCCAGATAGCGTTCGTCGAAGACCAGGGATCCGTTGACCGTGGGGATGCCGGATTTGTTGCCGCCGTGCTCCACCCCCTTCCGGACGCCCTCGAGGACGCGACGGGGATGCAGGAGCCGCGGGGGGAGAGGGGCGTCGTGGAAGGGGGATGCGAAGCAGAAGACGTCGGTGTTGCAGACCAGTTCCGCTCCCATGCCCGTGCCCATGGGATCCCGGTTGACGCCGACGATGCCCGTCAGGGCCCCGCCGTAGGGGTCGAGGGCCGAGGGGCTGTTGTGGGTCTCCACCTTGATGCAGGCGTCGTAGCCGTCGATGAAGGCGATGACCCCGGCGTTGTCGGAGAAGACGCTGCGGCAGTAGTCCCTCTCGCCGCGACGGGCCCTGAGCAGGGCCGTCGTGTCCCGGATGCAGGTCCTGTAGAGGTCGTCCACCTGCCTCGTCCGCACCTTCCCGTCGGCGTCCGTCTCGCGCAAGGTGATGGCGGCGGCGAATATCTTGTGCTTGCAGTGTTCCGACCAGGTCTGGGCCAGCGCCTCCATCTCGACGTCCGTGGGATCCTCCGGCAGCCCGCGGCCGGCCCGGAACGCCTTCTCCTCGGGACGGGCGAAGTGGTCCCGGATGCGCTCCATCTCGGTCCCGTTGAGCGCCCAGGTGTTCCTGCGGCTCGTCGCGCACATCTCCTCGACCGTCATGGAGGAGAGGGGCACGGCGTCCACCGTGTCGTTCCGTTCCCCGGTGACGCGGGCCGCCTGGGGCGGGAATCCCGGTTCCCGGGCCCATTCCTCGGCGCTCTTGATGCGCACTCGCTGGATCAGGCCGTTGCACAGCAGGTCTGCGGCGATGCGCTCCACGTCCGCCCTTGTCAGGGGACGGGCGGGATCGCCGCTGATCCTGTACTGGACGGCGGTGTAGACGCCGATGCGCTTCCGGGGCAGTCCCAGCACCATCGCTGCCGTGTCCCTGGCGGTGCGGGCCTCGTTGTCCGTGACGCCGGGGCGGAAGCCCACCTCCACGAACCAGTCGGGTTTGGCGTCGGGAAGGGGGAATGCCCCGAGACAGGCCTGTTGGAGGATGGGGTCGTGCCAGACCCGGCCGTCGAGGAGACGGCGGACCTGATCGTACTCCAGCCCCTCCACGGTGAAGACCTTCACCTGGGTCACGCCGGCGACGGGCAGGCCCAGGAAGTCGCCGATCCTGGTCGCCGTCCTGCACCCGAGGGCGTCCTCGATCCCCTTGGCGGGGCCTGTTTCCACGCGGTGCAACATAGGTCATCCTGAAAAGGTACGTTGTGGGACGCGCTCTCGGGGGCATGGGCCGGCGCGTCGAAGGACTCCGGTCAGTTCCTGCGGTTGCGCACGTGGTCCGTCACGAGGAGGAGCATGTCCCGGTCCGGACCGTCGGGGAGCCGCAGGACGGCCCTGCGGGCCTTCTCCAGATAGGCGTCCGCCTCCTGGCGCACCATGCGGTCGAAGCCGGCATCCCTGATCCCGGCGGCCATGTCGAGGACCTCCTCGGAGGAGCCTCCTCCGGAGAACATCCGGTCGAATTCCTTGCGTCGCCCATCGTCGAGACTCTCCCGGAACAGCCGCAGGGGATGGGTGAGCTTGCCCTCCCGCAGATCGCCCCCCGTGGGCTTGCCGGTGACGTCCTCCGGGGCGAGATCCAGGGCGTCGTCCACGTACTGGAAGGCCATGCCGAGATTTTCCCCGTACAGGGCGAGGGCGTCCAGCGCGTCGCCGTCCCCTCCCGCCCGGAGGCCACCCATCTCGCAGGATGCCCGCAGCAGCCAGGCCGTCTTCCCCCGGACGATCTCGTCGTAGGCTTCCCTTGCCAGATCCGTCCTCCCCCGGGCCGCCATCTCCTGTATCTCCCCTGCGGCGGTGCGGCTGGTGGCCTCCGAGAAGCACGCCGTGAGGCGGGGATCGCCGAAGGACGCCACCAGGGCGTTGGCTTCCGCGAGCAGGGCGTCCCCCGCGAGGATGACGGTGGGGACGTCCATGAGCGTGTGGGCGGTGGCCCTGCCCCGGCGGAGGGATGCGTTGTCCAGGACGTCGTCGTGCAGGAGGGTGGCGGCGTGGAGCATCTCCAGGCTGACGCCCAGGACGTAGATGTCCTCGTCCCGGTAGTCCAGGGCCCGGGCGGACAGGACCGTCAGGAAGGGCCTGAGGCGCTTGCCGCCGGCCTCGAGGATGTGCCGGGCCACCGGTCGCACGGGGGACGGAAGGGACTCCATGGCCCGATCGAGGGCGGCGTTGATGGGGACGGTTTCCCGGCCGAGACGTTCGATGAGCCGCTGGATCATCGGAGCCTCACCGCCGCTGCAGGAGCCTGGCGACGTCCGCCAGGGCCTTGAGGGCGCCGGGGAAGTCCTTCTCGTCCTTCCCCCTCGGCCCGACCTTGTTGGACACCGTCCGCAGTTCCGCGCAGGGCAGTCCCCTGCGGGCGCACGCGTACGCCACGGCGAAGCCTTCCATGTTCTCCAGCGCCGCCCGCGTCGACTCCCGCAGCGCCCGCGCCCGATCCAGGGACGCCGAGACCCCGGCCACGGTGACGGACGTGCAGGGGACCGCGTCCTTCGCCTCGGGAAGGCCCAGAGCCGCGAGATCCGCCAGAGGGATCCGGTCCCGGACGTCGCCTCCCTCCTTCTCCGGCCTCGCCCACAGGGGATGGCGGAAGGCCCCGGCCGTCACGGTCCTGCCGTCGTGGAGGCCGTATTCGGGCCATATCTCCATGGTCACGAGGCAAAGGGTCCGGAGGGGCATGGCCGCCAGGTCGAAGGCGCCGGCGACGCCGACGCACAGGACCGCGGTGACGTCGATCCCCTCCGTCGCAAGGCATCGGCCCATGGCCAAGGCGGCGTTGACGGGGCCGACTCCGGTCACGCATCCGAGAAGCCCTTTTCTCGCAAGGGGGAAGGGGGCCATTTCGGGGACGTTCCCTTCGGGAAGCGGTTCCGGCAGCGCCGCAGCGAGTTCCGCCTCCGTGGCCGCGCAGCAGAGCAGGGCCATCAGAGTCTCCAGTAGCTGATTCCGGCGTCGCGCATGGCGACGGGATCGAAGAAGGATTTCACGTCGAGGACGATGGCGGCGTCCGGGTCGGCGAAGAGGCCTTTCAGCGTCTCCGGTGCGAGGGCCGCGTACTCCCTGTGCCCCACCGCGAGGATCAGGGCGTCAAGGCCTCGCAGACGGTCCATGGGCACGAGTTCCTGCCCGTATTCGCGCACGGCCTCGGCGGGGTCGGCCTGGGCGTCGGTGACCAGCGTCCGCACGCCGTACTCCGCCAGTTCCCGCACCACGTCCACGACCTTGGTGTTGCGAAGGTCCGGGACGTTCTCCTTGAAGGTGAAGCCGAGGACGCCGACGGTGGCGTCCCGGACGAACCGGCCGTGGGCGATGAGCCGTTTCACGGCGCATTCTGCCACGTGCTTGCCCATGCCGTCGTTGATGCGCCGGCCCGCGAGGATGACCTCGGGATGGAAGCCGAGGGATTCCGCCTTGAAGGTCAGGTAGTAGGGATCCACGCCGATGCAGTGGCCTCCCACGAGCCCCGGCCGGAAGGGGAGGAAGTTCCACTTGGTGCCGGCGGCCTCGAGCACCGAGACGGTGTCGATGCCCATCTTCCCGAAGATCATGGACAGCTCGTTCATCAGGGCGATGTTCAGGTCCCGCTGGGTGTTCTCGATGACCTTCGCCGCCTCCGCGACCCTGATGTCCGGCGCCCGGTGGATGCCTGCGGTCACGACGGCGCCGTAGAGGTCGGCCAGAAGATCCGTGGTCGCGGGGTCGGAGCCCGCCACGATCTTCACGACGCTGGAGAGGGTGTGGACCTTGTCCCCCGGATTGATGCGCTCCGGGGAGTAGCCGACGGTGAAGTCCTTCCCGAGGGTGCCGCCGGACTCCTTCTCGAGGAGCGGGACGCATATCTCTTCGGTGAGGCCGGGATAGACCGTGGATTCGTACACGACGACGCACCCTTTCCCCATGTGGCGGCCGACGGTGACGGTGGCCGAGAGCACGGGGCCCAGGTCGGGGCTTCTGTGGGCGTCGATGGGGGTGGGGACCGCCACGATGACGACGGCCGCCGAGGCGAGGTCCTTGGGGTCGCTCGTGTAGGCGATGGCGGCGGCCGCGAGATCCGCGGCGTCGACTTCCCTCGTGCGGTCGGTGCCCGCCGCGAGTTCGGCGATGCGGCGGCGGCTGATGTCGAAGCCGAGGATGTCCACGTGCCTCGAGAGGGCGACGGCGAGAGGGAGGCCCACGTACCCCAGTCCCACGATGGCGACGGGGCGTTTGCGTTGCTTGAGATCTTCGAAGGATGCCATCATGTCGTCAATCCATGCCTTTCGTCGGGATGCCGTTCCGCGTCTCCAGGTGCGCGGCATGTGGGGTGCGCGTCCAGAGGCCGGACGTCATGCCCCCTTGACCGCCACGTGCAGGCAGACGATCCCGGACGTCAGCCTGCGCCAATGCACCTCGGCGAATCCCGCCCGCCTCAGTTCCCCCGCCAGTTCCTCGGCCGCCGGGAACTCCCGGATGGACTCGGCGAGGTAGCGGTAGGCGCCGTCGTCCCCGGACACGAGTCTTCCCGCGAGCGGCATCACCCGGTTCAGGTAGAGGTTGTACAACCCTCCCCAGATGCGCTCGCGCCCCGAGCCGAACTCAAGTATGCAGGCCCTGCCCCCCGGCCTGAGGACCCTGAGCATCTGCGCGAACGCCGCCGATCTCGGGCGGATGTTGCGGATGCCGAAGGCCATGGTGACGCAGGCGGCCGACGCGTCCGGGAGCGGGATGAACCTCGCGTCGGCGCAGACCGGCAGCACCGGCGGCCGGTCCCGTTCCAGCTTGCGGCGCCCCCGTTCCAGCATGGGCCTGCAGAAGTCCGCGGCGAGGACGGTCCCTCCGGGGTAGCGTCGCACGAGGGCCAGGGCGACGTCCAGCGTCCCGCTGGCGAGATCCAGCATCACCCCGTCGCCCGCGGGTTCCGCGCTCTTCGCCAGTTCCCTTCTCCACCATCTGTCGATGCCGAGGCTGAACACGTGGTTGAGCAGGTCGTAGAAGCCGGCGATCCTGCCGAACATCGCGGCGATCGCCCTGTCCCTCCCCGGCTCGGCCTCCCGGGGAGGGCCCGCCTCCGCCCGGGTCGCGCTCAACGCCGCTTCTCGGACTGCGGCTTGGCATACTGCGCGTCCTCGTTCACGGCCGCGCGCACCGCCCTGTACACCTGGGGGAAGATCTGGGCGAAGTTGCCCGGGGAGACGGTGCGAGTCTCGATGAACTTCGCCGTGAGTTCCTTGGCGACCTGGAGCACTTCCTTGCAGTCCTTGTCCACTGGAGCGCGACCTCCGGCGCAAAGAAACCCGTCCTTCGGGGAATGGTCGGACCCACAGCGGGTTGGACCCGGACGGGACAAAGAACGGAAACGGCCAGCCCCCGCCCTTTTTGTGGAGCCAAAAAATAGGGTTTCGCAAAACCCGGCGCAGCATATGCGTTCCGGGCCGTTCGGGCAAGCCGGAACATGCCGGCGGGGTGGGGGGAGGAAGCGGTATGGCGCGAAGCGTTGCAGGCCCTCCCGGAGGGCGTGTTCCGCCGGGGAGGGACTCGGCTCCCCGAGACGGACTTGAACAGCCAACCAGGCCGGGTCTTGCGACGTCCGCCGTTTTGCTGTATCCGTCTGCGCCTTGCGGCACGACCTGAGGGACAGGCGCAAGGAACCCGGGAGGGCGTTGCCGGGGCGTGCCGATGAGATCGATTTGAATTTCTCCTGAAATGAAGGACGGAGCCTTTTGGAACTAATGAAGAAGTTGTTATATCCCCAAATATCGGCAGAATGCAACACTTTAAACATATTTAAAAAAGCATATGGAAACTGATATATCGAGAAAAACGTTGAAAAATTTACCCCAAATATCTTTGTCTATTCTCCTCGTGGCAATTACAGTCATTGCCACAATCTCCTTCTTTTGCGCATTGACCCATGGGTCTACGATGACTTCGCGTGAGGTGCAGGCGAGTTTAGTCTCTCCGCAATGCTAGATGCGCAAAATCATGAATACGTGAATTGGAGTGGAAAATTCATCGGCCATTTCATATCAAGGATCATCTTGCGCGGTCCAGAATTATTGCATCCTGTTCTAACATCTATAGTATTCCTATGGCTTATTTTGTCAGGCATCATATTGACATTTGGAATTGAGTGGCGCAACAGGCTGCGAGCGTGGCATATAGTTGCGCTTGCAGGTCTAACTTGGTTCGCATTGCCGACATTCGGAACTGTCTTCTTCTGGCGTACAGCGACACCTGAATATGGGTATGGACTCACATTTGCAACGGCATTTCTTGTACCATATCGATTTTGGATTGATAAGAAGGACTATCGTTTCCCGGGCGGACCGGCGTATATTCTGGCTGGACACTTCGCAGGTTGCAGCAACGAGAATGTCGGGATGCTGGTAATACTGATTGCCACGTGCATTACAATATACAGATCCCGTACGATGGAGCGAATCCCACTTTGGGCGCCTGCCGGGATCATTGGGGCCATCGCTGGCTGGATTTTCATGCTGGCCGCACCTGGAAATATGATACGCTTCGCAAAATGGATGGCTTGAATAGAGTCCCGATTCTATCAATGGATGCCTTTGAGAGATTTCTGACGTTCTTCAGTTCGCAAGAACTGGAGATGGCGCCGTATATGCTCATTGCGGCAGCTGTTGCATTTCTGTTGCATCGTCAATCGAGATTAAAGCCACAGACCTATTTACCAGGACTTATATTCTTCATCATGGCTCAGGTCAGCCTTCTGGCCTTTATTCTGAGCCCATCAACGCCATATCGTGCCATGACGGCCACATATTTCTACATTGTTCTTTGCAGCTTCGCATTCATTGTAAATTTGGAATACAAAGGACATGTTGCAAAAATCCTCTATGCTGTTTTTTGTATTATTTTGCTATCAAGCGTACTTGCAGAGGTAAAAGTGTTCATTCAAGCCCAGCCAACGATTGATGCAAGAGACGAAAAGATTGCAAACGGTGAAATCACTGCCCGAGAATTTTCCTATCCAAGTACCGATAAATATTTCTTTCCGTGTTTTGACATAATTGAAATAAATGGGTACACGCGCGACGATAAAAAATTTAAAATGGTCCCATGGGATAAAGCCGTTCCATTAAACTTGTCAGGTGGCAAAGACATAAGAGCTCTGACGATTTGCAATGTCATCTATCTTGATGATGTACCACAAGGGAAAGTCCATATAGCAGCAGTCGCACGAAATAGAACTTTAGCAAGTGCAATACAATCATTTGTGCGCTGGCTTTCACCACTTAAAGATTCGGAAACCACATCCAGTGATGCAATCGAACTGCGGTATGTACCTGCAAGTGAAACTGTCTCTAGCGATGGGAAGGCAATAATTCATATTCCTGGCGTCACTAAGTTGAGTGATATTGCCTATATTGCAGTAGCCGAAACTGAATGTTCTTTGACATGGAGGCGTGTTTCAATACAGTCCGTTGTTAAATGAGATTGGTTGCAACCTAGTTTATCAAAAATTGTTTTAATTTTTATGTACGCGCGTAACAGTTTCTGTACTTCCGCACTTTTCCCCTCCCGATGGCTGGTTAGCCCGCCAGTAGTAAGGCTTTGAGGGGAAAAATAATCCCTTCCCGCCTCCCCCCCTAGCCCTGCGTCCATGCAGGCTTCCG
>JAISTH010000084.1 GCA_031272715.1 Desulfovibrio sp.
TTCTACAAAGGGGGTTCTGCGCCCAAAATTTGACGTTTCAGCCATATGGACACACTAAATTGTGCAAAATGTAATATTTTTTTGCAAAATGGGGCGTTATTCGCTAAGGAAAATCGCAAAAAAAAAAATTTTTATTAAAAAATGCAAGAGTTCGGGGCTCAAAAAATATATTTTTTTACTGTCGAGATGCATTTTTTCGTCATCTCGGCACCCTCTGGGCCACCAAGGGAGGGAGGGCCCCACCCCCGTCACGGATTTGGGTTATTAGGATCAAGTTATCCTAACGCATCAAGACGGATTTATAAAAAAAGATAAAAAGTGGACAGAATGTTGACTTTACACCGATATACCTACCTCCATGTATTGCATGGATTTTACAAATTAAGGCCGCAGCTGCATGCGTGAGCGGAGCAATTCCTCTTCCTCCGGGGTGACATACCTAATCTTACACCCGATTCTCGCCATGGCAGCTTGAGCCTGCTCGGCGATGTACTTACGCCTCTCCTCGCGAGTCATGTCCTTGATCTTGTTGTACAACGCCCTTCTGACAGCATGCACCTCTTTCACGACCTTGGATATACGTGGCATAATCTCTTAGCCGCCGATGGTTAAGATGGTTTCGATTATTAGGGTCAAGTTATCCTAACGCATCAAGACGGATTTAGAAAAAAATAAAAAGTGGACAGAATGTTGACTTTACACCGATATGCACATCTCCATGTATTGCATGGATTTTACAAATTAAGGCCGCAACTGCATGCGTGAGCGGAGTAACTCCACTTCCTCAGGGGTGACATATCTAAACTTGAAACCGAATTCCGCCATGGCAGCTTGAGCCCCCTCGGAGATATACTTACGCCTCTCCTCAGGAGTCATGTCCTTGATCCTGTTGTACAGCGCCGTTCTGGCAGCATGCACTTCTTTCACGGCTTTGGATATACGTGGCATAATCTCTTAACCTCTGTGGCGAGATAATTCAAATTATGGGACGTAAATATCTCAATATCCCAAGTGGATTTAGAAAAGAGATGAAAAGTCAATAAAAATATAGACTTCGCTCCAGCATACTTTGTCTCCACGCATTACGTGGACTATACAAATTAACGCCGCGGAGGCATGCGTGAGCGGAGCAACTCCACTTCTTCTGGGGTGATGTACTTAATTTTATATCCAAATTCCGCCATGGCTTCCTGTGCGGCCTTTGAAATATAGTTACCCCGCTCCTCAGGAGTCATATCCTTGATCTTTTTATAGAGGGCATTCTTTGCCTCACGAGCCTCTTTCAATGCGATGGATTGAATCGCCATATTTTTCCACCTCCGTTGGTGAGATTATTCCGATGATGGGATAGCCACATAAACCATTTATGATTGAACACAAACTAACAGTGCTCTTCCTAGCTATATGTCTAAGATCATAACTCACAATATATTGCAAACCCATTACCGTCGTCATTGCGATATGTATGGCATAAAGACGATGATTTTCTGTTAATAGACGCGCTACAATATATATATTTGCCAATCTCTCCGCTTCAAAATTTTTTGGCAAAACAGTTATTTCGTAATCGTCGAGGATGTTCAGCATCTTTTCTCTTTTTGGCATTTTTGCTTCTTTCAATTCCGCTACTGCATATTCAGATGTAAAAGCATTAATTTTGCCATCACGTACCAACGACAGTAAGTAGTTTGCAGCACTCATCATATTTGGCTTATCGGTGCTGAATACATGATTAAATACTGTTGACTCAAGATACATATCCAAGGTGTTATTACAAAACAACATATGCACCAACCATCTTTAAGATAAATTTAGGGACCGCTTAAAATAACTAGGGTATGGCGCACTAACACGCAGTGTCAAAAATAATGAAACTGGGTTTGCTCTCAGCAGTGCCGTTTCCTGAAGCACCTAGTCGATAGGTTATTCCTAATCGCAAATACGCCAAAAGTGCGAGAATCGCTACATGGTTAAAAATTGAAAACTCTGTCATTCCCGCCCGAATGGCGTATCGCGGTCATGCATGGCCCGTGCAGACTCTGGGGTTCGATGTGCGGTCGCAGGCCAGGCGGTTCGACCTGAGGGTGATGGGGGACTTCGGGGCGCCTTGCCTTCACGTCGGGGGAAGGGCGGCGTGGATCCTGGCCGACGATCACGCGATCTCGGAGCGCCCGGCCCTGGCCGGACCTCTCGTCCGCGCCCTCAGGCGCATCGCCCGCTCGGCCTCCGGCCTCCTGCGTCCTTGCATGCAACCGGATCTTTCGGGGCATCATACACCAGAAAAAAATCTCCAATCAACCCCTTCCCCAAAGGCGTTTCTCGATGTCCGACTTTTGCCCCAAGGGACGCCCAAGGCCAACCCCGCCTCGACAGATCCTTCCCAGGAAGAGACGTTTCCGCTGAGTCCATCGTGCCTGCGCCGGGCCCCGGACATGCCGTCCCCAACTCCCCCGGCCTCCTCCCCCTCGCATGGACGGACGCCCTGCCGTCCCGATGGCTCCGATGGGAAGAGGGGCGGCCCGGCGGTTGCGTTGCGAAGTGCCTGCGCCGTTCGTGCCCATGGGCTCTGCATGTCCCGGAAGGCCAACGACAAGGGGGATGCCGAGGCAGGCACCGCACTCCGCGGGAGGTTTTTCGCATCCTGACGGCCTTCCGGACGGCCTGGTGGCGGATCCGCGAAGTGGCGTCGGCGGACGCCGCAGGCATCGGCCCGGATTCATGGGGGCCTTGGCCGGACGATGGGCCGGCCTCGACACCGCCTGGCCGAAGCGGAGACGGCCGCCCGATCCGCCCCTTGCGCCCCCTTTCCCTTTGGAGTAGCCTCCCCGCCTTTCCGGCTTCCCCCTCCCAAAATCTCAACCCGGAGATCCCGCCATGAGGCTTTGCATCGTCGGCACCGGCTACGTCGGCCTGGTCAGCGCCGCCTGTTTCGCGGAAATGGGCAACACCGTCACCTGCATCGACGTCAATCCCAGCGTCGTGGACCAGCTCAACGCCGGCCACGTCCACATCTTCGAGCCGGGACTCGAGCCCATGGTGCTGCGCAGCCACGCCGACGGACGCCTCAACTTCACGACCCGTCTCGAGGACGGCATCGGGGACGCCGACTGCGTCTTCATCTGCGTGGGCACGCCTCCCAGGGAGGACGGATCCTGCGATCTCAGCCACGTCCACCAGGTGGCGAGGCAGATCGGGCGGACCATGCAGGCCCCGTTGGTGGTGGTGGACAAGTCCACGGTCCCCGTGGGCACGGCGGACATGGTCCGGGGGCTCATCCTGGAGGAGTTGGGGCGCAGAGGCGCCGACATCGAGGTGGACGTGGTCTCAAATCCCGAGTTCCTGAAGGAGGGGGCGGCCATCGCGGACTTCATGCGTCCGGACAGGGTCGTGATCGGCACGGACTCCCAGAGGGCGGCGTCCCTCATGCGGGAACTCTACGCGCCCTTCACCCGCACCAGGGACAAGATGCTCTTCATGAGCGTGCGCAGCGCGGAGATGACCAAGTACGCCTCCAACTGCATGCTGGCCACGAAGATCTCCTTCATCAACGAGATCGCGCTGATCTGCGAGAAGGTGGGCGCGGACGTGAGGGAGGTGCGCAACGGGATCGGCTCGGACTCCCGCATCGGCTACCAGTTCATCTATCCCGGGGTGGGGTATGGGGGATCGTGCTTCCCGAAGGACGTGAAGGCGCTGATCCAGACGGCGTCGGGGTCGGGGGTGGAGCCGATGCTGCTGAACGCGGTGGAGGCGGTGAACAGGCGGCAGAAGCGGCACATGGCGGAGATGGTTCTCGAGAGGTTCGCGCCGGAGGGGGGCGTCGCGGGCAAGGTCATGGCGATGTGGGGGCTGGCGTTCAAGGCCAACACGGACGACATGCGGGAGGCTGCGTCCCTGAGCGTCATCGAGGAACTGACGGGTGCGGGGATGCGCATCCGGGCCTTCGATCCCGTGGCGGGGGGGAACGCGCGGCGCATCCTTGCGGAGAATCCGTTGGTGGAGGTGCTGCCCGACCAGTACGGGGTTTGCGACGGGGCGGACGCCTTGCTGGTGGTCACGGAGTGGAACCAGTTCCGCAACCCGGACTTCGCGAGGGTGAAGTCGCTGCTGACGTCCCCGAGGCTTTTCGAC
The DNA here is from genome assembly GCA_031272715.1 of Desulfovibrio sp. Lineage (GTDB taxonomy): Bacteria > Desulfobacterota > Desulfovibrionia > Desulfovibrionales > Desulfovibrionaceae > Desulfovibrio. The sequence goes on from JAISTH010000084.1 coordinate 4,132, forward strand.
GGCCGGAATCTCTACCAGCCCGCGGCGATGATCGAGCGGGGTTTCGACTACTGCTGCATCGGCGGCGGGGATGCCATGGCGAGGGAACGGTTGAAGGGCGGGCCCAAGGCCGGCTGACAGCCGGGAGAGCGGCCTGGGGGCGCCTCGGGGAGAGTATGGATGGGGGGACGATGGGGGCGTTCCGTCCGCGGGTGTTGCCGGGGGACGGGGGCTTTCCGGAGGCAGTGGCGGCTCTCGACGGGGGCTGGCTTCCGGGAGAGGCGCTCCCGCGGACCGTCGCGGGGAAAACGGGGAGGTCGCGGGGAAAAAGGGGAGGTCGGGGCTAGGCCGCGGACGTCGGGGCGATCCCGAGAGCGGCGAGGGTGGCCAGGACCTTGTCGCAGAAGGCGGGGAGAAGGGCCTCGGCCTCGGGGGTGAGTTCGGCGGCCAGGGTCGTCCAGTCGAAGGGGTGCATCCCGAGGACGATCGTCTCGGGGCGGTGTCCGGCGAGGTCGCAGGCGATCAATGTGTCCTGCAGGTCCGTCTGGTGCATGGAGTCCCGGAAGCCGAGGCTTCTGCGCAGGTCTTCCCCTTCCAGCCGGTAGAAGGTGCCGGGGGCTTCCGGTCCCAGCACCACGTCCAGCACCACCAGCAGGTCGCAGTCCATGATGTCCGGCATGAGAAGCAGTCCCTTCGTGCCGCCGTCCAGCAGACGCACCCCTTCCGGCCAGAGGTGTTCCCTGGCGAGCCGTTCCACGGCCCGCACCCCGAATCCCTCGTCCCGCAGCAGGATGTTGCCGACTCCCAGGATGAGCGTGCGGCGCGGGTCTTCCATGGTCATCTCCGAAGGGTTCCGTGCAGAGGGGAACGCCGTTTGGGGCTCTCCCGGAAGGCTTGGGGCGAACCGTCCAAAATCCCCATGGGCGTTGCCGCGCCAGGGACGCTCTTCAGGCGTGGGGATTGCGACGCGTCCGAAGGGCATTGGGCCCCAATGGCGAAGCGCCCCGTGCATGCCGCAACTGCCCGCCCCATGGCGAAGCGCACCGCTCCATGGCGAAGCGCACCACTCTCTATGCCGAAGCGCACCACTCTCTATGCCGAAGCGCCCCGCTCCACGCCGAAGCGCACCGTGGCATGCCGAAGCATAGCCCAAGGGCCAAGCGCCCAGGGCATGCGAAGAACTCCCGGCCCTTGCAAAGGCGCCCCGCCCAGGCAAAAGCTCTCTCTCCGCGCCAAGCAAAAGCCCCCCGCCACAAGCAAAGGCTCCCTGCCCGGGCCGAAGAGCGATCCGCCCATGCGAAGCGCCCGTGCCATGCCGAAGAGCCCCATGCCGTGCAAAGCCGGAGTTCTCCGTGCATGCCGGCGCCTCCGCCCATGCCGAAGCGCCCCATACCATGCGAAGCGCCCCATGGCGTGCAAAGCCGGAGTTCTCCGTGCATGCCGGCACCTCCGCCCATGCCGAAGCGCCCGTGCCATGCGAAGCGCCCCACGGCAGGCCGAAGCCTCGACCCAAGGCCCAAGCGCCCAAGGCACTCCGAAGAACTCCCCGCCCCTTGCCAAAACGCCCGCGCCATGCGAAGCGCCTCATGCCATGCGAAGCAAAATGCTTCCCTGCATGCCGAAGCTTCCCCTGCATGCCGGAGATCCCCGACCGTGCGCAAGACGCCCCTGCGCGCAAGAGGGGGCGGGGATCGCTCCCCGCCCCCTCCCTATCGATAACGTTCCCGGACGCTCAAACGGTCGGGACGCCTGCTACACCACCTTGAACTTGTGCACCTCGTTGGTCCGCCCGTCGATGACGTGGACCGCGCAGGCGATGCAGGGGTCGAAGGAGTGGATGGTGCGCAGGATCTCCACGGGCCGCTTGGGATCGGCCACCGGGGTCCCCACCAGCGCCTGCTCCGCGGCGCCCGGCACGTCCTTGGCGTCCCTGGGCCCGAGGTTCCAGGTGGTGGGCACCACCAGCTGGAAGTTCCCGATCCTCGCATCGCCGTCGGTGACGAGCCAGTGGGAGAGACCGCCCCGGGGGGCGTTCACGAAACCCACGCCCTTGGCGTTCTTCGGCGCCGGGTAGTCCTCCACGATCTTCTTGTCCCCCTTGGCGATGTTGTTCTCGTACTCCTTGAACCACGTGTCCATCTGGCTGGCGATGGCGAGGGTCTCCACGCAGCGGGCTCCGGTGCGGCCAAGGGTCGAGAAGAGGGCGGAGGCGTCCACCCCGAGTTCCTTGAGGACCGTGTCCACCAGGGGCTTCACGGTCTTGTGGCCCTGGGCGTAGGCCACGAGGACCTGGGCCAGGGGCCCGGTCTCCATGGCGGTGTCGGAGTAGCGGGGGGCCTTGAGCCAGGAGTACCGATCCTTGTCCCCCATCTTGGTGAAGGAGGGATTGGTCTCCCCCTCGTAGGGGGTCTTCGCCTCGGCGCCCACGTACCAGCTGTGCCGGACGTGCTCGGCGATCCTGGCGGGATCGAACTTCTGCACCTCGCCGATCTTGCGGTCGTAGATGACCCCGGGCCTGAGCCAGCGGGTCTCGAGATCCCGCTCGCCGCCGGCGACGGGGAACTCCCCGAAGGCCATGAAGTTGGTCGTGCCGCCGTAGGCCGCCCAGTTCTTGTATTCCTTGGCCACGGCCAGGAGGTCCGGGAAGTAGACCTCCTCGATGAACTGCCGGGTCTTTTTGTAGATGTCCTTGAACTCGGCGATCCGCTCGGGGGTGAGGGCCTCGTAGCAGGTGACGCCGCCCCCCACCATGAACTGGACGTGGGGGTTCTTGGCGCCGAAGACCGCCATGCCCCGTGCGGCCTCCACCTGGACCCTGAGGGCCAGGAGGTAGTCGTGGGTGGCCAGGAGGTTGAGTTCGGGGCTCAGCTGGTAGGCGGGGTGGCCGCCCAGGAAGTAGGCGTTGGTGAAGGGGCCGAGCTGCCCCGATTCCACGAAGGCCTTGAGCTTGTCCTGGGTCTGCTTGAAGTCCTCGGCCTTGACCTTCCTGGGGGAGATGGAGGTGGCGATGGACGCGGTCTTGGCCGGGTCGGCCTGGAGGGCGTTGGCCACGTCCACGAAGTCCAGGGCGTGGAGGTGGTAGAAGTGCACCAGGTGGTCGTGGAGGAACTGCTGTCCCAGGACCAGGTTGCGTATGTAGGTGGCGTTGGCCGGGATGGGCTTGTTGATGGCGTCCTCGAGGGCGCGGGTGGTGGCGAGGGCGTGGGTGTAGGTGCACACGCCGCAGGTCCGCTGGGTGAAGTGCTGGGCGTCCCTGGGATCCCGGCCCTTCAGGATGGTCTCGAGGCCGCGGAAGAGGGTGCCGCAGCAGCGGGCCTCCTTGATGATGCCGTTGTCCACCTCGACCTCGACCCGCAGGTGCCCCTCGATGCGGGTCAGGGGATCCACCACGATGGGGCCGGTGTAGTTGCTTTGCGCCGTTTGCGTCTGGCTCATGGTAGGTTACCCCCTAGTTCTGGTAGAAAGGCGACTGGTCGTCCCAGAAGTTCGGCTCGCTGCACCCGATGCACGGATGCCCCGCCCGGACGGGCCAGTTGGTTTCGTTGAAGAGGACCTGGGGGCAGTTGTTGTAGGTCTGCGGCCCCTTGCAGCCGAGGTCGTAGAGGCACCAGCCCTTCCGGGCCTCTTCGGAGTTGAAGGACGGGGCGAAGCGGCCGGCGTCGAAGTGCTCCCGGCGCTCGCACAGGTCGTGGATCGTCTTGCCGAAGAAGGCCACGGGACGGCCGAGTTCGTCCAGCTCGATGCTCTGGCCCTTGAGGAAGGCGACGACGGCGCCGACGAGGTTCAGGGGGTTGGGGGGACAGCCGGCGATGTTGATGGCCTTGACGCCCAGGTCCCCGAAGCAGTCGTTGACGCCCTTGGACTGGGTGGGGTTGGGCTTGGCGGCCTGGATGCCGCCGTAGCAGGCGCAGGTGCCCATGCTGATGACGGCCTTGGCCTTGGGGAGGATGCGTTTGCAGGTGTCGAGGATGGTGTGTCCCCCGACGTAGCAGTACTTGCCGTCCTCTATGGTGGGGATGGCGCCCTCGACGATGCAGACGAAGCCGTCGGGGCCGGACACGGCGGCCTCGAGGGCGGCCTCGGCGGCCTCGCCGGCGGCGGCCATGATGGTCTCGTGGTAGTCGAGGGAGATGGTGTCGAGGATCAGGGTGTCGAGGAAGGGCTTGTAGGTGCGCAGCAGCGCCTCGGAACAGCCCGTGCACTCGGCGGCGTGCAGGTAGACCACCGAGGTGCGGCGCCCGGTGAGGGCGGCGGCGACCTCGGAGGCGAATCCCGGCCCCATGCCCAGGGTCACGGCGATGGCCGTGCAGAATTTCATGAAGTCGCGGCGGCTGACGCCCTGGCGCTCCAAGCGCTCCTCTCCGCCTTGCTTGCCCAGACCCACTGCGATGCGCATAATAGCCTCCTGGCAAAGATGTGAAAGGCCGCCCCAAGGCCCCGGTTGGGACGCTTCCCTTTTGAGGGGATGTCGATGCGGCGCGGCACGTCGGGGATCCCGGGACACGGCGCCTTCCCGGACGCGGCGGCACGTGCGGCCGTTGCCGGGCGTGCGGCGTCCATACGGCAGGACTATACATCCCGGATTGGGTTGGGTCAATGGGGTCGAGAAAACTTTCCGCCTTCTCGTCGATGTTTTTTGTCGGGGCGGGGAGTGGGCGGGGGATCGCCTGCAAGATGGCGATCCGTGACGCCCGGCTTCACGTCCCGGATCTTTGGGGAAGACGTCCTGGCGAGCGGGAAGGGGCCGGACCTTGCCCTTGCATGCGTCCGAAGGCGATTGCCGAAAAACCGGCCACGGGCCATGGTGCGGAGCAGGGGCGCACTGCAGGGCAAGCCCCTCGGGAAACGGAGCATGGACCGGATGTGCCTGCAGGGTGCGGGCGCCACGGCGAACCCGAGGGGGAAGCGCCATCCCGCCAGGATCCCGTGACCCATGTCCCGTCCGCGGCGCCGCCGGCGATCCTCCCCGCCCCGGCGAACGGACGGAGGCGCACGACTGCAAGGACGCATCCACCTCGCCATGGACCGAGGCGGACCACACGATGCCGTTCCGGCAGGCGGGAGGCCGCGGCACGCGGGCGGGCCCTCGGGCGGCAATGCGGGACCGTCCGCTTTCTCATGCGCCGCTGACAGGACGGTTGCGGGGAAAGACGTCGATGGAACCGATCCTTCCCCCCGAAGCCACGTCGGCATGCATGCGTCCGTGCGCCGACATGCGCGTGCGCTCCCCGTCCCGCCTCCCGGAGACCGGATGCCTCGGTTGCAGGGAACCCTCCGCCCCTGGCGACGGTCGGCGGGGCAAAATGCCGGCGCAGCGGACATATGGACATGGTTTCATGGGGACGGGCCCAGGGTGGCCGATCCGGCCGTGCGTTCGGCGATCGCCCGAGGTCCCCATCCCCGGCATAGCCAGAAATCCCCGTCTCGCGTATGCTCAAGGGAAGGTTCCGCGCAACGGATGCACGGAACGGCCTGCACCGTCTCCTGCGCAGCCCGCCCGTCAAGGATCCCGCAGAGCGGACACGCGAGACCGCCCCTCCCGGGGATCCGCGCACATGACGGGATCCCGGCGGGCCCAACACCCCCGGAGCCCCATGATCATCGGCATCGGCACGGACGTCGTGGAACTCGACCGCATCAGGCGCATCCATGAGCGCTTCGGCCTGCGCTTCCTCGAGAAGCTCCTCGTCCCCGAGGAGATCGAGACGCTGCCCCCAAGGCCCGTCGCCACCATCGCCGGACGCCTCGCCGCCAAGGAGGCCGCCGTCAAGGCCCTGGGCACGGGCTTCTCCCTCGGGATATCCCCCGGGCAGGTTGTGATCCTCAAGGACGCCCTCGGCAGGCCCCTTCTCGACCTGCGGGACGCGGCCCTGGAACGGGCCCGTGCCCTCGGGGTCGGGGCGAGCCATCTTTCCATCAGCCACGAGCGCAGCGTGGCCGTCGCCATCGTCATCCTGGAGAAGCCATGACGGCAAATTCCGCGACCAGTGACGTCCCCACCACGGACGGCATCCCCTCCCTGCGGGACGTCCTCGCCCCCCTACCCCTCTCCGGGGAGATGCGGCAATGGGACGAGGCGACCCAGGCCCTGGGCATCCCCGCCCTTCTCCTCATGGAGAACGCCGGCTTCGCCGCCGCGCGCCTTTTGGCGTCCCTGCGGCCCGTCGCCGGCGCGCGGATCTGGTGCCTCATGGGAAGCGGCAACAACGGCGGCGACGCCGCCTGCCTCGCCCGGCACGTCAAGGACATGGGGGCGTCCCCCCTCATGGTCCTCGCGAAGCCCCCGGAGTCCCTCGCGCCCACCGCGGCGGAACACTTCGCCATGGCCAAGGCCTGCGGGGTGGAGCACGTCCGCCTCGCCGACCTCCCAAGCGAACCCCTTCCGGACGTCCTTGTGGACGGGTTGCTCGGGACGGGCTTCTCCGGGGAACTGCGTCCCGACCTGCGGGAAATCGTGGATCGGGTCAATGGCCTTGCCCCGGGGCGGTTCGTCTTCGCCCTGGACGTCCCCTCGGGGCTTGACGCGGATCGGGGCGTCCCATGCCCCGTCGCCGTCAGGGCAGACGCCACCGTCTGCTTCGGGGCGGGGAGATTCGGGGTCTGTCTGCCGGAGGCCCGGCCGTATGTCGGCACGGTCCATGTCGCCTCCATCGGCATCCCGGCCGGTCTCGCCTCCACCCTCCCCTGCAGCGGCCTTCTTCTGGACGCCCGGGCGCTGCGCCTGGCCCCGGCAATGCTGGCGGACGGGCACAAGCACGCCTTCGGGCACGTGGCGATCCTGGGCGGGGGCGAAGGCATGCACGGGGCCGCCCTGCTCGCGGCCCGAGGAGCCCTCAGGGCCGGAGCCGGCCTCGTCACCGTGGCGGCTCCCTCCCCCGCCTTCTCCCCATCCCTTCCGGAGACCATGACCTGCGCCCTGCGGGGGACTCCGATGCCCGAGGCATGGCCCGAGGATCCGCCCCCCCACCTGCTCCGGCTCCTGTCCCGATGCCGGGCCATGGTCGCAGGCCCCGGGATGGGACATGAAGCGGGTCCCCTTCTGCGGCGGCTGCTGGATCTTCCCCATCGTCCCCCGGCGGTCATCGACGCCGACGCCCTGCGTCTGCTTGGCATGGACCGGGAGCTTTTCGGGCGTCTCACGGAAGACGACATCCTCACCCCGCACCCGGGGGAGGCCGAGGCGCTGCTCGGGGAGTCCATCAAGGACCGGGGGGCGTGCCTCGAGGCGCTCGTCTCCCTCTCCAGGGCCTCGGTCGTCCTCAAGGGGGCGGGCACGCGCGTCGGCCGGCGGGGTTCCCCCACGCTTCTCTCCCCCTACGACGTCCCGCAGCTTGCCGTCGCGGGCAGCGGCGACGTGCTGGCCGGCTGTTGCGGGGCGCTGCTCGCCGCGGGTCTTCCCGGCCTGCACGCCGCCGCCCTCGGGGTCTGTCTCCACGCCCTCGCGGGGAAACGCCTGCGACAGGACTTCCCGGCCCGGGGGAACACCGCGTCCGAAGTCGCCGACACGTTGCCGGCTGTCCGCACGCCCCCGCCCCCCGGGGATCCCGGAAGGCTGCCGTGGCCGAACTGACCCTGAAGGGTCCCGAGGAGACCAGCGCCTTCGGGGAGATGCTGGGACGGCATCTTGCGGCCGGCTTCCCGCAGGTCCGGACGGTCCTGCTGGACGGACCTCTCGGCGCCGGCAAGACGGCCCTCGTCCGGGGCCTGGCCTGCGCCCTCCCGGGCGGGGAGGATGCCGAAGTGGCCAGCCCCTCCTTCACCCTCTGCAACCGCTACCCCACCGTCCCCCCGATCGCCCACTGCGATCTCTACCGGTGCGCCCCGCCGGACGGGCCCGGAATCCGGGAGGCACCGGAGCCATCCTCCGGACAAGGGGAATCCCCCGGACAAGGGGAATCCCCCGGACAAGGGGAATCCCCCGGAAAAGGGGAACCCTCCGGACAAGGGGAATCCCCCGGAAAAGGGGAACCCTCCGGACAAGGGGAATCCCCCGGAAAAGGGGAACCCTCCGGACAAGGGGAATCCCCGCCTTCCCGCAACCCCCATCCCGCCTTCCGATGCCCGGACGACGTGACCGATCCCCTCGAGGACGAAAACGTCTTGACCCTCGTGGAATGGGCGGCGTATCTTCCCGAATCGTCCCGCCCAAAGGTTCGTCTGGACATACGCTTCGGAATGTGGCATAGCTCCCGCACCCTGCGCATCGTCCCCCACGGCGCCGCGGCGCAGACCCTGCTGCAGGGCGTGCTGGAGGAATGGAACCGCCTCCACGGAAGACGCCCGCAGGACTAGACGGACCGCCGCCGGCCCCCTGCGCGCACAGCCCGGCACGGACGCCCCGAAACCCCGCGGCATCGCCCCCTCGCGGCCCGGCCTCGAGGCGCGGAACGCGGCCCCTCGGACGCCGCAACAAAACGAGCACTGCAAACCCCGGAGGGCGCGGACCCCCTCGCCGGCCTCCCGCCGGAAACCGCCCGCGCGAAACGCCCATGAAGATCCTCGTGCAGAAATACGGCGGCACGTCCGTCGCCGACCTCGCATGCATGAAACAGGTGCTGGAGAAGGTCCGCAAGAGCCTCCAACGCGCCGACAAGCTGGTGGTGGTGCTCTCGGCACGGGCCGGGGACACCAACAGGCTCCTGGCCATGGCAGGGGAGTGGTCCCCCGCCCCCGACAAGGCCGAGTGCGACGCCCTGGTCTCCACCGGCGAACAGGTCGCCGTCACCCTCTTCGCCATGCTCCTCATCGACGCCGGCATCCGCGCCAGATCCCTGCTGGCCCACCAGATCCCCATCCGGACCGACGACGGCCACGGCAACGCCCGGATCCGGAAGATCGACGACGAGATGCTCCGCTCGCTCCTGGATGCCCACGACGTCCTGGTGGTCGCCGGCTTCCAGGGCTGCACCGAGGACCTGCGGATCACCACCCTCGGACGGGGCGGCTCGGACACCTCCGCGGTGGCCCTGGCCGCCGTCCTCGGCTCCGTGGAATGCGAGATCTACACCGACGTGGACGGGGTCTACACCACCGACCCCAACATCTGCTCCGCCGCCCGGAAACTGGACAGGATCGCCTATTCCGAGATGCTGGAGATGGCCAGCATGGGGGCGAAGGTCCTGCACATCCGCTCCGTGGAGTTCGCCCAGAAATACAAGGTTCCCGTGTGGGTGCGCTCCACCTTCACCGACGATCCCGGCACCCTCGTGACCCAGGAGGATTCCACCATGGAAGCCCTGCTCGTTTCCGGCATAGCCTTCGACAAGGACCAGGCCCGCGTGACCCTGCACAATCTCCCGGACGTGCCCGGCATCGCGGCGTCGGTGTTCGGCCCCATCTCGGAGAAGGGCATCCTGGTGGACATGATCGTCCAGAACACGAGTCTGGACGGGCACACGGACATCACCTTCACCATCCCACGGAAGGACCTGAACCCCACCCTGGAGCTGATGAAGGAGGTGGCGCCGAAGATCGGCGCGACGGAGGTGGTGCACGACCTGAACGTGGCGAAGGTGTCCGCGATAGGGGTGGGGATGCGGAACCATTCCGGGGTGGCGGCGAGGGCGTTCGCGGCGCTGACCGGGGAGGGGATCAACATCCTGATGATCAGCACCTCGGAGATCAAGATCACGATCCTCATCCGGGAGAAGTACGTGGAATTGGCGGTGCGCATCCTGCACGACACCTTCGGACTGGATTGGGACCCGATGGGGTAGCCCCGGGGCGGGGGCGGTTGGAGAATTTCGGGAAGGGACAAAAAATTTCGGGGAGGGTGGCGCAGAGAGAAATCCCGCGAGGATCTCTCCCGATGGGGGCCCGGTTCGCCGGGTGCCACCGTCCCCGATTCCATTGCGTCGGCGTGCTGACGGGAGGGGACCGGGGAAGCCCCGGGAGCACGGAATGCGAGGGCCTGTCCGGCAACTGCCGGGCAGGCCATTTTCGTGTCGTCGGGCGATGTGCGCGTGCGCGAGGACCATGGCGGCCGAGTGCGGCAGGCAGGGGTTGCAACGTGAATTGGTTTCCGGAATGCGATGCGGGACATCGGCTTCTGGCCACATGGATTTCCGCAATCCGCAAAAAATGGCCACCCCTAAAACGTGCCAAAAAATTTCCTAGACGGTTGACAGGGGGCCAGTTGTGACAGGATGACCAGGACTGTTTGGGCGTGGACGTCTTCCAGTCGGGATCCGGTGCGAGAAGGAACACCCCGCAACCAGGCGATGTCGATACGCCATCCTGGTCGCATCCCGGGCATCACCGGCACACGAACGGCGCACTGCATGCCTTGCCGTGCGCCATACCAAATCGGCGATGGCCCCGGACTTCAGTCCGGGGATCAAGCATCTCCCCGATAGGCTGGGCCGATGCATTTCCGGCGTGACGGCGGCCCGAGAATTTTTTTTGCCGATGCACGCAGGTAACGCTTGACAAAGTCCATGAAAGTGCGTATGATTGACGAAACTCCTGGCGAGGGGACCACGGCGACGAAGGGACGGAAGAAGAGGACCACGACGAAGCGGACGCCCGAGGGCGCCGCCCCGTCCATCGATGCGGCCGCGAAGGCCGCCGATGGCGTCATGGTCGTGTCCCTCGTCCCGACCTCGGGGCCTCTTTTCCGCGTCGAGGGGCCCCTGCCCGGCGAGGATGCCTCGACCGTC
>JAISTH010000094.1 GCA_031272715.1 Desulfovibrio sp.
AACGGTCAAAATGACGCCTCGGTGCAAATTGCCATATTTAATTTATTTTAAGCGGAAAACCTTGCCTGTGGCGGGTCTCAGGAGGGTGTTGGGGGTGGATCCGGGCAAGTCAAGTAAAACGACGATGCTGAAGTTGGACAGTGCATATGCAAGACAAAACTCAGTTCATGCGTAACAGCGAACCCCAGAATTGCATAGCAAAGTCGCAATGACAGGCATCTTTATCCACAAGCAAGTCATTTCTTAATGCTGTTAAAGAGAGTCTCTAACATACGCCCCATCATTTTACTCTTTTTATCTTCTTCACGCCTCACCTCGCCAGGCTTATTGCTAGTTCTTTGCTCCTCGATTTTTCTGGTGTATTCCCGCATTTCATTTACAAACATTTTTATGCCATCCTGCATGCAATTTTCAGGCGAAGAATGAAAAAATGACGCTTTTGGGTTGATGGCGTTCCCCATCATTACGTCACTTGCCTCCAAGAGGCCAAGATCATGTTTGTTTGCATAGTTTACGGCATTCATAAAGACGTCGTAACTTTCGCCATCGAATTGTTTCCGTATGGTCTTCTGGAAATTCGCATTCGAGAGGCATTCCAAGCGCAGTTTTTTGAGCTTTGCGCTCGGGAGAAAAATTCCCACCCTGAAATTCCCGCCGAGAAGGATTGGGAACTGTAATTTTTTATACTTTTCTGGAACCAAAGACTTCCAATCGCAGAGGTAGTCAGAGATATTGAAAATGCGCATAAAGGAAAGCGCATGCTGGCGCAGATACCAATAGGGCCTCAGGAAGCCTGCCGTGACCGCCAGGTTGAAGCCATGGGAACGGCCGAAGTCCTTGGTGTCGAATTCTTTCGCCCGTTCGAATACAAATTGCAGATCGTCAAGTTGGTCTTCGGGAATTGAGTATTTGTTTGCCAATGCATTGACGATAGAGGGATTCCTTACCCCAGCGAAATAGACGTCCTTGATTTCGCTTTCATGGAAGGGGTGGTAGGTGATGTCATAGCCCATGGTCAGTCCTCTTCATGGGGGGGATTATAGTTAATCAAGCCATACGATGGAATCGTATGGGTTGAGAATGCCTTGGCAATATGATCAACAGACGACGATATTTTTTTAGACACTTTGAAAAATTTTCACATTCAAATAGATTTTCACCCAAAGGCATGTCCGCGATCAGTCAAAAATCGCAAGCAATCCATCTTTTGATCAACAGAGAGTCATGTATTTCAATGTCTACTGAAGTGATTCATCTAGGGCGATTACGCCTTTGATCTTAAACATCAAACAGATAATGAATCGCATCATATTATAAGACAAATACCCACTCGTTTTCTTTCCAAAGCATATCAACGGATAGGGTATGTACCACCATTCAATGTACTTTGCTTGAATGCCGGTAAAACCAAATGCGCTGAAGATTCAAGAAAATCTCTACATCCATATATCACTAACTATGAGTTCTCTCCTAGCATAACTGAAACTCTTCCAGTGGAGTTAAAATGTCTGTTTTCCATTATTAAACAAATTATTTTCAGACGAATCTTTTAAATATTTCCCTGACTTCTCGCTTAGCGCTCTTGCGATTACAGCGGCATAAATATTGTTTGAAGGGACAAGTATATCGTCTTGATAGGATAATAACCCTAAGTCTAAACAATATTTTGCATCTTCTGCAAGTGATGGACATTGCTTAGGTTTCTGCCTAGCAAGAGCTGCAGCTACAATATAACTTACTTTGGGTTTATCAAGTTCTGATAACAAGTAACCAATATGCGTGCTCCAATGTTTTATAATAGTTTCTGCTGCTGTATCAATATGATGGGGCATTATTTCTATTGCAAAATCTTTATTTAAATCCTTTTCAACGACTTGGCGCGCAAGGGCATTCACCAGCCAAGGTTGTCCATTTGACCAAAAGTGAACTCTATCAATGGCTTCTGTGGAAAATTTTTGACCTGTGTTCTCAGTATGTTGATTATACAACTCACTGATTTCATCAATTGAGAAATTTGAAAGAGTCAATGTTTCTGTTATGACATTAAAGGGACTCGCCGTCCCCAGCGTATCTTTATCGTCACGTATCTCAGTTCTAAAATCCCGTATGTCTAACATCCCTGTAATTGCGATCGACCATGGGAATTCTATGTTAAGATTTTGGTTCCCCGCAAAACCGTCCCTAATTTGCCTAAGAAATGATATAAGTACTTGACCTGAAAGGCAATCGACTTCATCAAATAATACAACAAAGGGCTTATCTAAGCTCTTTGAAATTGCATTTAATGCAAAAAAAAATACATGTGTCTATATTTTCACTAGACTGGCTGACGAGATGAGAGAGGCTAGGTGAATTTGACATATACTTATTTATTTGGTTAACTATTTTGGGAATGCCAATTTCTGGAAGAGTGAAGCCACTGATAGACTCAAGCGAACAGTATAGCGCATAAAATTCTTTTGATTCATTAAGCGCATTTACGATAAATTGTAAAAGTGTCGTCTTCCCCGATTGTCTCGGGGCATGTATAACAAAATATTTATTTTCAGTTATCAATTTCAGTGCTTCAGGTGGTCTAGGCAAAGGAGAAACCATATAACATTTTTGAGGATCACAAGGGCCGCCGATATTGAAAGACTTGACGCGCTTTGGACGAATTCCCATATCTACACCTCCTAGTGCCATAACACCGGGAATGACTCAACTATAAAAATAGAGAGACATGAATCTATCATGTCCTCTCTGCGTTGACAACGAATGCTTGCATTCCGGGAAATCATGTACACCGCAGAAACTCCATACGAACCATGTCAAATGGACCAATCCCCCAATGCCCTTCCGCCATGCCCCGGGCGACGATGCCGTCCGGACGGTCTGACGTGGAAGCGGCACGGCGCGGGAAAGGCACGGCGCATTGGCAGGACGATGGGGTTCCGTGGAATCTGGCGCGCCCGGCGCGATTCGAACGCACGACCTTTGGCTCCGGAGGCCAACGCTCTATCCAGCTGAGCTACGGGCGCACACTGTTCCGGCCCGAGGACGCCGAACCGCGTCAGGATGCGGAGGGCGCCTTGCGGGCGTACGGAACGCCAGAAACGATGCCGCAGGAACTGCGGGGAAAGGGCGGGATGCGCGACACGGGACGCGCAAGGCGTCCGGAGGCCCATCCGTCTCGCGGCGCCGCGAATCGCCGGCGCACGCCAACCCTTGAAACATCGTCAAGCCTCTTCATGTACCACGTTTCCCCCCATCCTGTCCACCCGCTTTTCGGGTGGAGGCGGAAGGCCACGGCGATGACCTTCGGCCGAGGCGGAGGAGGCGCGGGACGATGCAAGGAGGCGGGGATGCTCTCGGGGGCCAGGGAAGCAGAAGCGCCGGTGCGAACCGGCGCTGCTTCCCCTTCGGGATGATTTCCCGGCCCCGACACCATGCCAGGACCGGGAAATCGTGTGGGGAGGGGAGTATGTAGTGGCAGCGCGGCGCAGTGGCTACGCGGCCATCGTCTCGATGAGTTCCTTGGCGTTGCTGTTGGAAGGATTGGATCCCAACACCAATTCGAGATGCTCCCGGGCCTGCTCCCCTTTGCCGAGGTAGATGAGGCAGCCGGCCAAGGTCACGCGGACGGCTTCCGCTTCCACTCCCGTCTTCAGGGCCTCCTCCAGGTAGGGCAGCACGTTCTCCACCCGGCCCAGCTGATACGCCTCACGGACGAGGCAGTTCAAGGCCACCATGTTGCCCGCCGACATGTCCAGGGTCTTGCAGAACTGGGCGAAGGCGTCCTCGTGCTTGCCCTGCTCCATGTAGACCAGTCCGATGCCGCAGAGCGCCTTGTCCGTCGGCTCCACCGAGGCGGACTTCTGGTACAGCACCAGAGCCTTGTCGAGTTCCGAACGCTGCACGGCGACGGTCGCGAGGCCCATGTAGGGGGCGCCACTCTGCGAATTGTTGCCGGCGGCCTTGCGGTAGTACTCCTCGGCCTTGTCGAAGTCGCCCATGAACAGGTAGCACTCGCCCAATTCCTTGTTGATCTCGTAATCCAGTTGGGTATCCATGATTTTCCTCCCCCTCTTCGAGGCTTGGTTTCCCTTCGGACGCTCCTTGCGTCCGTTGATGTTGCCAGACCATATGCAGAACCCGTGCCAACCCGTGCCGACCCGCGAAAACAGGGGGTCGGACCGATGTCGGCAGGCGCGGGGGAGGCGCCTTGACGGCGTCCGGAAGGGGAGAAAGGAAGTCGACGCCAAAATATTGGCTGCCAGGAAAAAATGGCTCCATCGCAGGGGGAGAGGACCTCGCGGGGCGAAGGCCGGGGAAGGATTTGCCGTTCAGCGGAGCCGGGGGAAGAGGGATGCGCCGCCGCCCGCGCGTATGCGGTCGCATAGCAGCGCCAGCACCCCGTCGACGTCCAGACGGGAGGTGTCGACGATCTCCGCCCCGGGGGCGGGTCTCAGAGGGGCCTCGGCCCGGTTGCGGTCCCGGTCGTCACGTCGTCGCAGCTGTTCGGTCAGCCGGGCGAGGTCGGCGGATTCGTCCCCCCGGGCGCGCAGATCCGCGAGCCTTCTTGCGGCCCGTATCTCCGGGGTGGCGTCGAGGAAGAACTTGAAGGCGGCGTCGGGGAACACCACCTCGCCCATGTCCCGCCCCTCCGCCACCAGGGGGTGGAGTTCGCCGATCCGGCGCTGGGCCGCCTTCATGCATTCCCGGACGATGGGGAGGGTGGCGATCCTGGATGCCAGCGCCCCCACCTCCTCCGTGCGCACCTCGTCGCCCACGGGCCTGTCGTCGCACAGCAGCGCGCCATCCTCGCGATCGCCGTCGAGATTGAAGCGCACGGCCCCGCAGCGACGGGAGATTTCCTCGTCGGAGAGCGAGGGGAAGCCCTCGCCGAGACGCAGGGCGAGGCAGCGGTACATGGCTCCGGTGTCCAGGCGCGCCACGCCGAGGGTCCGCGCCAGCCGCAGCGCCAGCGTCGTCTTTCCGACCCCGGCGGGGCCGTCCAGCGCCACAATGGGCAGGCGTCCCATCAGTGCGTCGTCTCCGCAAGGAAGCCCGACAGGGCGTCGAGGAAGATGGCGTTCTCCCTGGCGGTCCCCACGCTGACCCGGAGATGTTCGGGCAGCTCGTAGCCGGCGAGGGTGCGGATGATGACGCCCCTCTGCAGCAGGTCCTCGAAGCAGGCCTTGGCGGAGGCGTCGCCGGGAAGGCGGAAGAGGAGGAAGTTGGCGGCGCTGTTCCACACCGTGCATCCGAGGCGCCGCAGCCCGTCGGTCAGCTGGCGCCGCCCCTCCCGCACGGTCTCGAGGGTCGCGCGCCGGAAATCGTCGTCCTCCAGCGCCGCGAGCCCCGCCTCCTCGGCCAGGATGTTCACGGAGAACGGCAGACGCATGCGCCAGAAGCATGAGGCGAGTTCCCTCGGCATCACGGCGTAGCCGAGCCGCATCCCGGCCATGCCGTAGCTCTTTGAGAAGGTGCGCATGAAGACGGCGTTCTCGGGGATGAACTTGGCCGCCAGCAGGGACGACGCCCGTTCGTCGTCGGCGAAGTCGACGTAGGCCTCGTCCACGACAAGAACCGCCTTGGGGTGGTACTGGGCGAGAAATTTCGCGAAGGCCGCGACTTCCAGCAGAGGGGGGCAGTACCCGGAAGGGTTGTCCGGGGTCGTGAGGAAGACCAGTCTGGTGTCCTTGTCGACGCTGCACAGCAGGCCCGGCAAGTCGAAGGAGAAGTCCTCCTTCAGGGGGACGCGACGCGCCTCCACGCCGGCGATTCTTGCCTGGATGGGATAGAGGCCGAAGCAGGGACGGCAGCAGACGATGGAATGCCGGCCGGGCTCGGCGAGCATGCGGATGAGAAGGTCGATGATCTCGTCCGAGCCGTTGCCCACGGCCACCGTGTCGGCGTCCACCCCGTGCCGGCGCGCCAGCGCCTCCACGAGCCGGGGGTTGCCCCCCTGGGGATAGCGGAAGGCGTAGGCCGCATGCCGGGCGATGGCCTCCAGCACCCGCGGCGACGCGCCGAGGGGGTTCTCGTTGCTGGCCAGCTTGACGACCTGGGAAAGCCCGTAGCGTTCCCGTATTTCCTGGACGGAGAGTCCGGGGACGTAGGGATCCAGTTCCCGGATCTGTCTGAGAACGGGAATGTTCATATATATGTTCTCGGCCGTTCTGTGCATGGCGACGCGTGACGCCGCCCGCCCCCGCGGGGCGGGCGGAACTGGGCCGCCGCAGCCCCCGGGCGGGAGGGCGATGCCCCCGCGGCGTCGGCTACTTGGTCTCGACGCCCTTGGGGCGGATGGTCAGGACCGGCATGTCGGCGTTCTTCACGACCTTCTCGGCCACCGACCCGAAGAGGATGCGATCGATGCCCTTGCGGCCGTGGGTGCCCATGACGATGAGGTCGACGCCCTCCTCGTGGGCCCTGTTGAGTATCTCCTCCGCGGCGTAGCCGACGAGGACGTGCCCCTTGGTGGGGATGTCGGCAAAATGTTCCGCCACGAAATCCTCCATGGACTTCTCGGCGCCCGTCACGATCTCCCCCACGAAGTTCTCGATGGTGTTGGGGGGGACGTGGAAGCCCACGTACTGGCTCAGGGAGGGTGCGGTGTAGACGCACAGGATCTCCGCGCCCAGACCCTTTGCCAGGGTCACGGCGTAGGAGGCGATCTCCTTGCTGTGATCGGAGAGGTCGACGGCGCAGAGGATCTTCTTGATGGTTTTCATGGGGAGACTCCGTAGGGTTTCCTGTCGTTCCCGGATGGCCGCCGTTGGACGCACGCCTTCAGCCGACGTCGGGGAACGGGGCATTGGCGAGGTTTCGGGGCGGTGGGTCTGCCTTGCTCTCTACCGTCTTTTGTGCCAGAACACAAGGAGTCCGCTTGCGGACGCCCCTTGGCGCGGAACATTTTTCCGGGGACCGGGCCGCCTCCTCGCGGAGGATTCCTCCCGGAGCCACAATGTATACGGCCCATCCCCGTCCTGCCATGAACGTCGGCATTCCGGCAGGCTTCTTGCAGAGTCCGCGACCGAGCGCCAAGGCACTGGAGGTCATATGCGAATACAATCGGATCCACTAAATGCCCTGCAGACCGAGCAGAGCAGCCAGTCCGACAAGTCGAGCTCCGCGGCTTCCGCCTTCGCGGAACTGCTGAACGAGACGCTGGCCGCCAAGGAAGACAAGGCCAGCGCAGGCCCTGTGGCTCCACCTCCCGCACCTCCCACGTCGGGGCTCATCAGCCAGATGTTGTTGGGGGTGGACGAGGCAACGCAGTCCACTGAAGTGGAGGTCACACAGTCCACCGAAGCCGAGGAGGATCTCCTGCAGGAGGCCTTCGCCCAGGCTTCAGGGGCGTTGGACATGTGGGACACCTACGCGCAGTCGCTGAAGACTCCCGGCGGAACCCTCCGGGACTCCTACGCCCTGCTCGAGGACATCGACAGCACGGTCTCCGGATTGAGGCAGGACACGGCCGCATTGCGCGAGCAGAGTCCGGCCATGGACAGCCTTCTCAACGAACTCGAGATCATGACCCTCACGGAGAAGATCAAGTTCAACAGGGGCGACTATCTGGTCTGACGTGCCCATGCCGCAGGCATGCAGTGCCGCCGGTTCCGAGAGGGGCCGGCGGCGCCGCCGTTTGAGGGCCCTTTGGAGGTGTGGGGCCCACTGGACGGCGAGGCGCCTCAGATCGCTCCCGACGCCAGCATCCTCTCGAAATAGGCGATGGTCTTCCCGATCCCTTCCGCCAGTTCCACCTGAGGGCTCCAGAAGAGCCTGCTCTTCGCCAGGGATATGTCGGGACGGCGCTGCTTCGGGTCGTCCTTGGGAAGGGGCTCGTTGATGATCCGGGACCTGCTCCCCGTCATCTCCACGACCATGGTCGCCAGCTCGCCGATGGAGAATTCCCCCGGATTGCCCATGTTCAGCGGTCCCGTGAGGTCGTCCGGGGCCTCCATGAAGCGCAGCATGCACTCCACGAGATCGTCCACGTAGCAGAAGGATCGCGTCTGGGACCCGTCGCCGTAGACGGTGATGGGCTCGTCCCTCAGGGCCTGGAGGATGAAGTTGGACACCACGCGGCCGTCGTTGGGATGCATCCTCGGGCCGTAGGTGTTGAAGATGCGCCCCACGCGGATGGGCAGTTTCCCCTGTCGCCAGTAGGCGAAGAAGAGCGCCTCGGCGCACCGCTTGCCCTCGTCGTAGCAGGAACGGATGCCGATGGGGTTCACGTGTCCCCAGTAGCTCTCCGTCTGGGGGTGCTGCAGCGGGTCTCCGTACACCTCGCTGGTGGAGGCCTGATAGATCTTCGCCTTGAGGCGCTTGGCGAGCCCGAGCATGTTGATCGCCCCGTGGACGCAGGTCTTGATGGTCTGGACGGGGTCGTGCTGGTAGTGGATCGGGGAGGCCGGGCAGGCGAGGTTGTATATCTCGTCCACCTCGATGTAGAGGGGGAAGGTGACGTCGTGGCGCAGCAGTTCGAAGCGCCTGTTGTCCATCAGGTGCTCCACGTTGGCCCGGGAGCTGGAGAAGAAATTGTCCACGCAGATCACGTCGTGGCCGGCCTCCAGCAGGCGTTCGCACAGATGCGACCCCAGGAAGCCCGACCCGCCGGTCACGAGAACTCGCTTGCGCAGATGCATATGCCGATCCTTGGATGGTTGTCGTCGTTGGGTGAGCGCCGGCCCGGAGGGCGGCGCGGTCAGAGTCCCTGCCGGTACTGGAGGGACTGGCGCAGGGTCTCCCGGTCCATGTACTTGACCTCCGCCCCGAGGGGGATGCCCTGGGCCAGGCGGGACACGCGCACGTGCGGGAACCTGCGGGACACGGCGTTGCGCACGAAGGACGCGGTGTTCTCCGCCTCCATCGTCGCGCCGAGGGCCAGTATCAGTTCCCGGACCTCCCCCTCGGCGAGCCGGTCCATGAGGCGCCCGATCTCGAGGGTGTCCGAGGGCCGCTGTTCCATGGGATCCAGAAGGCCGCCGAGGATCATGTACTGCCCGTTGTAGAAGGCGCCGCTCTCGATGGTGAGCAGGCTGTCCCACTCCGCCACGAGGCACAGCACGTCCCTCGCCCGGCCTCCGTCCGCGCACACCTCGCAGGGGTCGGCGCTGGTGAAGCCGCCGCACCGCGAGCACAGGTGGAGGTCGTCCCTGAGGTCGTGGATGCTTTTCCCGAGGCGGCGCGTCTGGTCCACGGGCCACTTCAGGAAGGTCATGGCGATGCGCATGGCGGACTTGGGGCCGATCCCGGGCAGGTGGGCCAGCTGGTCCACAAGCGCCCTGAGCGGTTCTGGGGTGAGGCCGTGCACCGGACTATCCCATGCCGGGCAGCCGTATGCCGTTGGAGATGGCCTCCATCTCCCGCCTGACGGTGTCCTTGGCGATGCGCAAGGCCTCGTTGACGGCGGCGATGATGAGATCCTGCAGCATCTCCGCGTCCCCTTCGGCGACGATCTTGGGGTCGATGGTGAGCTTGCGCACTTCCATCTTGCCCGTGACCAGGGCCACGACCATGCCGCCGCCGCTGGACGCCTCGAAGGTCCTCGAGGCGGCCTCCTCCTCCACCTTCTGCACTTTCTGCTGCATGATCTGCGCCTGCCGCAGGAGATCGTTCATGTTCTTCATGAATAGGGCCCTTCCTGGTTAGAACATTTGATACGGTTGGAGCTCGACGCTTTCTATCGTCGCGTGAAGTATCTCGAGGGTCGGCCGGACGACTTCGCTCGCGCTCATTTTCGCAAGCATGTCCTCGTCGGCGATGTTGGCCCCGGGAGCCGTGGACAGCCCCCTCGCAGGGACGGGGGGCGGTGGGGGCGACATGGTGTCCTGGAACTCGTCTTCGTCGCCACTGTCCTCCTCGTCGACGGCCGTCGGGGCCGCTGGCGTGGCTTCCACCGATGCGGCCGCGGCCACGGGTTCGGCGCCGGAACGGGCTCCCGGCGCCGGCTCGTCCGGCATGGGGACTTCCGGCGCGGACCCTTCCGGGACTTCCTGAGCAGGTGCCTCCCCTGATGGGGCGTCGGCCTGGGATCCGGTCCCGGATGAGGCTTCCGCTGGAGGCGTGGTCAAGGATGTGGTCTGGGGGGAATGGGGGACGGCATCAGGCACCGCCCCCACCTTAGGGTCCGAGGGGGACTCCGAAGGCGGCGCGGATGCGGGAGGTTTCTGGGGTTCGGACATGGTCGGGACGGTTCCGAACAGCGGCACGGCGACCGTTCTGCGCTGGGGCCGGGCATCGGTCTTCCCCTTGCCGGCATCCGAGGGGTGTCCTGCCGCGTCCCCTTCCGCAGCGTCCTTGCGAGGACGGCCTCTGCCCCGTTTGGAGGGGGGTGCGGCGAGCGTCCCGGAGGTTCCCGCTGTCTCGCCGGGGGCGCCGGCCTTCACGGAAGCGTCCGCAGCGGGGGCCGCGGCGGCGTCCATGGGTGGAGAAGGAGTCTCCTGCGGCGGCGCCTTCCCCTCCTCGGATGTTGCGGCCGACTGGCCGGAGTCCGTGGGTTCCGGCGCGGCGGGAGCGGATGGCGCAGCGGCGGGAGCGGGAGGGGCTTCCACGGCGGCGGGCGACGTGGTGGGCGCCGTGCCTTGGGCCGCCGCGGATGCCGAAGTGACTGTGGGTTCCGGCGCCTTGTCCCCTTCTGACGCGGCCGGCGTCTGCCCGGAAGGGGCCGATGGGAACGAGGATGACGCGGAAAGGGACGGTTCCTCGACGGGCGGCGCCGTGGCGTCGCTTGCCTTCCCGGGCGTGTGTGCCGGATCCGATACCTTGTCCTCCTTGGGCGCGGAAGGCGCCTGGGCCGAGACATCGGAACCGGGCGCGGGCGTGGGCTTCGCCTCGACCTGCGGCCCGGGGAGAGGAGCCCCGGCCGCCGGGGCGGGTGCTGCAGCGGGCTTGGCCGCCGCTGCCTGGATCGGGGCCGCGGGAGGCGCCTGCGGCGTCACGGGCGCCGCTGCCACGGGGGCGGGCCTTGGGGCCGGCTGCGCCGCGATGGGCTGGACGGCCTGTCCGGCCCCGAGCCCCGTGCCTGGGGAGGTTTCCGCGACGACCTGGGATACGGGCAGCAGTTGCGGCAGCAATGCGAGGTTGAGCAGCAGCAGCTCCAGCGCCGTGCCCGGTTCGGCGCTGTGGACGACGCCCCGCTGCGCCTCGAGGGTCAGCTGCCAGGCGGCGTGCAGGTGCGCCAGGGAAAAACCTGCCGATATGCGCTGGCAGAACGCGGCCTCGTCCGGGGGCAGGAGCAGATGGGGAAGGATCGCCGCCCCCCCCTGGCGCAACAGGAAGAAATTGCGCAGGTGGTCCGCCAGTTCCCGCACGAAGAAGCCGATGTCCACCCCCCGGTGGAGCAGTTCCCGGGTCAGTTCCGCGATCCTGCCGCAGTCCCGCTGCTGCAGGGCGCCGAACAGTCCGTCGAAGAATTCCTGCCCCGCGAGTCCCAGCACGTTCCGGGTCATCTCCACCGTCATCGTCTCGCCGGCCGCGAGGGCAAGCACCTGGTCCAACAGGGACAGTCCGTCCCGGACGCTGCCCGCCGCCCGCCGCGCGACCAGTCTCAGGGCCGCCTCGTCGAAGGGTGCGCCCTCCTGGCTGAGCACCGATGCCAGATGGGCGCCGATGGCGTCCTCGGTGAGATGGTGGAGGACGAAATGCTGACACCGGCTCAGGATGGTGACGGGGAACTTCTGCGCCTCGGTGGTGGCGAAGACGAAGACCACTCTCGCCGGGGGCTCCTCGAGGGTCTTCAGCAGGGCGTTGAAGGCCTGCTTGGTCAGCTGGTGGGCTTCGTCGATGATGATGACCTTGAACTTGCCCTCCATGGGCACGTAGGCGATGGTCTCCCGCAGGGCCCGGGCGTCGTCGACGCTGTTGTTGGAGGCGCCGTCTATCTCGGTCACGTCCATGTGGGAGCCGTTGGCGATGCCGCGGCACTGGCTGCAGACGTTGCAGGGCTCCGCACAGGGCGCCTTCTCGCAGTTGAGGGCCTTGGCGAAGATGCGGGCGATGGTGGTCTTGCCGACGCCCCGGGTGCCGCTGAGCAGATAGGCCGGGGCGGGATTGGCCTCGGCCGCGGCCCGGGACATTATGGTGGTGACCGTCTGCTGGCCGGCGACCTGGGCGAAGGTCTGGGGCCGGTACCGGGTCGCCAGGGAACCTTTGTTCTTTGTCTGCATATAGATTCGCGCAAGGATGCCTCCTCACCCGCGGTGCGGGAAGACCACGGCCGTCGGCGTGGTCATGCCCGAAACCTTCGTGGTGCGGGAGGCGGTGCGCCCTCCGTTTTCTGTGCGTCGCCTTGCGCCGCGCCATCCCCGGAACGTTCCCGGACATGGCGGCGCATGTGGCGACGCACAGACGAGTCTGCACGGCACGTCCACGCCAACGCGTCCCTGGGGACATGCGACAAGGGCACGGCCTTCGGGATCCGGCGGCAGATCGCGCGCAGGGCGGCCGCGAAATGGTCCGGAGCAAGGAAGGAAGGGCCTCGGGAGGCGGAACGCACCCCTCTTCTACGGCAAAGCCCGACCCCTTGCAAGCCGGTCGAACCTGCGCCATAACCGTGGGGGAGACCACGATTGGGGCGTCCATCGGGAGCGGGAAGCAGAATGCGCTTGTTCGGTACCCAGCGCAGGCCGGCGGCCAGCGGAACGCCCTCCGGGACGAGGGCCGTGGCCCCCGTACGGCCGACGAGGCGGATTCGCCGCATCCGCATGGTCCAATTCTCTGATGATTTTTGTCTTCGCTTTAAAAATGGATTTTATGATGCTGAAAATAGACATATTGCAATAGGGAGAACTAATTCAGGACAATTGTTAACCGTTGTGCATTGCTATAGACTACACGACGATGGAAATATCAAGACAAGGATTATTTCAGCCAGAAGGTCCACACCAAAGGAGAAAAGAGATTATGAAAAACATTATTCTTCCCTCACCTGAAGAACAGTGTGCACTCTTAGATGCAATGGAAGATGAAGACATCGATCTTTCTGATATTCCTGAAGTCCAAGATACTTCAGGATGGGTTCGAGGTAGTCCCCTCCGAGCGATCAGGGAAAAAACTATGCGCATAAAACTTGCCCCCGATGTTTTTGCTTGGCTCAAAGATCATTACGACAATTTGGACGAAGCCGTTAATACAATATTATTGCATGCATCCCTAAAATTACGGCATGGGCAAGTACAACTGTCTTAAGCTCCGCATTCTTCACTTGATATTTCAAATTTAATGTTTACATTTTTATTCGCCATAGGTTATGGCGATTTCATAAACTTCGTTTAACAAAAGGACAATGTTGCCATGGAAAACAACGAGTATGAATGGGATGACGCAGAAAACAATAATAACATGGACAAACATAATGTATCTTTTGAAACTGCTATAGAAATATTTTATGATAGTGATTACGTACATAGACCAAAAGGCTTTGTATCTGGCTTTGGTCAGAGAATAGCTATAGGAAAAACACATCAAGGCACATTAGTTACTCTGGCTTACTGTCTCCCTCCATACAATAAATCATTTAGGACTAAGCTCCTGTCAGCCAGAAAATCTTCCAACACTGAAAGGAGAATTTATGAAAAACATTGCCAACCCATCGACTGAAGAGTTGCATGCAATCCTTGAGTCAATGAATGATGAGGATATTGATTTCTCCGACATTCCCGAAATTCTAGATGGTTCTGACTTTGTTCCTGGATACAGAAAATCAAGAAATGCTCATTATGCAAAATTAGAACCTGAACTTTTCAAATGGTTTATAGAAAACTATAAAGATTTTGATGAGGCAGCAAACGCGATGTTGCGCGAGTACATTCTGTCGGCAGAGAAGTAGTTTACGCATGTTTTCACAAACTAATAACTCCGTTGCTTAAAGACATAGCCCCCTTGTTGCTTCTTGTCTTCATTGTACATAATTCTTTGAAAGGCGCAGTGCAAGCGCTTTGGCTTCCTAAACGTCATTCTCCTTATCACTTGGATTCACAAAAATTCACCATGTGCAATTGATGTGCCTCATAGAAGCACATCTGCCACGCCTGTTTCAGAACTCCGGGCTTCTTGTGGAAATTCTTACGAGAGCTTATCCCTTTTGTCGATCACTATCACCATATTACCTGCAACAAGTTGGCACACAGAAACTACATAAGGTGTAACTATGATGGAAGGACACATTCCCTCACTTGAAGAACAGTATGCACTCATAGATGCAATAAAAGATGAAGACATTGATTTTTCTGATATTCCTGAAGTCCATGACACTTCAGGATGGGTTCGCGGTTGTATCCTCGATGAACTCAAAATGAAGAATGGACGCATACGGATAGATCAAGATATTGTTACTTTGTTTGGAGCCCGTTACGACGATATACATGAAGCCGTAAACGATGCTTTGCGCTCACACATAAAAACAGCACATTAATTATCATACGCGTTTCATTTTGCCTTTACCCGTACACTTTCTTGCTGTTTATGGAGGTATAATTTTACAAATGTTCAGGCCTCAACATGAAACACTGCGCATATCTTTAGACGAGAAGAGAGATGATGAAAATTATCTTTCTGCCATGCATGGTAATGCAAATAAAACAATACCGACTTCTTGCAACGAATATATTGAGTTCGACATAAACGGCATATACATTAAAATTGATCCTGATATACTTGCTTGGTTTAACGAACGATATAACGATATAGCCGTAGCAATAAATACCGTCTTGCGAAAGCACATCAAAGACACTATGTCGTCAAATTAATTTAGCATTTATACTATTTTTTTGCTATAAGACAACAAAAACAAATTTTTCAACACAATAAAAAACTTAATCCCCTTACAAGACAGCGATGACTCTCTGCATGGTATAAAACACCCACACACACTTTTTTTGAAGCCCAAAATTCCCGCAACACGTCCCAAGCCCCTTCCACTCCACACGGACGCCATCGCAGTGTCTGCACGCCCGTGTGTCCCCTGCCCTGCGCCACCCCACGCTCCGCGGGCCGGTTTTTGCCTTTTGCCCCGCCTTGGCGTACATACCGCCTCCGCCGCACGAATCCGACGACAGGGCACGCCACCACCCCTCAATGGCTCACGTTCCCGCCCCCTGCCCTCCGATCCGTGCCCCCAGGGACGTCCCCGACACCGCCCCACCCTCCGCCACACCCACAAGGAGTCCCACGTGCAGACGAAGACATTGCTTGGCATCGACGCCGGAGGCACCCACACCGACGCCGTGGTGCTCCGGGCCGAGAACGGACGTCTGACCACGCTGGCCACCGCCAAGGTGAACACCTGCCACGAGAACCTCGGCCATTCCGTCGCAGAGGTCCTCAAGGCCGTCCGGGAGACCCTCGCGGACGACGCCGTGCTGGCCGGGGCGGACGCCGTGACCCTGGGGGCGACCCTTGCCGTCAACGCCCTGGTCCAGGACCGCGCCGATCCCGTGGGACTCGCGCTTTCCGCAGGTCCGGGCCTCGATCCCGGACGCTTCGCCATCGGCGACCGCGTCTGCATCCTTCCGGGAGGACTCGACCACAGGGGCGTGGAAGTCACGCCTCTGGACACCGCCCCACTGGACAGGGACGCGAAACGCTGGCGGAGCGAAGGCGTGAAGGCCTCGGCCTGCGTCGGCAAGTTCTCCCCCCGCAATCCCGCCCACGAATGCGCCATGGAGGCCCGCGCCCGCAATGCGGACCTGCGGGTGAGCCTCGGGCACAGGCTGTCCGGAAGCCTCAACTTCCCCCGCCGCATCGCCACGGCCTATTACAACGCCGCCGTGGAGCGCATCCACGACGCCTTCGTGGACGCCGTGGAGACGTCCCTGGGGGGCGTCGGCATCAAGACCGCCCCCCTGTTCCTGAAGGCCGACGGCGGCGCCATGCCCGCGGCCCTCTCCAGACGGTTGCCCGTCCAGTCGATCCTCTCCGGTCCCGCCGCCAGCGCCATGGGAGCCATGGTCCTGTGCCCCGAGGCGGACGAGGGCTGCTCCCTGCTGCTGGACATGGGGGGCACCACGACGGACATGGCGATCCTTCTCGACGGCTCCGCCGTCGTGGACAGGGACGGCATGCGGCTGAACGGGCGGCGCACCCTCGTGCGGGCCCTGGCCTCCCTCTCCATCGGCGTCGGCGGGGACTCCCGCCTGACGGTGGAGAAGGGGTCGGTCGCCGTCGGCCCCCTGCGGGAAGGTCCGGCCATGGCCTTCGGAGGCGGTCGTCCCACCTTCCTCGACGCCCTCAACATCCTGCGTGCGTCCGAAGGGTTGCCCGGTGCCGGCGACGAATCCCTCTCCCGCAAGGGCATGGAGGAACTTGCGGCAAACAAAGGCGTGCCCGCCCCTGAAATCGCCCGCAAGGCCGTGGACGACGCGTCCCGACAGGTGACGGAGAACGCCGCCCGTCTCCTCGACCGGATCAACGCCCGTCCCATCTACACCCTGGCCGCCCTCAAGGCCGTCAAGGACATCGCCCCCTCCCGGGTGATCCTCGTGGGCGGCCCCGCGGAATGCATGCGTCCGTATCTCGCCAAGGCCTTCGGCCTGCCCGTGGTCATCCCCGCCCATGCGGACGTGGCCAACGCCGTCGGGGCCGCCGCCACCCTGCCCACCGTGGGGCTCGACGTCTACGCCGACACGGGACAGCGGACCTTCCGGGCCCCGGCCCTGGACATCGAGGAGGCCATCCAGCAGAGCTGCACGCCGAAAATGGTCCAGGAACGGGCGCTGGAGCTGCTTGCGGGACACATGGCCGCGGAGGGCATGACGGACCAGGAGGTGGAACTCATGGAGACCGACGTCTTCGCCGTGCTGGACGACTACGGCAGGTCCTCGAAGGACATCCGGGTGAGCTGCCGCGCCGTCGCCGGCATACGCGGCCGCTTCTAGCCGTGCGGGTCGTCCTCTGGGAGCCGGAGATCCCCCCCAACACCGGCAACATCGCCAGACTCTGCGCCGCGACCGGACTCGAACTGCATCTGGTGGAACCGCTGGGATTCCGCATCGACGACGCATCCCTGAAACGCGCCGGCCTCGACTACTGGCCCCACGTCAAGGTGAGCGTATGGCCGGATCTCGACGCCTGCCTCGAGGCGACGGGCCCCTCGCGCCTCGTCGCCACCTCCGCCAACGAGGGGACCCCCGTGCACGTCTTCCCCTTCCACCGGGAGGACACCCTGCTCTTCGGCCCTGAGACGAGGGGACTGCCGGAGCGCGTCCTCGCCCGGACCCCCCACAGGGTGCGGATCCCCATGGTCCAGCGGGCGGTGCGCAGCCTGAACCTCTCCACGGCCGCCGGCATAGTGACGTACATGGCCCTTGCGAAATCCGGGATGCTGGACGCGTGGAACTGAACCTCCTCTCCGTCTGGGAATGCTGGTGGCTGGCGCCGCTGGCCTTCGCCCTCGACATGTGGCTGGGGGATCCGAAGCTTCCCTGGCCCCATCCGGTCCGCCTCGTGGGACGGATGCTGGACGCCCTGGAACCCTTCGCCCGGCGCCTCGACGGGCGGGGCCTGGGCAGGATGGGGGGAGCGGCGTGTCTCGTCCTCTGCGTCCTCGGAACCGGAGGGTGCGCGCTGCTCCTCGTGCAGATCCCTTTCGCGGGGCCCGTGATCGCGACGTATCTCTCCTGGGCCGGACTGGCCCAGGGGAGTCTGCTGGCCGCGGGCCGCTCCTGCGCGAGGACCCTGGCATCCGGCGACCTCGAGGAGGGACGCGTGGCCCTTTCCGGACTGGTCAGCCGGGACGTGAGCGCCCTCGACGGGCCCATGTTGCGCAAGACCCTGGCGGACACCCTGTCCGAGAACTACACAGACGCCTTCCTCGCCCCGTATCTCTGGCTGCTCGTGGCGGGGCCGGCGGGACTCTGGTGCTACAAGGCGGTCAGCACGGCGGACTCCATGTGGGGCTACCTGACGCCGGCCTGGCGTGACGTCGGCCGGGCCGCGGCGAGGACCGACGACGTCCTGGCGTTCCTTCCGGCGCGGTTGGGGGCGCTTGCGCTCCGGGCGACGGACGCGCTGTCCCGCGCCATCCCAGGCACCCGCCCCTGGTCCGGGAAATGGCCCGGCATCGGCCGAATCGCGAAGGACGCCGCCGGCATGCCCAGTCCCAACTCGGGATGGTCCATGGCGGCCTGCGCCTGGCTCTGCGACGCGCCCATGGGGGGCCCCAGCGTCTATTTCGGGGATCTGGTGGAAAAGCCCTGGCTGGGTCCCGAAGGATCCCCGGAACGTTGGGACCAAAGGCGATTGCTTGCATTGCTGTCCCTTTTGTTCCATGGTGGAATGTGCGGCGCCGCCATGACGTGGCTGGCCTGCATGCTGCTGAAGATGGCGGCGGGCTGAGGCGACGCCGGACGCCCCGCCGGCCGGCGGCCCTTTGACAACCCTGGGAAGCTCGGAGGCGCGATTCCTCAAGGCGCACAGGCGCCCGGAACCCGTCGCGCGAAACGCATGAACATATCGGCCTTCTTCATCCGCCGTCCCGTGGCCACCACCCTGCTGATGCTGGGGATGCTCTTCTTCGGCGCCACGGGGTACTACTCCCTGCCGGTCAACCAGCTTCCCACCGTCGACTTCCCGACCATCCAGGTCTACGCGGATCTCGACGGGGCGGATCCCGAGACCATGGCGACCTCCGTCGCGACGCCTCTGGAGAAGGAGTTCTTCACCATCGCGGGCATCGACTCCATCTCCTCGGTGAACTCCACGGGCCGCACCCGCATAGCGATACAGTTCGCCCTGGACCGGGACATCGACGCCGCGGCCCTGGACGTGCAGTCGGCCATCGGCATCGCCCAGCGGCGACTGCCCACCAACATGACCACGCCCCCCAGCTTCCGCAAGGTCAATCCCGCCGACATGCCCATCCTCTACCTGAGGGTCGCCTCGGCCACACTGCCCCTCTATTCCCTGAACGAATACGCCGAGACCCTCATCGGGCAGCGCCTTTCCATGGTGGAAGGAGTGGCCCAGGTGCTCATCTTCGGGCAGAAGAAGTACGCCGTCCGGGTGCAGCTGGATCCGGACGAGCTGGCTTCGAGGAGCCTCGGGATCGACGAGGTGGCGGACGCCGTCGCTGCGGCGAACATCATGCTCCCCACGGGCATGCTCGACGGGGCGCAGCGGTCCACGTCCATCAAGGCGTCGGGACAGATGTTCGACGCCAAGACCTTCAGCGAGACCGTCGTCGCCTACCGGAACGGCGCGCCGGTGCGACTGAAGGATCTGGGGACGGTGGTGGACAGCGTCCAGCAGGACAAGCAGCTCGCCTGGAGCAACGGCGGGGCGCCCGGCATCACCCTGGCCATCGA
This sequence comes from Desulfovibrio sp., assembly GCA_031272715.1. Lineage (GTDB taxonomy): Bacteria > Desulfobacterota > Desulfovibrionia > Desulfovibrionales > Desulfovibrionaceae > Desulfovibrio. Next base: position 19,293 of record JAISTH010000094.1, read on the forward strand.
GCGGCAGCCCGGCACCAACACCATCAAGGTGGTGGAGGCCATCAAGGCCGTGCTCCCCTCCCTCCTGCGCCAGGTCCCGCCCTCGGTCAGCGTCGAGATCTTCTACGACCGGTCCGAGAACATCAAGGAGTCCGTGGCGGACGTGAAGTTCACACTGGTGCTGACGGTGTTCCTCGTCGTGCTGGTGATCTTCCTCTTCCTGCGCAACGTGCCGGCCACGATCATCCCCAGTCTCGCCCTGCCCATGTCCGTCATCTCCACCTTCGCCTTCATGGCGGTCCTGGGCTACAGCCTGGACAACCTGTCCCTGATGGCCCTGACGCTGGCCGTGGGCTTCGTGGTGGACGACGCCATCGTCATGCTGGAGAACATCGTGCGCCACCAGGAGATGGGCAAGCAGCCGCAGGTGGCCGCCTACGAGGGATCCGCGGAGATATGCTTCACCGTCGTCTCCATGACCCTCTCCCTTGCCGCGGTGTTCATCCCCGTCCTCTTCATGGGGGGGATCATCGGGCGGCTCTTCCAGGAATTCGCGGTGGTCATCATCACGGCCATCCTCTGTTCCGGCGTGGTCTCCCTGACCCTGACCCCCATGCTGTGCGCCTACTTCCTCAAGGCGAAGCCCGCCCACTCCGCAGGGTACGAGGGGCTGTACGGAATCATGGAACGCCTCTTCGACTCCCTCGCCTCCGGCTACCTGCGCTGTCTTCAGGCCGTGCTGCGCCACAGGTTCAAGGCCCTGATGGCGTCCTTCGTCCTGATCGGGCTCACCGCCTGGCTGGGGGTCGTCATTCCCATGGGCTTCCTCCCGTCGGAGGACATGGGGTTCGTGCTGGCAACCACCGAGGGCGAGCAGGGCATCTCCTTCACGGGGATGGTGGAGGCCCAGCGCAGCCTGGATCCCGTGCTGGCCAACGATCCGGACGTGGACAGGTACAATTCCGTCGTGGGCATCGTGGGCAGCAGCCAGGCCATGAACAACGCCGTCGTCATGATCTATCTCAAGCCCTACGACGAGCGGCCGGACATCGAGACCGTGGCGGGCCGTCTGCGCAGGACGCTGAACCAGTTCCCCTCCCTGCGGGTCTTCGTCCGCATCCCGCCGACCATCAACATCGGCGGACGCAACACCAAGGCCCAGTACCAGTACACCCTCTCCAGTCCCGATCTGCAGACGCTCTACGACACCGCCGCCAAGGTGGAGGAGGCGCTGCTGGCCGTGCCCCTGATCCAGGACGTGAACAGCGACCTGCAGTTGAAGAACCCGGAGATGCGGGTCACCATCGACCGGAACCGGGCGGCCGCCCTGGGGGTGACTCCCCAGCAGATAGAGCTGGCCCTGCAGTCCGCCTACGGTTCCCGGGAGATATCCACCATCTACGCGCCCACCAACAGCTACCGGGTCTACGTGGAACTGCAGAAGCGCTTCCAGCAGGAGACGTCCGCCATGTCTCGGCTGTACGTCCGCTCCAAGGACGGGGACCTGGTGCCCCTGGACACCCTCGCGACCCTCACCCCCGGCGTCGGAGCCGTGGCCGTGGCCCACTCCGGGCAGTTCCCGGCCGTGACCATCTCCTACAACCTGAAGCCCGGCGTCGCCCTCGGACAGGCCGTCAAGGCGGTGGAGGAGACGGCGAGGCCCCTGCTGCCCGGCTCCGTGAACGCCCAGTTCCAGGGCACCGCCCAGGCGTTCCAGGACTCCCTCAAGGGCATGGGGTGGCTGCTGATCCTGGCCATCATCGTCATCTACCTCGTGCTGGGCGTCCTCTACGAGAGCTTCATCCATCCCCTGACGATCCTCTCGGGGCTTCCCTCGGCGGGCTTCGGCGCGCTGGCGACGCTGTGGCTCTTCGGCATGGAACTGAACCTCTACGGCTTCGTGGGGATCATCATGCTGCTGGGCATCGTGAAGAAGAACGCCATCATGATGCTGGACTTCGCTCTGGAGACCCAGCGGCACCGTCCCGACGTCTCGCCGGTGGACGCCATCGTGGAGGGGTGCCGGGTGCGCTTCAGGCCCATCATGATGACGACCATGGCCGCCCTCATGGGGGCCCTGCCCATCGCCATCGGCATGGGCGCCGGAGCCGACGCCCGCAGGCCGCTGGGGATGGCGGTGGTGGGAGGGCTGTGCTTCTCACAGCTCGTCACCCTCTTCATCACCCCGGTCTACTACGCGTACATGGAGCGGTTCGCCCAGCGCATGAACCGCAGGTACGGGAAGCGCTTCAACGCGGAGGACAATGCCCAGGCCGGCGGGACGCAGGACGTGGCGACCGTCCCGGCGACGGCCAAGACGGCCTGACGGGACGACGGACGGATCATGTCGACCCCGTGCCGGCGCTGCGGCACATGCTGCCGGGGGGGAGGCCCCACCCTCATGGAGGAGGATCTGCCCCTGACGATGGAGGGCGTCCTCCCTCTCGCATCCCTGGTCTGCCTGCACAGGGGCGAATGGGCGAGGGACCTTGACGGCGCGCTCGTCCCCCTCGGGCAGGAGCTTGTGAAGACGGCGGGCACGGGGGAACGGGGCGCCCCGTGGCACTGCGTCTTCCACGAAGGGAACGACTGCGCCATACACGACCGGGCCCCCGCGCAATGCCGGCTGCTCCAGTGCCGGGACACCGGTCCCGTCGCGGAACTGCTGGCCAACGGGAAGCGCCTGACCCGGAAGAGGATCCTGGGGGCGATGGGGGGCGACGGGGAGCGGCTTTGGGAACTCGCGGCGGCCCACGAGGAATCCTGCTCCATCGGCGACGTCCTCGAGGATGCAAGGCGGCTTGGCTTCTCTCCCGGAGCGCCCTTCCCCGGCCGGGAACGCCTCCTGCAGGCCCGCAGGGAACTTGAGGAACCGGTCCGGTTCGACGCGGCCTTCAGGGATCTGTGCCGGGAACGGGTGGAGGAGATCCGGGACGTCCTGCCCTTCCTGCTGGGCCGCCCCCTGGCCGAGATGCTGAAGGACGTGGGACTGACCTTCGAGGACGGATAGCCCCTCCCGGAAAACGGGACACGGCTCCCTGCGGTCCGGACTGCGTCCCCCGATGCCCGAGACACTCCCCGGGGCGGCCCCTGCCCACCCCCCTGCACCGCGAACGAAACAGCCACGAGGAATCCTGTCATGCCCCTGTGCACCATAGAAGAAGCCATCGACGACATCCGCCGCGGAAAGATGATCATCCTGGTGGACGACGAGGACCGCGAGAACGAGGGCGACCTGACCATGGCCGCCGAGCACGTCACCCCCGAGGCCATCAACTTCATGGCCACCCATGGCAGGGGCCTCATCTGCCTGCCCATGGCCCCGGAGATGATCGACAGGCTCCAGCTCCCCCTGATGGCCCAGCGCAACGGGTCGCGGTTCGGGACCAACTTCACCATCTCCATCGAGGCGAGGGAGGGGGTCACCACGGGCATCTCGGCGGCCGACAGGGCCACGACCATAAAGGCGGCCATCGCCGCCAACGCCCGGCCCGAGGATCTCGTCACACCCGGACACGTGTTCCCCCTGCGGGCAAGGGGGGACGGCGTGCTCGCCCGGACGGGGCAGACCGAGGGAGGCGTCGACCTCGCCCGTCTCGCCGGGTTGCGACCGGCGGCGGTGATCTGCGAGATCATGTCCGAGGACGGCACCATGGCCCGGATGCCGGAGCTTGAGGTCTTCGCGCAGACCCACGGGCTGCGCATCGCCGCCGTCAAGGACATCATCCGCTACCGCCTGAGCAGGGGGCAGGTGTCGGTGCGTTGCGTCGCGAAGGCCCACCTTCCCAGCATCTACGGGGATTTCCAGATCCACGCCTACGAGAGCGCCATCGAGCCCGGCACGCATCTTGCGCTGGTCAAGGGGGACATCACGGGCATCGAGCCCGTGCTGGTCCGGGTGCACAGCCAGTGCCTGACGGGGGACGCCCTGGGATCCGTCCGATGCGACTGCCGGGGGCAGCTGGGGGCGGCGCTGCGCCAGATCGAGGATGCGGGTCGGGGGGCGTTGATCTACATGCGCCAGGAGGGGCGGGGCATCGGGCTTGCGAACAAGATCAAGGCCTACGCCCTGCAGGACCAGGGCTACGACACCGTCGAGGCCAACCGCAAGCTGGGTTTTCCGGACGATTTGCGGGACTACGGGACCGGGGCGCAGATACTGGTGGATCTGGGGATCCACAAGATACGGCTGCTCACCAACAACCCGAAGAAGGTGGTGGGGCTTTCGGGATACGGGATCGAGATCGTGGAGCGGGTGCCCATCGAGATGGCGGCGTGTCCGGACAACGAGCAGTATTTGCGCACGAAGCGGGAGAAGATGGATCACCTGCTGCACGACCCATGCATACGTTGAGGGGTGATGTCACTGCAATTGCATTAGCGTTGATGGTATCATGTAAAAAAATTTTACTGTCGCACAATAAACAAAGGCCCCTGCGAAGGGGCCTTTGAAGTTCTTGAAAATGCACATTGTTTCAGATGCATATATATCACAAACTATAATATTCTAAACGACTTTATTTACCACTCGAATTTGGCCAGTATATTCCGGCAGAGTACTGTCTATACAGAATTGCGCCAGCAAGACGATACGATAAAGCATATCATTGAATCATTGCATACAGCAATCCATGCCAAGCACTATGTATCAGATCAATCGTTTTCAAATTTTAATTGGTTATAAAGTTTTACGACATACTGGTCATCTCAAGGAGTGCACAAAATGATTATGTAAGGCCCATCATCGAATCCTCTCTTCTTCATATCATTTAACGCATCGTATCTTGATGGATAGTCATCAACCACTTCGCCATCTTTTACGGCAACGATCATACAATTGTACGTTTTAACGATTTCTTGTTGATTGTTGATGTACATATCCATCTGTTCGCTCAGACAGACGAAATGTATGTATTTTTGAGTCATTGAATACCTGCACCTTCACTGCATAACGATAATTCGTCAATCCTATCATCTAACGTGAATTGTGTGTATAGCTTCACGACATACTCTTCATCCCCAGGAGTACATAATATGATAATAAATGTTACGTGTACGAACCACATCTTCATCATGTCGTTCAATGCATCGTATCTTGAAGAATAATCACCTACTACTTCACCATCCTTAACTGCGACAATTTTGGCATTATACGTTTTAACGATTTCAGGTTGATTGTCGATGTACATTTTCATCTGTTCTCTCATGAGGCTTCTTGTATCAATTTTTCAACTCCTTTTTTGGGGATACCCGTGCACGTATCACAGCGGCACCAAAGCGTCACTTATCCAGACACAAAGACAAATTTGATGCAGACGCAATGTAATGCCAGCAGGAATTGCAAGCACGCCGGGGCAAGCGACAAAGGCACCGGAAAACGGGAAGAAGTCCCGTGCCGGCCGGACATTCGCCCCCATGATTCGGTCTGCCCCGCAGCATACCCGAACATCGCCCCGAAGCAAGCAAGCAGGAAAAACGTCAAACCCAAATCCGTGACGGTCCTGCCGCACCGCCCGCCCCTACCCCCCACCCCGACCATTTTTTGACTTGGATCCCACAAGAGAGGTATAAAAAAACGACTTTTTAGCAGGAAGAAGCC
>JAISTH010000050.1 GCA_031272715.1 Desulfovibrio sp.
GAAGACAACGGCCCGTGATGATGCATGCGCCACGCCTGCGTCCGCCTCACCGGGAACGGCGGGGCGCCGTATGTGCGGGATGCCATTGCAATCAACACGACGCCACAACAGAGCGAAGCGTGAAGGAATAGCGACCTTCGGCACGCGTCCGGGGCAAGGAACCTGCCACCGGCCATCGGACCGATTTTCCGTTTGCGATCCCGGCCGAAGTCCGGTATCCCCCGACGAACGCGAGACGCCGACCGCGAATCGCTCCCAAGGCGGCGCATGCCCCCTGCCGCCACCGCACGCCACGCGCCGAAGCCGACCGTGCGTGCCGATGCCCGAGGTCGCGGGTCTCCGCGGCCACGAGATCCGGAACTCCCCCGCCCCGCACCACCCGCCTCCAGGGGGACAACGGACCACCCTCCCAGAACCGACGCGGCCCACGTGCCGCTCCTTCGGCGAACGGAAACGCCGATCCTTCGACGGACCATCTCCCGGAACATCAACGCAAGGAGGAACACTATGGCGTCGACCGCCATCGACAGCAGCGTCCTCGGCCCCCTGTTCGGCACGCCGGAGATGCGGGACATTTTCAGCGACCGCAACATGGTCCAGAAATGGATCGACACGGAAGCCGCCCTGGCGCAGGCCCAGGGCGAAATAGGCATGATCCCCGATGCCGCGGCCGCCGAGATCCGCCGGAAGGCCGACGCCTCCCTGCTGGACTATGCGGCCATCGGGGAGCACTACAAGAGTTCCATCACCATCGTCCCCCTGCTGAAGGAGTTCAAGAAGGTGCTGGACGGCGGTGCGGGCGAGTACGTCCACTGGGGGGCGACCAGCCAGGACATCGTGGACACGGGACTGATCCTGCGCATCCGCGAGGCCCACGCCCTCCTCTCCGACCGGCTCGCGGCATGCTCCCTGGCCGCCCGGGACCTGGCCGCGAAACACCGCGACCTGGTCATGCCGGGACGCACCCACGTCCAGCATGCGCTCCCCATCACCTTCGGGCTGAAGGCCGCCACCTGGGTCTTCGAACTGGAGAACCACGAGCGGCGGTTCAAGGAATGCGCGCCCCGCCTCTTCATCGGGCAGATGTCCGGGGCCGTGGGCACCCTCGCATCCATGGGGGACAAGGGGCTCCAGGTCCAGGAGCGCACCATGGAACTGCTGGGGCTCGGCGTCACCCCGGTGCACTGGCACTCCACCAGGGATCACGTGGCGGAGTTCGTGGGCCTGCTCGCCCTCGCGGCGGGCACCGCCACCCGGATCGCCCGGGAGGTGCTGACCCTGCAGCGCACGGAGACCGGGGAACTGGAGGAGCCCTTTTTCATGGGCAAGGTCGGATCCTCCACCATGCCCCACAAGCGCAACCCCCAGGTCTGCGAAAACGTCATCGCGCTGTGCAGGCTGGTGCGCGCCCAGGCCCCCGTGGCCGTGGAGTGCATGGCCGTCGAGAACGAGCGGGACTGGAGCTGCGAGGTCGCCGAATGGGACTTCGTCCCCGCCGCGTGCATCCATCTGGACGCCGCGTTGGAGAAGACCGCGGACATCCTCCGGAACCTCATCGTATACCCCAGGCGCATGGAGGCCAATCTGGACCTGCTCCACGGCCTGATGCTGTCGGAGTCCGTGATGATCAGGCTTGCGGAGAAGATGGGGCGGCTCACGGCCCACGACGTGGTGTACGAGACCAGCATGCAGGCCTTCGAGAAGGGGATTCCCATGGCGGAGGCCCTGTGCGCCGATGCCCGGGTGGCGGCGCATTTCACGAGGGAGGAGATCGGGAGGATGCTGGAGCCCCACTCCTATCTCGGCATCGCCGCCGCATCCGTGGACAGGACCCTCGCCCGCCCGAGGCCGTGAAGAAACGAAGCGACCAAGCCCCCTCCCCTGGACGGAGAGGGGCGACAAAGGAGGAACTGCGTGAACAGGCAGCTGCGCAACGCCCTCATCACCATCGCCGTCGGCGCGATCCTCTACGCCATGCCCGTGCCGGAGGGTCTCAAGCCCCAGGCGTGGCATCTCTTCTCCCTCACCGTCGCCATCATCCTCGGCTTCATCCTGGAGCCCCTGCCCATCGGCGCGGTGGCCTTCATCGGCATCACGGTCATCGCCCTGACCGAAAGCGGACCGCAAGCCCCCGACTTCAGTCGGGGGTAAGGGACGCGACCAGGACATAAACCTCGGGCATGCCCGGTCAAAAAAAAAAAAAAAAACGAAAAATCCCCCGGTTGGTCTTGCGTTTTTCCACGGGACGATGTAGAATGGTTACCGCATTGCGAATGTCGCAGGCGGACATCCTCTGAGGACAGAATCATGGCGAGACGGCGAAAAAAGGTCGGAACGGAAGGCGGCTTGATGCCGGAAGGCGTCGGGACTCCTGCGGCCGTTCCCGTTCCCGCCGAAGTCCGCGTGGATGGAAAGACGCACAACGTCACGGTGAGCGTCCCTCTCCGGACGACGCCGAGGGACGAGAGGATACTGGAGCGCAGGTTCCGCGTCCTCGCGTTCTACGAGAACTCCTGCAAGGGGAAGGTCGG
>JAISTH010000057.1 GCA_031272715.1 Desulfovibrio sp.
CCGTGCAGTGCCAGAACGAGCGTTCCCAGCACAGCAACAAGGACAGCGCCATGCGGGTGCTGCGAGGCAAGCTCTACAACCTCGAACTGCAGAAGCGCGAGGCCGAACGCCAGGCCGACTACGCCAACAAGGACGCCATCGCCTTCGGCAGCCAGATACGCACCTACACGCTGCAGCCCTACCGGCTGGTCAAGGACCACCGGACCGGCACCGAGACGGGCAACGTGGACGCGGTGCTGGACGGCGACATCGACGCCTTCCAGCACGATTTCCTGCTGCGCAACTATTCGATGGGCCGCAAGTAGGCCGGGGGACGCCAAGGTGGGAAGAACGCGGAGGAAGGCGCTGCAGGAACTGCTGACGGAGGGGCTGCCTCCGGCGCAGACCGCTTCCCTGCTGCGCATGCTCCCCAAGGGATGGCTCGCCGAAAAGCTCCCCCCGAAGGACGATCCCCGGGGGGCGCTCCGCCCCCCCGCAAGGGACCTGACCGAAACCGCCGACCTGCGCAAGCGCCTGAAGGAGGAGATCGTCCGCCTCGGCAGGGACGTCTCGGAACTCGCCCTGATCGCGGTGAAGATCAGGGGGGACAGAAAGGACATCCGCAGCCTCTCCCAAGCCCGCATGGGCGCTCTCCATGCCGCCCTCCACGCGACCCTCGACCGTGCCATGGAGTCCTGCGACCGACTCGGCAGCCTGGGATCCGGCCGCTATGTCCTGGTCCTGCCGGGCATGGGGCTCCTCAAGGCCCGGGCCCTCGCCGAACGCGTCCAATCGGCCTTCCGGGCCGACGCGCAGGCCCTGACCGGCTTGAAAATTTCCTGCGCCCTGAGTATCGTCTGCAACGGCCGGGACTGTCCCGCGACCAGCAGCGAACTGCTGGAGCGCGTCCGCAAGGGCCTGGCGCACGCCGACAGGGACGCCTTGTTCCACATATTCCAGGAAGCCTCCACCGCCGTCAGCACCCGCACCACCCTGGTGCACCCCGACGAGAAACGCTTCCTCTTCTCCAGCATCCAGTAGTGTCGTCACCATTGTAGCCCCGGGGTTCCTATGTCGCGCAACACAACACTGAGCGTCGCCATCGTGAGCGGCAAGGGTGGCGTGGGAAAGACCAACGTCTCCCTCAACCTGTCACTGGCGCTGCACCGGAAGGGCTTCAGGGTGCTGCTGCTGGACTGCGACCTCGGGCTGGCCAATCTGGACGTGCTGCTGGGCATCACCCCCGACGGGAACATGCAGAACGTCCTGCTGGGGGAGAGGGACGTGCGCAGCGTCCTCCACCACGTGACCTCCAAGGGGTTCGACGTCATGCCCGCCGCCTCCGGCGTGCCGGAACTCAGCGAGATGAAGCCGGAGACCCGCGAACTGCTCCTCTCCAGACTCGCCCCCCTCCTCGGTGAATACGACTTCGTCTTCATGGACCTCGGCGCAGGCATATCCGAGACCGTGCAGAACTTCTCCGTCATGGCCGGCGCCAGAGTCCTCATCATCTCCCCCGAACCCACATCCCTGACCGACGGCTACGCCCTCGTCAAGCTGCTGAACGGCAACTACGGCATGCGGGACTTCCTGGTGCTGGTCAACATGGTGGACTCGAAAAAACACGCCCAGGAATCCTTCGACAAGTTCTCGGCGGCCTGCAGCCACTTCCTGCACCTGCAGCCCGTGCTCCTGGGCCACGTCCGGAACGACCCCAAGTTCCCGGAGGCGGTGCGCAAGCAGCAACCACTGCTGACCATCGCCCCCGGCTGCCCGGCCGCCCAGGACATCCAGGCGATCGCGGAGCGTCTGCAGCGCATTCGCCTCGACATGGGGGACTGGCTGGCAAACCGGCAGATCCTGCAGGACATCCCCCTCCGAAAGGCGTGACGGGGAACGCACCCGCGTCCGGAACCTCCGGTCGAGGATCCGCGGGACATGAAGGGTTTTTTCCTTCCTCCCCTTGTCCGCGTCCGCAAAAACGGTATCATGGCAACCTTCCCATCCTCGTCTTCCCAAGGCTCCTGACGTGAACAAAAGCGACCTCGTGAAAGCCCTCATGGAATCCGCGCAGATACCCATCAACCAGGCGGAGACCGTGGTCACGCGCTTCTTCGACTCCATCACCCGCTCCCTCGCGGAGGGGACGCGCGTGGAGATACGCGGCTTCGGCAGCTTCGCCGTCAGGGAGCACGGAGGCTACGTCGGACGCAATCCGAGGACGGGAGAACCCATCGACGTCCCCCCGAAACGCCTCCCCTACTTCAGGGCGGGCAAAGAACTCAAGGAACGGACCAATGCCCAGTCATGACAAGAGTGCAACCGCGCCCTTCTCCGGCGCGCTGACCGCACTGGTCACCCCCTTCCGTAACGGCGCCGTCGACGAGGCGGCCTACCGCGACCTCATCGAACGGCAGATCGCCGACGGCATCCACGGCCTCGTCCCCTGCGGGACGACCGGGGAGTCCGCCACCCTCTCCCACGAGGAGCACGAACAGGTCATCAAGATATGCATCGACCAGGCCAAGGGCCGGGTGAAGATCCTCGCCGGCGCCGGCTCCAACAACACCATCGAGGCCATACGCCTGACGAAGTTCGCGAAGAAGGCGGGGGCCGACGGCGCCCTGCTCATCACCCCCTACTACAACAAGCCCACCCAGGAAGGTCTGTACCAGCATTTCAAGGCCATCGCCGAAGCCGTGGACCTTCCCCTCGTTCCCTATAACGTCCCCGGCAGGACGGGCTGCAATCTGCTGCCGGCGACCCTCGCGAGACTCGCGAAGGACTTCCCGAGCATCGTGGGCGTCAAGGAGGCCACGGGCGACCTCACCCAGGGGAGCCTGATCATCGAGAGCTGTCCCCCGAACTTCACCGTCCTCTCCGGAGACGACTTCACGGCCCTGCCCCTGATGGCCATCGGCGGCAAGGGGGTCATCTCCGTCACTTCCAACGTGCTGCCCGGAAAGATGGCCGCCATGGTCAACGCCGCGAACGCCGGCGACATGGCGGGCGCCGCCGCCATCCACCACGAGCTTTTCCCGCTCCACCAGATCCTCTTCGCGGAAAGCAACCCCATCCCCGTGAAGACGGCGCTGGCATTGATGGGGCGCATGACCGAAGAGATGCGCCTGCCGCTGTATGCGCTGTCCGCACCCAACAGGGAGCGCCTCATCGAAGTCATGAAGAGCCTTCACCTGTTGCCGGCCAACTGAACCCGGCACGACCCCAGCTGCCCCGCCCTCGGCCGGGTGCAGCGCCTCGCCCTGACGACACCCCCCTGTTGTCGGGGCGAGCAATGGGGGTAACATAGAATTTCGCAGGCACATCGTCCTCCGCCAAAACGGCTGGGAGGTATTTTCTATGTCACAAGTAAATGTAAACATTCTCATGGACGAATCCCTCATGAACAATTTTGAGGTCGCGTGCAGAGATATGGGCATGACGATAACATCAGCATTTACTGCTTTCGCAAAATCCGTGAGCTGCAATAGTGAAATTCTGCATAGGATATCTTCACCCCCTATTGCAGAAATAACACTAGCCAGCGAGAAGGCCCTCGCTAGGGATTGGTTACGTCCAGAGGAGGATGAAGCATGGGCCAATTTATAAAAGGGGATATTGTTGTTATCCCCTTTCCTTTCACCGATTTGAGTGGATACAAACGAAGGCCAGCCGTTATTCTTGCAGTTCTGCCTAGAAACGATTATATTCTTGCATAGATAACAAGTAATATTGTTTCCGATAGTTTTTCCGTAGCAATTGGCAACAATGATATTATTGGCGGATCACTTGATCGTATGAGTAATATCCGCCCCAACAAACTCTTCACTTCAGAGGAGAGGTTGATCTTATATAGAATCGGGTCATTAAAGCCAGAGATATTAAAAGCTGCCATAGAAAGCGTGGTTATGATTTTTACGCACTAGAATCGATATTTAGTCGATGTCACGTGGCATAGACAAGAATAGCATCTGCCGGTACGTGCGTCATCATCCGGAATGACCGATATACTTCTTCGAAGCGGCCAGTGGCTTCTTGCACCCATCTTCACTTCCGATGGACAACGAAGCGGACGTGACCCAGACCATACAACTACGGCTCCCTCAATTTCTGCCAGCGGCGTGTGCCCCAGATTAGGGACGACTCCAACCTGCTCCTCTCCCAAGTGAACGCTGAGGCGCCATCAGGCCCATGCCCCTGATGCCGTCGGCGGCAAGGGGCTCATCTCCGCCACTTCCAACGTGCCGCCAGAAAAGATGGCCGCCATGGCTAATGCCGCGAACGCCGGCGACATGGCGGGCGCCGCCGCCATCCATCACGAACTTTGCTCGCTTCACCAGATCCCCTTCGCGGGAAGCAACCCAATCCCCGTGAAGATACGCTGGCATTGATGGGCCAGCATGACCGAAGAGTTGCGCCTGCCGCTGTATGCGCTGTCCGCGCCCAACAACTTGCGTCCGCATGCCTCGTCCCTCCTCCGGGACAACGCACCTCACGTCCGCACGGTCCGCGCCCGATGGACCGCCGCAAGCGGCATCGAGGCTCCCCGCCTTCTCCCTGAGACCGCCCTCATCGTAGCCAGCACCACCGACCCGGGCCATGTCGTGCCGTCTTGAAACAGACGGAGCCAATGTTCCACGTTGTGGAATGTGCATTCGTGTGCACTTCCATGGACTGCTGGGAACATGTTCCGCCGCGCCCTTCCTCCGATGGAACCGCCTCACATCCACCACGAGCCCACGCCCGCCGGGATCGCCGAAAGCGTCTTCGAAGCTCCCCGCCTTCTCCCTGAGACCCCACTCATCGTAGCCAGTACCACCGACCAGGGCCATGTCGTGCTGTCTTGAAGCAGACGGTGCCCATGTTCCACGTTGCAAAATGTGCATTCGTGTGCAAATCCATGGACTGCTGGGAACATGTTGCGCCGCGTCCTTCCTCCGATCGAACCCGCCTCACGTCCACCACGTGCCCACGCCCGCCGGGATCGCCGAAAGCGTCTTCGATGCGCCCTCCTCTCCTTGCCTGGGGACTGTCCTCTTGCACGAGACTGCTCCCATTGCCGAGGCCTACCTTCCGCTGCAACCTCACGGCCGGCACGGGCCTTCCTGACCGATCCGGCACAGCCAGGTCCATGTCCTCCACGGCCTTATAAAAAGATATCGTGGCGATTGACTTGGGAGCGTCCCCGCAAACTGCGCAAGTGCATAGAGATGTGTGCATTTGTGTGCACCTCTTGGGCTGCTGCAGACACCTTGCACCACGACTCCGGGGTGGTGGAATCCTGCGAGAGATGCCCCGAAGGCCGAGCCATGGCCGCGCAGAAGGGATTCTGGAGGAACGGGAGGGACTGTGTGGCCGTTTGCCGTTCGTGGCGACCTTCACGACAAGGGCGGGATCATCTTTGCCATGGCACAGGATCCCCAGCAATGACGTCAGCATTTGTGCATTTGTGTGCAGCAATGTCCGCCCTAGGGAGAAAACTTGGGGCTTGCCCTAAAGTTTGGACCGGATCCGCCGAATGGCCCGCTCGCCCGGCACAAACCCCGGAAAGTGGCCATCCATGCGGCCCGGAGGGGCATCTGGCATCAAAGGCGGCCCTTCGGGAGAGGGGGTGGATTTTCGTCGAGTTGGGCCCGAGATCGGTCGGATTCGAAAAGGGTTGGAGATAAAGTCTTGAAAATCCGGGTGGCTAACCCGGCCGAGAACCAGCATTTTCGCGGGTTCCAGAAAACCACCCGGTAAAAATTTTTTTACCGGGTCCCTCTTGTCCTTCCGGATATGGGCGAGTATACCTGTTGACATCACAGGTCCGGGTTAAAATTTTTGTATCCGGCAAACACATGGAAGGAAGGTAACCACCATGAAACGTCTCATGACTCTGCTGCTCGCTGCCGGGATGCTGTTTGGGGCGGCCACCGGCGCCAGCGCTATCGATTTCAAGGCCAAGGGGCAATGGCTGATGGGGTTTGGCTATGGGGATGGCCATCTCATCGATTCCATGCGAATTGCAGATGGTCCTAACACAAAGACCAATGCTGAAGACAAATTCAAGGCTATGCAGCGGGTTCGGTTGCAATTGGAGGCCGCGGCATCTGAATATGTCTCTGGCACCGTCTACTTTGAAATCGGCGATACCACTTGGGGCAAGGCTGGAGAAGACGGAAGATCTGGCGGTGCCCTCGGAGCAGACAGCACAAATATCATCAAGCTCAAGAATGCCTACCTCGACTGGACCGTTCCCACTACTGATGCACGAGTGCGCATGGGCATTCAGGGTGTTGCGCTGCCCAATAAGGCTGGTGGGTCTGCAGTCCTTGATGATGATATCGCAGGTGTTGTTGCAAGCTATAAGTTTAATGACAATGTAAGCCTTACCGCACTTTGGTTGCGCCCAGTTAATGATAATTATGATAAGGACTATGCAACTAAATCATCACAAATAAGCTATCTCGACAATATTGATATTTTCGGACTCGCAATCCCAATAACTTTTGATGGATTCTCTGTCACACCTTGGGCTGCCTTTGGACAAATGGGTAGGAATGCTTTTGCAAACTATAGGGATGATTATAGCTATACTTGGAATAATTATATTACATCTACTTATGCTAATGCAGTTAATAAAGTTTATGGGACAAATTTCGATGGAACTTCTTCTGTAAGCCCAACAGGTAAAGCCTACGGAAATATCTTTTTTGCAGGAATACCTATTGCGATTACTGCCTTTGATCCTCTGAATATTGAATTTGATGCAAATTATGGCTACGGTGAGTCCATGGGATATTTCCCCGCATTCAGAGATTTGGATAACCTAAGTATTGCGACCGTAAGAAAAGGAAGCACACAACGTCAGGGCTGGTTGGCTAAGGCTCTTGTCGAATATAAGACTGACTTCGGAACTCCAGGTATCTTTGGCTGGTACGCATCGGGTGATGATGGTAATGTCAAGAATGGCTCAGAACGGATGCCGGCGATTTCACCTTGTGGCAACTTTACGAGTTTCTTGGGTGATGGCCCTATGGGTTGGGCTCCTAGCTATCTCTTTTACGATAGATCTTTAAGCTATGCTGGCACTTGGGGCATCGGTGCTCGTCTCAAGGACTTCAGCTTTGTAGAAGACTTAAAACATTCTATCACAGTCGCATATTGGGGTGGCACTAACTCTCCATCAATGGTTAAATATATGGCGACTTCTACTGATTGGGAACTTGGCGCAGACGGTACATATGGTGGACCATATTTAACGACTAATGATGGACTTCTCGAAATTAACTTCATCAATAATTACCAAATGTATGAGAATCTTGAGATGGTGCTTGAACTTGGATATATAGCTAACCTAGTTGACAATGGAACATGGAATCAGACAAATACTCATAAAGCTGTAACATACAAGAAGCAAGATGCGTACAAGGCACAAGTGGTTTTCGCATATACTTTCTAACATAACCTTTAACAGCAACATTACGTGAACCTCAAAATAGTAGAAACCCTAACAGAATCAGAAACCTTAACGGAATAAGAAACCCTAACGGCTTCAGAAACCCCAACAGTCTCAGAAACCTCAACGGCTTCAGGAACCCTAACGGCTTCAGAAACCTCAACGAGAATATAACATCAACGTACAAGAGAGGGGCCGCAAGGCTCCTCTCTTGTTTTTCAGTAATGTCAAAAGGAGGAGGCGCTCCATCTCTGCCTTTTGCAAGAGGAGACGGAAAGAGGCCGAGCATCCATAAGAGCCAGACTGCCTGTACTGCGCGCAGACGCCCCGCCCCGGCAATGCGCAGGGTGTCGCCGTGCCCTAAACGGCTTGTTCATCGCCCAGGGTTCAGGAGGGAGGCGATCCCCACATGGGGTCACCTCCCCAGCAGGCACGGCCCTGTTGCTTGTGGATTTGGACCAGTACGCACATGGCTTGTGCTGGTCGCTCCAGATGCCCGGCCTGCCTAGGTGAAGACATGCAAAGCCAGCAACGGCGCGCATTTCGCGACATGCTGTCGCGACCAAACCTCTCAACGAACGACACTGGACCAAGGTCCGCATATGGAAAACATGACCGGCCAGTAGCAGCATTTCGCGCCGGAATGCCAGGCGGCCAAGCCGTCGATAGCGCTCAACACTCCCCTGTAGTCCAGGCCCAACAGCACCCCACGGGCAAGTCCTCGCATCCGTCCCAACCGCGCACCGACGGGCCAAAACGTTGGGCGGACGACCATGGCGCACCATCGGCGCAGCGCACGGTCGACCTCTTGCCCTCGTGACATCTTTCGAGCTCGTCCTGCCCGCCGCCATCCTTGGAACTGCCCGCCTTTCCCGACGCTCCAAATCTCCCATACCCGCATACCCTGCCCAAGGCAGTCCAGCACCAAAAAAGGACTTGCTACGATTTCAGATTTCGTGCTACGATTGCGGCGCAGCGCCCAGTTGGCCGCATAAAATAATGCCCACTTGCAACATCCCGAAATCACTCATTGTTTACCTTTACCGCCGACTTCGGCCGCCGGCCTACAGGGTTGTTTGCCGGTAAAAAAATTTTTACCGACCCTCTTGCATTTCCCAAGAACCCGCAGTATATGGGGTTTGCGACAAACGCTCGGGTTCAAAAATTTTTACCCGACAAAAAGGCAAGGAAGGTATCGCATGAGACGCATCATGACTCTGGTGCTCGCCGCCGGGATGCTGCTGGGGGCGGCATCCGGCGCCGGCGCCGTGGATTTCAAGATCAAAGGCGAATGGCTGATGGGGTTCGGCCTCGGGGACGGCCACCTCATCAGCAAGGAGCGCGCGCTGGGCGCGAGCGAGAAGGTGGCGACCAACGCCGAGGACAAGTTCAGCGCCTTGCAGCGGGTTCGGATCCAGCTGGACGCCGAGGCCTCCGAGAACCTCTCCGGCACCATCTACTTGGAGATCGGGGACACCAACTGGGGCAAGGCGGAAGAAGGCGGCGCCCTCGGGGCGGACAGCACCAACATCATCAAGCTCAAGAACGCCTACCTCGACTGGGCCGTTCCAGGCTTGGACCTTCGCTTCCGCATGGGCATCCAAGGCGTGACGCTGCCCAACAAAGCCGGCGGTTCCATGGTCCTCGACGATGACATCGCCGGGATCGTGGGCAGCTACAAGTTCAACGACAACGTAAGCCTTACGGCGCTATGGCTGCGCCCTGTTAACGATAACTATAATGGGGAAGGCATTCCTTCAAACCGAACAAACTATCTCGACAACATCGATGTCTTTGCCCTCACTCTGCCTCTGACCTTTGACGGCTTTGAGATAACTCCTTGGGTCGCATTCGGCATGGCCGGGAGCCGCTCATTCACTAATTATCGTGACGACTACAGCTACACATGGAATGACTATATAACATCCACATACGCTAATGGGGTTGAAGACTCTGAAAGACGCAATTTTGTCGGACCCACCAGCAAAGGGTATGGCAACATCTTCTTCGCTGGACTACCCATGGCGATAACGGCATTCGACCCGCTTAACATTGAGATAGATCTCAACTATGGCTATGGTGATGCACTTGGACGGAGTTGGGCTGTTAAGCACCAAAATATCAGTACTCAACAAGAAATTACTGATCTTATTGATAACCCTCCAGCAAGACGCGGCAGCACAATGCGTCAGGGTTGGGTAGCCAAGGCCCTCGTTGAGTACAAGATGGATTGGGGAGTTCCTGGCATATTTGGTTGGTACGCCTCTGGCGATGATGGAAGCCCCTCGAACGGTTCCGAACGCATGCCTGGCATCTCACCTTGCGGCAACTTCACCAGCTTCTTGGGTGATGGTCCCATGGGTTGGGCGCCTAACGGCAGATTCTACGACCAGGCCCTGAGTTATGCTGGCACTTGGGGAATCGGTGCTCGTGTTAAGGACTTCACTTTCATGGAAGACCTGAAGCACACGCTCTCCGTGGCCTACTGGGGCGGTACCAACTCTCCGGCAATGGTCAAGTACATGGCGCAGTCCTCGGATTGGTACCTCGGCACGGATAGCACCTTCGGTCCCTACCTGACCACGAACGATGGCCTTCTGGAAATCAACCTCATCAACAACTTCCAGATCTACGAGAATCTTGAGATGGTTCTTGAACTGGGCTACATCGCGAACTTCGTCGACAACTCCACTTGGAGGCACACCAACACTGGGAACAACACATCCTTCGAGAAGCAGGACGCTTGGAAGGCCCAGCTGGTCTTCGCCTACACATTCTAGGCTGAACGCATCGCCACATTGCAAAAGGGAGGGGCCGAAAGGTCCCTCCCTTTCCTATATGGTATGCAATTATTTTCAAATTAGTTCCCCAACTGCCTTCAACAACATAGGAGGCTCTTATGGAAACTTTTCAGGCGTACACAGAAAATGGGATGGCCGTACCATTGGAAAGACACGGCTGCAAAATGGACGCAAGGCCATAATACTGGTTCTTGACGAACCCTATTCGGAAGCTGTCGAGAAAGAAATGAACCTAAAAATAGTACGCTGGCTTCGTGATGAACTAAAAAAATGCGAACCTCTGCCTCCAGAATTCGATGAGATCCTTGCCGGACGTCTTACCTTCACAAATGAGCACAGCATTTGACCGCATTTGCATTAGACGCAATTTCAGCGGCGTAAGATTTCACGCAAAGGACGCAAGAACCCTGCCCCGCTTGACGCATACGCTCCCAAGGGGCAGATCCCGCCACCACAACCCGACCCAAGGTTCCTCGAACCCCACGGAAAGACTCTCCCCAGCAAGCAGCGACCGGACGGCGCCGGTCTCCTCGAGGACCAGGCGCGGAGCGCAAGTCTCGTCCGCCATGAGCGTCCGCAGACGCGGAGCGGGCCGGAAACGCCCTCCCGAGAACTTTCCAAGCAAGGCTCCCTGCCAGACCATATCCTTCGGCACCATCGTCTCCGCAAGACGGGGCAGGAACCGCACCTTCTCCCCGAAGGCGAGGATCCTTCCCGGAGGCAGTCGTTGGACGCTCCATCCTGGAACGGCAAGGGCGGTAGGGGGCAGTTCGACGCCGCAGGCCGTGCCGGAACTCTTGCCATCCCGCCCTGCACCCTCGCCGCCACGCCGTGAGCGACGCCTTGGGGATGGCCCATCTCCAAAGACTGGTGTCGCCGCATCGGAAGACATCGCCGCCGGAATCTCCCCCGTCCTTGCCGGCTTGCGCAGCAAGGCGAGGAAAAAGCCCTGGGCACCGGAGCCCTTTCCGTCCACCAGCAGGGTCCCGGGAACGTCCGTCTCCTCGAACACGAACCCCGGAAAGCCCTCCAGCGCCTCCGGGACGAGTCCGAGTTCGTCTCCTGCGAAGCGGACCTGGTCCTGGTTCTCGGCGGGGTTGGTGGTGCATGTGGAATAGAGGAGCCGTCCGCCGGGGGCGAGAAGCTCGGATGCGCGGCGAAGGAGCAGTCGCTGGAGTCCGGCCAGCGTGTCGATCTTCTTTCCTTTCCAGAGGGTGCACACCTTGGGGTGTTTTTCCTCCGTGCCCCATCCCGAGCAGGGGGGATCCAGCAGTATGGCGTTCCATGCATTGGGGCGCAGGGGGAGCCGTGCGCCATCGTAGCCGCAGGTGGCGACGTTCGGGAGATTCAGCGTGTGCAGATTCGCCCGCAGGGTGGCGAGCCGGGTCTGGGACGGTTCGTTGGCGAGGATGAAGCCGATCTCGCCGGCCAGTTGCGCGAGGAAGGAACTCTTGCCGCCGGGACTGGCGCACATGTCCAGCACCGCATCCCCGATGTTCGGGCGGAGCGCCAGAGGTGGCAGCATGGCGCTGCGATCCTGGATGTAGATGTAGCCGAAGAAGGCGGCGAGGGACGATCCGAGGGGGGCGGGTTCCTGCACGAGCCTGCGGCAGAGGGGGGAGAAGGGTTCGGCCTCGGAGAGGTATCCTTCGGCCTCGAGCAGGGCCAGCACCGAGGGGATCCGAGAGGGATCGCACACGAGACGGAAGGATCTGGGTCTTGTCATGTTGTCGCTCCTGCAGTGACAGGGGACGATTCAAGATCCCGGGAACCGCAATTCCGCAATGCGGCCAAGTGTTCCGTTCCGAAACTCATGCAAACGCCCCTTGAACGCCGCCAGGCATGCACGTTGAAGCCAAGCCCCTGTCTTCCCGTCGTCCGCAAGGCAAAACCTCGCCCCACGGCATCCCCCTCCTCCCGGAAGCCACCCCGGAACGCCCCGCAAAAGCCGCAATGCGGCCGTTCCCGGTCTCTTCCCTTGTTGCGCGTCGCCCCGACTGCAGGTATATTGGCAAGCTTACATCGCCGTCCCTCTTCAAGGAGATACCCATGCGTCCCGTCCTTCGACTGTGCTTCATCATGCTGCTCTTCGCCATGGCCTTGCCCCTGTCGGCGATGGCCGCATCCAAGACATACGTGCTGCTCCCCTTCACGGTCAACGCGCCCCAGAGCTACTCATATCTTTCCAAGGCCGTTCCCGCCACCATTCAGGGCAGGATCAACCGTTCAGGCGTGGTCGAAGGCAACCAAGGAAGCGCCAAGGCGACGTCCCAGGCGGAAGCCGAGAAGGCCCGTGCGTCCGCGAACGCCGACTACGCCGTCTGGGGCTCGGTCAGCGTCGTGGGCAACGAATGCACCGTCGAGATCCACAGCGTGGACAAGGCGGGCAAGACCTGGTCGAAGTCCGACCAGGGACCCGTGAGCGCCCTGACCACCACGGTGCACAGGCTGAGCACGACCCTGGCCAGGGAGGTCTTCGGCATCTCCAGCGCCAGTTCCCCCTCGGGCGGTGCGGGCAGGCAGCCCGTCAACCAGATGAACCCCGACATCATGGTCAACGAGACCGGCCAGCAGCAGGTCTACCTCAATCCCCAGTTCCGCTATCAGGGTTCCGGGGCCAACGACGGCTCCCGGCTGCGTTCCACCCGCATCAAGGAAAACATGGTGGACATGGCCGTCGGGGACTTCAACGGCGACGGGAAGAACGAGATCGCCGTCGTCGGCGACCACAAGCTGACCATCTACGAATGGGAGCAAGGCGGCAAGCTGAAGCAGCTGGGGCAGACCACCGTGTCCCAGTCGAACCTCAACTTTTCCATGCGGGCCATCGACCTCGACAAGGACGGCGCCAAGGAGCTGGTGATCTCGACCTTCGAGGAGGAGAGCAACCGCCCCTACTCCTACTTCTTCAGCTTCAAGGGGAACAAGTTCTCCACGTACGCCGAGCGCTGCCCCTACTTCGTCAGCGTCCTGAGGACCCCGCCGGACTACATGCCCGTCCTGGTGGGACAGGCCTGGGACTCCCTCAAGCTCTTCACCCCGGGCATACACGTCATGGTAAAGAGCGGGAACAAGTTCTCTCTCGGGACCAGGATCGCCATGCCTGAGGGCGCGAACGTCTTCAACGTCGCCTGGCTGCCCGGCGGCACGAAGGGCGAGCGCATCGACCAGCTCGTCATGCTGACGCCCGAGGAACGGCTGAAAATCTTCCAGGGCAGCGGCTTCACCCTCATCCACACGACCATGGAGAGCTTCTCCGGCTCCGCCACGGGCATGGACCACTACAAGAGCATGCCCGGCCTCGGCGTGGACAGGAACTACCAGCTTCCCAGCAAATACTACGCCCCCATGCGCATGATCGCCGCCGACATCGGCCGCACCGGGGAGTACGTGATCCTGCTCAACAAGCCCATATCCACGGCGTCCCAGATCTTCGACCGCTACCGCTTCTTCCCCCAGGGGGAGATACACGCCATGTACTGGGACGGCGTCGGCCTCGGCCTCAAGTGGAAGACCCGCCGCATCCGCGGGTCCGTTGCAGAGATCGACCTTGGCGACGTCAACAACGACGGCATCCTGGATCTGGTGGTGGGGCTGAACACCTCGCCGGAAATCGGCATAGGTTCCCGGCAGAGCATGATCACCGCCTATCCTCTGGACACCACGCAGACGGATCCCAACACTCCCGCCGACCTGCACGACTTCGAAGTGAACCCAGGCCGGTAGTCGACTTCACGGGGGGGGGGGCGAGGGCGCAGTCCTCGCCCCCTTCGGTTTTTTCAGGAGAACAATCCGTGCGAATCCTCGTCATAGGTTCGGGAGGGCGTGAACACGCCCTCGTCTGGAAGATCGCCCGAAGCGGGCAGGTCAAGGATCCGGGGGACGTCTTCGCGGCCCCGGGCAACGGGGGCACGCTTGCGGAAGGGGCGACGAACGTTCCCATCAATGCCGACGACATCGACGGTCTTGTGGCCTTCGCAAAGCGGGAGCGCATCGACCTTGCGGTTCCGGGCCCGGAACTGCCCCTGACCCTTGGCATAGTGGATCGCATGCGGGATGCGGGCATCGCGGCCTTCGGCCCGGACGCCTACTGTGCGCAGCTTGAAGGCAGCAAGGCCTTCGCGAAGGAGATCATGGCGGCGGCGGGGGTCCCCACGGCCGCAAGCGCCATCTTCACGGACCTCGCCGCCGCGAAGGCCCATCTGGCCGATGCGGCCCTGCCCGTCGTGATCAAGGCGGACGGCCTCGCGGCCGGCAAGGGGGTAGTCATCGCGAGAACCCGGGAGGAGGCTCTGGGCGCCATCGGGGACATGATGGAGACGAGGGTCTTCGGGACCGCCGGGGACAGGATCGTCATGGAGGAGTTCCTCGAAGGCGAGGAGGTCTCGCTTCTGTGCCTCTGCCATGGGACGCGCGCCGTGCCCCTTCCTTCCGCCCAGGACCACAAGACGGTCTTCGACGGGGACACCGGTCCCAACACGGGTGGCATGGGAGCCTACAGCCCTGCCCCGGTGCTTCCGGATTCCAAGTTGGGGACCACGGCTTCGCTGGTCGTGGAGCCCGTGTTGCGGGAACTTGAGCGGCGGGGGCATTCCTACACGGGCGTGCTCTATGCCGGGCTCATGATCACCAGGGACGGCCCCAAGGTGCTGGAGTACAACGTCCGCTTCGGCGATCCGGAATGCGAGCCTCTGCTCATGCGCCTCGAGACTGATCTGGTCCTGGCCATGAAGGCGTGCATCGACGGCAGGCTGGAACGCATCGACGCGACCTCCCAGACGGCCATCGGCGTCGTCATGGCCGCGAAGGGATATCCCGGGGCATACGCCAAGGGAATTCCCATCCAGGGGATCCCCGAGGCCGACAAGCTTCCCGGGGTCAAGGTCTTCCATTGCGGGACGAGACGGGAAGGGGACAGGCTTCTTTCCGCGGGCGGACGCGTGTTGTGCGTGACGGCCTTGGGTTCGGGGCTCGCGATGGCGAAGGCGAATGCGTATCAGGCCGTGGAGCGCATCACGATGGACGGCGCCCATTACAGGCATGACATCGGGGACAAGGGATTGCGCCGCCTGCAAGGCGCAGGATAGACAGGAGACTGGAGGAGGAAGGGATTCATGGCGGACGTCGTCGTGTGC
This sequence comes from Desulfovibrio sp., assembly GCA_031272715.1. Taxonomy (GTDB): domain Bacteria; phylum Desulfobacterota; class Desulfovibrionia; order Desulfovibrionales; family Desulfovibrionaceae; genus Desulfovibrio. Next base: position 15,357 of record JAISTH010000057.1, read on the forward strand.
ATGGGTTCGGCCTCGGACGAGGCCAAGGTGGAACCCTGCGTTGAGGTGCTGAAGAGGCTCGGCATCAGCCACGTCTTCACCATCGCCTCCGCCCACCGCACGCCCCGCCGCCTTGAGGAACTCGTGGCCAGGGAAGAGGCCGCGGGAGCCAAGGTGTTCATCTGCGCCGCCGGCATGGCGGCCCATCTCGCCGGAGCGGTCGCCGCCCGCACCGACCGGCCCGTCATAGGCATCCCGATCTCGGGTTCCGCGCTGGGGGGCATGGATGCGCTCCTGTCCACCGTGCAGATGCCTCCTGGATTCCCCGTGGCCACGGTGGCGCTGGACAAGGCCGGCGCAACGAACGCCGCCTGGCTCGCCGCCCAGATGATAGCCCTGACCGACCGGTCCCTTGCCGAGAAGATCCGCGCTGCCAGGCGCGAGATGCAGGAGTCCATAGAGAAGGCCGGGGACGAACTGTCGAAGCGCCACGGCGCGTAGAGAGGGCGCGATCAGGCCTGGATGCCGCCGTCAGCGGCGCAGCATGGGCAGGGCGAAGTAGATTTTCACGCCCAGATCGAAGAGCCCGCCGGGCAGGTGGCTCGCCCACCAGAAGACCCGGTGCTTGCGGCAATCGTTCCGCCAGGGGGCGATGACATCCCTGGCCTCCCGCCCCTTGCCCTCCCGCCACAGGGACACCGCCCGCTGGAAGGCGGCCCGCCGGGTCAGCAGTTCCACAAGCTCCGGATATTGCGCGTCATAGCCCGGGTACAGGCGACGATGCTTCTCCAGGATGTGCTCGGTCTCCAGGGCGAACTGGCCGAAGCGCCGTATGGTGGTGTTCGCGCCGTGGACCCGCCACAGCGTCAACGGCTCGTCCACGAAGTCCAGTTCCCAGTCGTGGGCCACCCTGTAGAAGAGATCCGCCTCCTCGCAGACCTGGAGCGTCTCGTCGAACCACAGCCCTCCCCCGTCGGGATCCGGCAGACCGTCGCCGTCCAGGGTCCATCCCAGGGCCTTGCGCGCCAGCACGGCCGAGGACATGGTGATCCACTGCCGCTCCATGAGCTGGACGAAGGCCATGCCCCTGACGGGCGCGGTGCGGCTGAAGACCCGCCCGATCGTCCTCTTTCCGTCCCCGATGGTGGTGTCGGTGCAGACGAGGCCCACCCGGGGATTCGCGGCGAAGCACGCCATCTGCCGCTCCAGCTTTTCCGGGCGCCACAGGTCGTCGCAGTCCAGGAAGGCGATGAACTCCCCCCGGCACTGATGCAGGGCGAGATTCCTGGCCGCCCCGAGGGGGGTGGTGGTCTGCGCCCTGAAGACCCTGATCCTGTCGTCCTTTGCGGCCGCACGCTGCACGATGTCGGGGGTGGCGTCTGTGGAGGCGTTGTCCCAGAAGACGATCTCCCAGTCCCGGAAGGTCTGGGCGAGGACGCTTTCCAGCGCGGCGTCCAGGTGCCGGGCGCCGTTGTAGCAGTTCATGACCACGGACACTGCGGGAGGGTTCATCGATCAACTCCGGACATCGGCCTCGGGGACGCCATTGCCCATGCGAGGAACAGATTTTGCAAAATCGCCGGAACAAGGCTTTGTCGGCCGACATGACGAAAGGGGTACCATCCAGGCACTCCTGAAAGGTACCCCGAAAAATACCCCTTCCCGCATTTGCTTAATGATTTCGGATAGTTACGCCATATCAACCAATGGCGCGGGGTTGCGGGGTGTTCGGCATGCGCCGGAAACGTCCGGGAACCTATACCCTCTTCCGCCGCCGATGACCACGTCCCATCAACCCGTGTCCGTTCCGTACCGCCCGGCACACGATCCGGGATACTCGCAGGCGCCCTTGGTGAGGTCCTTGCCTCTCACGCCGAAGGATCCGGCGGGTAGTCCCTCGGATCCCCTGCCCACGCCCGTAGCAGGGGCCGTTGCCCTCCTCGCTGTCGTTCCTCGGCTTCCTTGGCGTCCCGTCCGTGGCAAATCGCCCACCAGATCTACCCGGCAAGGCCTGCACATCGCCGATCCGCCCAAGTCGGCCATTAGAGCCGTTCCACACATTGGACCAGTTTCGCCTGTTGTTTGTGCTGGTGCAGGCTCGCCTTTCTGCCAACCCAAGTGCGACGCGAAAATGGACCAGAGTTGCTGACGGCCACCAATGCGGGCTTGTCCTGAAAACGGCCACTATGGCCGATGTTGAGGCATGTTCTTTGATCGGCCAGCATGGCCGTTTTGCTGAGTTGGACTTTTCGGTGACATCCTTCGCCGACGATCCGACGAACCCATCCCACCATCGGTCCGGGGGCGCCCTGTGGCCGTTCGCGAGGGACGCCTCTAAAACGGCGGCTCAAGGCACACGTTTTGCCGTCCCATGGCCCTTGAGGGGGATGCACTGGATGCGCCCGAGAGGGGCGTTCAGACCCTGTCGGCGAAAGCATGGCGGAGCGGCGCCGACCATACCAGAAGGCCGGAACTCCCAAGCAGAAGGGCCACGCGAGGGGCCTTATGCCTTCCTGGCGTTCCCATCGGCTCTTTCCTGTAGGAAAGGGGCTTGAGCTTGCGGATCCAGAAGGCTAGGACTCCTGCGACCTAGGCCAGGTTGGGCCGGTTGATGCAAATATCGCCGATGGACATGGCGATGCGCTCCTGCATGTCCGCGAGGACGCACTCCTCCACGCAGACATCCACATGGAAGCATTTGCGCATCAATTGCACCTGCTGGTGGAGCAGCCTGACCCAGTCCACGTTCGCGTCAGACATCGGCAGGCTCCCCATCGTCGCACATGTCGGAGTCTATTATGGCTTGGAACAGGCCGGTCTTCAGGGCATGCTCGTAGACCCTGTCGATGGATCTCGAGATGGCCTCGGTGGTCAGGACGGGGCCCGTGTTCTCGGAGTACACGTTTCTGGCGGTGGAAGGGGACTTCTTGCCGTCCGGCGTTGGCATGGGGTGCATTTCCAGGTCCATGACGCGTCTCCATCGGGTTGGCGTGATGCTGCCCAGAACTTCCGTGTACCTCCCCTTCCCCGGATCCACAAGCCTACTCAAGGCCCTGTTCGCCCAAGACCAGACGCCGCGGCCACATATGGCGGACCGGAAGCCCTCGCCAAACCCTTGAAGGGCCGCAGGATGGGCGGATACTCCAGGTCTCGCGACATGAAGGGCGGCATGGTACGGGCTTCCCGCAGGCCCAAGGCCATCCGCTTCACCATCCCCTGCCGTCCGCCAGCGCGTTGACAAGAAGATGCTACGTGGGGGAGAGAAGGCCAGGCTTGGCCATCGGTGTCCACGATCACGATGTCCTCCAAGTGGGACGCGGGGACCGTGCCGCACTGCCCTGTGTACCGATCCCCGCCGGCGAAGAGGTCAACCACCATATCGGCCAACTGCGCGGCCTGCAGGGGCACCTCACGCATCCCATGCTGTAACCGGTCCATGCCAACGCCCCGGCCGGGATCGCAGGAGGAACGCGAAGTGGTCCGCCGGGGACAGGTTCGCCGTCAGGGGGATCGCCAAGGGCCGGGCGAGCGACGATGCGACTTGGGGTGGAGGAGTGTGGCCCAGTCCACGTTCCCGTCAGACATCGGCAGGCTCCCCGTCGTCGCACATGTCGGAGTCTATTATGGACTGAAACAAACCGGTCTTCTGGGCGTAGTCATAGACCTTGACCATGGACCGCTCCAGGAGTTCGTTGGTCAGGATGGGGCCCTTGTCATCGGTGGAGTACAGGTTTCTGGCGGCGGAAGGGGACTTTTTGCCGTCCGGCGTTAGCATGGGGTACATTTCCAGATTCATGGCGCAGCCTCCGTTGGGTTGACGTGATGTTGTCCAAGACTTCCGTGTACCTCCCCTTCTCCGAATCTGCTAGCCTACTTGGTCAGTACTTAAGCTCTCTGGCATTATTGACTACATCAACTGTAAGAATTCAAAAAAATATGGATTGAGGTAGCCATAGCATCGACACAGCAGATGTTTACTGTGTCCATCTCACAGTTCCGTAATCAATCTAGCGTAAAGTAACGATCATGTAACACATGTTCAGCATCTATTCATTGCTCCTTCCGGCCAGATTTTATGTACAACTCTTTGTCGTCCACGATTCGTAGGTCATTGCCTTGTGCTTCAAAACCGCTACCAAGGGCGCTGCGAGAGGGTTGCTGTGCACGACTTATGCCATCCTCCAGGGTTTTAGGGATAGCTCGTTGGGTCATTCCCATGAGATATCCCTAAAAATATCCCTAAAACAGCATGCTATCAACCGATTCTTTCTGAGTATCCCGAGCCACCAACGCCGCTCTGAACGGCAACATTACTTGATTTCTCTAGGTTAGGAACGTCTAACAAAGTCTCTGTACGTTGGCTCTGCGGGAAAACCCAATACTTACAGAGCATGTACACGACCACAGGCACGAGAAATATGGCGATAGGCATGGCATATTCGTAGGCAAGTCCGATGCCGGTGAGCACCCAGATGATGACGGAGTTGAGGCCGAAGCCGATCCCCTGGGTCGCCATGTACTTGGGCAACATGGATTTGTGTTGCAGATGGGCCTGGAAGGTCAGCAGGCTCTGTCCGAGATAGGAGACGACGAAGCTGATGACGTAGGCGATGGTGTTTCCCACCAGTACCGGAAGTCCCATGAGCTTCACGGTCAGCAGACCGATGCTTCCGTATACGATGGAGGACGTGCCCCCCACCGCGCCGAAGCGCACCCAGCGCCTCCCCCAGAGGGCGAGCACGAAATTCCGCATATCCCCCCAGGTCCATGGCTGCAAGTTCAGCTGCATAGGGCACTTGCCAGCGTTTTGCAGACCAGCCGCACGTCGTCCTCGACAAGTCCGGGATGCAAGGGCAGGGAGACCAGTTCCCCGTAGAGCGCTTCGGTCGCGGGAAGGGGATGTCCGCAGGAGAAGCGGCTCAGCAGGTGATTTGGCTTGTAGTGGACGCCCGTGGGTATCCCCGCTGCGGCCAGGGCGTCCTTGACGTGCCGGAGCCGTCCGCCGAGGATGCGCACTGGCTGGATGTGGGGCACGATGTAGTCCTCGGGATCCGTTTTGAGCATCGCCACGCCCTCCACGGATTCGAGAAGGGATCTGTAGAGCGCCGCGAGGCGACGTCTGGCCGGGCCGAACTCCCCGTCGAGCCGTTTCAGTTGCACGCGGCCTATGGCCGCCAGGATGTTGCTCATGTGATAGCGCCATCCTTGGCGGTGCACGTCCGGATCCCAGCTGCGCTGCCCCGCGAAGCGCTGCTTCGCGTCGTTCTCCACGCCAAGCAGTCGCGCGTCCGAGGCCAGTTGCGCCGTCGCCTCGTCAAAGGCGATCAGGCATCCTCCCTCTCCGGAGGTGATGTTCTTGATGCCGTCGAAGCTGAAACACACCACGTCCCCGAAGCTGCCGATCTTCCTGCCGTGGTGCAGGCAGCCGAAGGCGTGGGCGGCGTCCTCCACCACCCGGAGTCCCTTGCTTCGCGCGAAGGCGTAGGTCTCGTCGATGCGCCAGGGGTTGCTGGCGTAGTCCACCGGCAGGATGGCGACGGTTCTGGGGGTGATGCGCCTTTCCGCGTCCGCGAGGTCGATCGTCCCGGTTTCCGGGAGGACGTCGCAGGGGACGGGGCGGAGTCCTGCGGCCGTGACGGCCTGGAAGGAAGCCACGAAGGTGAGGGATGGCACGACGACCTCGCCGACGGTTCCGGGAGGGATGTCGGCCTGGGCGGCCACGGCGTCGAGGGCGAGGTGCAGGGCGGCGGTGCCGGAATTGACGGTGACGACCCGGGAGGGGTCGACGCCGAGATAGGCGGCCAGTTCCTCCTCGAAGCGATGGACCTCGTCACCTATGCCAAGATAGCCGTCCTCGATCAGGACGCGGGCGACGGCGTCGGCTTCGGCCTTGCCGACGATGGAGCGGGACAGCCGCATACCCATGGCGAACATCCTCGTTGCATGTGTGGCGCATGCGCAGCGGGCATGCGGCGTTCCCCGGGGACGCAGGGGGTGGCGGCCCCGGTGAAGGGGCGCGATGTTGCCGATGGTGTACGCCAGCGGCGGGTCAAGTCAAATCCTTTGACGGCGGAGACGTCGATTGGACCGGGCGTTCGGGGGCAGGTGCGCGGGGTTCCGCGGGGCTTTGCAGGATATGGAAACGGCGCATGCGTGGCGACAGGGCCGAGGGCCATGGGATGCGAGCCGGAAAACGCCATCAAGGCGAACGCGATACGGCGGTCATCAACGGAGAAGTTCAGGTGCCGTCGGGACGGCGTCACATGGGGGATGGGGTCCCGGGCGCGCCCACGGGGGTGAAGTCTGCGTGGTGGCTGGGACGTCGCGAGCCCGGTCGTTTTTTTTGCGTTTTTGTTTTTCCACGTTCGGCCCAGGATCTTGGTCGAATTGGACCAAATCATATTGACGGAAGGGTTGGCGAACCGCTGGGAACTGGACCAATACATGTTTTAGATGGAACTGGTCCAAATTCCGGATATGGAAAACGAGCATGCGAAATGCTGGGGGCGCATGGATGGCCGCTTATCCTCGATCCGCCCAGGCGAGAACGCTCCGCAAGGGCTCGGCTCTGACCCTGTGACCGCCACGACAGGAGGAAGGAGGACGGTTCACGGCGGCCCGCAGGATCGCACGTGACGGGAGGGGCAAAAAAGCGAGGCCGCGTTCTTGGCGGCCTCGATGCAGGGCCGGGATGGCTTCCAGGCCTCAAATGCACAACCCGGCGGCGCTTCGTGCCCGCCGGGACGCAAATCCGGACCCGCCGCTACGGCGGGCTCAGAAGGACTCCATGTTCATGTCTCCCAGCAAGTTGCCGAGATCCAGCAGGATCAGCAGACGGTCCTCCATCCTGCCCACGCCCTTGATGTACTCCGAGCCTATCCCGGAAACCACCGGGGGGGCCTCCTCCACGGTGCTGGCGGGGATGCGCAGCACCTTGGACACGCCGTCCACCAGAAAGCCCACGATCTTCTGCCCGAACTCCATCACCACGATGCGGGTGCTGCTGGTGTGGTCCTTGTGGGGCATCTTGAAGCGGGTGCGCATGTTTATGACGGGAATCACCTTCCCTCGGAGGTTGATGACCCCTTCTATGAAGGCCGGGGCCCGGGGAACCATGGTGATCTGCATGAGCCGGATGATCTCCTGGACGGCCAGGATCTCCACGCCGAACTCCTCGTCGCCGATCCGGAAGGTCACGAGCTGGAGCAGGTCGCCGTCGTGCTCGGTTCCCTGCCGTCCGTGGGGTGTCCCCTCTTCCTGTGCGATCGCCTCTGTGACCTGACTCATCGCAATACCTCCGTGATCTGCGGAAAGGATTTCATGGCAACACTTATCGGCCGTCCCCGGAAAAACTTAGGGATATCAACGTCCTCGCCTATGAGGCCGCACGCGGCCAGGATGTCCCGCGAGGGAGATGACAGGAATCGCCCCCGCCACGACGCCGCTCCGGGAGGGACATCCTCGGGTCCGCACCCGCAAAAAACGGCGCCGATCCCCGGGAACCGCAACATCGGCGACGGAATCCCCGACGCCCGCCGCATATCCCATGAGGATGCGCCTTGGGGCCGCCCCTCAGGCGGCTTCCTCCAGACGTCGGCACAGCTCCGGAATCTGCCGGTTGATGCCCGCGAGATCGAAATCGTTCACCGAGGCCATGAGCTGATCCATGCCTTCGGCGTAGGGAGTCCGGTCCACCGAGGCCATGTGGGATTCCAGTTCGCTCTGCACCGTCCCCCAGTCCGTCTCCACGCGCCTTGCCACCGACCGCAGGAAGACCAGAAGCTCTCCCCGCTGTTCCGGGGACAGTTCTCCGCTTCCCGGCACGGCAATGCGGGTCGTGAGATTGAGGGACTTGATGTGGTCCAGCACGTCGCTCATGGCGCGCTCGTAGTCGGCGAGGAGGGTCTCGTCCGGAGGCACCTCCGGGAGCGACGCCTCCATGGTCTTGGTCAGTTCGGTGAGGCGCCGCATGCCGAGATTCGCCGCCACGCCCTTGATGGTGTGCGCGAGCCTGGACGCCACGGCGAACTCCCCCTTGTCCAGCAGATCCCGCATCTCGGAGAGGCCTTGCCCGTAATGTACCGCGAAGCGGGTCAGAAGGCTGTCGTAGAGCTTCCTGTTGCCGCCGATGGCGGCAAGTCCCGCATCCTGGTTGATGATGTCCCGGGGGACCGAGGCCGATCCGCCATCCGAGGCCCCCGGCGTTCCCGCCCGTTTGGCGGCGAGACCGCCGGGGAGCCATCGGTCCAATACCTCGTAGAGGATCTTGGGGTCCACGGGTTTGGTGAGATACTCGTTCATGCCGAGTCCCATGCCGTCCATGCGGGCTCCGGTGTCCGTATTGCCCGTCATGGCGAGGATGGGCATGTCCCTCGGCGTGTAGCCCATGCCGCGTATCTGCCGGGTGGCCTCCAGGCCGTCCATGACCGGCATCTCCACGTCCATGATCACCAGGGTGATGTCCCATTCCCGCAGGATGTCCACGGCCTCCTGGCCGTTGCCGGCCTCGACGACCCGCACGCCGACCTGTTCCAGCAGTTCCTTGAGGATCTCCCTGTTGATGTCGTTGTCGTCGGTGACGAGCACGGTGTGGCCGTATCCGTCGTTGGCCTTGGGGGAGCGTTTCGGGGATTCGGGTTCGGGCGGGGCTTCGGTTGGGATCGGGGCTTCGGTCGGGGCGACTTGCACGGGGGACGAATCGGCCGCGACGGCTTCTTCCGCAGGAAGGGGGACCTCCGGGGCTGCAGTGGGAAGCTTCTCCCCCTCGTCCACCGCATCGGCTGGCATGGTGCCGGTCTGGCCAGAGGCGGCTCCCTTCGCGAAAAGACGGGCGAACGCCCCTCCGCTCAGCGCCAGAAGCGCCAGGATCGTCATGCAGGCGGCCTTCCAGACGTCCATGTCCTTCGAGGTCTCGTCCATCTGCGTCAGACAGCCCGCCGCGGCGAGCAGCAACAGCAGTTGGAGCAGAAGAAAGACCCTGGTCATCTTCCCGATGGGCATGCATGTTCCTTGATGGACACGGCGAGTCTGCCTTCGTGCATGTGCTGCACGGAGGAGATTCGGATACTGGGATGGCTTTCGCTCTGTTGTGGCGTCGTGTTGATTGCAATGGCATCCCGCACATACGGCGCCCCGCCGTTCCCGGTGAGGCGGACGCAGGCGTGGCGCATGCATCATCACGGGCCGTTGTCTTC
>JAISTH010000065.1 GCA_031272715.1 Desulfovibrio sp.
CACGACCTGTCGGGAACCGGATGGCAGCAGTCCGGCTTGACGATGGCGACCTTGCAGTTGTCCACGATCACCTGGTGCGGCACGCCGCCGAAGGCCCGGAAGGCCCTGACGTGGAAGCCTGGCCAGGTCTACTGGTCCTGCCTGAAGATCAGCTCCGCGTGCATGTACCGGCTGTGGCAGAGCACCACCGAGATGTAGTGGGCCTGGCGCACTTCCCCGGTCTCCGGGTCCAGGAGCTTCATCGCCTTGCCGAAGTCCGCCTGGGCCGCCTCGCCGATGGCGAACTCCATGCGCATCGTCGCCTTGGGGTTCTCGGCCAGGATGGCCACCACTAAGCGGCGGACGCTGTCGTAGGAGCCCTCGAAGCCGAACCTGGCCTTTATCTGCTTGAAGATCGCCATCGCTGACAGATCGTCTCCAACTCTTCGCTTATCTGCGCATCTTGTAGCACAACCATGCGGCGCATCCCAAACTCTTGAGAGTCCCCGCTGTTCCAACGCTTTGCATGGATCGTTCTCCCTTCACGGTCGCCAACGTGATGCTGAAACCTCGTACCCGCTCCTGTCGTTGACGCCTGAGAGTCTGGGGGCCGATGCCGTGCCGATGCCGCGGCATACATCGATACGCCTCGAGTCCCAGCAACTGCTCATAGCATGTGCGCTCGTATCGCGTAGTGATCTGATCATTCTTGCGCCACGAAGCTGGTCATCGCTCAGCCGCAGTTTTACGGCCATATATGCGGGAGAATAGTTGTCACCTGCCTCGAGCGTTGCTCGAAAAGCTATATCTGTGGCCGCCGCCAGGCCGGTAACGGCGACTATGATACGACACGATCAAACCGGCCATCATGAATCCGCCCATGCATCCCCCTCCATGAAGCTGCCCTGACGTCCCAGGCCTGACCTTCCGGACATCAGCGCTTGCGGGCCGCACCGTCCCGAAATCCCCCCCGGGACCTTACTCCCCTCCTCTCCCTCCTCCCACCCTCCTCCCACATCTTTCCCTCCACCGACCATCCCCGCCTCAGCTTTTCATGTCATGCCATGACTGATATCATGTCATGACTTGATACCTTGCATTGATCTGACCCTCGCCGTCCTTCGCCGTCCCTTCCCAACAACCCCGGTCCACGACCTGCGATCTCGAAGGACAGGTAACTGCGCCTCCGGCTCCTCCTGTTTCTTCGACCATGTCCAATCCCGCCTCGACCACGTAGACGCCCTCCCCTCCCAATCCGCCACAGCCTCGCCTCCCGCCTACCCCGGCCCACCCTTTCCATTTCCTGGAAATTCCTCCTTATAAAGTTATTTCCGGGAACCACAATTTTTTCTTCTTGACATCCCGGAAATTATCGTCTATAGTGCGCCCATGGCAATGAAACACCGCACAACACCGAACCGGAGACCGCACATGGACCGATTCCGGAACCATCTTCTCTTTTCCCTGCCCCTGCTGGCCTGCGCCCTGCTCCTCTGCGGGTGCGCGAAGCGCGTCCAGCCGGAGAAGGCCCTCACGGCGCAGGAACTCGTGGACAGGCGCATCGCCGACGCCGCCGAGGCGATATCCAGGGATCTGGCCGTCCTAACCGGATCCACCCAGGCACGGGACGCCTCCTCTCCCGCAGGGGAAGGGGATCTCTACAGACGCATCTCCCTCGTCTGGGAGGGGCCGATGGAGGGCGCGCTGGCCCGCGTGGCGGCATCCATAGGATACACCCTGGACGTCCGCGGCAAGCGACCCGCATCCCCACGTCTCGTCCACGCGAAGCTGCTGGACAGGCCGGCGTTGGCGGTCATCCGGGAACTGGGCCTCGCAACAGGCTCAGACGAACACCTTGAGGTGGACGAATCCCTCCGCCTGCTGCGCCTGGAATACCGCCTGGAAAAGGACGCCGCCCAAAAGGCCAAGTTCTCCGAGTCCTCGGACACGGGGGTATCGCTGTGAACGCCCAGTATCTCATGCGTTCCGGGACGGGAAGACGCCCCGGACGCCACATAATCGTCACGGTGGTCCTGGCGTTGCTGGTTGCGGCCATCTCGGCCTACCCCTTCGCCGCCCCCTGCATCGCGGGAGAGGCGGATGGCGTGGGAACGGAGGGGACGACCATCGACCTGGAAAGCCCTCAAGGCAAAGCACAAGGTGAAGCCCCCAAGTCCACCCCCGAGGAGCTTGAACGCCTTCTGCGCCTCAGGCGCAGTGCGGCAGGCGGGGGACCGGGGGGACGAACGGTGGGCGGCACCACGAGACAGCGGGCCATGGAGTCCGCGGGACGCACGCTGGGATTCCAGAGAGGGCTCGCCTGGCGGTATGGCGCGATCATGGAGGCGGTCAAGAGGAAGGGACACGTCGTGTCCGCCATCTTCGATTTCGCGCCACTTCTGATCGACCGCAGCGTCCTGCCCCCCGTGATCGCTTGGACAGGGAAGGCCATGACTGTCGACTCCCCCGCCTCGGCCACCGCCGTGGACGCAAGATACGTCATGGTCGCCCCCGCCAGGATCGTCTCGGTTCCTCCCACGTGGCGGGACTATCTCGAGATGGTGCAGGAGTCCCTCGAACCCGCCCCTGAACTCGCCCCGGCGGAGGACAAGGAAGTTCCGCTGTGGAAGGCCGCCGTGACCCGCGGCTGGAATGAAGGGGCCGCCCATGCGGATCGGGTCTTCGAGATGAACATGGACCGTCTCGTCGCGGACTACCGGGGGATGCTGCGGTTCCGGATGCTGGTGGAGAAGGGGCTGGCGTCGATGCCGGTCCTTGCCCGGGGGGACGTGGGGGACAGGAGTGAAGGGGATGCGCTGGACATAGGCAGGACCGACTATCGTCTGACGGTGCCTGCGGCCTTCAAGGGGGGAGAGCGGGACGCCGGGAAACGGTCGGGCAAGGTCAGGAAGGCGATCCCATGACCGGCGCAGGACCACGGCCGACCCTGCCCCATGGCAGGAACCTTCCTCAGGGCGAAGCTCTCCCCCATGGCGAGGCTCTCCCCCATGGCGAGGCTCTCCCCCAGAACGGAGCTCTTCTCCAGTGCGGGACCCTTCCCCATGGCGGAGATCTTTCCCACGGCAAGGCCCTTCCCAATGACGGAAAGAAGATGGGAACCGCGGACAAGCCCGGAACCCCGGACATGCCCGTAGACGCAAACAACTCCCGGGTCCCGGACGGCAACGGCAACGGAACCAGGGCCAGGGACGGGAACGGGACCGGAAACGATGCCCGGGACACTGCCCAGAAAAACCCCTCCACCACAACATCGAAGGATGCACCCATGGACGAACTGGAATTCGTGCAGGAGCGCGCCCCGTACAGGCCGGCCAGGGTCCCGGCGAGGATCGAGCCCGTCCGGTCTTTCGGGCACATCGCCCCGGTGATCCCCTACCCCTGGAAACTCACCCACACCGTGACCGCCGGGATGTGCAACAGGCTCCTGCTCTGGGCCGTGGAGTCCCGCAACGTGTCCGACGTGGTCCTGTGCCCGGAGGATCCGGTCTGGATCCAGACAGACGGGGTCTGGCACGTGTGCACCGACATCGCCCTCACCAGGGCAGAGGTGGACGACCTCGTGAACGCCTTCGCGGGCCAGAGCCAGCAGTCGGGCGTGGTGCGCACGGGAAGGTCCATCGACTTCGCCTACTCCATCCGCGAGGACCGGGGAAGGTTCCGGCGATTCAGGGTGAACGTCACCAACTCCAGCAAGGGTGCGTACATCGTGATGCGCGCCCTGCCTAGGGACCTGCCGAGGCTCGAGGATCTGGGACTCGAGGACTCCCTGCGCAGGGCCATTTTCCCGCCCAACGGGCTCGTGGTGGTCTCGGGGGTCATGGGCAGCGGCAAGTCCACGTTACTGGCCGGGGTCGTCCACGCCGCCATCAGGGAGAAGGGCCGCCAGGTGCTGACGCTGGAGGAGCCCATCGAATTCGATTTCTCGCAGCTGCCGGCACACCTGCGCACCGCCCCCATCGCACAGTCGGCCGTGGGGCAGCACGTGGAGTCCTGGTCGGCCGGGGTGCGCACCCTGACCCGGCGCAAGGGGGAGATCGTCATGGTGGGGGAGGCCAGGGACAGGGAGACCCTGGAGAGCATGATCGGAGCCGTGGAGCAGGGGGTGACGGCGTATTCCACGGTGCATGCCCAGGACGTCCCCCAGACGGTGACCCGCATCGTGAACGCCTTCCCTGAGGACGAACGTCCCTCGGTGGCCGCGGTGCTCGCCGCAAATCTCCGTGTCGTCATCCACCAGCGTCTCGTGCCGAGGGTGGCAGGCGACGGATGCAGGGAGAGGGGTGTGCCCGGCCGCATCGCCCTGCGGGAATTCCTGGTCTTCGACGAGAGCATCCGCCGCATCTGTCAGAAGACGCCTTACGCAGAGTTCATCCCCGTCGTCAGGCGTCTCGTGGACAGCCATGGGCAGAGCCTGATGGCCGATGCCGAGGCCAAGTGGAAGGCGGGGCTGATCGATGGCCGGACGATGGATGACATCGCAAACGAGATGCGGGCCGGTAAGGACGGGGGCGATGCGCCCGTGTCGGAAGCGATGCTGGATTCCGGGGAAGGATCGACCCGGGAGGTCATGCCATGACCGGCACGGGCATTCTGTGGAGGGACACCGCGCGTCCCGTGAGCTGTTTCGGCCTGGACGCCAGGGCCCTCGTCGGCTTCATGCTCTGGGCTCTGCACATGTGCTGGCCGACGTTCATCCTTTCGTTGGTCTGCGTCGCGGTCTTCGTCATCTGCCAGCGGTTCGGGGCGAGCCCCGCGGCCGCCTGGAGATATATCCGCCTGGCGTGCTTTTCGGACGTCAGGGAACGTCAATCGCTCTATCACTTCAGGAGGAATGCGAGATGGTAGCAGCAAAGTTCAGGACGGCCATTGTGGCGTTCATCGTCCTGTGTCTGGCTCAGACCGCCGAGGCGTCGTACAGCGAACGTCTCGTGCCGGGAGGGGCCTCGGCTGTGGAAATGGTGGGATCCCTGTCGGGTTCCGGCATCGCGAAGAGGGTTCTGGAGGAACGGAACCTTCCGGACCCGCAAGCTGATGGGCCCGTGTCCGTGGACATGGGGAGGACGGGCGGATCCCCGGCATCGGCCAGCCGCCCTGCGGCAGGTTCCGCCAAGGGGGTTGCGGCATCGTCGCCCAGACGGTCAGCGGCAACGTCAACCAGGCGATCCGCGGCATCGGCCTCGCAAAAGGCCGGCGTTGTCCGGGCCGGCGAACCGGATGGGAACTCCGGGATGGCCGGGAAGGAAGTCGCCATGATGGCGACCGGGGAGGCGCAATCCTCCCGGGTCTCCGGCATGGGGATGTTCCCTAGGGACGCTTCCGTGCAGTCGCGTCATGAAGGCATGGAACCCCGAGGGGGCGTTGGTGCCGATGCCTGCGGGAGAGCGATCCACCCCGGCAGGGAAGCGATCCACCCCGGCAGGGAAACGATCCGCCCCGGCAGGGAAACGATCCGCCCCGGTGGGGAAGCCGCCCAGGATTCTACGACGGGGATGCCCGCCATCGACCCCGGTCTTTCAACACAATCATTTGCGCCGGTCGCAGCGCAGACGATGGAGGAAACCCCAGGTCAGGAAGGCAGAGCGATCCATGCCAAAGCGGAAGGCCAGGATGCGTCGGGGAACGGTGAGCGTTCCGGAGTCTTCCATGAAGGGCGTGTCGCTCAAGAGGCAAACGCCCGGCATGCTTCGACGCCCTATGCAAAGGAAGGGCACGCCGGAGGGCTCGTCCATGGAGAGTCCCTCCCTGTGGCCGGTCCGAGGGGCTCATCGGTCCGATACGCCGATCAGGATGCCTCGTCGGGTTCCGTGACGGGTTCCGGAGCTTCCCGGCGGAACGGGACCGCACCATGGCGCGATCCCGATGGTGGCGCAACGCCTGGGATCGGCATGGGACGCATCGATGGGAACGGCGATGTCACGCACGTCTCAGGAATGCGTCCGGCTGCCACGCAGGGCAGGGACGCGTGCAATCGTTCCCGGCATGGGATGCGGACGGCAAATGCGGCCTGTCCAGGGTCCGTTGCCGGTCACGGCGGCGTTGTCATGGTCTCGCCTTTGGCTTCGCAGGTCGAGTACACGCCTGAGCCTTCGCAGGGCCGGGCCGCGCCCATGGTCTCGCCAGGCCAAGTCGCTTCCCACGGGACTTCCCCATCCCATGGAACGCTCCCGTCCCTCGGGACGCCACGAAACGTCCCATCCGCCACCCTAGACGCGACAATGGCCAAGGGTACGCCAAGGGCCGCCGATCCGGGATCGACCGTCCATCCCGGCGACATGGGCACCAATGCCGCCACGCATGTCGCCCCTTCCCTCGCAACCCCAATGGCTCCAAGCCATGCAACCAGAACGGCTCCAGGCCATGCATCCGTCCAAGGGACGCCCTCTGCCCGGAGGACAATCTTCGACCAAGGGACGGCCGCCATCCAAGGGACGACTCCCGCCCGGCGGATGACCTCGGCCCAAGGAACAACCCTTGCCCACGGGACGACTCCCGTCCACGGAACAACCTATGGCCAGCGGACGACCTCCGTCCAAGGGACGGCCGCCATCCAGGGGACGACTCCCGCCCGGAGGACGACCTCGGCCCAAGGAACAACCCTTGCCCACGGGACACCTCCCATCCAAGGGACACCTGCTGTCCAAGGGACGACCTCTGCCCGAGGAACGTCAAAGACCACGGGCCTGTACACCACTGCCTGTCCCATAGGCACGGACGCCAAGGCCGTCACTTCGGTCGCCTCACCCTCCGTTCCAATGTCCCTCTCCACTCCAGCGTCACACTCCGTTCCAACGTCCTCCTCCACTCCAATGTCCCTCTCCACTCCAGTGTCACACTCCGTTCCAACGTCTCCCGGCCATACCCATGCCCAAGCTCAAGGGACGCCCCGTGCCCAAAGGACGCCCCCGACCCAAGGGACGGGCCAGGTCTCCTATGCAAAGCCATTTGCGACGATCGAAGACGGCGCACATGGAGCATCCAGAGTTCCCGGGACGGCGTCTTCAAACCCCATGACGGCCCAGGAAACACCTCAGGCCGCCACCTCTCCTGCTTCACCACAGGAAACCGCCCACGGAACCCTCAGGGCCTCCACGGCGGCCACTTCAAACCACATGATGGCTCAAGGGACGCCCCGTGCCCAAAGGACGCCCCCGACCCAAGGGACGGGCCAGGTCTCCTATGCAAAGCAATTTGCATCGATCGAAGACGGCGCACATGGAGCCGCCAAGACTCCCGGGACGGCCTCTTCAAACCCCATGATGGCCCAGGGAACACCCCAGGCCACCACCTCCCCTGCTCCATCACAGGAAACCGCCCACGGAACCCCCAGGGCCTCCACAACGGCCACTTCAAACCCCATGATGGCCCAAGGGACGCCCCGTGCCCAAAGGACGCCCCCGACCCAAGGGCCGGGCCAGGTCTCCTATGCAAAGCAATTTGCAACGATCGAAGACGGCGCACATGGAGCATCCAGAGTTCCCGGGACGGCCTCTTCAAACCCCATGATGGCCCAAGGGACACCCCGGACCACCACTTCCCCTGCTTCACCACAGGGCACCGCCCACGGAACCGCCAGGGCTTCCATGGCGGCCACTCCAAACCCCATGACGCCCCAAGGAACACCCCGGGCCACCACTTCCCCTGCTTCACCACAGGGCACCACCCATGAAACCGCCCACGGAACCGCCAAGGCTTCAGCCATGGCCTCAGGGGATCCCGCGAACGCTAACCGGCCATACAGGACGGCCGCAAACAACCACCTCGCAACGCCCAATGGCACGGCCGCGACCCGGACTGTCGCCGCCGCTGCGACCCGGACCGTCACCGCCTCGACCCGGACTGTCGCCGCCGCTCCGACCCGGACCGTCGCCGCGGCTCCGACCCGGACTGTCGCCGCCGCTGCGACCGCCAAGGCCGCCACGACACCTTCGACGTCCGCGAAATTCCCGGCAACGCCCGGAACCGCCGGCCCCGGCCGGACAGGCTCCACGGGCAAAACCACAAACCCAAACCACACCGCTCCCTCGAACCGCATCGTCCCCGATGCTCCCCTCCAGGCTCCACAACCCCATGGGATGACCCAAGCCTCAACCCCCGATCCGTTCCGCCCCTTCTCCGTCGCCCCGGGACATCTCCTCCCCCAGGTGCGCCAATGGGCCGAACGCGCAGGTTACCAGCTGGTGTGGCGTCCCGACAGGGACTTCAACCTGGCAAGCCATGCCGCATACCCCGGAGAGTTCAAGGACGCCATGGGCCGGCTCTTCTCCGACCTCGCCCAGGGCGGACACCCCCTCCGTGTCTGCATCTACGAATCCAACCACGTCGTGGAGGTGACGGAAGAATGAACGCCCCAACCTTCGCCGGCATCCCCGGCTCCAACACGTCAGGGACGCCGCGGACATCCCGCGGCCGCACCCGGATCACGGCCATCCTGACGGCCATCCTCGCCATGGTCATCCTCCTCGGGGGATGCGCGCCCCACAAACCCTCCCCCCTGGACGACGTCGAGGACAAGGTGGGCCGCTTCGACGACATCGCCAAGTCCCGTTCCCTGCGGGTCGTGCCCGGGAACTACCTCGGCGCCAGATCCGTGCCCCTTGCGCCGAACCAGGCCCCCATCCTCGCGACCCGCGTGACCCTGCACACCAGGGGGACCCTCTCGGCCGTCCTCGACAACCTCCGGGACATCGTGCCCGTGAACGTGGTCCTCGCCTCCGACGCCGGCCAGACCCCAAGGTTCCCCTCAGCCCTGGGCGACGACGACGCCCGGACGCTCCATACACCTCCGGCCTCGTCTTCACGGACGACGGAAACGCCCCCCTCCGGGGAACTGGAACGCCTCCTGCGCACACGTCCGTCCCCCCTCGGCAGCGGACCCGAGATCGCCGTGAACCACGACGGCCCCCTCTCCGCACTGCTCACCCAGATAGCCGCCCAGAGCGGATACGGCTGGGACTGGGACGCCGCGGCGGACACCGTGACCTTCGCGAGACAGCTCCAGCGCACCTTCACCATCGCCGCATCCCCCGGCGAGATCCTCTACGACAACCAGCTCACCAACAGGAGCCGTGAGGGTTCCGGATCCGGCCGCAGCATCGGGGCGGGAACCGTGGGGACCACGGTTTCCACGGAGGATGCCGTCACCCGGACCAGCCAGACCAACCGCACCCAGCTGCGCTTCGACGTCTGGAAGGACACCGAACGCACCATCAAGGCCATGCTCTCGGAATCCGGACAGGCCATCGCCAACCAGGCCGCCGGAACGGTCACCGTCCGGGACCACCCCGACTGCCTGCGGCGCATCGCCGCATTCATCGAGGAGGTGAACGCCCGCTACAGCCGCCAGGTGTCCCTCAAGGTGAACGTGTGGAGCCTCGACGTCTCCGACGACAGGGAGGCCGGGATCGATCTCGCCATCCTCTTCCGTCCGGAAGACATCGCCGTGACGGCAGGGTCTCTCGCAAGCGTCCCCGGAGGGCTCGACTCCGCCGCAGCCACGGTGGTCACGGGCAGGCTCAAGGACTCCTCCGCGGTCCTCAAGGCCCTGGGCAAATGGGGGAACGCCTCCCAGGTGACCTCGGGGGGCGCGGTGGCCATGAACAACCAGCCGGCCCCCATCCTGAACACCACCCGCCACACGTACCTCGCCGGCTCCTCGACCCAGACCACCGACTACGGCGCCACCGTGCAGATGACCCCGGGAGAGGTCACCTCGGGCTTCGCCATGACGGTCATCCCCCACATCCTCGAAGGCCGTCGCGTCGTGCTCCAGTACTCCGTCAGCCTCTCCTCCCTGGACGGCATCCAGACCATCCGCGCGGGAGAGACCCAGATACAGCTGCCCCAGGTCTCCACCCGGGCCTTCTCCCAGCGCGTGGCGATGCAGATGGGGCAGACCCTCGTGCTTGCAGGCTTCTCCCAGTCCACCCGGTCCCGGGAGACCAATGCGGGGCTGTTCGCCCTGGGCGGGAAGCGCGGCTACGCCCGCACCCTTCTCGTGATCACCATGGAGGTGGAGAACGCCTCCCCCGAACTCGCCATGGAGGGATG
This sequence comes from Desulfovibrio sp., assembly GCA_031272715.1. Taxonomy (GTDB): domain Bacteria; phylum Desulfobacterota; class Desulfovibrionia; order Desulfovibrionales; family Desulfovibrionaceae; genus Desulfovibrio. Next base: position 10,048 of record JAISTH010000065.1, read on the forward strand.
ACCACATGAACTCCATGCGTCTCGTCAGGCTTGGCGGGAAAACCTATGTCGTCGGCGTGGACTGGCAGCCACCCGACCTTGATGGCGACCCGGACGGGGCCCCCCTGGCCCGGTCCGGCGTCGCCATGGAACGCGCCGCGCAGGCGGCGCGGCGGATGGCCCTCCGGCCCCCGGACATGATGGCGGTGCACGGACGGCAATGCGGCCACTGCGACAGCGAAGGCGCGGCCGGCGCCTTCAAGGGGCGGCACGCATTGGCCGGCCGCCTCTCCCTGCCGGGTCCCTCCTTTCTGGGACTCCTCCCCATGGTGGACGTCGACGGCCGCAGCTTCTGGTGGGTGCTGGCGAAGGTCGGGGAGGAACTCATCGGGGGAGAGTCCGACCGGGTCCACGACTCCGAACGGGAGGCCGGGGAGGCTTTCGAGTCCCTGGGCAAGGCGTTCCCCGGAGGCTTCGCGGAAACGCGGCGCTTCGGGACGGCCCCGGAGAGCCAGGCGTTCCTCGAGGATCGCCTTTTGCCATCGTCCTGGTGGCGCGGCTTCCGGAACGTGGAGGACAGGATCCTCCCTCTCGGGGACTTCGAGGGACGGGGAGGCCGGACACTGAAACGCTGGACGCTGGCGACGGCCCTTCTGGCCGCGGCCCTGTACGCCCTTGATGCGGGGACCGACTTCTGGAACGCCTCCCGCTTCTCCGAGGCCACCCGGCTCAAGGAGGCGGAGCGCACGAGGCTGCGCCTGGACCACGAGAGACATCCGGAACGGCTCTTCCCCCAGGCCTGGATCCGGAGTCCCATGGCCGACGAAGTCTGCGCCGCGTGTCTCGGGGCCGTTGCCGAGACGCCGGTGTCCGTCGGCGGCTGGCTCCTCGAGCGGGTCGCCTGCACGCCCGAAGGGCGCAAGGTGACCGTCGTGCAACGGTACGCCCACGGAGGAGGGGCAAGCTATGCAGGGACGGATCTCGTCCCTGATCCCCGGGAGGCCCGCAGGGCCTCCCGGACCCTGCAGCGCCCCCTGCCCGAAGGGCGAAACCCTGCAAGGATCCCCGGCCTTGAAGGGTTGCGGGACATGGACCGGATACGCACGGACTTCCTGCAACTGGCCCAGACGCTGGGGCTGCGGGCCAGCCTCAAGCCCAAGGCGCCGGTGCGGCGGACCGTGCCGGAGGTGGGGACTTTCGTCTGTCCATGGCGGGAAGCCCCACTTGAACTGACAGGCATCTCCACGAGGGTCATGGGGTCGGGTCTCGGAGACCTGCTGGGGACGATCCCCGGGTTGGTGGTGGAGGACATCGTCTATGAAGGCGCAAACTGGAACATGCGTGGGAGGGTATATGTCACGCGATGAACACGACGACTTCATGCTGGTGACGCCGAGCCTCGCGGAAGGCCGCGGCGGGAAGGGGATCAGGCGCTGGGCCGCGAGGATGGCCGTGGCCGTCACGGCCATCCTCGCGATGCTTGCCGTGGCGGACCATTTCATGGGGTTCGGGATGCCGTGGCCCTGGTCGGCCCCGATGGCGTCGGATGCCAGGACGGCGGGTCTCAAGGCGCCGACTTTCAGGCAGGGCGCAAGGTCCCTCGCCCCGTTCAAGGCGGCCGGAACCCCGGCGGCCGAGGCCGAAGGCCTGAAGGCCGAGGCCGCCGGTTTGAGCGGCACGGTGGACGGCCTGAAGTCCGGGGAAACCGATGCCCCCATGGCCGACGGGAGCGATGTCCGGCAGGCGGATGGAACCTTGGGCCTGAAGGCGGAGGAGACGGTGGACCTTCAGGCCTACGACATCGGCCTGAAGGAAGACGTGGCGGACGCCCCGGGAACGGAAGAGGCCGACGAGGATGCCGATCCGGATGCCAGGGCCTTCCGTCTTCAGGGCGACGCTTCGGGCACGACCGATGCCGGCACAGACCGGAAACCTCTGGAGTCCGTTCCCGGGGCCGACAAGGCCCCGGGAACGTACTCCAGACGCCTGGCCACACGTTCCGCAACGGCCACAATAGCGGAATCTCCGGGCGACGCCGCCCGAAATGCCGAGACGTCGGGCAGGAATGCCTCCCGTCCTTCCGGCGACACCCAAAACGATGCCGCGACGCCAAAGGCCTCCGCCAAGCCCAGGATCTCCATGCCGGAGTTCGGGAACCTCGCGGCGATCACGAAGCTCACGGGGGAACGGGAGGAACTGAAGATCGCGAAGGAGATCGCCCTCCTGAAGCGGGACATCGCCGAGGCCACACGGCGCGCCGAGGGACAGTCCCCGTCCCCTGCCTCACCTCCCGCGGCCTCCCGCGCAAAACCCGTCGCTCCCGCCGTGGACAACGTCCCCGTACGGGTCATGGCACCCCGTCCCCCGCGGATCCTGTCCATCCAGGGCATGGACGGCGCATGCTGGGCCACGGTGCGTCTGCCCGATGGGGGGACGAGGACGCTGCGTTCCGGGGAGGGTTTTGAAGGGGCGACGGTGATCGCCATCGACAGGCGCGGCGTCAGGGTGCGCCGGGCCGATGGGCGAGAGGAACTCCTCCCGGTGGCGGGGCATTGACGAAGGGAATCGCCCCATCCCGCAAATGCCGAGGCCCCCCGTCCCGTATGCAGGGATGGGGGGCCTCGGCGTTTTGCGGGCTCATGGGAAGCCTTGGGGAGGTGTCACGTGGACGGTTTGGAAATTGGTTGGAGGGGAGTTTGGGGAGATTTGAGGTGTCTCAAGAAAGATATGGATTTAGTTGAATTTTTGCTTCACGGCAATCACTGTCTAGTTCAAATACATTTTAGCGTTTGCATCTTTCCATTGCATTTTACATCAACTATCATATTAAAATTTCAACAGTACAAAAGTGGCAATTTATCTAAGTAGCATATTCATACGCATGTCGCAATAAATATGCTTTATCAAAAATTATCCAGCAAAATAACCACGAAACATTATCACATATTTAAACAGACTGATTGAATGTCAGGCCGTGCTGGCGATGGACGATGGATCAAAAAAATGACTATGGTAGAGAGAGTTTATTCTATTTTTTGCAGACAGTTTTTTTGATGTCAATGCAATAGGTTCAGCAGTGTGTCGCAAAATATCTCACACAAAACTGTAAAGGCCGCTTTACGCTTGCCAATGTAAATGCATTGACATCATTTCTCTTCTTCAAGCCCAAGGAGCTGCTGGTGAGTCGGCAAGGTGTTGTCCAAATCGATAAAGAACTCGCCACAGTAATATTTGAGTGATCTTGACTTGTCTATAGGCAACAATCTTGATCCCTCGCACAACAGGCGAGACAATGGATATGGTCCGTAGGCGCATTGGCGAATTGACGTCATGAGAAGACCAATCGCTGTTCTTTTCACCATGTCAAAAACAGTCGTCAACTGCCCCCCGCTGAAACGGGGGGTAGTTGACGACTGCGGCCATGCGCAAACCCCGCCTCGACCGTCCTCCAGGAACGGTCGGGGCGTCCGTGGGCATAGCCTGCGGACGCCCCGATCCCTACGGCAACGCCCGTATCAGGTATCGCACGGCCACGTTGACGGGCCTGGTCTCCCCCGCCGTCGGGACCGTCTTCGATGCGTCGAACCGCACCCGGACTCTCGTCTGCCCCGACGCGCCGTACCCCGGGGAAGACGTGCCGGCCACGTCCTCGACGTGGAAGGCGCCGCTCCCGATGACTGCGATGCCCGGGACCTCCCCGAGGTCGCCGGTGATGTTGCGGATGGCGTCGCCCTGCACCAGGCCGAGGCCGGCCGTTGCGTGGTCGCCGGATCCGCCGGCCTGCGGGTCCCTGTATCCCCGCAGGAACATCCCCCTGTAGTCCGGCGTCTGATCGCCCACGAGAACGTGGAGTCGGGGGTATTTCGTCCGGTCGACGGCCCGTCCGTCGCATTCCAGCCAGTTCCCGGCGTCCAGGGGATCGGACGCCGCGGGCCAGGCGATGACCGTGCCCACGGGGACGTTCACGGGCGCGGCCTTGATGAAGACGGTCTTGGGGTCGAAGGAAGTCGCGTCCACGGGGGCGCCGGCAAGTGCGGACGCCCATGCGGACAGCACGAGACAGGGGACGGTGATGGCGACGAGGCAGAGGTGGACGATGGACATGTGCACTCCTTGAGGTGGGGTTGAGGGACGGTGCGGGACGTGCCCCGTCCCGCGATCGACCGGTCCATGGACCGGTGCCCGGACGGAAGGCCGGCCGGGATGTCCCGCGGCCGCGGCCGCGGAAGTCTCAGTACCAGTCGTCCTTGGCCAGATGCCGCTTGGGGACGTGGGGGAGGGACTGTTCCTCCATCACGGGTTGCTCATCGGAGGTCAGGGGCACCTGATGCTTGACGCGCCAGCGCATGAGACAGGAATCGCAGCGATAGTTCGCCGTCGGCCGGCCGCAGTCGTGGCAGTGGCGCGGCTTTCTCGGGGTGAGGCGCCCCTTTCCCTGCGGTCCGGGCGGCGCGGATGGCGTCGTGGCGAACCTCATGTGGTGGGCGGCGATCTCGTCTCCCGGCCGGTTCCCGACCGATTCGAAGCGGCCCCGCACCGAGTCCATCCATTGATGGAAGACGGACAGCTTGAACCTGTCCTTGCGGTTCGTGGCGTACCTCGCCAGCTTTTCGCTGCAGGCGGAGGAGGGCAGGCCCTGGGGGACCTGCAGGAAATCCCTGTAATGCAACCGGAGGCTGGCGATGTCGCCGTCCCCCTCCTTCAGATCGTCCAGCATGTCCAGGAAAATCGCCGCCGCCATGGCCAGGTACTCGCCGATGCCGTTCGACATGAAGCATTGGACCAGGGCCTTCTCCTCGGGGTCGTGCGCGAAGTAGTACATGCCGTCGGGGGTGTGGGTCAGCAGGGGATGGGTTTGGGTGAGATTGGGCATGGTGTCCTCTTCTCGGTGTTTGTACGGGGCGATCCGCATCGGATGCGGATCGCCCCGGGGGTGTCACATGAGGGGGGAAGGTCCCGGCTGGGCCGATGGCTGCTGCGGGACGGCGTTCCGGAGCCGGGCGGCGATGTCCTGGCCCATGCGGACGAGGAGGGAGGAGACGTCCTTGAGGAGTTGGGCGCCGGCCTCCTGCAGGGTGCGTCCCCGTTCGTCGTGCATGAGGGACAGGCCCGGCGTCCTCTCCAGTTCCCTGCTGCAGGAGCGCAGGATCCCGGCCGCCGTCTTCGGGGCGTTGGCGTCCCGCGCCCCTGGCCTGGCCGCCGTCGCAAAGACGTCGCAGGCGCAGGCCCGGAGGTTCCCGAGGGATTCCCGCAGCCGCTCCCCCGCCTGTCTGGCGTCGGCTCCCCTGGGGGTGTCCAGGTGCGCCATGAAGTCCTCCATGCGCTGCGCCTTGGTCGAAGCGGGGTTCCTGGAACCGGACGCCAGCGCATCCCGCACGAGGGGGTCGCCGTCGAGCTGTGCGGCCCAGTGGCGGCAGCGGGCCGCGATGCCTCGCAGGTCCTGCATGCGCGTGTCGAGGTAGGCATCGCGGCAGGCCTCGAGGCGTTCTTCCAGGGTTTTTGCGCCGACGTTGCAGACCTTGCGGATCCCCTCCCCCAGGGCACCGAAGACGCAGCCGGTGGCGAGTGCGCCAAGGCGCAGCCCCTCCCCGAAGAACGCGGCGATCCCCGTTGCGGGTGCGTGGTGGGACTGGCCGGCGGATTGCCGGGGCTGTCCGTCGGTCGCCGATGTCCTTGCGTGGCCCGGTTCGGTGGGGGTCTCCGCCGGATCCCCCGTGGGGGGGACGGATCCTCCGGGAATGCGGGCGGAGGGGGGCGGGGTGGCGGCGTTGGAGGTTTTGGATGTCGGGCCGGCCGCGTCCTTCGACCTTGCGGGGTCGGAGGGCGTGGCCATGGGGGCCGCGTTGTTCCGGGGGGATCCCGGACCGGGCGTCATGACGCCGTGTGTCGGGGATTGTCCCGTCGGGACTTGCGGGGGTCGCGACTCGGGGGAGGGACGCCTGGCATCGCCGTGAACGGGGCCGGGGATGTGCGAGGGCCGACCGGATCCGGTGGGTCCGGATCCGGGGACGGAGGGTGGGGGTTGGAGGTGTGAACCCGGGACGGGACCGGAGTCCGCCGATTCCTTGCCGCCGCCCGTGGAAGGGGCGGGGCGGCCGATCTCGGCATCGCCGGGGTTCCGGGTGTCGCCGCCGTTCCCGGCGTTGCCGGGGTTCCGGGTGTTGCCGGGGTTCCGGGCGTTGTCGGGGGAGGCGGGATCCTTTCCGTCGCGATCCTCGGCCTTCCCGGCCTGTTGCGGCTGCGTCCCGTCGCCGAACTGTCCGGCGGACGCGTCCTGCCCCTCCCCGGCCTTGTTCCTGTCGCCCTTGGGCTTGCGGAAGTAGTCGACTTCGGGGACTTCCGGCAGATCCTCGTAGAACCTTCTGCGGCGCGCGAGGATGGCCTCCCGCTCCATGTCAGGGATGCTGAGCTTTTGCATGGAAAACCTCGTTGATTTTGTGGATTTCAGCATTTCCAAGACCGACCATACACTATTTCACAGAATCTGTCAACATCTTTTCCTGAAATCCATGGAAAAACTTTTTACCCAGGAAAATCGGAGGGTTGGCCATGTCCTCCCATGTGTGGGCGGTTGGGATCTGGACGATGCGGGTGGGGAGATGCGTGACGTGGGGCGGGCTGAAGCCTTGGGTGACGCCTGGAGGGAAGAGGTGCGGCGGGATGGGGCGCTCCTCGCAAACATTTCCGGAAATAGCGACCGGGCAGGGGGGCGGGGGAGGAGCTGGCCGCCCCCGAGACCCGATCGGAGGCGACATGGCAAGGGATGGAGGGATGCGGGCCGTGGCGGAGGCCGTGGAAGGCGGTCGCACTTGAAGGAAGGGGGGGGGTCCGCCGTTCCATCCGGTCCGCCGGGTGGCGCCATTGAGGTGCCAACCGGGGGGGTGGGGAGATGCGTGACGTGGGGGGCTGAAGCCTTGGGTGACGCTTGGAGGGAAGAGGTGCGGCGGGATGGGGCGCTCCTCGCAAACATTTCCGGAAATGGCGACCGGGCGGGGTGTGCGGGAGGGGCTGGCCGCCCCCGAGACCCGATCGGAGGCGACATGGCAAAGGATGGAGGGATGCTGGCCGTGGCGGAGGGCGTGGAAGGCGGTCGCACTTGAAGGAAGGGGGGGGATTCCGCCGTTCCATCCGGCCCGCCGGGTGGAACCATTGGGGTGCCAACCGGGGGGCTCCACTGGCGTGCCTGCAAGCCGGCTCCGTTGGCGTGCCTGCAAGCCGCCTCCGTTGGCGTGCCTGAAAGCCGGCTCCATTGGCGTGCCTGAAAGCCGGCTCCATTGGCGTGCCTGAAAGCCGGCTCCGTTGGCGTGCCTGCAAGCCGCCTCCGTTGGCGTGCCTGCAAGCCGGCTCCATCGGGGTGCCCGCAGGCCGGTTCCTTCGCGTGCCTGCAAGCCGCCTCCGTTGGCGTGCCCGCAGGCCGGCTCCATCGGCGTGCCTGCAAGCCGGCCCCATCGGCGTGCCTGCAAGCCGGTTCCTTTGGCGTGCCTGCAAGCCGGCTCCATTGGCGTGCTGCAAGCCGGTTCCATTGACGTGCTACAAGCCGCATCCACTGGCGTGCCTGCAGGCCGGCTCCTTCGGCATGCCTGCAAGCCGGTTCCATTGACGTGCCTGCAAGCCGGCTCCATCGGCGTGCCTGCAAGCCGGCTCCTTCGGCGTGCCTGCAAGCAGGCTCCATCGGCGTGCCTGCAAGCCGCCTCCACTGGAGTGCCTGCAAGCCGGCTCCACTGGCGTGCCCGCAGGCCGGCTCCACTGGCGTGCCTGCAAGCCGGCTCCATTGGCGTGCCTGCAAGCCGGCTCCATTGGCGTGCCTGCAAGCCGGCTCCTTCGGCGTGCATCCCGACACGCCATGCCTCGGAAGACGCCTTGGGGAGACGCTTCTGGAACGCCGCCCGGATGCAAAGGATGCGTCCCGGGAACGTTGCCCAAGTGAAGGATGGACGCCCAAAAGGAGGGAAGACGCCCAAGTGGAGGGGCAGGCTCCCAAGAGATGGGGCAGACCCCCGGAAGATGAGCAGACCCCCGGAAGATGAGCAGCCTCCCAGGAGAAGGGGAGATGGCCCAGGAAAGCCGCTTTGGAGGAAGGAAGGCCGGATCAGGGAAAGCGGAGGGATGAGATGGGATCCCGCCTCGGGAGAAGGAGGATCCCGGGAAGGGGAATCACGGGGAAGGCCGCCACGGGGACGACGGCCTCGAAGAGGTTGGCCGCAAGGACATGGTCGCAAGGAAGCTGGCCACGTGGACTCCGGCCATCAAGAGCGACGGCAAAAAGGGGCCTGGCCGGGCAAGGCGCTGACTGCGGGGATGGCCGGCCACGAGGAAGGATTCCTCGGGATGAAGGAATTCTTGGGAGGCACCCCATTGGAGCCACCTCCCAGACACCCTGTTGGAGCCGTTTGGCAACGGGTTGATGCCCTCCGCCTCCTTCGGCTTCCCGGCCACCCGGCTGCAGGCAATGGAGCGAGTTTGCGGCCCGTCGGCGTCCAAGGGATGCGGGGAGAAACGGATCCCGCTTCATCCTCCGGGCGATGAAGCGGGATATATCCACATGCCATTCTCCACCCTGCCCCATCCCGCCCTGCGCCAGTCTCTCACCAAAGTCCCTTCCCGCCTCTCCCTCCCCCGCCGCACATCTCCCCTCACCGCACCGCACCTCTCCTCTCACGCGCCGCGCATCTCCCCTCACGGGCCGCACATCTCCCCTCCCCGCCACGCCTCTCTCCTCACGCGCCGCGCATCTCCCCTCACGCACCGCGCCTCTCCCTCCCCCGCCGTGCCTCTTCCTCCCCGCACCGCACCTCTCCTCTCACGCACCGCGCCTCTCCCCTCCCGCGCCGCGCATCTCCCTCCCCGCACCGTACCTCTCCTCTCACGCGCCGCGCCTCTCCATCCCCCCCGCCTCGAACACCCCCCACCATGGCGGGAAAACGTCTTTTCCTAAATTCTATGCAATTAGACACTCATACTCTTGACATTCTAGGAAAAATCCGCTATCGTCTGCGTCACCACCCCCAACCAAAGGTTCGCCATGCACCCCACAGACAACGCCAACGACTCCTGGACCATCCTCCTCTGCCTCGCCGTGGCAGGATGCATCGCCCTGTGGTGGCTCGACCGCCATGCCGCGGCCTTGAACGGCCCCCTGCTGCATCTGGCCATCCTCGAACTGCGCCTCCCGGCCCTCTTCTCCGCCAAGGCAGCCCATCTCGCCGACGTCCTCCGCCGGATCGACCCGGCCGCCATCTCCCCCGAAGAAGCCCTCGAAATCCTCTCCCTCGCAAGCGACTGGTACGTCTGGCCCTCCATCGCCGCGGTGGCCGCAATGGGTTGGATAGGCTTCCGCAGGTCCCCGGCGGACAGATATCGCCGAAGATTCACCATGAACTCCCTCCTCGAGAACAACCGCGCCACCAGTCCCTGCATCGCCCCCATCCTCAACTGGCCCCGAAGCATCCTGGACGAACCTGCTGACGCCGGCCCCTGGATGGTGGCGCGCCAACCCGTGCAGTTCGCCGCGGAACAGGGCCTGCTGTACCACGTCGCGGACAGGGGGAGGAAGGAGACGGAACGGACTCCCGTCCCGTCCGAGACCATCCTCGCCCCCGATTCCGCGCCCGTCCCGCCGTCGTCGGACCCCAAGGGAACCCAGGGCGTCTACCTCGACAGGGAGAAGGCCCGCCGCGTCTTCCGGGCCCAGTGCGGCCCCCGCACCATACCCGGGGACGAGGACGCCTGCCGCCTGGACTCCATGCCCGCATACGTGCGCAAGCTCTTCGTCGCCTTCCTCCTCTTCGCCGCGGAACGCAAGGCCGAGGCCCACGACATCCTGGACGCCATGAGCGTCTCCTTCAGGCCGCCGATCCCCGCAAGGCCCGGCCGGTGGGAACTCCTCCCCTTCCCCCGGTACCGCCGTGCCCGGCAGGCGAAGCCGTGCACCATGGATCTGGACATGGACTCCCCGGGCGACGACGAGATACGGGAGCTTCTCGACCGGCCGGACATCCGGCGCGCCCTCGCCCCCCACCTCCGGTACCGCAACCTGATGGTCCTCGCCATGTACCGGCAGGCGCGGACCAAAGGCGTCCTTGCGACCTCGGAGTTCATCTGGCTGCGGCCGGTGGACCGCCCCCTCTTCTATCTCCTGAACAACTGCGGCCGGAAGGTCGCATGGCCCGAGATCGCGGGGGCCTGGGCGCACTTCAAGGCCGAGGACCGCATCGCCGACGACGACGACCTCTGTCCGGAGGACATGACGGAACCATTGGTGGACGAGGCGGTGAAGGGCCTGGAGGAATCCCTGCTGGAAGACGGCCGGATCGCCCTCGCCGTCTACGGGGACGACCCCGGGTCGGCGTTCTGACCCCCATCCCGCCTCCGGCCCCGCGTCCCGCATCAATACCCGCAATCCCCACCCCGCACCCCTGGAGGACCACGAGATGCCAAGACACGACCTCCACGCCGTCAATCCCGACTTCGAACGACGACAGGACGAACTCGTCCGGGACATCCGCACCCCCATGCAGCGCACCATGGACGCCCTCCTCTCCAGGGAGGGCCACGCCATCGCCTGCACCGCCTGCGCCGTCCTCCTCCCCTTCCTCTCCGTCATCTGGCCCCTCGCGCTGACGTCGATCCTCGTCCTCCTCTGCCTGCGCCGCGCACGGGCCGGGCGCGACCGTCCCCCCATGCGCATGCCCGCATGCCACGACGCCGCAGGTCCCGACGGGAAAATCCCGGCGAAGGGTCGCAACGGGAAGGCCGAGGGCATCTTCCATCTCGGCAACGACGACGACGGCAGGGAACTCTGGATCAGCCGGGACGACATCCTCACCCACATGCTCATCCTCGGCACCACCGGCGCGGGGAAGACCGAGACCCTGGTCTCCCTCGCCTTCAACTATCTCGCCACGGGAAGCGGCTTCATCTACGTCGATCCCAAGGCCGCCCCGAAGCTGGCCATGCAGATCTACACCATGTGCCGCATGCTGGGCCGGGACGACGACTTCATGGTGATCAACTACATGACGAACAGGCCCGTGCAGGAGTCCCCAAAGGGCAGGACCGGCATGAAACCCCACGCGGCCGTCTCCAACACCCAGAACCCCTTCGCCGTGGGGTCGGCCAACCAGATCGCCCAGCTGCTCATGGCCATGATGCCCGGCGGCGGCAACGACGGGGCCAACTCGATCTTCTCCCAGAACGCCCAGACCGTGCTCTCCGGCCTGCTCTTCGTCCTGGTGGAACTCCGGGACATGGGACGGCTGATCCTCGACATCGCCCAGATACGCGAATACCTCATGGACACCGGGAAGATGATCGACCTCGCCGAAGGCAGGATCAAGGGGGCCGGAGACGTCTCCGCGAACGCCATGTCGGCCCTCCAGGCCGGACTCGCCACGGTCGGCTGGCGTCCCGGGGTGTCCGTGGACCTGCAGAAGAACAACTTCCAGGAGCAGTACAGCTACGCAAGGGCGTACTTCGGACGCGCCCTCTCCCTGATGGTGGACAACTACGGCCACATCTTCAACACATCCCACGGCGAGGTGGACGCCGTGGACGTCATCACCTCCCGCAGGATCCTCGTCGAGTTGATACCGTCCATGGACAAGGACCCCAAGGAGCTGCGCAGCATGGGACAGCTGTGCCTCGCCGGGGTGCGCACCGCCTGCGGCGTCGGACTGGGGGACAGGATACAGGGGACCGTCTCCCAGGTGCTGGGGGGACTGCCCACGGACGCGCGCACGCCCTTCGGGATCGTCGTGGACGAGTACGCCGCCATCGAGACGCCGGGCTTCGAGATACTCCTCACCCAGGGACGGGGTCTGGGCATGGCCGTCACCGTGGCGTCCCAGGACTACGCCGGCATAACCCGCGCCAACGCGGCCGCGGCCGAGCAGATCGTCTCGAACACCAAGGTGAAGCTGTTCATGACCTGCGAGGATCCGCGGCAGACCTACGACCTGATCAAGAACCTCGCGGGGGAGGCCCTGATCATGCAGTCCCAGGGCTTCGCCGCGGACAGGCGGCACGGGGACGCCACGCTTCGGGACACGATGGGGGCCAGCGTCCACCGGGTCTCCCGGGTGGACTTCCGCGACCTGCAGCGGCAGGTGGAGGGGCAGTTCCACGTCTTCTTCAAGGGCTCCCTCATACGGGGCAGGGTCTTCTACGCCAACCCGCCCCTCGGGACGCGCCAGTTCCTGCAGCTGAACAAGTTCCTCAAGATCCGTTCCGCGGATCTGTCGAAGCTCGAGCTGGGGCGGAAATCGGCATGGCGTCTCAGGTGCATGCTGCGGGCGAGAAAGTCCGTCATACAGGGCGGCACGCCGCCGGACGCAGTCTCCGAGCCGAAGACGGCGAAGGCCATCGCCGCCTGCGAGACGGCCCTGTGCGCCCTCTCCCCCCTGGGACCGCACTCCCGGATCAGCGGAGCCATCGCCGCCCTCGTGGAGATGTGCCCCACGATCTTCCGGGAACGCGACACGTCCCCCCACGACAAGGGGAACTCCCCGAAGAAGCCCGCGGGAAGCGTCCGCGAGGCCAAAGGGGGGAAGGACGGCATCCCGGCGCAGCTCAGGGGGATCGGACGCATGTGCCAAGAGGAGGAGGGGAAGGCGGCGCAGGACGTGAAGTCGCTCGTGGACCTGGCAAGGTCGTGCGCCGGGGACCTCCGCGACGACGCCGTCCCCGAACCTGGTCCGGCGTCCGACCCGCCCCTGGCATAGCCCTGTGGGAGGCGGGGAGTCCTGGAGGCTTGAGCGCT
>JAISTH010000069.1 GCA_031272715.1 Desulfovibrio sp.
GATTGATATAGATAGCTTGCAGTAGAAGATTCATTAAGTTCCCCTGGTTCCTGAGCGAAGGATTTTGTAATTTTCATCTCTTTGAATTGTTCAACTGTCACCTTGTTTCGTTTGATATGCTCAGCGACAATTGAAGGTGTTCCACTTACAAACCAGAACCTTTCAAAATCTTTATGCCGAAAAAATAACAAAGTGGAATATGGATTGTATACACAATCTTCACCATCAAAGCAAAATCCGTCATAATAGTCTCTTATATTATTGATAAGGTCACAGGAATTTGTTTTAAGAGCCTTAGCGGATTCCTCAATATACGACTCAAATTTGGTTACAATTTCTTCATGGGTATACCCAAGCATAGTCCCATAATCTTTTTGGAGTGAAATATCATCGATGTTATTTAGCGCAGAGAATATACCCATTCTAGAGAATCTACTTACACCTGTAAGAAACACAAATCGAATCGATTCTCTATTTATTTTTATTTGCGTAAAAAAATCACGGAGATTATTCTTAATTATTTCAATATCCATTTTCTTTCTCATAGCATCAATTACTGGATAATCGTATTCATCTACGAGAATAATTACCTTTCCATATTTCTCATGTAAGTCAGTGATCAAATTACTGAATATTATGTCGACATCCTCTCCGCATAATTCGACATGGTTGTCTCGGGCAATTTTTGCCAAAAAATTTTTTATTCGACGATTCATGCCATCAATGCCATCTTTTACCAATGCGCCGCTCATATCGAGGCAAATCACGGGCCCAGGAAGAAATTTTTCATTATCTAGATACTTCTCAATATCCAGCCCAACGAACAAGTCCTTCCTTCCAGAGAAAAGTGCTTGAAACGTAGAAATGGTCAAGGATTTTCCAAAACGGCGTGGCCGTGCGAGAAAATAGTATGATCCTTCCTGAATCATCTGTGCGATATAACGTGTCTTGTCCACATAAAGGCAATTATTCTCACGTATCGACACAAAGGATGCATCGCCAGCTGGCAGCGTGGGTAAGTTTGACATATTTACTCCAGTGTATCAATCTATGAGAAGTTGTGGCCAAGCCTTCAACCGTGTCCTTTCCCGACTCAATCTCCGGAATGCTGGAGATCCCTTCTCCGATGCGGCCTCAATCCCCCCAGGCCGCACCTCGCCCCCAGCGGCTCCTTGTACAGCAGAAAACGCACGCGACCGGAGGGTTGACGACCGTTCAGGATGCGGGGGCGTCCGCATTCCAAAGCCAGGCCGTGAAGGCACGCCTCGACCTTGGGGATCATGCCGCAGGTGTCCACCTATCCCGCTTGGGCCTGCGATCCGCTCCCGGTCCAGACTGGGGATGGGCCGGCCTTCCCCGTTCAGTATTCCCGGCACGTCGGAACCACGCCGATGCCAGCGGCCCGGACGCCCCCAAGAGAGAAGCGCCAGACAACAAGAGAAGCGCCAGACAACAAGAGAAGCGCCGAAAGACGTCCTTGTTGACCGTGCCGTAGAAGGCCATTTCCATGGCCTGCATGGCCGCTTCATCAGTGACTCCCGGCCCGGCAGCGAAACGGCTCTTGATCTGCAGGCACTTCAGGAACTCGCTGATCCGGGCTCTCCGCCGTGGATGTCGATTCTCGCGCCTTGGCCGGCCATCTGCGCAATATCCCCTGCGAAGGCCTCGCCGAGGGCCGCCTTGTCCATGGCGTGCCAACGTGCTTGATGACGACCGTCCTGCGCATCGTTCCCCTCCAGGTTCCCGGCTGCGCTCGTGGAGGATGATTCGAGGATAGCCGCGGCACCGCGTCTTTGCAAGCAGCCCCGATTGGCGTCAGGACGCTTGCGCGAACTGAAAGGGGGCTTGGCCTTCAGGGCCTGTCCGCAAGAAATTTTGCCCGGCTGTCCGCCGTGCTGGCCTTTGCTCGGCGGGCCATCGTCGGGGGCTGGGGGATTCTTGCAATAGAGGCGTCTGTCGTGGGTGAAGGGGGCGCACGGGCCGGTGTCGCAGACGGATGCCGGCCAGTGAAACGCCATGGCGGCCAGTGACGGGCTTCGGGGAAGAGGGAGCGATTCCGTCGTTGCCACCTTTAATAAATAATCGCTCTGATCCCTTCTCGGGGCTATCGCTGGAATGCGCGGCGGGTCTGTGCTACATCCTTGGGTTCGGGCGCGGTTCGGGCCCCGGGTGAAGTCGGGGCGCGATGGGCGCCACGTGGGTTTTTTGGTGAAGTGCCGATGGGGCGCAAGGCTGGAAGCCCGGACGCGGGACTGGGACTGGAGCGATGGGATGAAGGACAGGACGTTGGTCGCCGAAGCGCTGGGGTCGGCGGAGCCCATGGAGAGGTTGCGCCTGTGCGGCTGGATCAGGACGCGCCGGGATCTTTCCGGGTTCTCGTTCCTCGAACTGAACGACGGTTCCTGCCTTGCGAACATGCAGTGCCTCGTCGACCACGGGACCGGGGCCCACGAGGCCTTGGGGCAGGCGGGCACGGGGGCCGCGGTGTCGGTGGAGGGGGAACTGGTGGCCTCTCCGGGCAAGGGGCAGCGCTGGGAGGTGCGTGTCCGGGAGTTGGAGGTGTTCGGCCAGGCCGATCCCGAGACCTATCCCTTGCAGAAGAAGCGCCATTCCGACGAATTCCTCCGCACCATCGCCCATCTGCGGGTGCGGACCAACAAGTACGGGGCCTGCTTCCGGATCAGGTCCGAGGCCGCGGCGGCGATACACGAGTTCTTCCGCGCGAGAAGCTTCGTCTGGGTGCACACCCCGGTGCTCACCGGTTCGGACTGCGAGGGCGCGGGGGAGATGTTCCGGGTCACCACGGAGGTGGGGGGACAGGACGGGACGGGAAGGGAGTTCTTCAACCGTCGCTGCCACCTCACGGTGTCGGGCCAGTTGGAGGCGGAGGCGCTGGCCATGGGGCTTGGCAGGGTCTACACCTTCGGTCCCACCTTCAGGGCGGAGAATTCCAACACGCCCCGCCACGCCGCGGAATTCTGGATGATCGAGCCGGAGGTGGCCTTCGCGGACCTTGCGGACGTCATGGACCTCGGGGAGGGGCTTGTCTGCCACGTGCTGGAGCACGTGCTCTCCCGGTGCGAGGCGGATTTGAGGCTGTTCGACGAGTACGTCGACAAGGGGTTGGTGGGACGGCTGAAAGAGATGCTGGAGCGGCCCTTCGCCCGGGTGGACTACGCCGAGGCCATACGCATCCTGGAAGCCGGCGGGAAGGCCTTCGTCTACCCCGTGGCCTTCGGCATGGACCTGCAGACCGAGCACGAGCGGTATCTGGCCGAGGAGCATTTCAAGCGGCCGGTCGCGGTCTACGACTTCCCCGAGGAGATCAAGGCCTTCTACATGCGGGGCAACGACGACGGCAGGACCGTTGCCGCCATGGACATCCTGGCTCCCCGCATCGGGGAACTCGTAGGCGGATCCCAGCGCGAGGAGCGGATGGACCGTCTGGAGGCGCGGCTCCGGAAGGCGGGTCAGGATCCGGAGAACTACTGGTGGTACCTCGACCTGCGCAGATACGGCAGCGTGCCTCACGCCGGCTTCGGCATGGGCTTCGAGCGGCTCCTGATGCTGCTGACGGGCATCGCCAACATCCGGGACGTGATCCCCTTCCCGCGCACCCCGGGCAGCCTCGACTTCTGACGGGCGGTCTTTTCGGCACCCTTCGGCGTTTTGCCGGCGTCCGGCTCGATGCCGTCGTCCATCGCGGGATAAGCTTCGGCGGCCGGTTGCTGACAAGACGGCGCCTGACGACTATATATGTCATGTCTTCCGCACCGCCGGACGGTCGCGGACAATCGCTTCCGCACGAGGAGAGGAACGTTATGGGCAAGCCGTTGACAGTCGCAGTTGTTGGGGCGACCGGGGCCGTTGGGCGTGAGATGCTGGCGACGCTGCACAGCCGGAAGTTCCCGGCGACGAAGGTGCGTGCGCTGGCCTCCTCGAGGTCCGCCGGGAACGGCGTGCCCTTCGGGGACGGGGAACTGACCGTCGAGGAACTGAAGAAGGACTCCTTCGCGGGGGTGGATCTGGCGATCTTCTCCGCCGGGGGCGCGACCTCCCTCGAGTTCGCCCCCCACGCCGTCGCCGCCGGTTGCGTCGTCGTGGACAACTCGGCCGCATGGCGCATGGACGCCCGCTGCCCCCTGGTGGTCCCCGAGGTCAATCCCGGCCATCTCTCCTGGCACCAGGGCATCATCGCCAATCCCAACTGCTCCACCATCCAGATGGTGGTGGTGCTCAAGCCCCTGCACGACGTCGCGAAGATCCAGAGGGTGGTGGTGTCGACGTACCAGGCCGTCTCCGGCACGGGGCAGAAGGGCATCGAGGAGCTGGAGCGCCAGGTGCGGGATCTCTTCCACGGAAGGGACACCGAGACCAGGGTCTATCCCCACCGCATCGCCTTCAACCTCCTCCCCCACATCGACGTCTTCCTGGACAACGACTACACCAAGGAAGAGATGAAGATGGTCAACGAGACCGTCAAGATCCTCGACGACCCCTCGGTGAAGGTGACGGCCACCTGCGTCCGCGTCCCGGTGTTCTACGCCCATGCCGAGTCGGTCAACATCCGGACCGCCCGCAAGCTCACGGCGAAGGAGGCCCGGGCGATCCTCGTCCAGGCCCCGGGGGTGCAGGTCTACGACAATCCCCAGGAGAAGATGTACCCCATGCCCAAGGACGCCCAGGGCGAGGACGAGACCTTCGTCGGGCGCATCCGTGAGGACGAGTCCGAGGAGAACTGCCTGAACATGTGGATCGTCGCGGACAACGTCCGCAAGGGCGCCGCCCTCAACGCGGTGCAGATCGCGGAGACGCTCCTCGAGAAGGACCTGCTGCGGGTGCGGGACAGGAACGCCTTCCTGTCTTGATGCGCCGGGTGCGGGGCGCGGGGCGCAAGCCGCGGCACTGGCGGCAAGACCCCGCTGGATAGGTTCATGAAGGGAGACACGTTCACCACCTGCGCCATTGTGGCGCTGATGCGAGGCCCGGGCTCGGTATGCGCCGAGCACGCCTTGGCGATCATGCAATGTCTGCGGGACGAGGGGCGCATCGATCCCGTGCTCGTCTGCCTTGACGGCACGGAAATCCATGAGCGGGCCCGGGCCGCAGGCTTCGAGGCGGTTCCGTTGCGCAGCGCCTCATGGTGGCGTCCCGCCACCGTCTGGCGGTTGCGGCGTCTGGCGAGGCTGCCGGGACGGCTGCTGATCCAGACCTTCGGCGAGACGGCGGCCCTGCTGGGCTATCGTCTCTTCGGCCTTTGCCGCGGCGTGGGCAACATCCTCTCCCACGCCTTCCTGATGCATCCCCCATCCCCCTCCTTCTGCCGCAGCGAGGCGCTGCGGGCGGCCCGCTGCGTGCTGTACGGCTCGGCGCACATCCGGGACGTCATGGCGAGGGAGTGCAGGGAACTCGGCAATTTCTCCGGCCAGCTGATGATCCCCCTGCCCCCCGGGATGCCCCCTCTCACGTTGACCGGCGGCGTCTGGCAGCCGGAGCGGCGGTTCGTCTTCGCCATGGGGAACAGCCTGATCAAGAATTCCGGGGCGTTCATGACGGTCCGGGCCATGGCGGCCGTGTGGCAGCGGGAGGACGTCCCGCATTGGGAACTGCTGATGCTGGGGAACGGGCCCCGGTACGGGGAGGTGCTCCTCGCCGCGGAGAAGCTGGGCGTCCTGTCGCGGCTGGGGCTTCTTTCGGAGCAGGAACTGGCCGCCATCATGCCGAACGTCCACGTGTGGCTCGCCCCTGGCAGCGACACCGAGGAGGAGCCCCTGACCCTCGGCGCCGGCCTCGCCGCCGGGCTGCCCGTGGTGTGCAGCCGCAGCCCCCTGCACGTGGACCGTCTGCGGGACGCCCCCGATGCCGTCAAGTGGATCGACATGGAAAATCCCCAGGGTCTTGCCGGGGTCATGATCGACCTCATGAGGAACGCCTCGTTGCGGGACGATCTGGCCGAGCGCAGCCGCAAGTCCGGGGGGCTTCTGGCGATGGCCAGGGCCGCCCGGAGGGCGGTGTCCCTTTTCGAGGAGTGGGGTTCGGGACAGGGGGTCGCCTGATGAAATGCAAGGTCTGCAAGGACGTCGCGGTCGTTGCCCTGCAAAGCCACAACGCCGCGTTCTGCGCCGCGTGCTACGGGAAGTTCTTCAGTCGGCAGGTCGCAAGGGGGATAGCGAGCCACAAGCTGTTCACGAAGGAGGAGAGGGTTCTGGTCGCCCTCTCCGGAGGGAAGGACTCCCTTGGCATCATGCTGGAGCTGAAGAACCAGGGCTACAACGTCACGGGGCTCCACGTGGATCTGGGCATCCCGGTGTCTTCCGCGGCGGCCCGGGGGGTGACCGAGCGCTTCTGCGCGAAGCACGGGTTGCCGCTGATCGTCAGGGAGATGGAGAAGGAGGGTCTTCCCATCCCCGAGGTGAAGCGGCTGCTGCCCACGAGGCCCGTGTGTTCCGTGTGCGGGAAGATCAAGCGGTACTACTTCAACCTGACGGCCCTGGAGCAGGGGTTCGACGCGCTGGCCACCGGGCACAATCTGGACGACGAGACGGCGAGGCTGTTCAGCAACACGCTGCGCTGGGACACCGAGTATCTCGCCGATCAGGGGCCCCTGTTGCCGGCGGAAGGCGGGTTCGTCAAGAAGGTGAAGCCCCTGTGGCGGCTCACGGAGTTCGAGACCGCAAATTTCGCCTACCTCATGGGCATCGACAACTGGTATGCGCCGTGTCCCTACAGCCAGGGCGCGACCTTCAGCGATCTCAAGGGGCTGCTCCACAGGCTGGAGCGCAGGATGCCCGGACGCAAGCTCGCCTTCTACCAGGGCTTCCTCGAGAGGGGGAAGCAGGCCTTTCTGGGGAAGACCAGGAAGGCCGAGACCGTGCATCCCTGCACCCGGTGCGGCTACCCCACCTCCAGCGAGGGGCTGTGCGGCGTCTGCCGCATACGTGACGCCATCGAGGCCAAGCGGGGATCGGGCGCGTGACGGAAGACAGGTCGGGGGAGGGCAGGTCCTTCTGGCGGAAGGTCAGGGATCGGGGGCTTTCCCGTGCGAACGTTGCCAGCTGGTGCTGTCTTGAAGGCATGCGGGTGTTCGGGCGGCTGTGGGGGACGGTGCGGCTGCGCTGCAAGGCGTGGCTTTTCGGGATCGAGGTGGGGCGGGGGACCGTCGCCCACGGTCCCGTGGGGCTTCTGCGCTGGCCCGGGGGGCGCATCAGGATCGGGGAGAGGTGCGAACTGATCTCCTCCTGGCGCAGGGCGACGGCGGCGACGGTGGGAGCTCCGGTGCGGCTGCGGGTTTTCGGTCCGGGCGCGAGCATCGACATCGGCGACGAGGTCCAGCTGACCGGGACGTCGGTGACGGCGCGATCGACGCCCATCGTCATAGGCCGGCGGGTGATGATGGCTCCGGGGGCCGTGGTGGTGGATTCGGATTTCCATGCCCATTGGCCGCTTGAGAGTCGGTACTCCGATCCGGGCGTTGAACTGGACGCCCCTGTTGTCATCGAGGAGTATGCCTGGATCGGGATTGGCAGTCTGATCCTGAAGGGCGTGCGCATCGGCCGCGGGGCCATCGTGGCTGCGGGCAGCGTCGTGACGAAGGACGTCCCGCCCATGTGCACGGTCGCGGGCGTTCCGGCGAAAGTGATCCGTGGCCCTGGGGTTGATGGGGCGACCGTGGATGCCAACCCGGCCCTTGGCGACCAGAGGCCGCCCATGGAAGGCTCGTAGTCCGCAAATCCATGGCTGATGGGGCGGCCATTTGGACCGACCTCGTCCCTCGGCGATCATGGACCATCCGTGGGAGATCCGTAGTCCGCGCATGTCCGGGGCTGATGGGGCGTCCGTTGCGACCAACCCCTCCATCGGCGACGATGGGGCACGATTTCTCTTCCTCGAAACCCTCCGGACCGGCTTGGCATCTGCGGCACCGGCCGGCGCATATGGTCTCCGCCCCAGCGATTGGCCGTCTCGATCCGGGGAACCATCCGCATCCAAGCATGGACGGTGGGGAAAACCTGCACGACGGCCATCTGGGGGCAGTTTCGTGCGGACATGCCCCGAGTGGCCAAGCCGGCCCTCCGTTCCTGCAATCGCCCCGGCCTCTCTCCGGGGGGAGGCTTGCGGAACAAAAATCACGGCATATACATGGAATCAAGCGGCGCGAACGGAGCCACATAGAGAGCGAGGCGTGACATGAACGAAGTGCTCGATCGTGTGAACGACATTGAGAAGCGTCTGGACGTGCGGGACGCCGTGCAGGCCGTTCTGGGACAGGTGTCCAACGAAATGAAGGATTTGCGCGAGTCGGCGGACCGGGCGGAAAAGGCCAAACAGGCCAACTTCAATGACATGCGCAAGGAGATGCGCAAGGCGGTGAACCGGGCGGTGTCCCGGACGGAAAAAGCCGTGCAGGAGAACGTCAAGGCCATGCGGGAGAACACCAAGGAGACCCGCAGCGCCAAGCGGTGGATCATCGGCACGATCATCGGCACGCGCGTCGCGCTGTTCGCCATCGGCATGACGGCCATGTACCGTGAGACGAGCAAGTCCTGGGACATGGCCATGAAGGCCTACGAACGGAGCGGCGAGACGAACACCAAGGTGGACGCCCAGCGCCTCGCGGAGAAGTGGCTTCGCAAGGACATGCAGCGGTTTGTGCCGCCGCCGGCCCCGACCACGACACCGCCAGCGCCGACCGAGACGCCGCCGGCCGTCATGGAATGAGAATGCACAGGCCCCCACCCGGGGGCCTTTCTGTTGGGGTATCCCGGTTCCTCCGGCATGGCCTCGGTTCGCCACGCCGCAATCCCGCCGACAACGTTCGAATGGCCCTCTTCGGGTGCGGCCCATATGGTTCCCCATCCCGGGCACCTTGGATCGCCGTCTTGAAGGCGTCTCCCTGCGAACGGCCACAAGTGCGGCATCCGGGCCGACGGGACAGGTTTTCCGGATCGCCGGGATGCATGCCCCAAGGTCCAGGTCGGCCAGCGGTCATGGGGCAGTCCGCAGGACGTTCCAAATATTGGCCATGGTGACCGATCTCGAAGAGTTGGCACAATGGTGCCCGTCCGCGGTCCCGGTCCGTTTCCGCGACACGTCTCGGAGTGACGGAATATCGGGTGGCGATGCCCTCTTTCCGCACCGCCGTCATGCTCCGGACCGTGGATCCGGAGGGATGGATCCGGGGCGCGGATCACGTCTCCCGTCTCAACTCCCATCCGCGAGTACGGCGAGGCATTCCGGATCGCTATCCGCAGCTGCGTCCTCCGGTCACGGGCGAACCTGACCCAAGGCGATTGCTTGAAAATGATGCCGTTGACGGAACCTGTTCCTCTTCCTTGAGTCGGCATCCCTCCCTTGAGTCGGCATCCCTTCCTCGAAGGCCCATCATTGGCCGGCATGGTGGTTGCGGCATGGATCTTGCGCACATGTTCTCCGTCCCAAGGACCGGCCGCCTCGGTCTTGGGAACCACCCGCATCCAGGGATGGACGGTGGGGGAACCTGCACAATGGCCACCCCGGGCGCAGTTCCATGCGGACAGGCTCCGAGCGGCCAGCCGGCCCTTCTTTCCTTCAATCGCCCTGGTTGCGACCAAACCGTCCATCGGCGATGGCGGACCACTCGTGCGAGGCCCAAAAGCCGCGGAGCCGGCGACCATGAACCGCTCGTGGAAAGCCTCTGGTCCAAATATGATGGGTTGGTGAAATCCTTCGTTGCCATCAACCCTGTCCATCGACGTTCATGGTCCACCCGGACCACTCGTGGAAAGCCCATCTCCGCCATGGGCGCGGCTTTCGTGACAACACGCAAGGGCGCCTCGGCCTTCGGGAAACCGCCCCGAGGCGTCCTTCAAATTCCTCCCGGATGCACCTTGACTGCAATGGAAATTCAGGCGCCGAGGAGTCTGTCCGCAAGTTCCAGCGCGTCCACGGGCCAGTAGCATTCCGGCCGGGGATGCCGGACGCCGGGCGTGCCTTCCTTGGGACGGCACTGGAGCACCTTCTCCCTCCACTGCGCCGGGATCGCGTCGAGCCCATAGACGGCGCCAAGCAGCGCCCCGCATATGGCGCCGTTGGTGTCCGTGTCTCCTCCCCGTCCCACGGTGTCGATGACGGCCGTGCCCGGGTCGGAGGCATGGAGGAGTTGCCAGAGGGCGTTGCGGAAGGCGATCAGGATCCAGCCGCTCTGCTTCGTGTACTCCTCCGGCGGCGCTTCCTGGGCTCCGGCGACCGCTTTCGCGACGGCGGCATCAACCTTCCGTTCCGCGGCCCATGTCGCGATTTTCCCGTAGAGATCCTCGGCGGACGTCCCGTTGCGGATCGCGTCCGCGATGGCCATGACATAGAGGACGTTGCACTGGCGGCACACCTGGTGCACGTGTGTCAGTTCGGCGTCCTGCTCGCCCCAGGTGGCGA
Organism: Desulfovibrio sp.; assembly: GCA_031272715.1. Lineage (GTDB taxonomy): Bacteria > Desulfobacterota > Desulfovibrionia > Desulfovibrionales > Desulfovibrionaceae > Desulfovibrio. Next base: position 10,411 of record JAISTH010000069.1, read on the forward strand.
CCTGGTCCAGAGGATGGCCGGCGCCGAAGATGCCCAGGGGACTCGCCCGCATCAACGCGCCGTTGGCCTGGCTGTCGG
>JAISTH010000074.1 GCA_031272715.1 Desulfovibrio sp.
CCGGGAGCCTACCAGGAAAAATGCCGCGAGAAGACCGACGGGTCCGGCGGCGCATTCCTGAAGGTCTCCTCCCGGACTCTCGCCCTGTCGCAGACGTGCGTCTGCGGTCGCAGGGAGAAAAAACCCCTCTCCCAAAGAATCCACGCCTGTCCCGAGTGCGGCTTCACGGCCCAGCGGGACCTGCTGTCGGCGGCCCTGCTCCATGCTGTGGCGCAGGGGGACGACGGCAAATGGCACCTCGACGCGCGGATGGCGGCAACGCGCATCCCGGGAACGGGCCCGCTCCTGGCGGCGGCGGCGTCGAGGGCGGACAAAACCGCGAAAGCGAAGGCCGCGAGGCCTTCCGCCCTCGGTTTCGGCCGGGGGAACGCGGTTCGTCGCCGAAGGTGTTCCAGCGCATTGGCGGATCTAGCGTCCCTAGGCGTTCCTCGCCGTAGGGCCGCTGATGCAGAAATGCAGAACGTACCGACATCTCCCCCGCCGGATTCCGCAGGGAACCGGCGCCAGGGGATTCTCGACGGAGCCGGAGACCGACATCCGCCCGAAGGGTTCGGCAACGTGGCCGCACGTCACTTGAGGGCGGAGATTTTCGTCCCATCGTGACGCCGGAGGCCCCGGCGGCCCAGCCGGGGAAACGGGGTGACGCCCATGGAACCCCCGGACTTCAGTCCGGGGAGGAGGTCAGGTTCTTCTGTGCACGGCCACGGCGGTTCGGGAAGACCTTGATGACATCCACGCTCGCATCGTTCTTTCAGGGGAGGAAATCGCTCTTCCGTGGGCTTGACATCGAAGAATACATGGAGAGCGATGCCTATGCCGAACATCCGGTAATCTCCCTCGACATGAGTTTCCCACCCGCAGATGCGGGCATTGATGCTTTGAGAGAAGGGATCATGAGCGAGCTCGGCCACTGTGCCAAAATCAACGGTGTACACCTGCGTGGCACACATCCGGCAGTTGTGTTCGGCAATCTGATGTCGGATGTGCATGATAAACATGGACCCATTGCGCTCATCATTGACGAATACGATGCCCCGCTATTGGACACTTTGGATGACGAGAGATCACAAGAAGAAGTGCGTAAGGAGATGAGGAATTTTTACAAAACTATTAAATCTTCTGACAGTAAAGGATATATTTATTTTACGTTTTTAACCGGAATAAGTAAATTTGCAAAACTCGGTGTATTTTCTGGGCTAAACAATGTCAAGGATATCTCTTTTTCCAATGAATATCACTCTATATTTGGCTACACTAACGACGAGATCTCAAAATATTTCTCTGGCTATATTGACGCCACCGCAGACGCCATGCAAATCACGACAGAGAATTTAAAAGATGAACTTAGAGATTATTATGATGGCTACTATTTTGGTGGCGATGAACATGTATACAACCCCGTATCCATTGCCTACTTTTTTAATGAAAAAAAGTTTGGCAATTTTTGGATAGAAACTGGAAGCCAAGAATTTATAAAAAAATATCTTTCAGAAAAAAATTTTACTGTCGAAGAATTCGACGGAATTCTAGTTAGTGAAAAAGAAATTACGTCTCCTGGAGAAATCACTAGGAAGATAGATCCTGAATTCTTCCTCTATCAGGCAGGATACCTAACAGTGCGTAAGAGTAGCGATATAAAAAATGCAACCAAAAATGCAGTAAATCTTAATAATATTATAGATGATGGGTACTACTTTATGTACCAGAACTATGAAGTTCGTGGGGCAATGTTCTCGATCTTAACTAATAACTTCTTTACATCATGGAGAGAAGCTTCAATATTACGTAGAAAATTCGCGAGCCTGCTTAAAGCCAAGGCTTATCCTGAAGCCTTTCTTGAGTTTAATGAAGTCCTTGAGAGGATACCGCATACAGATACGGATGTCATAAAAAGAAAAAAAGAAGGACAGTCGTATTATCGTGGACCGATCATAGGTTTTATCTATGCTTCTGAAATGTTCGTTTTAGCGGAAGTGCCTTCAACATTGGGAAAATCTGATATCGTCTTTTTCTATGATGAAACGGCTTACGTTGTTGAACTTAAAACTGCCATTGGCGAAAAAGATGCGTTGCAAGAGCTTGTCGGTGCGATGCAACAGATTGAAGAGAAAAAATATACCGGTCGCTTCGCAAACCCATTGCCCATCGGCATCGTCATCGACGAAAAAGTTCGGGCCATCACGCATATCTGCGTCAAGACCGACGTCTTCCACGTCAAGGATCGCACATTGCACCCGATCGGGAAAATTGGGGATATGAAGGTGGCCGCGCCTGCGTCCTCCGGACGCGAAAGACAGGACGCGGGACAGCCTTGATGCATGGCCCGCGCCGTCTTCGGCAACGGGACGGCGCGACCGCGGATTTCTCCCCCCTCCTCGAAGCCCCGACGATCGCCACGCCGCCGGGATCCTCCCGTCACCGGGTCCGGCAGTCGCGCCCGGCCGGTCCACGGCCGTTTCCGGGCATCCCCACAACCGCGCTTGCCAACCCCGCGGTATTTGCGTAGCATCCCCCCATGCCGCCCTGGACCTTCCACATCCTCTCCTTCGGTTGCAAGGTCAACCAGTACGAGGGCCAATCCCTGCAGGAAGCATGGCAACGCCAGGGAGGCGTCCCCTGCGAGGATCCCGCCGAAGCCCAGGTGGTGTGCGTGAACACCTGCGCCATCACCGCCAAGGCCGAGCGCAACGCGAGGAACGCCGTGGCCCGGTTGCGCAGGGAGGCGCCGGGAGCCAGGATCGTCCTCACGGGATGCGCCACAGATCTCTACCGGGACAAACGCCATCGGCCCTCCACCCCCTTCCCCGTGCCCGACCTCCTCGTCCGCCAGGGGGACAAGGCCGCCCTGCTGGAGGATCCCGTGGGACTCCTCGACGGGACGCGAACGCCCTCCCCCTCCCCGGAACCCGGCACGGCCTTCCCGCCATTCGACGTTTCCGCCTGCACCAGGGCCCGGCCCGTGGTCAAGCTGCAGGACGGCTGCTCCCACGGTTGCGCCTTCTGCATCGTCCCCCAGGCCCGGGGCGGACCCGCGAGCCGCCCCTTCCAGGACGTCCTTGCGGAATGCCGCCGCCTGCTGGAGGCGGGCTTCCCGGAACTGGTCCTCTCGGGGATCAATCTCGCCCAGTACCGTCACGAGGGCATGGATTTCTGGGACATGATCGCCGCCCTGGACGCGGCCCTCGCCCCGGACCACGCGGGAACCGCGAGGCTCCGGATAAGCTCCCTCAAGCCTTCGCAGCTTGACGCGCGGGGCACGGACATCCTCGCGGGGGCGCGGCTCCTCTGTCCGCACCTGCACGTCTCGCTGCAGCATGCGAGTCCTTCGGTCCTCGCCGCCATGAAACGGCCCCCCTCCTCGGCCGACGACCTCGAGGCGGCCTTGGAGCGGCTCCGGCCGCACTGGCCGGTGATGGGACTCGGCGCGGACATCATGACGGGCTTTCCGGGCGAGACCGAGGAGGACGTGGAGGGACTGCTCGCGTATCTCGAAAGGATCCGCCCCACCTACGCCCACGTCTTCCCCTTCTCCCGCAGGCCGGGAACGGCGGCGTGGGACATGGAGCCGGTGGTTCCCCGCCGGGAGAAGAACGCGCGGGCGGCTCGGGTGCGGGACGAGGTGGCCAGGAGCCGGGACGCGTTCCTGCGCGGACAGACGACCCTCGAACGCGTGGACGTCGTCGCCGACAGGGATCAGCCCGCCGTGCGCCTTCCGGATGGGCGACCCCGCTTCAAGGGGATCGACCAGTACTACGTGCCCTGCTACTTCCCGGGCCCGGAACGGCCCGGACGGCTGCGCCCCATGCGCCCCGCCGGCCTCGTCGGCAAGGGGATGCTCGTGGAACCGATGCCGACCACAGGAGATGAACCATGATCCGCATGACCGCGTTCTGGATGCTGCTGCTGTTCGCGCTTCTGGCCGCGCCGGGGAACGCCCCGGCCGCGCCCATGGAGTTCCTCCACTTCTCCGCGGACCTGCCCAACGGCTGGAGCGGCGAATTCCAGGACACCAGCGACAACGGCGTGGAGAGATACATGCTGGTGATGGGGGTCAGGGACGAGGCGGAGGACGTGTACCGGGCCATGGTCAGCGTCTTCCTGCTGCCGCCTCTGCCCGACGTCGACAAGGGCGGGACCGGCGACGACCTCGCCAGGGAGGTGGCGGAGAAGTTCGCGGGAATGCAGGTGGACGCATCGGAACCGCGCAAGGAAGGCCGTCTCTGGACCTTCACGGGGGAGCCCAGGACCCGGACCTTCAAGGCCCGGGCGGTCACCTACGTCAACGCGGACGCCCGGAACGTGCTCGTCGTCATCTGCCAGGATCCGAACGAACTGGGCGCGAAGCAGGTCTTCGAGAGCCTGCGGGGCCTGACGGAACGGGGGAAGGAACTGCTGGGCCGCTGAAGGCATCCGGGGTCATGGAACGGGGGGACGCGCCGCCCTTCCCCGAGACCGCGACGGCATGGCCCGCCGACGTACCGGGCACATCGCACGATCGGCCGGAAACGGGCCATGATCCTGCCCTTCCGGCACATTGCAGGGCGCAGACCTTTTCCAGACCGCTCGCTGCGAAGCTGTTGCCAGGGGACGGCCAGGGCAGGGGCAAAACGGCATCATGGGCGGGGCGCCGAGAGAAAACAGTGAGCACCAAGTAGCCCATGGCACAAATTTTGCGGCAGATGGAGTCCATTGGGTTTTTGCGTTGGGCATCATGCACACTGGAGGGGAAAAATAAAATCACCCTCCTGCAAAATCTGTCATTCTGACAAATCATCCACACCAACACCCCACCCACCGAATACCATGCAGGCAATTTCCTATCGTCCCGACATTGACGGACTCAGGGCATTAGCTGTGCTCTGCGTTGTGGCTTACCACGCGTTCCCACAGACCCTCAGAGGGGGATTCATCGGCGTTGATATTTTCTTCGTCATCTCTGGCTATCTCATCACTTGGATCATCTTGAAAGGGCTAAACGATGGGAGTTTTAGCTTCAGGGAGTTCTACTTCCGTAGAATACGACGTATATTTCCTGCATTAATTGTTGTTATGGTCTCTGCATTATTGTTCGGATGGTTCGTTCTGCTACCGACAGAATACGCAGCACTTGGAAAGCAAACCTTCGGTGGTTCTTTCTTCTCAGCAAATCTACTGTTATGGCGTGAGTCTGGATATTTTGATATCACATCAAGAGCTAAACCATTACTCCATCTTTGGAGTCTCGGAATTGAGGAGCAGTTCTACCTTTTCTTCCCACTAATGCTATGGGTATGTACGAAAAGACGCTTTCGCCCTGCTGTAGCTATCTTAGCACTTGGCTTTCTGTCATTTCTTGATAACTTATATCTCAGACATATCGACCGAGTTGCAGATTTCTATTCTCCGCTTTCTCGTGTATGGGAACTAATGGCAGGTGCCGCTCTATGCACTATTATGCGACAGGCATCAGTCAAATGTCTATACCTTAAAATAGACTCAATATGTGAAAAAGTCTGCTTTGAGGGGGGGGGGGGGGTACAAATAATGGCAGGAGCCTCAGTCTTGTTTTGGCATTCATTGGGGTCACTCTCTTGGGTATTGCACTTTTGCTCTCAAGAGAAGATAACCCTTGGCCAGGCTGGAAGGCTGCTATTCCAGTCCTAGGAACTTTATTCTTAATAGCTGCTGGCCCAATCAATCCTATCAGCAAATATATACTTTCAAATCGTATATCAGTATTTATTGGGCTTATATCATATCCACTATATCTTTGGCACTGGGTATTCATATCATTTGCATCAATCATAAATGGAGGATTGGATCATAATACTAGGGTTCTGCGGATATCTCTTATTATTATTTCTTTCGCTTTCGCGATAGTGACGTACTATGTCATCGAACGCCCAATACGATACGGGAATTACGCAAAAAACACTAAGACCTATCTACTTTCCATTATAATGGTAATTGTTGGCATTGCTGGATTGATAATCCACCAGTCAAACGGTATAGCCACAAGGGTTGATGGTGAATTAAAGTATTTGCAACAAATAAGAAATAGCATCGTACATTGGTACTTTATTGATACATTTAAACATGAATATCTTGCAGGCGATGACATTCATTACTGGTCAAAAATGTCAAACAAAAGCGATATAACACTTTTCATTGGTGATTCAAACATGGCGCATTATGTCGCACGTATTGACGAAGATATTGAAAAATTCCCTAACGAAATGAATAGTGCGATTATCCTCGCCTGCAGCGGAACGCCGATAAAAGTTGGAATCCCATCTGTGAACGGTTTTCCGATGAAAGATGCATGTAATAATTATGCTGGCAAGGCATTGAGACTTGCTAAGAACATGATGGACATAAAGAATGTTGTCCTTAGTGAAGCTTGGAATAGTCATCTAAAAAAACTTTCACCAGGGAAACGTTTTGAAGAAATGGAGCTCCTTTCGTCTTATATAAAACAGCTTATAGCCGCAGGAAAGAAAGTTTTTGTAATACAAAATGTTCCGGTTGGAACAAACCTTGTTCCTTCTATGCATGTTGAACGTAATTTACTTGACTTCCCGAATGTGTTTAAAATAAATAATGAAGGAATCACCCGTAAGTCTCTTAGGGATAATTTCGGAGATATAGAGGATCTTGTCGGAACTACTGCACTTAATGCTGGCGCTACAGTTATAACACCAGCCGACTTTCTGTGTGACGACAGTAGGTGTAGACCACTAGATGAAGATGGGATTGCCATCTATGCAAGTGATAGCCATCTCACTACTGTCTATGTGCGTGCAAAGGCGAATTTTATCGACCAGACACTTAAATAATACATCAAGCTGAGTCATTGTCATGTAGAGAACGGAGTTTTCTTAGTAACTCAGCATTCAATACCCTTCGCAATCAGAAAAATGCCAGGAATGCAGCATGACCACATACGCCGCCCGCTACACCTGTCCCGACTCCTGCGCCGCCCCCTCCCGCCAGCCAAGGAACATCCGGTACGCCTCGTTGTCCGTCTCCTCCACGTGGGGATAGCCCATGCCCTCGACCCGCGCCAGGAACTCCCCGAAGGCCTCCCGCTTCTCCTCCGGGACGTCGAAGCCCAGCAGCACACGGCCATAGTCCGCGCCGTGATAACGGTACTGGAACAGCGTGATGTTGATCTCCACCCGCATGGCGTCCATGAAGTCCAGCAACGCCCCCGGCCGCTCCGGGAAGGTGAAGCGGATGAGACGCTCGTTGCACAGATGGGGGGCGTTGCCACCGACCATGTGCCGCAGATGGAGCTTCGCAAGCTCGTTGTCCGTCATGTCCACCGCCCCGAATCCCTGGGCCCGCATCTGCCCGATGACTTCCGCCGTCTCCTCGGGCCCACCGATCTTGATCCCCACGAGCACCCTCGACTGGTCCGGATCCGCGAAACGCGTGCACAGCTCCGTGATGTTGCGGTTGCCGATGGCCCGGCACAGAAGCCGGAAACTCCCCACCCGCTCCGGGATGGTCACGGCAAGAAGCGCCTCCCTCTGGGCCCCGAACTCCGACCGGTCCACCACGTGGCTCAGACGGTCGAAATTCATGTTGGCACCGCTGACGACGGCGATCAGCGTCTTCCCCTTGATCCCCCCGCGCTTCACGTAGGCCCGCAGACCCGCCAGGGAAAGCGCCCCCGCGGGTTCCGCCACCACCCGGGTGTCCTCGAAGATGTTCTTGATGGCCCCGCAGATGGCGTCCGTGTCCACCGTGATGACGTCGTCCAGAAGATCCCTGCACATGGAGAAGGTCAGCTCCCCCACCAGCTTGACCGCCACGCCGTCGGCGAAAAGCCCCACCTCCCCCAGCTCCACGGGCCTCCCCGCGATGAGGGACCGGCGCATGGCGTCGGAATCCGTCGTCTGCACCCCGTACACCCGTATCTCCGGCCGCAGCTGCTTGACGTAGGCCGCTATGCCCGCGGCCAGCCCCCCGCCCCCGATGGGCACGAAGATGGCGTGGATGTCCCCCGGACGCTGCCGCAGGATCTCCATGCCGATGGTCCCCTGGCCGGCGATGACGTCGGGGTCGTCGAAGGGATGGATGAAGAGGGAGCCGCTGTCCCGGATCATGTTCTGCGTGTGCTTCCAGGCATCGCTGTAGGACTCCCCGGACAGGACAACTTCCGCCCCGAGACGCCGCACCGCCGACACCTTGATGCCGGGGGTGGTGACGGGCATGACGATCGTGGCCTTGCAGCCGAGACGGCTGGCGGCGAGAGCCACGCCCTGGGCGTGGTTGCCCGCGGACGCCGCGATGACGCCCCGCCCGAGCTCCTCCGCGGTCATCTTCGCCATCCTGTTGTAGGCCCCCCGCAGCTTGAAGGAGAAGACCGGCTGCTGGTCCTCGCGCTTCAGCAGGACCGTGTTGCCGAGACGCCTGGAAAGACCCGTGGCCTCGTCCAGGGCCGTCTCGATGGCCACGTCGTAGACGCGGCTGAGCAGTATGCGATTCAGGAACTCTGCGTGGGAGGACATGGCGGTACCCGCTGCCGTTGCCGGAGACGCGATGCGCTCCGGCCGATCCGGCGCCATGGCGCTCCGATGCGTGGAGGACTCGGGGAGAGCTGCGGCATGCGGCCTACTGGACCGCGTTCCCCAGCCTGCTCCATCTGATGTCGCTGAAGCCGAGCCAGGACCAGTAGATGCGCCAGGCCTTGGCACGGATGGCGGAGCGATCGAGGAAGCCCCAGAACCTGGAGTCCAGGGAGTTGTCCCGATTGTCCCCCATGACGAAGAACTTGCCGGGCGGCACCTCCACCGGGCCGAAGTTGTCCCGCACGGGCTCGGTGTTCACCTGGCTCGTGTAGTGGACGTAGGGCTCCTCCACGGGCTTGCCGTTGCGGTAGAGCTGCTTGTTGCGCAGCTCGATCCGGTCGCCGGGCACGCCGATCACGCGCTTGATGAAGTCGGTGTCGGGGTCGTTGGGATACTCGAAGATGACGATGTCCTGGAACTTGGGATCGACCCCCTTGTAGACGTACTTGTGGGTGAAGGGGATCTTGATGCCGTAGACGAACTTGTTCCCCAGCAGCTGGTCCCCCACGAGGAGGGTCTCCCGCATGGACTCCGAGGGGATCTTGAAGGCCTGCACGACGAAGGTGCGTATGAAGAGGGCGATGAGCAGCGCGAAGAAAAGCGCCTCGGCGTACTCCAGGAGCAGCGACTTCTTTCTGGTGGCCCTGTTCTCTCGCAGTTGGTATTCCACGTTCCGACCTCGGGTAGAGTTCCAGCGCGCGTCCATGCCGGAGGCGGCCACATGGCCGTTCAGGGGCTTCGCGCAAGTCCTTGCGCCGTCCGCGCCCTTCCCGCCCATGGCCCGGATCCGGGGCATGGGGGAAACCCGCGGCGACCGGGACGGGCCGGGGGGGAAGGGAACCTACGGCGTCTTCAAAAAGAAAAAATACGCCAAGACGGCCACGCTGTCAAGAGCCTGTCCATCGAGGCTCGCGACGCCCGTCCAGGCGGTCGCCCCGGCACATTGAAGGGCCTCAAGGTGCCGGAAAACTCCCCCGGCGCAAGGCATCGCGGCACGCCACCCCCGACGGCCGCCATCGCTGCGGAGGGATGGAAACGCGCATGCACACGCCCTCCGCCTCAAGTCCCGGGCACGTTCGCCACGAAGGCCTGCCCGGGGCGGGTCTCAGCGTCCCCCGCCGCCGTCCTTGCTCCCGTACCAGGGCGCGATCTGGCCGGTCATCCAGAGCAATCCCTGGATTTCGTCCTCCACCGCGGGGACATAGTTGCCAAGCAGGCGTTCAGGGACGTACAGGTAGCACTCATACGGCTTCTCGAAGACCAGGAGTTCGATGCGCATCCTCAGCAGCCCTCTTCCCAGGAAGTCAACCATCTCGATGGCCCGCACGGGACTGTGGAACTTCCAGATCGTCTCGTACTTCGTGGGGACCATCCACCACATCCCCTTCATCTCGTCCACCGGCACTTTGAAGTCCTCGGCCGTCCTCGCGGGATCGGCCTCGAGAAACTTCTTCAGCTCAAGCTCATATATCCCTCCGTTCGTCGAGATTATTTTGTTGAAAGTGGATGGCCCCACTTCGAGGGCGATGGCGGAGAGATGGACGACGACCTCCTCCCCCGGCCGGAACTCGCGGGCCTCGGCGAGGAAGCGCGGGGCGAAGAAGACCACCGGCGACACCTCCTTGTAGCAGGCGGACACCGTCCCCTCGACGCCGTTGTCCCACGTCCGCACGGCCTCGATCCACAGCGGGACGGGAAGCCCCTCCATCATGGGGAAGAACGCTATGCATTCGTCGCCTTGCTCCCGCAGGGCGAGGATCATCCCCGCCTGCATCGGGCCGCCGTACTTGGGATGGCGCACGAGAATCGACCGGTCCGCCCCTTCGACCTCCGGACCCACGTCCCGCACATCGTGAACCTGATCGCCAACCATCAAGGGGAACTCCCTGATGCACTTCTCCATATCTCCAAACAGGGCGATCCACGGGGCGGCATGGTTCTCAAAGGGCTCCCCGCAGAAGATTCCCCGGGGCGCGTCGCGGGCGGGGTTGTGTCTGCAACCGTGAGCCGCCTCCGTCCGGTGGCGCGACCGCGTCTTGTCGCGAGCGCCAACCCTCGCTTCGCTTCTCCCCTTCCTGCCCGATGTCGTCCTGTCGGCCATGGCGTCTTCCTTGTCTCCCGGCGAACCCGTGCGTTGATACGTGATATGCAATGATATTGGCAAATCAAGCGCACCCCGATGGTGCAAGATTCCTCCGGGCAGAACCGTACAACGATATGCAATGACGCCATCGGACCGAAACGTATCACGATGGCGCAGGGAACCCGACGGAACGCCTCGGGGGACCGTCCGTCCGGCGGGGACGACAGGGGCGCGGAAGATCGCCCCGCGCCATGTGCCGGGGAACCCGCAGACCCGGAAGGACGCGCCTGAACGGTGCGTGGCGGAGAGGGTGGGATTCGAACCCACGTACCGACTCTCGCCGGTAACTCGATTTCGAGTCGAGCGCGTTACGGCCACTTCGCTACCTCTCCGTCCCGGAAGGACGCCGCACCGATGTCCGGTGGCCAGCATGCGGCGGAGAGAAACATACCACGTTCTTCGGGGATGTGCAAGCCCCCCCGGACCACATTGGCGAAAAAAATGCGGAATGCCCCAGACGCCGCACGGGACGGCCCGAACGCCAAGGGCGCGATCCCTTGGCCCCGGCATCCGCGGCCTTTTCGGAGGATCGCGGGGATCCATCCCTCGGCAAGCCCGGATCGACGACACGCAGCATGCGCACGCGGCAGAAGAACTCGGGATATGGACGCGCGGAAGTCCCGCGTTCCCGCAAGGGCGCGACGAAGGCGAGCGCGGCAAAACCGCCCACGGGGCATCGAGGCCGTTGTCCCTTGCCGACGAGGTCGCCGGCACGAGATTCCACTGGACAGGGACGACACCATGGCGTAGACTGGCTCCACACAAGGAGTGCCGCGGCGGGAGGGGGGAATCGTGGGGTTCGGCGCCGACGGGGGCCGCTGGCCCAGTATCCCTTGCCGAGGATGGCGAACGTCTGCGCACGTTGCCGGGACAGGGATCGCGCCAGGTTCAGGGAGTTCCCGATGGCGTTCCACAAGGCCCGGCACGCCGACCGCCCGGGCATGATCGCCGAGGGACCCCGCATCACCGGAGATGCCGTCCGCGACGGCATGCTCGGCGGCAGGGAACATTTCGCCCGGGAACACGAACATCCCGGACATGCGCCCCGGGCCGGTCACGGCAAGCCTCATCATTGTAGGGAGCCACTAATGAAACAGAAGACCGCGCACGACGAACCGACGATCGAAAACGTCTGGCCCAGGGGCATGATTCTGGATGACGCCGTGAAGGCGGCCGTCGATGCCACCTCGATGCCTGCGGCGGAAGCCAAGGCACGACTGCTCGCCGCCGCATGGAGAAAATACAAGGCGGGCGACACCGCCACCGTCACCGGATGCCACGCGTCGGCGCTCCGGGACGCCGGGATGATCACCGAGAGCCAGTGCGAGGAGTACTTGCAAAAGGTCCGGAGTGACGGCATCGAGCACACGGAGGCCGACCCATACCCGTTTCTGACCGTGGAGCAGCGTCAGGCCCGGTGGAATCGCTTCTGCTGGGGCGTCAGAGACATCCAGGTCGTCCACCGCCCCGGAGAGGACGACAGTTGACCGCCCGCGGCCACGGGCATACGCCCTTCCACGAACTTTATGCACCCTCCAACAGAGGCGCGACAAATGGCAACCAGCACAGAACTCAAACTGAAACGCGCAATCGCAAAACTGTCTCCGTATATTGATCCGGAGAGCATAATGATGCTCCTGGCACTATATGACACTCCGAAGGATCGATACAAGGCAATCAAGCCATTGCTTGACGATCTGGAGTATCTGCAGGAACAGCAGAAGAATCCGGAGAATTCGGGAGGTGACCTATCCTCGATTTTCTGGAGATTCTAAAATCGACGCCCCATGTCGCCTGCACATCGCAGAACGAAACGCAAGAAGCGGGAACGGTGGTCTGCGTGACGGAAGCCATGCCGGGAGGTTTCCATCGCGTCTCAGCAAGCGGCCGTTCCGATGGCACCGCAACTCGGTCGACGGGAGACGTTGGCGATGGTTCGAGCTTCGGGACTTCATGGAGAATGTCGGCCACGAACACACGGATTTCATCAAATCCGTCACTTTCCGCATCGGCCAACAGTTTACGCTTATACCATAAGATTACATTACATTGAAGCTTCTAAATTATTCAAGACTCAAATGGCACCGTGAAAAAGAACAATAAACTACTCAAGGAGGAATTTTACATGGAGTCATGGGCCACAAAAAATTGTACGCAAAAGGATTCATGGGGCCACAGAAAAACCGCATCCGCAAGAGAAGCATGCCATGCGCCTGGTCCAGAGCGTGACCATCTTCTCCTTCAGGGATATATGGCAATTGTCGCCTAGTACGGCTTGGCGGGATTGCATGGAACGTTCTGGTGCGACATTCAACATAAAAATAACACGGAACCACTCGCTCACAAACATTTCAACGAGGCAGTAAATGTTCAGCTCAAGATCTCTATGCGTCCTCGTATTACTCGTATTTGTCTTTCCTTGCAATGCTCACTGTCGGTCGAACCCCATACTTGGGAAATGGCTTGTGAACGTCGAACTGTTTGACAATAAGACCATGAATATGAACGATGAAATAGTGACATTAAACGGTTTGATTTTTACATTTACAGAAAAACAATGGATAATAACTGATGAGGTTAATGACGAAATAACCCCATTAAATGTAAAATATATAAAATTAGATTACGACCCTGGGTGGAGAGTTGTCGATAGCAAAAGCAAAGCTTCTTTGTTGTGTCTAATCGTGATCAATCAGGACGAAATAATTTTTAATAATAATGATAACACTAACAAATTTAAAAATAGAGCAGTTATTAGACTCTTGCGAATGTATGAATAACTTTTACGCATGGCAAGAACGGCAATACCAGCAAAACCCACTGGCCTGATGAAGGAAACGACTGCATCAATCGTAGTCATTGTGCATGCACTCTGACATGTTTACCAAATTCTCCAGCGAAATGAACGACAAATGGCAAGCAATACGGAACATGGACTAAAACGCGCAGTTGAAACACTGTCTCCGCATATTGACCCGGTACACACAATGATGTCACTTGCACTATACGACAATCCGAAGGACCGGCACAAGGCGATCAAGCCATTGCCTGATGATCCGCGGTATCCGCAGGGACAGCGGGAGAATCCGGAGAATTCGGCGTCTGGCCTCGCCGCGATTTTCGGGGAATCCCAAATCGAGGCCCATGTCGCCTGCGCATTCCGGGACGGAACGCAAGGGACGGGAACGGTGGCCGGCGTGACGGAGGCCCCGCCGGGAGATTCCCTCGCGTCCCCGCCATCGGCCGCTTCGATGGCGGCACAATCCAGCCGGCAGGATCCCCGGCGATGGCGAGGGGACGCCGAAGGACCGGGGACGCCGGACAGGCGTGGCGTCGCCCACGGGGAAGCCGGCATGGCCGAACGGCCTTGGGCGTGTCCTTCGGGGCCTGCCGGCGTTGGGAGATGCGCCATAGGGGAGGAGGCGTTCCTGCCCGGCCGCACCATGGGAGCTTTCGGACAGTGGAGACAAGTTCGCGTTCTCCCCTTGCAATTTTCCCAAAAGGGCGTATGCCGTGCAGGTGGTGCCGGAGTCCCGGAAGCCGGCCATGGATCGATGCCGTCTGTACCATGTCGATGCGCTCCGGGCCGCCTGCGCCGCATGCGACAAAAAAACCCGCCTAGAGGCGAGGAGACCCCATGACCAAGAACCGCTACCTATCGGCCATCCCGGCGACCCTGGCCCTGTGCCTCGCCCTGTCCATCGGCGCCCCCGCGCCCTGCTCCGGCGCGGGCCCCGACATGGAACTCGCCGCCGAGGAATGGGCCGCCGTCGAACCGCAGATAGCCGCCTTCAACGCCAACCACGCAACCTGCGCCAAGAAGCTCGGCATGGCGAAGATGGTGGACGGCCGCCAAGGGTGCATGAAGTGGCGCCAGGCGGGGTTCGGCCAGGCGAACGACATGCTGAAGGCGTGGAAGGATGCATGCCCCGGCGACAAATTCGCCGACTTCCCCAAGGCATGCCTCTGGCAGTACCACAAGGACATCCAGAAGGCCAACGAGACGGGCAGGAAGATGGAGGACGTCCAGCAGGAACTGCAAGAGCTCCAGCAGCCCAATATAGACGCCACCAAGGACGCTCGCTAGCCATCGCCAGTCGTCCCCGCATCCCAAGGGCGATCATGGCGTGAGACTGAATTTTTTGTGGGTATCTGGCGAGGGAGCAAATTCTGCTTCTGCATGTACCACATTAAACTTGCCCAGGCGTTTCTCAAGGACTCTTTTGTCCTAGACAGTGCTTCCTTTCAAGACTTGCGTCCCGAATCGATCCGTATCGCATCAATCCGCAGGATGTGACGTTTCCGTCCATCCTGCGGATTCCTGTCTTCAGGGACACGCATCTGTGGCAGCGAAAGATCATGGTCTTCCACGATGCACACGCCCCACGACCTTGCCGTTGGCTGATCCAGTCGCTTATGGGAGACGAAACGGATCTTCGAGCATCTCGACAACAATACTGAATCGCATAACCCTACAGCAAAATAGCGATACAATTCACGACCGAAGCATCCTGAAGCCATGGCTGTGATTCGCGGCGAAGTGGCGGCCAGACCCTCGTTATATTGCGGTGTTGCGGACTATGTGCCCATGTCTTTCAGGAAATGCTGGCGTCAATTCTTTTCGTCCCATGTGAGGAGTTGCTGAGGCGTGGGAAGCGGCAGCGTCTCGTCAACACCCTGCTCTTTGCAAATGCGGCTGAGAGACGCCTGGATAAAAGATGACTGCAGCCTTGAACTGTCATCCAGCAGACGGGAGAGTGGATATGGGCCATACGCTGCCTGGCGAGTCGAAGTGACTAGAAGGCCTATCGTCTCGCTACGATTGATATCCATTGCAGTCAAATAAAATGTTCCATTCTGTGTGAGGTAGCTCAGCATAACGGATGTCTTGGTTCCTAGTGCATCCTGAAATGCCTTATATTTTTCTTCCCCGCTCAATGTATGCCAAAAAGAAGCAGATTGAGTTTTGGTGAGAATTTGTGCAACTCTTTTGAGGGTGCCTATCAAACTCTCATCGTCTGCTTCTTTAACACCAATCACAAGTGAAGCGTATTGACGTGAAGGCATTACCAGTTTACATAGAGTCAATTCAAAGCTCGATATGTTATTCTCAGATGTTCGAGGTGCATCAGACGCCACGACTGCGGATTCAACATCCAGTGTAGGAGTTTTCTTCACATCTGTTTTTTGTGAAGTGGTATCTGTGCGAGATTTCGCAATGAGGAGTGTATCTTTTGATGCGGTTATTTTAGAGTCATATGAGATTGTCCAATTATCATTTTTGTATTCGACTTTTCCAATCAAGGTGAATTTATAGGGTTTTCCGTCAAGGCGATAGGCTTCTTTTTTATATGCCGCGTGTGATATGAGGCCTTCACGGCTTTTGTCTACAACGATGGCTATAGGCAGAGAATCCTCATATAGTCCGTCATAGTTCTTTCCGTGGATTTGGGAAATTGCTTGAGACAGTTTTTTGCGACAGTCGGATTCAATGGTAAATTGCGAGACGACATCATTGTGATCGGATTTCGGCTCAAGGTCAATGTATTTCACTTCAATCACTAGTGCTTTTCTATTATACACGGCAACGACATCGGCTATCCCCACGTTGGTAGGGGCTTCTCCTTGCACAATGAAGTTTGCGCCCGACAGAAAGGACTTAATATGTCCCCTGGATAGGTTTCCCTTATCCTTTGAGCCGCCGCCTTCGTAAACTTTTTTGCCTGATTTGAAAATGTTAGTGAACAAAGTATTGAAGATGTTTATTAAGCCTTCGCAATCTTTCTTTAAAAATGCAGCTATTATATCTTTCCTTGCCTTATACGCTTCTTCAACGTTATCGAAGTAGTTATTCGTCTCCATTATTGACATTGCAATCCTGACTTCAGTGTTCGGATATACTAATTTGTAGTTATTGACATCCTCTGGAATATTCCTGATGGTCATGTAGCCAGACTCATAGAGCAATACTCTCGGATCTGATTCCATCCCGACATTACGTGGTGAAGCCACTGCATCATCTTCTATTGTTTGCCCATTCAGTTCTTCCAATTTGACTTTATACTCATGAATAAATTTTTCAATATACGATTGACTGCCAGTCCTTACCCAGTATTTCTTGAATTCACCAGTCATCAAAAAAAGTTCTATTGTATATGGGTTGTACACATGTGTGCGCCCATCAAATGTATAGCCATCGTAGTATTCTTCCATATCTGTTATTAAATCATTTTTTGCTTTTTCATCAGGGCCTACAATATTTTCTATTTGTTTCATGAAATATGTCTTGATCTCTTTTCCAGTATACCCGAACATTGCGGCATATTTTTTATCCATGGATATATCATATAAGTTATTTATTTCAGAGAAAATGCCAACATTGGAAAACTTCGCAATCCCCGTTAAAAAAGCAAAGAAAATTCTTTCTGTTGCTTTTTTGATTTGCATATAAAAAGCCCGCATTATCATGCGGATGCCATCTTGGATTTCTGGATGAAACATTGATTCAGCCAGTGGACAATCATATTCGTCCACTAGAAAGATAACTTGTCCTCTCTTTTCAGACAGTTCTGCAATAAAGTTGCGAAGTGCAGTACTCGGATTCTTGCCTATAGGCAAAATGCCATATGGCTTGGCGACCTCATGTACATAATCCAAAAGCTCAGCACTGAAAGTTTTTAATGTTTCGCTGGTATCGTTTCCCGCAGCCGAAATAATTTCATTTACGCTTACGGCATTCATATCAAAGCGTATAACGGGACGCGGCCTGAAAACCTGTTCATGAGTTGAGAGATAAGGGAAAATGTCAAGCCCCTCAAACATTGCACGATGCTTAGGGTCATCGGAGAAGAGGGTTTCGATGGTCGAGACCATCAAGGACTTGCCGAAACGTCTCGGGCGTGCGCAGAAAACACGGCGACTACTCTGGAAAAGTTCTGCGATATAATTTGTTTTGTCAACGTATACAAATCCCCCATCGCGAATCTCCGGGAAGGAATCGAGGCCGTTTGCCAAATGAGGCAGATTCGTGCGGCCGACCATGTGTTCGCCCATCCCGGACACCTCGGCGATGCCATCCCCTAGGGGATGCGGTTCCCGGTTGTCATTCATGTGCCTGCCCTCCATGATCTGCAACCGCTCGGTCCCAGACGACGGAACCGGACCCTCGGGACCGTGCCCCCCGATCCACAACCCCCACGGCGCACGCCGTTGGCCGGACATGCGCACGCACGGCCACTCACAAGATCCAAGTCCGGAATGATACCACCGTACGTTCTCCGGGAAAGCGACCGAATTTTTTCCCGCCGGCAAATCCGGAGTGCCCCCCCCTGCGGCCGCTCGCGGCAGGTCGTCCCGTCCGTGGCCCCGGTTCCTCCCCGCCCCCATGTCGCGGCACCGGGAGATTTCGCACGATGGGACGCCATTGCCTCTGCGACCAGTTCCAAGGGCCGGTGCCAGACGCTCGCGGCCCGGGTCGGAAGAGCCTCTTGGCCGTATGCCACCGCCCAGGGGCGCATTTGTCCCTGCCGCATCCGACACCCGGCAGAATGCCGGACACCCTCGTGGATTGCAAGGAGAATCCCCCTCCCCGGCGGCAGCGAGACCGGCCGGGGAATTCCCGTGTCGGGCCGGCTGGACGCAATGCGGCCTAGAACTCGTACCTGATCGTCCCGAAGATCCCGTGGGCCGTCGTGTGCGGAGGCCTGCAGCGCGTGGTTGAGCCCGAGCCTGACGGGGCCCTTCCCGAAGTCGAGGCCCACATCCCTCTGGTAGGCGACGGGGTCCATGGTCCTGACGTCGAGGTCCGCGGAAAGCCCCGTCCCCGTGAACCGCACGGCGGACTTGCCGTCGATGCCCCCGGCCGGCAGAGACGCCCGGCCGCCTTCCGCCATGGAGGATATCGTCCCGAAGTCCGGGAGCCACGGGCCCCCGGACCCTCGCCTCGCCGAAGGAAACGCGTCCGGGATGCCGCATCCGGGATGGATCGTCCGCCTGTCCCCGAGAACCTGCGGCGGCCCCCCTCTCGGCGGGGACCCCTCGAAGATGTCCGCGACGTCCATGGCGTCCGGGGCATCCTTTGGAGACGTCGAAGGCCGTCGTGCGCACCGCCGTCGGATGCGCCGCCTCCGGGGAGAATCCCTGCCCGTGGCGGGACGCCCGCCGAAAAAAGCGGAATCTCCCCCACGGAGAGGAAGCGTGCCTCGTGTCGTCGCGGGAGATGCGCAACGGGCCTTCTCCCGGCCCCTTCGCCGATCCCGGGGAGATGGAGGGACCTCCCGCCCTGCATCGTCCCATGGGACGAAATTTGCGCATCTTCGCTGTGCCGCCGCGCAAAATTGTGCTAGAATCACGCTCCGGGCGATGCGGACAACCGCGCGCATGCCGCGGCCCCGTCGCCCGCACCGACCGCCACACTCCATCCCGCGAGGTCCCCATGTCCGTGCCCCGCAACCCTTACGACGATCCGGCCCTGGCCGAGTACCGCCCCTTCCTCGAACGCAGGAGCCGCGACTTCAGGGAGGAGCGGGACCGGATCCTCAGGGAGTACGGCAGCCTCGCCGCCTACGCCGACCTCCACGCGTTCCTCGGCCTCCACAAGGTCAGGGAGGCGGGCGTCCCCCTCTGGAGGATGGAGGAGTACATGCCCGGCGCGGACACCGTCTGGCTGACCACGGACCGCATCCGCTTCCAGCGTCAGGCCTCCCACCGCTTCCGTCCCCTGGGGGACGGCCTTTTCCGTCTGGATCTGCCCGAGGATGCCCTGGGACACGGCACCTACATGGAACTGCGCGTTCTGACCAAGGCCGACGCGGCGAAGGACGGCGGGGTGCTGCGCAGGATCCCCGCCTTCGCCGACTGGGTGGAGCAGGACAAGGCCAACCCCAACCAGTGGTGCGCACGGGTGCACGCCCCGGAACACCCCCACGTCTTCCGCAACCCCCGCCCCCCCCGCAGGGGCTTCGTCCGCATCTACGAGGCCCACGTGGGCATGGCGCAACCTTCCTCGGCCCACAGCGCGGACCACTTCGGGACGTACCGGGACTTCGCCGCGAACATCCTGCCCCGCATACGGGACGACGGCTACACCGCGGTGCAGCTCATGGGCGTCCCGGAACACCCCCTGTACAAGTCCTTCGGATACCAGGTGGGAAGCTTCTTCGCCCCCTCCTCCCGCTACGGCACGCCGGAGGAGTTCAAGGCCCTCGTGGACGAGGCCCACGGCCTGGGGCTCTCGATCTACCTCGACATCACCCACAGCCACGCCTGCTCCAACACGGAGCAGGGACTGGCCGCCTACGACGGCACCCGCTACCTCTTCTCGGACAGGGACAACCAGTGGGGCACCCCGACCTTCGACTACGCCAACGAGATGACCCGGCGGTTCCTGCTCTCCAACTGCCGGTACTGGCTCGAGGAGTACATGGTGGACGGGTTCAGGTTCGACGCCGTGGGGAACATGCTCTACACGGATCTCGGCAGGAACGACGACTTCAGCCACGTGGGCCGGTGCTTCTACGACACCGCCGGAGCCCCCAGAGCCAACGTCTGGGGGGAGACCTACATCTGCCTCGCCAACGATCTCGTCCACGGACTCGTGCCGGGGTCCGTCACCATCGCCGAGGAGTTCTCGGGCATGCCGGGCCTCACGTCCGCCCCGGCCCGGGGGGGACTCGGCTTCGACTACCGCTTCGCCATGGGGATTCCGGACTACTGGACGAAATTCCTCGAGGAACCCCGGGACATGGGGAGCGTCTGGTACGAGATGACCAACCACAGGCCCTACGACCGCACCGTCAGCTACGTGGAATGCCACGACCAGTGCATCAACGGGGACGATGCCATGATCTGGCGGCTCATGGGCAAGGACATGTACAGCCACATGGCCCTGCACACCGACCTCTGGAGCGTCTCGAGGGGGCTGGCCCTCTACAAGCTCATGCGTCTGGTGACCCTGGCCTGCGCCGACGCCGGCTACCTGAACTTCATGGGGAACGAGTTCGGCCATCCGGAATGGCTGGACGCGGAGGAGCACGGCCACCGCCAGTGGCACCTGGCGGAGAGGAAGGACCTGAAGTACGCGGGGCTCGCCCGGTTCGACAAGGCGCTGATGTGGGATCTCGTGGAGGCCTGGCCGGAGGCCTTCGCCGTGCAGCCCCTCTTCAGGTACGTCCACGAGGACGACCGGATACTCGCCTTCGAGCGGGGGCCGCTGCTCTTCACCTTCAACTTCCACGAACTCAGGGCCCGGGAGGACCTGCGCTTCGCCGTGACCCCCGGCAAGTACGTGGAGCGGCTGTCCACGGACGACAGGGCCTTCTCGGGAAGCGGCAACCTGCAGCCGGGGGATCCCCCGGTGGAGCACTTCTCCCAGGTCCTGCCGGACCGGGCCGAGCAGGACGTCATCCTCTATCTCCCCCCCATGACGGGCCTCGTCATGGTGCGGGAATAGGCGGGCGGATCAGGCCGGGGAGGACGGCTTCGAGGTCCCCGCCGTGGACTGCTTCGCGGACGACTGGGCCATCGCCGTCATGGCCCGCTCGAAGACCGTGAGGAACCGTTCGGCGGCGGGCTTGAAGAGATCGATGATGGCGGTCACCTCCTCGTCGGCGAGTTTGGACGCCCCGCCGCTCCCGGCCCGGACCGACGCCAGCGTCGGCGGACCGATGTTCTTGACGAAGGCCCGGAACACGCCGCTGAAACGCCTGCTCCGCAACCTGGACAGGACGAAGGCCAGCCACTGGTCGTGGACCGTCATGGTGACGCCGTAGAGACGGTGGGCCTCCGGCCCGGCGTCGGGGCCGTCCGGGGCGCGCTCCTGCAGGAGCCTCATGAAGGTCTCGGAGAAGTTCTTCGTCTCGACGCCGAGATCCGGGAGGTAGGGGCACCAGCGGATCTTGGACGTCAGCTCGCCCCGCGTCCTGCGGAACACGAACCCCGGCAGCTCGAGACAGGTGTCGGGATCCGTGGTGCAGGGATTGGGGCAGGGGAAGCGGAACAGCAGGTCGTTGTTGAATATCCTGCCCCGGCTGTCCCGGATGCGGATGCTCACCGTCAGCTTCTTCCCCTTCTTCCTGGGCCGCCGCCCCACGTCCCCGATTCTGGGGGCCCTGCGCCCCGCCGCTCCCGATTTCTTCCTCCCGTCGACCATCAGACACCTCCCCGTCCGCAAAGCCATCCCCGCCGCGTCACGCCGCCGGCCGTCCGGCGGGGTCCGCGGCCAGCCCCCTGACCCGACCTGCGCCCTTCCCCGGTCTTGACGCGGGGCGGGCGGAACGTTTCCCAAAGATGACGGCCATGCCGGGCCACGGCCCTGCGCCCCTGGCCGCCGGAACCGTCGGAGGCGACGCCGGGTCCGGGCGCGGGAAGCCCCCGCCGCCGGGACCGGGCGCGACGCCGCCGTCCCGGAGCCTCACCACTTCAGGCCGCGCCTGCGCACGGCCTCCTTGGCCATGGCCTTGTACTCCTCCGCGGACATTCTTTCGAGTCCCGTGAACTTGTCGAAGATCCAGCTCCTGAAGCTGGCGTCCTCCGCGGTCTCGCGAAGTCCCTCCGCCCCGCCCTTCCCCGGGGATTCCGCCTCCGCCGGCGGCTGCGCGGCATCCTTGTCTTTCCTCTTGGCCATTCCCGCTCCGGATGCGATGTTCGGACCATGTTCCGCCGCGATCGGCGACGGTCGGCCTTTCGCGTCGCCGCGACCGGCCCCTGAAAGCCCCCGTGACCCTTCCGACGAAATCGTCGCGGAAAAAAAACGCCCAACGACAAAAAAAGGCGTAAACCTCGGGCGCAGGCCGCCTCCCGCATCGCGACGCGGGCTTAAATCCCCCTCACGCCGCCGCGGGCGCGGCTCCTCCCGCCGGGGGCGGGGCCGTCACGGTCCCGAAGACCGGCTTCACCGCGAAAAGCTTGTCCGTCTTGCCGAAAAGATACACCACGTCCCCCGCCTCGAACCGCTCCCCGGGATCCACGTTCGCCCGGGTGTCCCCATCCCTGTGGATGGCCACCACGGACACGCCGTAGGTGTTCCGCAGCCCGCTGTTCACAAGGCTCACCCCCAGCAGGGGGGAATCGCCCCCCACCCGCATCGCCTGGACGCCCATGTCCGGCAGACGCTTCGCGAGGGAATCCAGGTTCTCCACGTTGACCACCTGCCGCCGCAGCGTGCGGTAGTTCTCCGAACGGAACCGGGCCGCCAGGGCGTCCACCTCCTGGATGGGCACCATGAACTGGGCCAGCACCCGACTGAAGACCTCGATGGAGGTCTCGAACTCCTCGGCGATGACGTAGCTCGCCCCGAGCTCGAGCAGCGGGGATATCTCCGTCACGAAGCGGGACCTGGCGACGATGTACACGTCGGGATTGAGCCGGCGCGCCTCGATGGTGATGGACCGCAGGGCCGAGGGATCCGAGATGACGATGGCCATGACCCTCGCCCGGGCGATGCCCAGATGCTCCAGCACCACGGGCTGGGAGGCGTCGCCGTGGGAGATGGGCTCCCTGCCCCTGAACCGCTTCACGGTCTCCGGATTCATCTCCAGGATGGTGTAGGGGATGGAGGACTCCTTGGCCGCATGGGCCAGATGCTTGCCGCTCAGGCCGAAGCCCACGATGATGAGGTGGTCGTTCAGGTCGCAGTCGGGCTGGACGGTCTCCTCGGGCTGGACGGGACGCTTCCCGGGAAGCCGCGCCACCACCGCGTCGGCCACCTTCGGGGCGATGGCGATGAGTCCCGGCGTCAGCATCATGGAGAAGACGCTCACCGCGAGGAAGGCCTGGGCCCCCGCCTCGTCGATGAGCCCGGCGCTCAGGGCCGAGGCCGACAGCACGAAGGAGAACTCCCCCACCTGGGCGAGGGAGAGGGACGTGACGATGGCCGTCTTCAAGGGATAGGCCTGGATGAGGACGGAAGGGAGGGTCAGCAGCGCCTTCAGCGTCACGAAGACGATGGCGCAGGCGACGATGGCGAAGGCGTGGGCGAGGAAGAAGTCCCAGTCCAGCAGCATCCCCACCGAGATGAAGAAGAGGCTCATGAAGACGTCGCGATAGGGGAGGATCCCCGAGATGACGCTCATGCTGTACTGGGAGCGCGCGAGAAGCAGGCCCGCCAGGAACGCCCCCAGCGACAGGGAGAGGCCCAGATGCTCCGTGAGCAGGGCCATGCCGAGGCACAGGCCGAGGTTCGTGAGCAGCAGGATCTCCCGGGTCCGCGTCCGCACCACCGCCGCCATGAGGCGGTCAAGGCCGAAGTGGGCCAGCAGGACGACGCCGCCGAGGGTTCCCGCCACCTTGAGCATGGGGATCGCCATGGCCGCCGGGTCGATTTCCAGCGTCCCGGCCAGCAGCGGGACCACGAGGAGCATGGGGGCCACCATGATGTCCTGGAAGACGAGGATGGCCAGGGAGAGCCGGCCGGCCGGCGTGCTGGTGGTCCCCTTCTCCTGCATGATGCGCAGCACGATGGCCGAGGAGGAGAGGGCCGCGAGGCATCCCCAGAAGATGCCGCCCCTGAAGCCGTACCCGAAGGGCATGGCCAGCCCCGCGATGACGAGAATGGTCAGCCCCAGCTGCAGGCTCCCCCCGAGGAACACGGGGCGCTTCAGCCGGCTCAGGGCGTCCCCGGAGAGTTCCATGCCGATGGTGAAGAGCAGCATGGCCACGCCGATTTCCGCGATCTTCGAGAGGGATCCCTGCTCGACGACGATGGCCACCGGAGAGGATGGGCCGAAGAGCACGCCCGTCAGCAGGAACCCCACGGTGGCGGGGAGCTTCGCCTTGCTGCAGACCAGGGTGACCCCGATGGACAGCAGGAAGATGACGACGATTTCGAAGAAGAACGAGTCTTCCATCCCGCCTCCGTGGGGGGTTGGCGCGGCCGGCACGCGGCCGCGGGAACGTCATGGCGCCGCGGGCGCCTCGCCGACGGGCCGGAAACGGCCCGATTCCGGTTCGAATGGATCGATGATGCCGTCGAATCCCTTCCTGGCCCTCGCCTTGTAAAGCGTCTCGTCCTCGGTGTTGACGGGGCGCAGATGGGCCTCGACGTCGGTGTCGACGATCACCGCGTCGGGGTTGTAGGCCAGCTTCCCCATCTCGAAGGCGATCACGGAAAGTTCCGTGGCGGCGAAGTGGGTCTTGTACTCGGGGTGGAAGAGGAAGATGGAGTAGATGTGGTTCACCCATTCCCGTTTCGCCAGGCCGAAGATCGCCGTCTCCCCGAAGGTCGCCCCGTCGTTGAACGCCAGCAGGCCGCAATGCTGTCCCTCGATGCCCGAGATGGCGTTGTCGAGCCAGTAGCGGCCGGGGAAGCCGGTCTGGGCGATGTACGCGAAGTACATCGAGGAGGTCTTCGCGTAGATCAGGTTGTACATCATGATGGGGCCCAGGTTGCCGTCGTCCTCCACCATGAGGAAAAGTCCGTTTTTGTCCGTGCGCTTGAGGAATATCTCGCTCGCCTTTTTGGCGACATCGAGGGATTTCGTCGGCATGACGATTATCGTCTCGTGGAAAGGGGGCATCCTGAACGCATGCAGCGTCGAGGACTTGAGGGCCATGATTTCAAGCACTCGAAATAACTCCGTTTACATCCGGAAAAGTGCTGTGGACCGACTGCAAGGGCATCAGAAAAATGGGATTTCCTGTTAAATGGTTTGTTGTTTCAAGTTTGACGCGTTCGACTCCTGTGACGCAAAAGCCAGAAAACAGGTCCAAGTTGTGCATGATGTCCAAGGAAACGCGTTTCACGGCAGAAGTGCTAGTCTGCCCATGCGGTGACGCAAGATGCGTTACTTCTCGTTTATGTGGTTCCAGTATCTCTCCGCTTCCTCTTTCGTGAAGATGTCGTTTATGATCGCGGCATCGTCGACTTCAAAGTTCTTTTTTACGGAGTGGACGTAGTCCCAGACGAAGTCAAAAAAAGCGTCTTCATATGTGTCGTAGCATTTCTGCTTTTTAAGGAATTTGTAAATTATTTTGAAATTGATCAGGAAATCCTTTATCCGTTTCTCCGGATGCACGGACATGGTCTGCCCTGAACGATAGATCCTGTGCGTCACAAGTCTGTCCTTGATGCACGTGAGCCTGTTCGCGAGGATCGTGCAGGCCCAGTGAAACGGCGCATCCTCGTAGAAGAAATCGCCGACCGGGACCGTTATGTTGTTCTCCTGCAAAAACGATTTCTTGTACAGCTTCCTCCAGGGAACCGGCGACAAATGCAGATAGAAGATCTTCTGCATCGTGAGATCAAGCTTCCCGAAACGCTCCCCGGACATGCTCCTGAGCAGTCCGTCGTCCCGCCAGGGGGAAACCTTCTTCGCCTTCACGTTCAACGTGTTGAAACCGCACAGCGCGACGTCCGCATCGACCTCGGCCGCCGACGCCATGAGCTTCGGGAACATCGTCAGACTCGCGTAGTCGTCGCCGTCTATGAACCCCACGTACTTCCCCCGGGAGACCTTGACGCCGAGATTCGCGGAGAACCCGAACCCGCCCGGGGTGTTGACGGGAAGGGGGACGACCCGGATGTTGTCGGCAAGCCGCGCGCATTCCTCGATGACGTCGAGGGTCCCGTCCGTCGAATGGTCGTCGATGGCGACGACCTCGAAGGACCCCGCCGGCAGCCTCTGCCGCACCGCGGACCCGAGGCACTGCCTGACGTAGGGGGCGACGTTGTAGGTCGTCACGATGATCGAGAGTTGCAGCTCATCGTCCATGCATCGATCGCCCCGCCAGGCTTCACGCAACGCCTTCCGTTCCGCCGCGCCGACGGGCGCGGGGAAGGGTTCCCGGAACGCCCCGACGCGTCACTGCTGACAGTCGCACAGCGTCCTCTCCCTGAGAGACTTCAACCGTATCCCGCCCGTCGCGATCTCCCGGCGCAGTTCCCCGAGACGGCGGGCGACGTCCCGGGCGAGTTCGGGATCGGCCCTGGACACGGCCTCCCCCAGTTCCCCCACGACCACGCCGTCGTTGGCGAGATCGTAGGTCAGGATCTCGCCGCCCGGAAACGTCCCCCGGGCCGCGGCGACGACGGCGGCCGCCGCCCTGTCCGCGCGCTTGCCCACGGAGATCAGCGTGCCGTCCCCGACGTCGGGGACGTCCATGACGACGACATGGGCCCCCTTCGCCCTGATCGCCTCCCGGGCCGCGGCGTTGCCGTTGCCCGCCGCGAGCAGCACCACGTCCGCCCCCTGGTCGAGGAGCCGTCCGGCCTCCCGCACGGCCGCATCCGGCGCGTCGAAGGATCCCGCCACGCCCTGGACGACCCGGACGCCGGGCCGGACCAGACGCGCCCCTTCCGAATATCCCCAGAACAGCGAACGAATCGCCGGAACGTCCTCCCCCGCAAGAAACCCGATGGTCGCATCGGGATTGATCCCGGGTATCCCCGCCCGGACCGTCGCCATGGCGGCCGCGGCCCCCGCGAGGAAGGCCCCCTGCTCGTCCGCGAAGGTCACGGACATGATGTTCTTCGCCCGCACCGACGCGTCCAGACACCCGAACATGGTCCTGCGGAAATTGTTGGCGTTGTCCCGCAACGCCGCATGGAAACCGTCGGAGGACACGACCACGAGTCCCCCTTCCTTGGCCGCCCGCCGCAGGGCCTCCTCCCGGTCCTCCGGCAAGGGGACGACCCGCACCTCGACCATGGCGCTCCCGGCCGCATCCCGCACGCCCTTCGTCACGAGCCCCGCGAAAGTCCCCTCCAGGGGCTCGTGCTCCAGCAGCACCGTCACCCGCAAAGGCCCGGGGACCCGGGACGCGTCGCCCCCGGAGGCGTCGGCCGCCCTGGGAACGCCCGCGGCGAAGGCCCACGAGACGAACGCCACCCACAGAAGAAGAGCCGCGACGCCGCGTCTCATGCAACATCCCGACACGCCGGCTCCCGGAACATCGGATCGCGTCCCGCCCGGACTTCCCGGCATGGGCCACCGCCCCATCATCAACCTCCACAGGAATTGCAGACCCTCGCGCCACCGGGCCGTTATCCGCCGCCGCACCCAACCCGCGACGCGTCCCCGGGACCGGCCGATCCTCACTTCTTCGTCGCGCCGGCGATCTGGTACCGCCGCTTCGCGCTGAGTTCCGACTTGCGCAGCCGCACGGCCTTCGGCGTCACCTCCACCAGCTCGTCCTCCCTGACGAAATGTATGGCGTGCTCAAGCGTCACCCTTCTGGCCGGCGTCAGGATCACGTTCTCGTCCTTCCCCGCCGCCCGGAGGTTCGTGAGCTTCTTCTCCTTCGTGGCGTTGACGTCGATGTCGTTCTCCCTGTTGTGCTCGCCGACGATCATCCCCTCGTAGACCGGATCCCCGGGCTCCACGAAAAGCGTGCCCCGAGGCTCGAGGTTGAACAGGGCGTAGGCCACCGCCGCCCCCGGCCGATCCGCCACGATGGATCCCGTGAAGCGCGTGGGGAAGGCCCCCCGCCAGGGCTCGTAGCCGTCGAGGTAGGAATTCATGATCCCCGTCCCCTTGGTGTCCGTGAGGAATTCGTCCCGGTAGCCGATGATCCCCCTGGAGGGCACGGAGAACTCCAGCCGCACCCTGCCCGTGCCGCCGTTGGTGCAGTTGAGCAGCCGCCCCTTGCGCTGGGCCAGCTTCTCCGTCACCACCCCCATGAAGGCCTCGTCGCAGTCCACGTAGAGATGCTCCACGGGCTCGAGAACCGCCCCGTCCGGGGCGTGCCTCAGGATCACCTCCGGCCGCCCCACCGACAGCTCGAAGCCCTCACGGCGCATGGTCTCGATGAGGATGGCCATCTGGAACTCGCCCCGGCCCTTCACGAGAAAGGCCTCGTGATCCTCCCCCTCCTCCACGCGGATGGCGACGTTGCGCAGACTCTCCTTGTGGAGGCGGTCCCGGATGGCCCGGGCCTGCACGATCTTCCCCTCCCGGCCCGCCAGGGGGGAGGTGTTGATGCCGAAACGCATGGCCACCGTGGGCTCGTCCACCCGGATCCTGGGCAGGGCCTTCGGGGAATGGCTGGCGCAGACGGTGTCGCCGATGGTGACGTCCTCGATGCCCGCAAGGACCACGATGTCCCCGGGAACCGCGCTCTCCACCTCCACGAGGCGCAGGCCCTCGTACACCTGGAGCCTCGTCACCCGGAGGGGCTTCGCCACCCCGTCCTCCCCCAGACACACGAGAGCCTCCTTGGCCCCCACGTGCCCGTGCATGATCCTGCCGACCGCGAGCCTTCCCAGATAGTCCGAATAGTCCAGATCCGCCACCAGCATCTGGAAGGGCTCCCCGGGATCGTGGACCGGCCCGGGGATGCGCTCGAGGATCGTCTCGAAGAGGGGCGTCAGATCCCGTCCCTGCTCCCCAAGCTCCCGCATGGCGACCCCCTCCCGGCCGATGGCGTAGAGGACCGGGAACTCCAGCTGCTCCTCGCTTGCCCCCAGGTCGATGAACAGGTCGTATATCTCGTTGAGCACGTCCTGGGGACGGGCGTCCTTGCGGTCGATCTTGTTGATGACCACCAGGACCGGCAGCCCCGCCTCCAGGGTCTTGCGCAGGACGAAACGCGTCTGGGGCAGCGGCCCCTCGGAGGCGTCCACGAGGAGGATGGCCCCGCTGGCCATGGAGAGGGCCCGCTCCACCTCGCCGCCGAAATCCGCGTGCCCGGGGGTGTCGATGATGTTGATCTTCACCCCCTGCCACGTGACGGCGCAGTTCTTCGCGGCGATGGTGATGCCCCGCTCCCGCTCCAGATCCATGCTGTCCATGATGCGCTCGTCCACGTCCCTGCCCGGGCGCAGCACGCCGCTCTGCCTGAAGAGGGCGTCCACGAGGGTCGTCTTGCCGTGGTCGACGTGGGCGATGATGGCCACGTTGCGCAGTCCTGCGTTCTGCTCCATGATGTCGACGTCCGAATGCCTTCTGATGTTCCGAGTCCGGGAATCCCCCGCAGCCTGGCCGTCCCGCGTCAGCGACGCTCCGCGGACCTGAGGACCTCGCCGCCCTCCCCGCGCATCATCGCCCCGAGAAGCCTGCCGAGATCCCCCGCCGACTCGATCCCCACGTCCTGGATGCCCTCGAGGGTGATCACCGCCATGCAGTCCGGAAGGCTGACGTTGGTGATGCAGCTGACCCCCAGCACCCGCATCCCCAGATGCTTCGCCGCGATGACCTCCAGCACCGTGCTCATGCCCACGGCGTCGGCCCCCATGGCCCGATACATGCGCACCTCGGCGGGGGTCTCGAACTCCGGGCCGTGCACGCCGATGTACACCCCGTGCTCGAGGCGCAGCCCGGCCTTCCGGGCCGCCAGGATCGCGTTTTTCTGGTATCCGGGGTCGTAGGCCGCTGACATGTCGGGGAAGCGCAGGCCGAGTTCGGGATCGTTGGGGCCGGTCAGGGGGGAGACCCCGGTCACGTTGATGTGGTCGGCGATCAGCATGAGGGTCCCGGCCTTGTAGCGGGGATTGATGCCGCCGGCGGCGTTGGTGACCACGATGGACTCCGCGCCCATCCGCGCCATGACGCGAACGCCCATGCAGGTCTCCGCCGGGGAGTATCCCTCGTAGAGATGGCCCCGGCCGCACTGGATCATGAGGGGCACGTCCCCCTTGGGGCCGTGGAAGGCACCGAGCAGGAACTTCCCCGCATGGGTCGGACCCGTGGCCATGGGGAAGCCCGGCAGGTCCGCGAAAGGCACCTCGCGATACACCTCGAGTTCCTTCCCCCAGGCATCCATCACGTCCCCGAGCCCGGTGCCGAGGATCATGCCGAGAGGCCGCCCGTTCCCCGCGCAGGCGTTCCAATGGCCTGCCATCACCCGTGCCGCTTCCTGCATCGTCCGCTCCTTGCGCTTGTGTTTTTCAAGGCCAACAGGACAATGTACCACCATCGCGTCCCGACCACAACCGAAAATCCCGATTTGGACGAAAACGGCCAGCCATGCGGCCCTGCAGGAGCGAGGCCCGCATGGCGGAGGGACTTCGCGGGCAAGGGGGGAGGGATTTCCCGCCGCGCAAGGGATGCCTGCGGACGTATCCGTCCCGTGTCGCCCCGCGCGGCGTCACGGGGCGCGGACGGGTGACGCCCCACTCGGCGGCCCGGCCATGTCGCCGCACGCGGCGTCACGGGGCCAAGGACGCCTGGCCATGCCCCATGCCGCCGGCAAGGCGTGCGCAAGTCCCTGCATGGGGGCAAGGCAATCCCGGAGGGCTTGACGCGTTTTGATGCGGGACGTAGCGTCTTTTGCATCGATTGAAGGCAAGGAAGGCCGCCGCCCGGAAACCGGGAAGCCGGACGGGCGGCACGAGGATGCCTTCTTCCCCATCTTCGCGGCGGTGCGGGCGCAGACGGCCTTTTGGGCCGCAAGAATGCGGAAGTCCCTGGCCGGGAGAACGGGAGTCGAGACCCGGCGCGAACCGATGCACCATGTCCCCGCCCATCACCGGACCGCGCCGGCGAGACCCCGTCCCCATCGTTCCGCCCCCGGGCGCCCCGAAGGGATGGAAACGGACATGGGCGGGAACGCCCAGTGGCGCAAGAGCAGGCAATATCCGACAAAGCCGTCGGAATCGTCGGATATCGGCGATACGCCCACACCTAAACTTCGAAAGCGAGTCGGAGGGATCCCGTGGCAATGATCATCGCCAATTGTCCCAAGGCGAAATCCGGACGCAAAGAGGCATGGGATCGCCTGATGGCGAAGGCCGGGATGAAGACCGCTCGCGTCAAGACGTACACGAAGCAGGAGATCGCGGATCTCATATTCGCCGCAAGGATCGGCGAACTTCCGGAAGGGTTCTCCGACTGGGGTCTCAACCTGGCGCGAAAAGGCGGGTGGTCCGTGGCCCACGAAGCTGCATCGAGGATGAACCTTCCGAAAGGGTTCGATGAATGGCACATCGCCGACTCGAACGGCGTGACCGTGGCCCATGTCGCCGTGATGCGCTGCCCCATGCCGAAGGATTTCGACGGGTGGGATCTCGCCGACAGGATCGGGCGCACCGTCGCCCACATCGCCGCCGCATGGAGACGGTTGCCGAAGGATTTCGACCGTTGGGACCTGCGGATGACCTCCGGGGAGCACGAAGGCCGAACAGTGGCGCACACCGCGGCCCTGTCGGGGACGCTCCCCTTGGACATCCCGGAAGACGTCCTGCTGTGGGGAAGCAAGTACGACGGGACCGTCGCCGACTGCGTGATCCGGCGGTACACCGACGACAGACGCAGATCGAAGAAACTGTACGAAAGGGTCGTCGCGTTGCTGAATTCCGATCGTCGGAAGTAGCCGCATGTCGTCCACCCCGTGCGATTCGATCCCCCTGGATTCCGCCTAGAGCGCTTCCACATAAAGACTCGGCATCGTAGGGTGGAAACGGCCACGGTGCCGCTTCCGGGCACTCTGCTCGGTCATGCCGACGAGGCCGTCCGCGATGAGGCCGAACGCCCCTTGGACGTTACGGACGATACAGGGGAGATCCTGCATGGAGAGGCTCATGCCCCGTCGCCCGAAGTCCATCCGCTCGCGAAGTTCATGAAGATCGGCCGTTGTCCATAATTCTCGACCGCACCGAGGCGGATGCAGTCCGGTTCGCCGTTGCTGAAGACGGAAGCCGTTAGCCTCGTCTTCCGCCGAAGTCCCGCCTCAATGGTGGAGACGAGGAGGACTGCTCCTCGAGCGGTACCTCGGAACGTCCCGGGAGGGAGGACAGGCGCACCTTCCGGGTGAAGCCCAGGGGGGCGGGCAGCGACTGGCGTTCGCCTCAGTTGCGCCCCTCGTGACCATGCGGGAAAGTTCCTCGGCGTGGGGAAGCCTGAGGTAGATCGCGGACTCCCATCGCTCCGTGTCCCCAATGTACTTGCGGGCGACTTCCTGCAGCGAGGCCCGGACGTTCTCCCCTTGGGACAGCGCAGTGAGGGTTTCAGCCCCGATGCCCTCCGGAAGACTTCCTTCCGCTCCGGTGACCTCGGACCAGCGGCTTGCCCGGAACATCTCCCCCGGCCATAGGAATCCGGAGAGTGGGGATTCGCAAGCGAGATCCGGGACGGCGTTGGGCCCCCCAGGGCGGCCTGTCCTTCCACTGGATGGCCTTCTCGAGCCCGTGGATGACCGTGGGAAATCAAGAAGGTCATCGACGGTCAGGGAGATGTTCCATCTGCGGAAAAACCAGTCGCCTTCTCCACGGAGCGGGTCACGGCCCCTACACGTGTCCTAGCATCGGTGGCAACGAGGTAGAGCAAGAATTCATGCCGGGAATAGCCCTTCATCGCCAGGTTCAATCGGAGGGGAATTTTTTTGGGCGGTCGAGAGAAAGTTCTAGCCTAGGCGAAGAAACCAGGGTATCTTTCCCTCGCTTAAGCAAGCGTGATGATGGCGGCCAACCCGCCGACTGGATACACAGCGAAAGCAGGCACTGTCGTGTACGGTGAACCGAATGTGACTACACACCTAATTTTGGCACAATACTTGCACGCACGCACGCACGCACGCACGCACGCACGCACGCACGCACGCACGCACGCACGCACGCACGCACGCACGCACGCACGCACGCACGCACGCACGCACGCACGCACGCACGCACGC
>JAISTH010000005.1 GCA_031272715.1 Desulfovibrio sp.
AGGAAGACAACGGCCCGTGACGATGCATGCGCCACGCCTGCGTCCGCCTCACCGGGAACGGCGGGGCGCCGTATGTGCGGGATGCCATTGCAATCAACACGACGCCACAACAGAGCGAACGCGTGGGCGGGACGTGAAGACCCGTTCGCCGACACGGGCCGTGCACGACTCCGGACCAACTGTTCCGCCAGGCCAGACCACCCGGAGACTCGAGAACTTCCTCCGGTGCGCCATGAGTGTGGAGGGGCGGCCACGTGGCTTGCAAGACTGTGCCGCGACCCAGGGCGAAGCCGGAAGACCGGACCCGTCTCCGGCATCGCTCCGGGCCCATGGCCTCGGAGGCGAGACAACGTCCCTTTTGCATGACGCAAAAATCCCGAGGCGGGATGGGCAGACCCAGTCTGGCCAAGGCGGCCTTTCGCCGATGCAATCGCACCGCCACGATCGAAGACGCGGCTTGCGCCCCAGGGCGTTTTGGACGATACTCCCAAATTCCCCTCCAACCCGGACCCCAGGGATGCGCCATGTCCAATGCCAATAAAGTCGTGCTGGCCTATTCCGGCGGACTCGACACCTCCGTCATCCTCAAGTGGCTCATCGCCGAACGCGGCTGCGAAGTCATCGCCGTCACCTGCGACCTCGGACAGCCCGAGGACCTGGGCGGCGTGGAGGCCAAGGCCATCGCCACCGGCGCATCCAAGGCCTTCGTCGTGGACCTCAAGGAGGAGATGGCCAAGGACTTCTTCTTCCCCATGCTTCGGGCCGCCGCCATCTACGAGGGCCGCTACCTGCTGGGGACCTCCATCGCCCGCCCCCTCATCGCCAAGGCCCTGGTGGAGATCGCCAGGGCCGAGGGCGCCGGCGCCGTCGCCCACGGCGCCACGGGCAAGGGGAACGACCAGGTGCGCTTCGAATTCGCCGTCAACGCCCTCGCCCCGGACCTCAAGGTCATCGCCCCCTGGCGGGAATGGGACCTCATGTCCAGGACCGCCCTCACGGCCTTCGCCGAACGCCACGGCATCCCCATCTCCAGCGAGGCCAAGCGCTACAGCATGGACGCCAACATGCTCCACACCAGCTTCGAGGGCAGCGAACTCGAGGATCCCGGGGTCATCCCCGATCCCTCCTGCCACCAGCGCTGCGTCCCCGTGGAGAAGGCCCCCGACAGGCCCCAGGAGATCACCGTGGAGTTCCACAAGGGCAATCCCGTGAAGCTGAACGGCGAGGCCCTCTCCCCGGCCACCCTCGTCCGGGAGGCGGGCCGCATCGCGGGCGGCCACGGCATCGGCCGAGACGACATGGTGGAGAACCGCTTCGTGGGCATGAAGAGCCGGGGCGTCTACGAAAACCCCGCAGGGACGCTGCTCCACGCCCTCCACAGGGATCTCGAGGGGCTGTGCATGGACAGGGAACTGCTGGGAATGCGGGACATGCTCTCCGTGCGCTACGCCCAGTGCGTCTACAACGGCTTCTGGTACGCCCCCGAGCGGATCGCCCTGCAGGCCTTCATGGACGCCGCCCAGGAGAACGTCACCGGCATCGTCCGGGCCAAGATCTACAAGGGCGGCATCTGGCCCCTCTCCCGCACGTCCCCCTGCTCCCTCTTCTCCCAGGAGCTGGCCACCTTCGAGGACAGCCACGACTTCGACCACAAGGACGCCCAGGGCTTCATCAAGCTCAACAGCCTCAGACTCCGGACGTGGGCCGCCGCAAGGGCCCGCGCCAAATGACGGCGGACAGGATCAGATGAGCACGATTCCCAGCCGGGGAGGCCGATTCGCGGAAGGGCCCGCCCGGACTGCGGCCGAATACACGCAATCCCAGTCCTTCGACAGGACGCTCTGTTTCCACGACATCATCGCCTCCAAGGCCCACGCGAGAATGCTGGGCCGCGTCGGGGTCGTCGCCCCGGAGGAGGCGGACGCCATCATCGAGGGCCTCGACCGGGTCCGGGAGGAGATCGCCTCGGGGCGCTTCGTCTGGCGCCCAGAACTCGAGGACGTCCACATGAACGTGGAGGCCCGCCTCACGGAACTCGTGGGCGACGCGGGGAGGAAGCTCCACACGGGCCGCAGCCGCAACGACCAGGTGGGGTTGACCTTCCGCCTCTTCGTCGCCGACAGGATCGCGGCCTGGCAGGGACTCGCCCTGGACCTGTGCGAGACGCTGATGCGCCAGGCGGAGAGCCACAGGGACACGATCCTGCCGGGATGCACCCATCTGCAGCCTGCGCAGCCCGTCGCCCTCGCCCACCATCTGCTGGCCTACGCCTTCATGCTGCGCAGGGACGTGGACCGGCTCGGGGACGCCGCGAGGCGCACCCGCGTCTCGCCGCTGGGCGCCGCCGCCCTCGGCGGCACGACCTATCCCCTGGATCCCCTCCAGGTCGCGAAGGACGTCGGCTTCGACGGCATCTGCGACAATTCCATGGACGCGGTGTCGGACAGGGATTTCGTGCTCGAGGCCTGTTTCTGCGCCGCGACGGTCATGACCCATCTCTCGAGGCTCTGCGAGGAACTCGTGCTCTGGAGCAATCCGGCCTTCGGCTTCGTCACCGTCTCCGATGCATTCTCCACCGGATCCTCCATCATGCCCCAGAAGCGGAACCCGGACGTCGCGGAGCTGATGCGCGGCAAGACCGGACGCGCCCTGGGGGCGCTTACCGCCATGTTCACCGTGATGAAGGGCCTGCCCATGACCTACAACCGGGACATGCAGGAGGACAAGGAGGCGTTCCTGGACGCGGACCGCACGGTCGCTACGTCCCTGGGCGTCATGGCGGGCATGATGGAGGGCGTCGTCTTCCACGCCGACCGCATGGCGGCGGCCTGCGACGCGGGATACATCGACGCCACCGAGCTCGCCGACCATCTCGTCGGCAAGGGGATGCCCTTCCGGCAGGCGCACCACGCCACGGGCGCCCTCGTCGCCCTCGCAGAGTCCAGGGGCGTCCCCCTGAAGGGGCTGACCCCGGAGGAACTGCGGAGCGTCGCCCCCTGCATCGAACCCGGGGAACTGGCCGGGGTGCTGGACTGCGCCACGGCCGTCAGGCGCAGGGAGACGCCCGGCGGAACGGGCCCGCTGTCCGTGGCCCGTCAACTGGAGACACTGAGGACGTGGGTCGCCGAAACGCGGCGGCGACTCCCGAAGCCCATCGCCTGACTCCGCGGGACGGAGGTTCCCATGCCGACATCCGCCGGTTCCTCCCTTCGAAGCCGCTGGCCCGAATGGGCGGAAGCGATGCGGGTGGACGACGGCCTGGTGGCGGAGGCGTACGACGCCACCCCTGCAGGCTGCCGGGCGGCGCTGAAGACGGGCCTCGCCCTCGCCTTCCTCCATTTCGGGCAGCAGCCCAAGCGCGTTCTCGAAGAGCGCACCGAACCCGAACTCGGCTTCTGGCGCCACGTCGCCGACGATCCCGCCCCTTGGGCGATGGTGGCCTTCCCCTGCGACTACACGGCCGCGGCGCGGATCGCCGCCGCCTGCGTCCCCGCGCTGCTGGCCGGCGTGCCCCTGGTGGGGGCGGCCAGCATAGGCGGCCCTCCCTCCACGCAGGCCCTGGCGGCCCTGGAACTCTCGGGCGTCGAGGACATCCTCCAGCTCGACGTGGCGGGACTGTGCGCCCTGCTCGAGGAGGCCCAGCCCGGCAACGGTCGCCTCGTCCTGCTGCACGCGGGGGAGCTTGAAAGCTGCGCACATGCCGCGAGAATACTCAACCTCCCCTGCCATCAGGAGCGCCGCCCCCCGATCCTGGCGATCCCGGATCCCGCGGCCTTCGATCTGGAGGCGCTGGGATTCGCCCATGGAGCGGCCCTGACGCCGGCCCTCGAACCCGCCCATCCCGTGGCTCCCGACGCCGTCTTCATCGCGGAGGCCGGGGCCAAGACCCTGTGCCGTGCCAGCCGTCACGGCCCCCACGACACCGCGAGACTCGCGCTGTGCCCAGGAACGGAAGGCTTCTGGCTCCATCAGGGCCTTGGTCCGGCCTTCTTCCGCACCCGGCGCCGCGCCTTCGGAACCTTCAACCCCAACCCCGGACCAGAGGAGCGCACCCCATGAACAACGACGCCGAAGCCATCGAAGCCATCCGCAAACGTCTCGGCAGCCGGCTCCGCATCCTGGGGCACCACTACCAGGCGGACGAGGTGATCCGCCACGTCGACCTGCGGGGGGACTCTCTCGCCCTGGCCAGGAAGACCAGGGACGTGGACGCGGAGCACATCGTGTTCTGCGGCGTGTACTTCATGGCGGAATCCTCCGCCCTGCTGGCCAGGCCCAACCAGATGGTCCATCTGCCGGAGCCCTCCGCCGAGTGCAGCATGGCCCTCATGTCCCCCGGACCCCTCCTGCGCGCCGTCCTGGACATCCTGGGCGGGAAGGGGAGGCGCATCGTGCCCCTGGCCTACGTGAACTCCACCCTCGAGGTGAAGGCGGTGGTCGGCGAATACGGCGGGGCCGTGTGCACCTCGGCCAACGCCAGGACCATGCTCCGGTGGGCCCTGGACCGCGGGGACGCGGTGCTCTTCCTGCCGGACAAGAATCTCGGCCACAACACGGCCAACCAGCTGGGCATCCCGGAGGACCAGCGGCACGTGCTGAGCCTGAAGGGCAAGGGGGAGAACATCGACCGGGAGAAGGCTGAACGCGCCAAGCTGCTGCTCTGGCCCGGCTTCTGCTCCATCCACACCCGCTTCGTCATGCGGCAGATCGAGCGCGTCCGGCAGGAGCATCCCGGCGTCCTCGTCGCGGTCCATCCCGAATGCACCCCGGACGTGGTGGACGCGGCCGATGCCGCCGGCTCCACGTCCTTCCTCATCGACTACGTCGCCAAGGCCAAGCCCGGGAGCGTCATCGCCATAGGCACGGAGATCAATCTCGTGGAGCGCCTCGCCGAGGCCCGCAAGGGCGACGTCGAGGTGCTTCCCCTGGTGGAGAGCGCCTGCACGCACATGGCCCAGACGACGGAAGAGAAGCTCAGGGCGTGTCTGGAGGCGGTGGAGGCGGGGAGGACGGACTATCTGGTGAACGTCCCGGAGGCCCTGAAGGCTCCGGCCACGGAGAGCCTCGAGCGCATGCTCGCCGCCTGCGCCTGACGGGGCCGGAGGAGGCTACGCGGGGGCGGCGACGTGGGCCAGCAGGTCCGACGGACGGCCCAGCAGCACGCGGGCCCCGTGCTCGAGCAGTTCGTCCCGGGTCCGGAACCCCCAGAGGCAGCCCACCGGGACCATGCCGGCCGCGACGGCCGTGTCCATGTCGACGCAGCTGTCCCCCACGAAGGCCACCCGGTCCGGGTGGAAGCCCAGGCGCCTTGCCAGGTCGAGGGCGAGGCCCGGATCGGGCTTCCCCCTGCCGCCGTCCGGCTTGCCCTGGACGTGGACGAAGGGCGTGTCGGGGAAGTAGTGGGAGATGACCTTGCAGGTCAGGGCGTGGGGCTTGTTGGACAGCACCCCCATGGGCACCTTCGCGTCCGCGAGGGCGGCCAGCAGCGGCACGATGCCCTCGTAGGGCCTGGTCTTGACGTGCCAGTTCCGGCCGTAGACCTCGCGCATGGCCGCGGCCATCCCGAGGGACTCGGACTTCGGGACCGTCGGGGGAAGCGCCCGCTCCATGAGGATTTCCATGCCGTTGCCCACGAAGGTCCGGTACGCCTCGACGGGCCAAGTGGGGAAGCCCCGTTCCTCCAGCACCGCGTTCGCGCTGTCGGCCAGATCCGCCAGGCTGTCCAGCAGCGTCCCGTCGAGGTCGAAGATGGCGCCGGCCGGCGCGACTGCCTTCGCGGAATCCATGCGTTTCCTCCGATGCCTTTCGCGGCGGGGCGAGCGGCGTCCGCCGGGCGCCCCGGCGCGTCTCAGTGGAACGTGGGCGTCTCCTCCGGGCCGACCTGGGTCACGGAGAGATGCAGTTCGGCCCTGTCCAGCCCGCCGTCGCAGTTCTCGTGGAAACGGTCCGCGAGAGTGTCCATGAGCTTCTGGAGGAACGGGCGGTCCGCGGCGTCCACGGTCTTCAGCATCTCGAGGAAATCCTGGTAGATCATGGTGTATCCCTCGGTGAACCCGTAGACGTAGCCGGCCTTGGCTGCGTAGGTCAGCAGCTGGCTGAAGGGGTCTCCCTTGGTGGTGTCGAGCACCGAGGCCTCGGGGAAAATCGGCGTGAACCTCGTGGGCACGTTGCGCTCCTTGCCTTGGATCGTCCGGGTCCGTGGGGCCGCATCGGGGGATGGCGGCACGTCGCGGGGACAAGGCATGTCCCCTTCGCCGACGTCGGCGGCGACTAGACATGAGGTTCTAGGACGGTTTGCCTCTCAGGGCAAGCGCTTCCGAAGAGCGATGGGCATCAAAAGAGGATCGGCCGTCTCCCTCGACACGGGCCTTGCCGCGCCCTTGGAAGCGGCCTGGTCGGGACGATCGCCGCCGTCGTTCCTCGGCCAAGACCATCGCAGACTTTTTCCATGCCCCATGAGGGCAGGGGCGTGCACCCGGTTCCCGCACCCCTCCGGCGAAGGCGCCTGCCCCAGGCCCTTCGCGGCAGGACTCGGGGCGACCGGGGAGACTCGGGGCGGCCGGGGAGGGCGCCCATGCCGGGGACTCGGGCCTGCGACAGGCAGAACGTGCGGGAACCCTGCCTCCTACAGAATGGTGTTGTGCAGACGGCCGTTTTTGTGCTATCTCTGGAAGGACAAGACCGATGCCGACAGGGTGGGCCTCAGGGCACGCACCCGCAAACGCCCCTGCTGGGGGCGATGGCATCGGCTGCGCTCGGCTGCCGTCCGGACAGGGATCCGGGGCCGCCCAAGGGTGTCGTTCGCCCCTTGCCCTCGGAGTCCGATGCGGGGATTCCCTCGGGCGCGGGACGGCGAGAGCCCCGTTGCCGCGACGCGTCCAGACGGCTTCGTCCGGCGCTGACGTCTGACACAGCAAAATTCCGGAAGGAGCTTTTCATGGCCGAACAGGTTACCGACGACACTTTCGAGGAAGTGGTCCTGAAATCCGACATCCCCGTCCTCATCGACTTTTGGGCCCCCTGGTGCGGCCCCTGCAGGGCGGTCGGC
The DNA here is from genome assembly GCA_031272715.1 of Desulfovibrio sp. Classification (GTDB taxonomy): domain Bacteria; phylum Desulfobacterota; class Desulfovibrionia; order Desulfovibrionales; family Desulfovibrionaceae; genus Desulfovibrio. The sequence continues at coordinate 7,049 of JAISTH010000005.1, forward strand.
CCCATCGTCGACGAGATCGCCAAGGAATATGACGGCCGGGTGCGCATCGTGAAGATGAACGTGGACGAGAACCCCGCCACGCCGAACAGATACGGGGTGCGCGCCATCCCGACCCTGATGCTCTTCAAGAACGGCGAGACCGTCGAGCAGGTCATGGGATCCGTGCCCAAGAACCACCTGACCGACCTGCTGGACAAGAAGGCGCTGGGATGACGTCCCTCGACGCCCTCGTCGTCGGCGCCGGGCCCGCGGGCATCACCGCGGCCATGTATCTGGCGCGGTCGGGGTGCTCCGTCGCCCTGTGCGAACGGCTCACCTCCGGCGGACAGATGCTGATGACGGCGGCGTTGGAGAACTATCCCGGGTTTCCCGAAGGGATCAAGGGCTATGAACTTGCCGACCGCATGGCCGCCCATCTGGACGGGCTCGCGGTGGAACGCCTGACCGGGGACGTCCAGGCGCTGGCCGGCAAGGCGCCCGATTTCACGGCGACGGTGGACGGACGTCCCGTCCCCTGCAGGACGCTGCTCGTCTGCACCGGGGCGAAGCACCGTCCCCTGGGCGTCCCGGACGAGGAGCGGCTCGTCGGCCGCGGCGTTTCCTATTGCGCCGTGTGCGACGGCAACTTCTTCCGGGGGCGCCGGGTCGCCGTGGTGGGCGGAGGCAACAGCGCCATGGAGGAGGCCCTCTACCTCTCCAAAATCGCCGCCGAGGTCACCCTGATCCACAGGCGGGACGAATTCCGGGGGGCGAAGCTGTACCTCCAGCGACTGGAATCCATGCCGGGCAAGGTCGTCATCCTCCGCAGTTCCGTCGTCACGGCGCTGCACGGCGAGAGCGACTTGACCGGCATCACGGTCAGGAACGTCGCCACCGGCGAGGAACGGCAGATTCCCATGGACGGGCTTTTCGTCTACGTGGGCAGCGCCCCCGAGACGGCATACCTGCCGCCGGAACTCGAGCGTGATGACCGGGGCTTCATCGTGACGGACACGGAGATGCGCACGTCGGTCCCGGGGATTTTCGCCGCCGGGGACATACGCTCGAAGAACTGCCGTCAGGTGATTACCGCCGCCGGAGACGGCGCAACCGCCGCCCATGCGGCATTTCTCTTCCTGGAGCGGGTATGAGCAAGAAGCTGCTCGGCTGTCTCGTGCTGGTCGCACACATGCTGGCCCTTTCCGGATGCGGGCTCATAGACATGGTCTATCTGCCCCCCTCCGAGGACACCGCCCAGGAAATCTTCGAGGCGGCCAACGACGCCATGAGCGAGAAGAACTACGTTCGTGCCGTCGAACTCTACAACAAGCTCCGGGACACCTATCCCTTCAGCCCGTACACCATCGACGCCGAACTCTCCCTGGCGGACGCACACTACCTCGACGGGGACTACGAACTGGCCGCGGAATCGTACAAGGACTTCGAGTCCCTCCATCCCCGCCACGACTCCATCCCGTACGTCCTCTACCAGACCGGCATGTCCCTCATGAAGCAGTTCACGTCCATCGACAGGGCCACGACGGAACTCCACGAGGCCTACGCGTACTTCAGCCGCCTCTGCCAGACCTTCCCCGACTACCCGTCGGTGCCGGAGGCCAGGAAGAACATGGGCACGTGCCGCGCGCTGATGGCCGAGCACGAACTGTACGTCGCGGACGTCTTCTGGCACATGGGCAAGTACGGGCCGGCCTGGCGCCGTTACGAATTCGTCCGGAGGGAGTACCCGGACGTGACGGAAGTCGCGGAACTCGCCAAGGAGAAGGCCCTGGCCTCCTTCTACCGCTACAAGGAGGAGCAGGCGGCCGACATCCGGAGCGAGCGTCAGGGCTCCTGGCGCAAGTGGTTCACCTGGCTGTAGGGCCGGCGATTGCGCAGAGCGTCCGCCTTCCCGACGTCGGGAAGGCGGCGGTGACGGCGCCCTGCATGCGTCCTCGTCCCTTCGGGGCGATGGCGCAGGTCGTCCCCATGCTTCGCCGCCCCGTGACGGCGCTGGATGAGCCGCTCCCCGAAGGCCGTCCCGCTCCGCCGACGCCCCATCGCCCCGCCGGATCCGTTGCCGGGGCGCGCTCCCGTTCCGGAGGCCCGTTCCCATCGCCGCTGGCGGCGGCCGGACGCACCGATGTGCCTGCCTTCCTCGAGAGACGCCGAACCGCACCATGACCGACACAGACGACTCGGCAAAACACAAGGCCGCCCTGGGATCCTTCATCGCGGCCCTCTGCCTCACCGGAGTCAAGCTGGGCGTCGGGCTCTTCACCAACAGCCTGGGCCTGCTCTTCGAGGCGATGCACAGCGGCCTGGACATGCTGGCGGCCGGCATGACCCTGGCGGCGGTGCACATCGCGTCCCAGCCTCCCGACAAGACGCACCCTTACGGGCACGGCAAGGCCGAGAATCTCTCCGCGCTCGGGGCGACGGTCCTGCTCTTCGCCACCTGCATCTGGGCGGTATGGGAGGGTGCGGAACGCCTCGTGACCCAGCACAGCCCCGTGCTGCCCTCCCTCTGGAGCGTCGCTGTGATGGTCCTGTCCATCGCCGTCGACGTCACCAGGTCCCGCATCCTGTCCAGGACGGCCAAACGCCACAGAAGCCAGGCCCTCGAGGCGGACGCCCTGCACTTCGCCACCGACGTGTGGTCCTCCTCCGTCGTGCTCGTCGGCGTGCTGGCGGTGTGGCTGGCGGACGCGCTGCAACTCCCCCAGCCGTTGAACCGCCTTCTCGTCCAGACCGACACCGTGGCCGCGCTGATAGTCGCCTGCATCATCCTCTGGGCCGGCTACCGCATGGCCCGGGACGCCATCAACGCCCTCATGGACTCCGGATCGCCGGACGAGGAGCGCCGCATCAGGCAGGCCCTCGCCACCGTGGACGGCATCACCGATATCCGCCGCGTCAGGATGCGTTCAAGCGGCCCGCAGTCCTTCGTCGACCTGACCGTCGGGGTCGAGCCGGATCTTCCCGTCAAGGCCGGCCACAGCCTTGCCGCCGAGGCGGAGAGGAAGGTGGAGGCCCTGCTGCCCGGCGCCGACGTGACTGTCCACGTCGAGCCCTTGAGCGCGCGGACCCGGGGCAGCGAAGATCCCTTCGACATCGTCCAGCGGCTCAGCGCCATCCACGGACTCACGGCCCACAACGTGCAGCTGCTGCAGGGAGACGCCGGCAGACGTCTGGAACTGCACGTGGAGATGCCGGGAGACATGCCCTTCGTCCAGGCCTACGACCGCATCCTCGCCTTCCAGACGGCTCTCAGGGACGCGACCGGCGGCGAGGCCGTGGTCCACATGGAGCCGGAAGGTTCCGCGGCCGCATCGCGGACCAACGACGAGGTGCCCGAGGAACTTTCCAGAAAGTGCCTGGAGGCCGTCGAAAGGATCGCCGCGGAGGAGCCCCAGGCCGACACGCCCCATCGCATCTCGCTGTACGAGATGCCGGGCACGGGACTGTGTCTTTCCCTCCACTGCTGCGTGGACAGCGCCCTCACCGTGGAGAAGGCCCACGCCGTGTGCCGCCGTCTGGAGAAGCGGCTGCGGGAGGCGGTTCCCGAGCTTCGCCGCATCACGACGCACATCGAGCCCGGGGACGCCTTCCAGTACGAAGGGACGGCGGCCCCGCAGTCCTGAACGCCCCGGGAAGGAGCATTTCCATGGATTCCGCCGTCAACGCGAACCCGCCCGGGGAGCGTCCCGCCCTCAAGTGGACGCAGCCCGTCGTCGAACTGGCGGGCACCGTCTACACGCAGAAGGAACTGGCCACGCCTCCGGCTGGCGTCCAGATCGCCCTGGCCGGGCGGTCCAACGTCGGCAAGTCCTCCCTGCTGAACGCCCTGGCCGGCAGGAAGCAGCTCGCCAAGGTCAGCGGCACGCCGGGCAAGACGCGGTCGGTGAACTACTATCTCGTTCACCCCTGGGAGATCCTGCTCGTGGACCTGCCCGGATACGGCTATGCGAAGGCGGCGCAAGGGGAAAGGCGTCAGTGGGGCGGCCTCGTCCAGACGTATCTTTCCGGCGCCGTCAAGCCAAGGGCGCTGCTCCTGCTGCTGGACATACGTCTGGAGCCCCAGAAGCTCGACATGCAGATGGCCACGTACGCCGCCTCGCTGGCCATCCCGGTGGAGCCCGTGCTGACCAAGGCGGACAAGGTGAACCGACAGCAGCGCAACCGCTGCCAAAAGACGTGGGAAGGGATTCTCGGCGTCGCGGCGATAGTGACGTCCTCCCGGGACCGGGAAGGCATCCGGGGGCTCTGGGAGCGCATAGCGGCCCTGTCCGGCGCATCCGGGACGGAACCGGCGACGGCCGGCGCGCCGTGAGGCGAATGGCCTGAAGGACCCGAACCCGCAGGCGACGACGGCATGGCACTGATCGACATCGTCCATCTCCACTTCGCCCACGACACGGGGCACACGGTCTTCGAGGACGTCCGGCTGCAGCTCGACACCGACTGGCGCCTCGGCCTCATCGGCCGCAACGGACGGGGCAAGACCACGTTCCTGAAGCTTCTCCGCGGCGACCTCCCCCACGGCGGCGACATCAACGCGCCGAGGATACCCATGGAGTACTTCCCCTTCCCGGTGGAACGTCCGGATCTCTCCGCCATCGACGTCGCAAGGCAGTGCGTGCCCGATCTCGAGGACTGGCGGCTGGAACGGGAGGCGTCCCTGCTGGAGCTGCCTTTGGACGCCCTGCAGCGCCCCTACGGCACGCTCTCGGGCGGGGAGGCGACGAAGCTCCAGCTGGCCGCCCTTTTCCTGCGTGACGATGCCTTCCCCCTGATCGACGAACCCACGAACCACCTGGATCTTGCGGCGCGCCGCACCGTGGGCCGCTACCTGCGCGGTAAGCGCGGCTTCGTCCTCGTCTCCCACGACAGAAGCCTGCTCGACGCCTGCATCGACCACGTCCTCTCCATCAACCGCGCCGACATCGAACTGCAGCGGGGAAACTTCAGCTCGTGGCAGCGGAACCGGGAATGGCGGGACCAGGACGAGCGCGAGGCCCATGACCGTCTCGAACACGAGGTGGATCGCCTGAAGGAGAGCGCCAGGCGCACGGCCACGTGGTCGGGGATCGTCGAGAAGGAAAAGTACGGGCATGGGCCCGTGGATCGGGGCTACATCGGGCACAAGGCGGCCAGGATGATGCAGCGGGCGAAATCCGTGGACGCCAGGCGGCAGAAGGCCGTCGAGGAGAAGTCCCGTCTCCTGCACAACATCGAGCGTCAGGAACCGCTCTCCATGCGGCCTCTCGCCTTCCACGACAGGCGTCTTGCCGAGTTGCGGAACGTCTCCGTGGAGCGGGGCGGACGCGTCGTCGTCCGGGACGTCTCCCTCTCCGTCATGGCGGGGGACCGCGTGGCCTTGCAGGGGAGGAACGGCTGCGGCAAGTCGACGCTGCTGCAGCTCGTCGCGGGACATCCCTTCTCCTTCCAGGGGGAGGTGGAGATCCCCGGGAGCCTGCGGGTGTCGTACCTTCCCCAGGACACGGACACGGCCCGGGGGAGCGTCAAGGAGTTCGCCAGGGAGAAGGGCATCGACGAGCCCCTGTTCCGTGCCGTGCTCCACAGGCTCGGGCTGGAGCGGAGCGAGTTCGAGACGGACATCGCGTCCTACAGCCAGGGGCAGAAGAGGAAGGTGCTCCTGGCGGGGAGCATCTGCCAGCAGGCGCATCTCTACATCTGGGACGAGCCGCTGAACTACATCGACGTGATCTCCCGCATGCAGCTCGAAAATCTCCTGCTGGAGCATTGTCCGACGCTGCTTTTCGTCGAGCACGACAAGGCATTCCTTGATCGTGTCGCGACATCTGTCATCCAGCTGTAGGTGGACAATTTTTTGTTTCCCCAGCATGGGTCCCGCATGAGACCCATGCTGGGAATTTCAGTTCTTATGCGTACTTCGGCGCATCCGAGCCATAATGGCGAACTTTTAGGATACTGAATCCGTCAGGCTCAGCAATAGCTACATACAGAGTATCTTGTGGCTCTATTGTATAGTTCATCTTGACACATTGGACACCAAGCATCTTTGCGTTGTCTGGATGGTATACACGTGATCGCAGCCCAACGGGGAGGCAGTCAACGTGTTCTATGACGAGATGTGCTGGGACGTGTTCCTGCGAGAGCATTTTGAGGCTGAAGTTGTCTGTGAGTAGTTCCATAGAGAACTCCTTTTGGGGTTGAATGTTGTTTGGGAACGTCATGACATCGTGTAAAATGCATGACTGGCATTGGCCAATACTGAGAGATATAGTGTTGATCGTTTCTCATAAAATTGCCTCCTATTAGTTGTTTCATGGATACGCATCACTAAAAAATTTTGTGTGATGTGTATCCATGTGTTTGCATATTGTTACCTATGCATCTCTCGATGTTTCCAGATTTGCAAAATAGTCGTCACAGCACCAAGTCGAGCGGTCATTAACAAAAGGTTTGTGTTGGCCGTGAAGCCCGCCATGAATTAATGTAAAGAATAACTCCCGTCCAAAAGGAAGCCATTCATTGCAGCCAATCCATCGGTAACATATACATTTCCCTTTGTTACCATCAATATACATAATAATATGCTTGCCATATTTCATTGGTGGATATTTTGCCAATTTTGCCTCATCAAGTGTTTCATATTTGCCGACTAGATCATTATTCTTAATGGATATTGCAAATACATGATACATATTTACCTCCAAAAAATTAATAATGATAGATATTTTGTAAACTAATTAACAGTGAAATAATACAGTATTTGTGCAATAGACTTATTACTTGAATACACAACTTTGCAATTCATCAACACTTCCATGTAGTCCACCATGTATTAATTTGAATTTTGGCATATAGTCACAAGATACCCATTCATTAGAACCGATCCATTTGAAACAAATTCGCTTTACAGTATATTCAGTTCCAAATTGGAAAATTGTATAGATTCCATATTTCTCAGGTGGATAGAATGCCTCTTTCGCCTGCTTTAGTGTTTTGAATCTGCCGACAACACAGCATTTTTTGACACCGCGAAATACGACTGAGTACATGATGGCTCCTTTGTTAGATGGTTTAAAACATGCAAAACACATCCAAAAAATTGCCCTTGAAAAAACTTTGTTTTTCTGAGAGCAATTTTGAAGCAAAAAATTTTGAGCAAAAAATACTCACAATTTTTGAATATTAGCGACAACATGGAGTCGCCCCAGCCTGGGACTCCCCGAGCGTTACTGGAGGGGCATGCCATCCAGGACATCCTACCGATATATATATTATACACGAAAAAATACATATGTCAAGCATTTCTTTTGGTCACCTTCAATGCTCAGCGAGGGCCCTGCTGGCCGTGATCCGAACACCCCCAGGAAAGCCTCTCTGGAATGGGATGCCTCCCCTCGCTGACGCCAGGATGCCGTCGATCGCCAGCAGGGATGCCTGCATCGACAACGTCTGAGCTATAGAAATGGGAGGCTACTCCTTTTTCCTTGTAATGTCAACAACTACTTGCAAAGAACGAAAAATTTTTTTCGCGAACGGCCCTCGCCATACGGACTGGCCGACTTTGACAAACTCCATCAAAATCATATACATTATGAGCAAAATATTCAGCGACAAAATTGAGTATCAATTTTGGCAGTAATTATTTTATACAATTCCGCATATGGATTTTTCCACATATAATTGCATTCTGGTTTTTCTGCAACAAAAAATCGAATTGTAATCGGTACCTCAAAAACCATATTCAAAAAAACATCAAAATTTCAGATCTCGTTTTCGGTGGCTATTTTGGCTTTCAAATTTCCCCTCGTTTCCAAAACCCGTTTTCCCCATCGCCATTTTCAACTCCAAAAAACCCTGCCAAAACGCCGCCCCGTTTCTCGTCTCCACTTTTCCACCACAAAAAAACCGCCCCCCCGCGCCGTCCCAGCCCAAGGTCCGCCACGGCCCACAAGACGCACCCCGGGCCGTCCAAACCGTCTCCCGCACCATCCGGGAACCGCCGGCGCACAGCGGTCTCCAGACGGACCTGCCGGCCAATCCCCCGTCGCCCCCGCCATCGGGACGGGACGCACCCAAAAGTGGACATGGATGCATGGAACGCCCCGGCCCACACGTCAGGCTCGGGCGCCCCGGCCACGCCCTTCGCCGGCACGCATGACCGCGGAAGAGCCCCCCAGAGGCGTGCGCTTGACAACATCCCCTCGAAAAGGTACTATCGTTTGTGGGAGCGCAAGATTTCGACGGGGACGTCGACGATGGAGTCGCAGGCCGAGGCGCCGCGGGCCTCGTAAAAAAGCGGCAACCTGTACTTGTCAACGACACTTGCAACTACGCCCTCGCCGCCTGAGCGACGCAGGGTCTGACCGCCAAAGCGGCCACGTCGTCGGGGACCACGCCTGATACCCCCGGACGGCGACATGCATCAGGCTGGCGCAGGATCGCCGCCCTCAAGGATCCTCGCGCGAGACGCCACTTGGGGACAAACCGATGCAGGCCCGGCCGGGGGCGACCGCATCGCGAAAAGAACCCGGCCTAAGCCTGTAGACGCTCTGGCAGACACGTTTTCGGACGGGAGGTTCGATCCTCCCCGCTTCCACCACTTGGACGACGCGGCCCGTCACCCTCAGGTCGATCTTGGGTGGCGGGCCTTAACCATTGTCGCACTCGCCGGATTCGCGACAAAACTCTTGACGGAACCGGCGCATTGCACGAGACTTTCGATTCCCCGCCGCACCCCCTCTATGCGGCTTCAACCACAAAATCGCCTGCGCACACCGAATTCCGTCCCGGAATGGCGAAGCCACGCGGCACGCGGGACGGATGCGCCGCAACCAGGAGTTTCTCCCCATGTACTCGACCACGGACTTCCGCAAGGGCCTGAAGATCGAAGTCGAAGGCACCCCCTTCGAAATCGTGGAATACCAGCATTTCAAGCCCGGCAAGGGCGGCGCCATGGTCAGGACCAAGCTGCGCAACATCCTCACCAGCCGCATCCAGGACATCACCTTCAGGTCCGGGGACAAGGTCGACAAGCCGGATCTCGAGACCAGGGACATGCAGTTCCTCTATCGCCAGGATCCCGACCTCGTCTTCATGGACATGACCACCTACGAGCAGCTCCAGATGCCGGCATCCGACACCGGCGGCAAGGACGGCTTCCTCAAGGACGGACAGGAGTGCCGGGTGCTGCTGTACAAGGGCCGTCCCCTGGACATCGACATCCCCCTGACCCTCGTCCTGGAAGTCACGGACACGGAACCCGGAGCCAAGGGCGACACGGTGAGCAACGTCAACAAGCCCGCGACTCTCGAGACGGGCATCACGGTGCAGGTCCCCATCTTCATCAACACCGGTGACCGCATCAAGGTGGACACCCGCACCAAGGAATACCTGGGGCGGGAATAGCCGCGGCGCCCCCGGCGCGGCCGGGGGGCGCGGCCGGACTTCTTTCCATGGCGCGAGGTTAGCCTTACGGACGCCCACAAGATCGGCCGGGAACTCTCCGGTCTTTTCCTCCTGTTCTGGGCGCTGCTCCTTCTGCTGAGCCTGCTGTCCTTCGACCCCAACGACCCCGCCCTCAACCACGTGGTGAGCCGCAACGGCCCCGTGCAGAACAATGCGGGACTCTTCGGGGCCTACGCCGCCGGCTTCCTCAACGACGTCTTCGGCGTCGCCTCCCTCATCTGGCCCCTGATGTTCGGGACCCTGGGCGCGGCCTACGTCGCCCCGTCCCTGACCATGCGATGGCTCAGGTGGTGCGGCTTCTTCCTCCTGACCCTCTGCCTGCTGGTCCTGGTCTCCACCTTCGAATTCTCCCTGGGGGCCCTGAGCGGAGGGGGGATGCTGGGAGACGCCCTCAGCAGAAAAGGGGCCTTCTACCTGAGCCCGACAGGATCCTTCCTGCTCTGGATCTTCTGCTTCCTCGTGGGGACGCAGCTCGCCTTCGGCCTGTCCTGGATATCCCTCGTCAACCGCATCGCGACGGGACTCGTGCAGGGCGGCCGCGCCGTGAAGAACAGGGTGCCGAAGGACGCATCCCAGGACCCCGATTCCGCCGCCACGAACAGGCGTTCGCGACTGCCCAGGCCCGAGGTTCCCTACACGGTGCGCCTCGTCGGGGAGAAGTTCCTCGAGTGGTTCGGCGGCGTCAAGAAGGCGGAGGAACCTATACCGGACATGGTCGTGGACATCGATGACGAGGACGACCCTCTGCCCAAATTCGAGGACATCAGCCCCGAGGACGGGAAACCTACGCCTCCGGCGCAGGAACCCGCCCGGGAACCGAAGGGGGAGACGCCGGACGAGCCTGCGGACGGCCAGAAAAAAACCGGCGCGAACGGCAAGGACAAAAACGGCGCGCCGAAGTCCGGGAAGCCCTCCGACACCCCGCCACCGAAGGGCAAGCTGCCCCCCTACCCACTGCCCCCGCTGGACCTGCTCCAGCCCCCGCCGGCATCGAAGAGAGTCCCCAAGGAGGATCTGGATGCCAGGGGAAAGGCCCTGATCGAGACCCTGAAAACCTACAACGTCGAGTGCGAGCTGACCAGAATCACCCCCGGGCCCGTCATCACGATGTACGAAATCCGGCCCGCCCCCGGCGTGCGGGTCAACAGGATATCCAACCTGAGCCCCGACCTCGCCCGGGCCCTCAAGGCCCTGGCCATACGCATCCAGGCCCCCATACCCGGATCGGACACTGTGGGCATCGAGATCCCCAACACCAACAGGGAGACGGTCTCCTTCAGGGAACTGGCCGCCACGGAAGCTTTCCGGACCGCCCCGGGAGCATTGACCTTCATCCTCGGCAAGGACATCGCCGGGAGGCCGTCTTTCGAGGATCTGGCCAGAATGCCCCATATGCTGGTCGCGGGCTCGACGGGCGCGGGAAAGAGCGTCTGCCTCAACGGCATCATCGTGAGCCTGCTGTACAGGAACCAGCCCGACCGCGTGAAGCTCCTGCTGGTGGACCCCAAGCGCATCGAGTTCACCGCCTACGCCGACGAACCCCACCTGGTCCACCCCGTGGTCACCGATGCCGCGGTGGCCAAGACCGCGCTGCAATGGGCCGTCCACGAAATGGAGGAGCGCTACAAGGCCCTGGAGAGACTGGGCGTCCGGGAGATGTCCGCCTACAACGCGAAGCTCGCCACCTACACGAAGGGCCTCCCTCCGGAACTGGAGGATCTGGCCCCCCTGCCCTACATCGTCATCATCATCGACGAGCTCGCCGATCTCATGATGCTGGCCGGCAAGGAGGTGGAAGCCAGCGTCATGCGCCTCGCGCAGCTGGCCAGGGCCGCCGGCATCCACATGATCCTCGCCACGCAGCGTCCCAGCGTCGACGTCATCACCGGCACCATCAAGACCAACTTCCCCTGCCGCATCTCCTTCCAGGTCGCCTCGAAGCACGATTCCCGCACGATCCTGGATCAGATCGGCGCCGAGTATCTTCTGGGAAACGGGGACATGCTCTTCAAGAACAGCGGGGGCAGGCTCCTGCGCCTCCAGGGGCCGTATCTCAGCGAGGAGGAGGTGGAGCGGGTGGTGGGCCACTGGAAAGACCAGACCACCCCCTCCTACATGGTGAGTTTCCCCGACTGGAATCCGGAGTCGGAGGAGGGAGGAGACGATGGCGGCGGCAGCAGGGCCCCCGAGGATCCTCTGTACGACGAGGTGAAGGAGTTCGTGATGGACCAGGGGCAGACGTCCATTTCAAAGATACAGCGGCGTTTCCAGATCGGCTTCAACAGGGCCGCCCGGATCATGGAGCAGTTGCAGCGCGATGGCATCATAGGCCCGGCCGACGGCAGCAAGCCCCGACAGGTCGTCAAGTGACGCGGAACACGACAGGACAAAGGAGCGCTTCGATGAACGAGAAGAACGGCGGCGGAATCGGAATCACCGGAACCCGGACGGGGCAATCCCGCCCGGCGTCATGGGAACGCACCCTCGCGCCCTTGAAGGCGTGCATCGCCCTCGCCGCGACGATCCTCTTCCTCGCCGTCCCGGTGGCGTCCCCCGGGGCGTCGGACATCGCCGCCCGCATGCAGCGCACCTACAGCGAAACCTCCACCTTCACCGCGGACTTCGAGCAGACCCTGACCCACCGGGAAAGCGGCGCCGTGGAGAAACGGCAGGGGAGCCTGCAGTTCCGCAAGCCCATGCTGGTCCGGTGGGAGACGGTCAAACCCGCCCGGGAACTCCTCACGGTCACCCCGAAGGAGGTCTGGAACTACCTTCCCGACGAGGAGGTGGCCTACCGCTATCCCCTGAGCGTCGTCCAGGATTCCCGCAGCATCATCCAGGTCCTCACGGGGCAGGCGGCGCTGACCAAGGACTTCGACGTCAAGGAGAAAGGCTCCGAGGCGGGGACCACCACGCTCCTCCTCTATCCGAAGGAACCCAGCACGCAGCTCGTGGAGGCCCGGCTCACGATCGAGACCTCCACCGGCTTCATCCAGCGGGCCGTCCTTGCGGACTTCTACGGCAACCTCAACGACGTCCGATTCACCCGCCTCGTCCCCAACGCCTCCCTGCCCGCCTCCGCCTTCACCTTCACGCCGCCGAAGGGCGTCGAGGTGGAGGACAGGTCCAAGGACGCCGGCGGAAAACTCCTCAACTGACAACAGTCGCGAAGAACGGGGGCCGCAGGCCCCCGGCCCTCGGGACCGCCGAAGGCACACGTTCCCTCCGTCTCGCAAACCAGAGGGTCACATCCCATGCCCTTCCAGCTCAGGACCTCATACACCCCCACGGGAGACCAGCCCGAGGCCATCGACGCCCTGGCGGGCAACCTGCGTTCCGGCGTCAAGGCCCAGGTGCTGCTCGGCGTCACGGGATCCGGCAAGACCTTCACCATGGCCAACGTGATCGCCAGGCTCGACCGGCCGGCCCTCGTGCTCGCACCCAACAAGACCCTGGCCGCCCAGCTCTACAACGAGTTCCGGGAGCTCTTCCCGGAGAACGCCGTGGAATACTTCGTCAGCTACTACGACTACTACCAGCCGGAAGCCTACATGCCGGCCTCCGACACGTACATCGAGAAGGACTCCGCCATCAACGACAACATCGACAAGCTCCGCCACGCCGCCACCCACGCCCTGCTCACCCGCAGGGACGTCCTCATCGTGGCCTCCGTGTCCTGCATCTACGGCCTGGGCTCCCCGGAATACTACGCCCGCATGGTGATCCCCCTCGAGGTCGGCCAGCGGACGCCCATGGACAAGCTCATGGCGAGGCTCGTGGAGGTCCAGTACGAACGCAACGACTACGACTTCCACCGGGGGACCTTCAGGGTCCGGGGGGACGCGCTGGAGATCATCCCGGCCTACGACCACGAGAGGGCCCTTCGCCTCGAATTCTTCGGGGACGACCTGGAGAGCATGCGGGAGATCGATCCGCTGACCGGGGAGGTGCTGGGGAAGGTGGGCAAGACCGTGATCTTCCCGGCCAGCCACTACGTCTCCGACCGGGACAACATCATCCGCGCGCTGGGGAGCATACGGGACGAACTGGGCGAACGGCTCGCCCATTTCCAGGGGGAGGGGAAGCTCCTCGAGGCCCAGCGGCTCGAGCAGCGCACCACGCTGGACATGGAGATGATCGAGGAACTCGGCTACTGCAACGGCATCGAGAACTACACGCGCCACCTGGACGGTCGCAAGGCCGGCGAGCCGCCGTCCTGCCTCCTCAACTACTTCCCCGAGGATTTTCTGCTCTTCGTCGACGAGTCCCACATCTCCGTGCCCCAGCTGGGGGCCATGTACAAGGGCGACCGCTCCCGGAAGCAGACCCTCGTGGACTACGGCTTCAGGCTCCCCTCGGCGCTGGACAACCGCCCCCTGCGCTACGAGGAGTTCGAGGCGCTGGTGGGGCAGGTGATCTACGTCTCCGCGACCCCGGGGAAGACCGAGATCGAGAACGCCGCAGGGCTCGTGGCGGAACAGATCATCCGGCCCACTGGCCTCGTGGATCCCGAGGTCCACGTGCGGCCCGTGAAGGGCCAGATGGAGGATCTGCTGGGGGAATGCAACGGCCGCGTCGCCCGGGGCGAGCGCGTGCTGGTGACCACCCTCACCAAGAGGATGGCGGAGGATCTCACCGAGTACTGCTGTTCCATGGGGGTGCAGGCGAGATACCTGCACTCGGACATCGACACGCTTGAGCGGATGCGCATCATCCGGGCCCTGCGTCTCGGGGAGTTCGACGTGCTCGTCGGCATCAACCTGCTCAGGGAGGGTCTGGACATCCCCGAGGTCTCCCTCGTGTGCATTCTGGACGCCGACAAGGAGGGTTTCCTCCGGTCGACGGGTTCCCTCATCCAGACTTTCGGCCGGGCGGCCCGGAACGTCAACAGCATGGTGATCCTCTATGCTGACACGGTCACGGCCTCCATGGCCGCCGCCATGGAGGAGACGACAAGACGCCGGGAGAAGCAGATCGCGTACAACGAGCGGCACGGCATCACGCCCCGGACCATACGGAAGCGGCTGGACTCGGCCCTGGACCAGATCTACGCCGCCGACGAGAAGGCGAAGACGCGGGGACGCAAGGGCAGGAAGGGTGCGGATGCGGAGGAGGAGCTGCCCGTCACCGCCGAGGCCACGGCCACCCTCATCGCGAAGCTGGAGAGGGAGATGCGGCAGGCCGCGCGGGACCTTGCCTTCGAGGAGGCGGCCGTGCTGCGGGACAGGATACGCATGCTTCGGGAGCGGCTTCTGGAACTGCCGGAGTAGCGCAAGGACCGGGGAGGATCGCCGGACCGTTGCCGCGTCCATGGGGATTTTCCACGATGTGCGCCGTGGTCCACATCGCGGGATTGGAGGGTTGGCGGTGGCGCCCCCTGCTCGCGGCACGGGAACGCCGCGACACTTGGTCCCAGGGGATTCCTCGTTACGGATGATGCCGTCTGTGGCAGCGGGCGCGCGCCTGCTCGCCGCCCAGCGACCGGACGCCTCGTCCGCAAAGGGCGATCCGCCCCTGTCAGATGGATGGCGGGGAAAACCGGCACGGCGGACAGCCTGGCACAGTTCCATCCAGGCAGGCCCTTGGTGCCCAAGCCCGCCCTCCTCCGTTCATGCAATCGCCCCAGGGAAGAAAGAGGGGCTTGACATCCCGGAACCGGTGTATATATTGGCGGAGTACGGCCCCCGTGATTGTGCCACGAAGGCCGCCGGTGGACGCAGGTTGACCACGTACTCTTGGCCATCGGGCTCCGTTTGGTTTTTGGATGTCTCCGCCCCTGCGCTAGACCACTTCTAGCGCAGGGGCACTCATTTAGCCGATGAGGGCCAGATGAGGACCAGGGCCACAACGGCGATGATCAAAAGAATCTTCACCATGGCATTGCCTCCTCACGAATGTTCCGCGCCACCGCAGTGGAAGGAGTATGCCCGAATGGTTGCATGCAGCATAACCCCGATTCGCCACCACTGCAACCCCTGCCCTGACATCCCTCACACCCGCATCTCCGCCGCACAGGCCGGTCTGTGCATGCGTCCGGCAGACTCCATGCGCTTCGCGTCCTGACATTCACGAAATGAGTCGGCATGACGACGGACGGCGGTTTGCTCTTACGTCCGTGATTTGCCGCCTGGAGCAGAGTTTTTCCTGCATCTGCCTAATTTTATGTGCATTTGTGTGCACTTCCCGGACATCGCAGCACGTCCAGTGGAGCGTTGCCGCGACAAGCAGAAACGTGTCCGGCCATCCGCCGCGCAAGGAACGGCCCCCTTCCCGGCGTCCCACCACGCAGGAGTGTCCCCGAGCCGCATGCTGGCCGTTTCTTCCTGCGATCCCCCCGACAGAGCGATTTCAGAAGAAACGGCGGTGCCGAAGGAACCGGATACTCCTCTCCGAAGCCCGTTTGGCCGGCATCCGTCTGCGACACCGGCCTGCGCATGCGCTCCCCGCCCCAACGACCGGACGCCTCCTCCACAAGGATCCATCCGCCCCTGCCGATGATAGGCGGGACAAAAACCGGCACGGTTGCCAGCCGGGCGCAGTTTCACGGGGACTGGCGCCAAGCGGCCATGCCGGCCATCCCCGCCTTCTTGCGTCCTTCACCGCCCTCGGCTAGATTCCCGCAGGATGCCGAGGAGCGCCCGGCGCCCCCACCATGGCCCCCATGCCCGAGGATGCCTCCATGCCAGAACGTCCCGCCTTCACCCAGCCCACCATCCCCTTCGGGGGCGACGTCCCCGAGGAACGCCGCAAGCGCGCCCAGTGGCTCGCCGCGGAACTGGAACGTCACAACCGCCTCTACCACACCCTGGACAGCCCCGAGATCACCGACGAGGCCTACGACGCCCTCTTCAAGGAACTGGTCGACCTCGAAACCCGTTATCCCGAACTCGCCTCGCCGTCCTCCCCGACGCGCCGCGTGGGCGGAGAGGTGCTGGAAGGCCTCGGGAAGAAGGCGCACCGCACCCTCATGTACGGCCTGGACAACGTCTTCGACCAGGGGGAATGGCGCGGCTTCGTCCAGCGCATGCAACGGGCGCTGCCCGGCGCCCCCGGGGACTTCTGGTGCGACCCCAAGCTCGACGGTCTCGCCCTGGAACTGATCTACGAGCAAGGCGTCCTGGTGGAGGCCCTGACCCGAGGCGACGGCGCCGTGGGTGAGGTCGTCACCCAGTCCGCCCGCACCATCCGCAACCTCCCCCTGAAACTCGCGGGAGAGGGGCCCTCCCCTGCCTTGCTGGAAGTGCGGGGCGAGGTGGTCATCTACAAGGAGGATTTCCTCCGCCTGAACGCACGGCAGGAGGAACTGGGGAAGCCCCCCTTCGCCAACCCCCGGAACGCCGCCGCCGGCACCATCCGCCAGCTGGACACCGGGGTGACGAGATCGCGCCCGCTCCGTTTCCTGGCATACAGTCTCGGGGAGGCGGACTGGACGCCGCTGGCGCCTTGCGCCACCCACCACGAGATCATGGCGCGGCTGAAGGACTTCGGCTTCGAGACGCCCCCCGGCGGGGAACTGCGTCACGGCGTCGAGGCGGTCGATGACTACGTGGAAGGGGTCCGCCTGAAGCGCTCGGACTTCCCCATGGAAATCGACGGCGCGGTGGCGAAGCAGGACGACCTGGACGCCCAGCGCGCCTTGGGGTTCACGGCCCGGGCACCGCGATTCGCGGTGGCTTTCAAGTTCCCGGCGGAACAGGCCCAGACCCTTCTCAAGGACATCGAGATCCAGGTGGGCCGGACCGGCGTCCTCACCCCGGTGGCGATCCTCGAGCCCGTCCCCGTGGGAGGCGTGATCGTCTCCCGGGCGACGCTCCACAACGAGGACGAGATCGCCGCCAAGGACGTGCGCGTGGGGGACACGGTGCTGATCCGGCGGGCCGGGGACGTGATCCCGGAGGTGATCGGGCACGTGCCGGAGCGCCGTCCTGCCGATGCGACCCCCTTCGAATTCCCGAAGACCTGTCCCGTGTGCGGCGAGCAGGTGCATCGCGACGCCGGCCAGGCGGCCTGGCGCTGCTCCAATCTTTCCTGCCCGGCGGTGCGGCTGCGCAGCATCATCCACTTCGTGTCCAAGGCGGGCCTGGACATCCAGGGCGTGGGGGAGAAGTGGATCGAGCAGCTGGTCACCTCGGGGCGCGTCCAGTCCCCGGCGGATCTCTTCACCCTCACCGTGGACGAACTGCTGGGCTTTCAGCGGATGGGGAGCAAGCTGGCCGCGAAGTTCGTGGACAGCCTCGCCGCCGCGGGGAAGGGCGTCACGATGACCCGGCTCATCAGCGCGCTGGGGATACGGCTTGTGGGGGAGCAGACGGCGAGGACCCTCGCCGACCGATATCCCGACATGGACGCGCTGGCCCGGGCCTCCCGGGAGGAGTTGCAGACGCTGGAGGACGTGGGGGAGGAGGTGTCGGACTCCGTGGTGGAATTCTTCGCCAGTCCCGCCAACACGGCCCTGCTGGAGCGGCTGCGGGGGCTGGGCGTCTGGCCCGTGGCCGCGGCGGCGAAGCCTGCGGCGTCCGGGACGGGCCCTCTCGCGGGCAAGACGATCCTCTTCACGGGGACCCTGTCCATGCCCAGATCCGAGGCCTCGGCGATGGCCGAGGCTGCGGGCGCGCTGCCTGTGGGGGGAGTCAGCAAGAAGCTGGACATCCTGGTGGTGGGCGAGAACCCCGGCAGCAAGCTGACCAAGGCCAGGGATCTCGGCATCACCATACTCGACGAGGCGGCCTTCAGGGCGATGCTCGGCGGGAACACATGAGTGCACACGATGCAAGGACCCAAAAGGCCGTCATCGCCACCCCAAGACGCCGCCAAGCCCATGGGAGGCGCATCGGGGGGGGCGGGATTTGCCGATGCCGGATGTCCCGGCACCCCGCTGCCTGGTGAAACGGCCTTCAGGGCGCAAAAAAATGGACACACGGATGCACACGACTCGAGGCCCGACAAGCTCCCCGTTGCCATCGCGATGTGCCGCAAAGCCCATGGGAGGCCCATCAGGGGAGTCGCGGTTTGCCGATGCAGGGTGTCCCGGCATCGCGACGCCATGCGAATCGGCCTTCAAGGCGCCCAAAAAATGAGCACACGGATGCACACGGCGCAAGATGCCAAAGGGCCTTCATCGCCATCGCGGGATGCTGCCGGTCCCATGGGAAACGCCTTCAGGGGAACCGCGATCGGCAGCGCAAGACGTTCCGGCACCACGCGGCTTGTTGAAGCCGTCTTTCACACACCGTTCAAGGAGTGCACATGAACGCACAGGACACCACGCCAGACAACGTTCCCATCATAATCGTCGGGGCCGCCGGACGCATGGGAAGCACCATCAGGGGGCTCGTGACGGCCGGGGAAGGCTTCTCCCTGGCCGGGCTCGTGGACCGGCCGGAATTCCGCGCCGGCCTCGAGACCTTCGGCGTCCCCGTTGCGGACCGACTGGATGCGCTGCTCCCGAAGGTCCAGGGCGTCGTCGTGGACTTCACGGCCCCGGAGGTGAGTCTTGCCAGCGCAAGGGCCGTGGCCGCCACCGGCCACTCCCTGGTCGTCGGCACCACGGGCCTCTCCCCGGAGCAGCGGGAGGAGCTCGCGGCCCTTGCCAAACGCGCCCCCATCTTCTGGTCCTCCAACATGAGCGTCGGGGTGAACGTCCTGCTGAAGATGCTGCCCGCCCTCGCCCGGACCCTCGGGGACGCCTACGACATCGAGATCGTGGAGATACACCACGGCCGCAAGAAGGACTCCCCCAGCGGCACCGCGCTGACCCTCGGGGAATGCCTCGCCGGCGCGAGAGAGTGGAATCTTCCGGACGTGCGCTGCTCCGGCCGGAACGGCATCATCGGCGAGCGCCCGAAGCTGCAGATCGGCGTGCAGGCCGTCCGCGGCGGGGACGTGACGGGCATCCACACCGTCTATTTCCTGGGCCCCGGAGAGCGCATCGAGGTGAGCCACCACGCCCATTCCCGTGAGAACTTCGCCCAGGGGGCGCTGCGGGCCGCCCGATGGATGTGCGGTCGCGCCCCGGGACGACTCCATTCCATGCAGGACTGCCTCGAGGGCTAGGCGCCGGACGCGTCGGGACATGCGCGGACCCGCCCTGCCGGCCGGGTTCGCGATGTCCCAAAACTTTTTCCCAAATGTCTAGACCCTCTCTTGAATGTTGCGACCGAAAGGTGTAGTTATTCGCCACACATGTCGCCGATGGCGATTTTCCCCGTCGCACCGAAGCCCCGGAGGGGACGAACATGCCGCAGGTTGCAGCACGCATCAACCAGGAACAGGAGCGCTGGCTCAAGGACTACTTCCGCACCAAGAGCGCCGGCGCTGAGTTCATCCTGCCCTGGGCCGTGGACACCTTCTTCCGGGCCATCAACACCATAAAGCACAAGTTCAACGCCGCCGAGCTGAAGACCATCATCGAGGCCCACAGGGGGAAGAAGCTCCTCCCCGAGCACATGCGGGTCACCTACCTGACGCTGCGCATCAACGACGCCTGCGAGGTCAACGGCATCCACGAGAAGTTCGGGGTCAACAAGGCCGCGCTGGAGAACAAGCTCAAGGCCATGGACGACACCTCGGCCACGGCGCTCATGGTCTGGGCTTCCGCCTTCTGGGTCAGCCGGCAGTGTTCCGCGGAGAACCTGGAGGAATACATCGCCTCATACTGATCCCCCGCCTTCCGGCGGCCCGCGCCGGGCCCGTCCGCCATTCCGCGTCCCACGGCAGGCGAGAAGACGTCGCAGCCCTCGTGACCCGCGGATCCTTGTCCTTCCCCCTCCGTTCTCATCACCACGCCCCTCGCAGGGACACGGCCCTGCACGATGCGAACCCGGGGCCACACGACCGCCGCGGCCCGCGCCTTTCCGGATCTCCGCCAGACGCTCCCGAACCGCCATCCGCGCCCCTGCGCGCCGTGTCTCGCGTCCTTTCCGCCCTCGGGCCGCATGACTTCCCTCCCTGGGAGGTTCAAGCGGACTCCGCGAACGCTTCGCCGGACGCCACGGCCAAGGAATCCCGTCCAAAATCGGGGGGTCTGCGCATCATCCCGTGCAGTCGGGAGTTTCGGGAGACAAGGACGGAAAAGGCCGTCGGCGGACACTGAGAGACCTCGCGAATCCCCTTCCAAGGATGCGGAAGAGTCGTCTTCAGTCGATCTCCCTGAATCGCAAACTCGTTCTTCCCCTTTGGCCCACTATAGACAGAGATCATGAAGTGCATGTCTTGCAAGGCAATGGAGAGCATCCTGCACATTCAAAAGACGCATGGACGCCTTTGCGTTTTCGTCGCAATTTGCCGACGTCGTCGCGTCAATGCGTCAAATGCCCTCCCGATGCTTGGGAGGACATCGACCGATGTCAAGAGAAAAAATGCTCTCTAGACTTTCTTTATAGTAAATCGACGAAAATTCTCCAAGCCGGTCCATGGCGATGCTGCGCAGATCGGCCCTCCCGGCCAAAATTTCTTCGCCCGTCGCCGCCCGAGACATCCTTGAGGAACTCGCGTCTACTTCTTGAATGTTGCGACAAAAAGGTGTAGGGTTTCGCCAGAAGAGGGAGCCGGGGGAAGCCAAGGAAAGCTTTCCCCCGTTTTGGAACCCCATCCCCGGAGGGGAACATGCCGCAGGTTGCAGCCCGCATCAACCCTGAGCAGGAGCGCTGGCTCAAGGACTACTTCCGCACCAAGAGCGCCGGCGCGGAGTTCATCCTGCCCTGGGCCGTGGACACCTTCTTCCGGGCCATCAACACCATCAAGCACAAATTCAGCTCCGCCGAGCTGAAGACCATCATCGAGGCCCACAAGGGCAGGAAAATCCTCCCGGAGCACATGCGGGTCACCTACCTGGCCCTGCGCATCCACGACGCCTGCGAGATCAACGGCATCCACGAGAAGTTCGGCGTCAACAAGACCGCCCTGGAAAACAAGATCAAGGCCATGGACGACACCTCGGCCACGGCCCTGATGGTCTGGGCGTCCGCCTTCTGGGTCAGCCGGCAGTGCACCGCCGAGAACCTGGAGGAATACATCTCCTCCTACTGACGCGCCCCCCGATCCCTTTCCACGGCGCATCTCCCCCCGCCGCGCCCCCTAGTCCCCGTTCCCCGATTCAACGTTGATCGTCAGGTACATGTCCCCCTGCCACGGACCGATGCGCTTGCCCAGGCCCCGCAGACGCACGGGCTTGCCCGGCGCGAAGTCGCTGGGCAGGGTGACCACGACGGTGCGCAGCGCCCCGGACAGCCCCTGGCGTATCTGGAGCCGCACCTGCTTGCCGGGGGCGAGGAACGCGTCCGGCACGGTGATGGTCTGCTCGTCGTCTATCTGCTTCCGCAGCCATCCCCTGACCATCCCGGACATGCCGCGCTTCATGTCCTGGTTCAGCTTCGGCGTCCCCCAGGCGAGATTCGTCTGGTGGAGCCTCGCGTCCTTCCTGACCTTGCCGGCCGGCTGCCGGGGCGCATCGCCCGTGTCCGGCGAGGGCCGTTCCGAAGGTCCCTCCTCCGGGGCCTGTTCCGCCCCCGGAGCCTCCCCGCCCCCGGCCGTCCCGTCCGCGGCCTGCTTCCTTCCCACCTCGCTGTAGATGTCCTCGAAGACGCGCCTGGCGAAGGGATCGTTGAGCAGCCGCCGCAGCACGTCCTGTTCGGCGTAGCCGTCCACCGTCTCCTGATCCCGGGGGCCTTTCCCGGCCCCGTCCTCTTCCCGGGGCGCCTCGTCCCTTGCCGCATCCCCGGCGGCGGCATCCGCCCCGTCCCGGTCGTCGGCGGCCTTGGCCTCCGCCTTCCCGGCCTTTTCCCCACGGGGGGAGTCCTTCCTGGAGGCGGTCTTCTTCGGGGGCGGCAACACGGCCGAAAGGGCCACGTAGGCCTCGTTGAGCAGCTGGAACCGCTTCGCGGCTTCCGGATCGCCGGGATTGAGGTCGGGATGCAGTTCGAAGGCCCTGCGGCGATAGGCGCGCTTGAGGGATTCCTGATCGGCCTGCTTGTCCAGGCGGAGGATCTCGAGGCATTCCCGGAGGGATATCTGGCGTTTGTGACGGCGCATGGCTGTTGGGGAGGGGCTAGCGTTCCCGGTCGGGGATGAGCGTGTTCGCCTCCGTCGCGGGATCCCGGGCCGCCAGGCCCTCCCGGGCCAGGACGTCCCTGCCCGCTCTGGCGAAGACGTCGTGGGGGACGTCCCGATCGATGCCGGGACAGAAGTCCTTGGCCATGGACAGGCTCACCGGATCCATCAGGTTTCCCCGGAAGAAGGGCCACGCCTTGCAGACGGCGGGCTTGGCCTCGTGCACCCCGCACCCGGCCCCGTCCCGGAAGAGGACGCAGCGCCCCCGTCCATCGGAGACGAGCCTGCGCTTGGTTCCCGAAGGCTCCGTGTAGCGGTCGTGGAACTCCTCCAGGGACAGGTCGAGGAAGCGGCTGAGCCGCAACGCGTCCTCCGGGCTCACCACGATCCCTCCCGCGCCCTCGCAGCACGCGCCGCACATGCGGCAGGAAAAGACGCCGGCCGTCACGGCCGCCTCTCTGGGATGCCGGGAAAGAGTCTCATGCGCTCCACCATGACGCAGGCGTCCTCCACGACCTCGACGCCGCTCCCGGCGAGGATCCCCCGGGCCTCCCCGCTCTCGATGCCCAGCTGCATCCAGAGGCACCCCGGCCGTTCCGGCATGGCCAGCACTTCTCTTGCATGGTCCGGACAGCAGGCGGAAGCGCGGAAGAGCACGACGATGTCCACGGGTTCGGGGAGGGAGGAGAGATCGGGATGCGCGGGCAGTCCCCAGACCGTCCTGCGCACGGGGTGCACGGGGATCACCGTGTGCCCCGCTTCCAGCAGATGGCGCCCCACCCGGTCCACGGGCTGTCCGGGGACGTCCTTTGCGCCCACGATCGCGATCCGGGCCGGCATGCCCGCGACGGGCTCCAGGAGCCGACGCAGCACCGTGTCATCGGGAACCCTTCGAGCCATGGCGCCGGAACCTCCGATCCCGCGGGGCGCGCACCGCGGAAGACGCAACGGTCAGATGTCCCTCACGATGGGGACCACCATGGGATCACGCTGCACCACCTGCCGGAAGAAGCGGCGCAGGGAGGAACGGATGTTCTCCTGCAGCTGCTGGAGCGGAACGGGACCCGCCTCCAGCTCGTCCAGCACGAGGCACTTGGCGTCGTCCAGCACGTGCCTGTATTCCTGCTCGTACACGAAGCCCTTGGACTGGAGTTCCGGCCCGTGGAGGAGCTCCCGGGTCTCGGCGTCCCGCACGACCACCACTATCACCATCCCCTCGTCCCCGAGGATCCTGCGATCCTTGAGCACGGAGAACCCCACGTCCCCGACCCCCTTGCCGTCCACGAGGGTGCGCTCCACGGGCTGCCCCGCGCCGGTCTCGTGGGAGTCCGGCCCGAGGGTCAGCGTCATGCCGTCCTCGAGAACCACGGCGTTCTCCCTGGGGACCCCGCAGCTTTCCGCGAGGCGCGCGTGCTTCACCAGATGCTGGTATTCCCCGTGGATGGGCACGAAGAGCTTGGGACGGACGGCCCGGAGCATCTCCACCAGCTCCTCGCGATGGGCGTGGCCGGAGGCGTGGACGGCGCACACGCCCTCGAAGAGGACCTCCGCCCCGAGACGGTACATCTCGTTGATGAGCCGGAAGACCGCCTTGGCGTTGCCGGGGATGAGGCGGGAACTCATGATCACCGTGTCCCCGGCGTTGATGCCCAGCTGCCTGTGCCCCCCGAGGACCATGCGGGAAAGGGCCGACAGCGGCTCCCCCTGCGCCCCGGTGACGATCAGCACCTGCTTCCTCTCCGGGATCTTCGGCACGCCGTCGTAGGCGTTGTGGAAATGCGTGGGAAGCTTCAGCAGACCCAGACTCTCGGCCGTCTCGATGTTCCCCGCCAGTGACTTGCCGCTGACGATCACCGTGCGGCCCCGCTCCTCGGCGAGGTCGAAGACCTCCTGGATGCGCTGGATGTGGCTGGAGAAGAGGGTGATGACGATGCGCCCCGCGGCCTCGTCGAAGATGCCGGCGAGGGACTCCTTCACCTCCCGCTCCGTCAGGCTGTGCCCCTCCCGCATGACGTTGGTGGAGTCGGAGAGGAGCAGGCGGACGCCCTCGGGGCCTGCGAAGTCCCGGAACAGGCTCATGTTGGTGCCGGGGCCCGACAGGGGATTGGGATCGATCTTGAAGTCGCCGCTGTGCAGCACCCTGCCCGCGGGGGTGTCCACGCCGAGGGCGAAGCCCTCCGGGATGGAGTGGCACACGGGGAAGAAGCGGAAGTGCATGTCCCCCAGCGTCAGCGGCGTGGACTCGTCCACCTCGATCAGTTCGACCCAGGTGTCCAGGCCGTGCTCGACGAGCTTGCGCTCCACCAGGGCCAGGGTGAAGCCGGATCCGTATATCCGGGTCCCCTTGAGTTCCGTGACGAGCCACGGGATCGCCCCGATGTGGTCCTCGTGGCCGTGGGTCAGGACGATGCCGAGAAGCCGGTCCTTGATGGCGCTGACGGCGCCGAAGTGGGGGATGACGACGTCGACGCCGAGAAGGGCGTCGTCCGGGAACATGAGGCCGCAGTCCACCATGACCACGCCCTTGCCGGTCTCCCAGAGCTGGCAGTTGAGGCCTATCTCTCCGAGCCCGCCAAGGGGGGTGATGGACAGGCCCTTCTTCATCTCGGGGCCTCCCGGGTCAGGTCGGGACGGAATTCCCCCATGGCCACGTAGAGCTGGGAAAGCGCCGTGAGGTAGTCGGCCTTGGCCGACGTCAGGTCGGACTGGGCGACGAGGAGCTTCGAGGAGGCGTCCAGGACGTCGAAGTTGGTCCCCACCTGTTCCTGGTAGCGGGCCAGGGCCACGTCGTAGGCCTCCGTCGCCTGGACCACGCCCTTGTCCGCGACGGCGATGCGCTTCTCCGCCTCCCGCACCGCAAGGAGCTTGGACTTGATGTCGTACCCGACGGACAGCTTGAGGTTCTCCTCCTCGTAGCGCATCCGGGTCACCTGCCACCCGGCCTGCCTGTCGGCGTAGTAGGTGGTCCCCCACTGGAAGACGTCCCAGGTGGCCTTGGCGCCGATCTCCCACACCCCGTCCCGGAAGCCTCCCCCGCCGCGCATCTGCAGGTCGGGGGTGTTGCCGTCCTGGGTGACGTTGTAGTAGGCGTCGATCTTGGGATAGTAGTCGCTCTGGGCCAGACGCTGGTCCTTGGAGGCGATGTCCACGGCCAGGGCCGCGATCTGCAGGTCGGGCCGGTTCCGGTAGGCGATCTCGAGGCATTGCTCGAGATTCCGCCGGAAGGGGACGTGGGAGAGCTTCCCGGTGTATTCCACCTTCGCCAGGACGGGCAGCCCCAGCAGGGTGTTGAGCATGGCGAGCGTGGTGTCCCTGGTGTTCTCCGCCTGGATCAGGACGCTCTCCGCCTGGCTGACGTCGACCTCCGCCTGGAGGACGTCCAGCCGCGGCCGCAGCCCGACGTCGAAGAAGGCCTGGGTGATGCGCAGCTGGTCACGGAGCCGGGCAAGGGCCTCCCGCTGGCTGGCGGTGTTCTCCTCGGCCTGCAGGTATCCCAGGAAGTTGCTCTGCACCTGCTCGGTCATGTCCAGTTCCGCCTTGCGCAGGGCGATCCTGTCGCTCTGCGCCTGGATGGCGGCCTTCTGGTAGGTCGCCAGGAGGGCGAACCCCGAGAACACCGTCTGGGAGACCTCGACGGCCCAGCTGTACGTGCCGAGTTCCGGCGGCCGGGACGTGCTGGGGGTGGAGTTCCGCTCCTGCTTCGATGCGGTGTAGGTCATGCCCAGCTTCGGGCCGAAGGCGCCCCGGGCGGACTTGCGTCCCTCCTCCGAGGACCGGCTCTGGGCTTCCTGGGCGCCCAGGGAGGGATTGCGGCGCAGGGACATCCCCACGGCCTCGGCCATGGTGACGGGATGGTCGGGGCCCTTGAGCGCGACCCTGGAGGGACCTGCCGCGACGCGCACGCTCTTGGATCCGTCGGGCCGTCGGGCCTGGGCGTCCGGACAGGGGAGGACGAGGGCGCAACAAAGAACCGCAAGGAGCGCCGCAATGCCGAGGACACGGTTCAGCGTGCGGCGGCGCGGCTGCGGTAAACGATTGCGTGTGGCCATGCGCCCTTAATAGTACACGGGCATCGTCTTTGCAATACATATCCCTTCGCGGAGGGTCTGCCCGGAAGCGGTCGCCGCGGGGAACCGCGCATCGGTCGGCGGCCTTCGCGACATCGCGATGCACGGCATCCGGGCGAGGCCGCAGGCGACGAGGACGTAAAGGCCCGCGAGGCGCCCTTCCCCCCGACATCGACGCATCCCCAGGTACGTCGGACATGCAGGGTCTTCACGAACCCCCGATCGGGATGCGCCGTGAAGGGGGACAATGCGGTTCCCGGACATGCGCAACGTCATCCGTCGGCGGAATGCGGCGGCATGTCGGGAGGAATTCGGCGGCGAATCGGAGAGAATTCGGCGACAAACCGGAAGTGGAGCCTCCGGAACGTGCACGCGCATTCCGCGCAAGATGGCGACACAGTATCCCACCAGAATTGCGGATCCTGATCTCTCATGAAGTGCGGAATTGCGCATTCACGTTTCCTTTTCATGTTAAGCGAGGCCACGCATCGTTGAACGAAAATCCGAGCTGTTATTTGCTGCCATTCTCGAATTCCACGGACGGAAGCGTCAATCTTGTTCTATCGTCCCGCATTCCCGGACTCGCGGTCCCTTCGCGACATGTGCGACACCCATGGGCGCACCCTGACACCTTCGTCCCTCTCCATTGAAAATCAAATGTCTAGACTTTCTTTAAAATAAGTCGACAGAAACTCTCCGGCTTTCCTCCAACGCCGGGAAGTCGCTGCCTGGCCCATTGCATCGAAAAATTTCCCCTTTCGTCGTCCGGGACCATTTCCCCGGCCCGTGATCCCTCGCCGGGGGCCGGGATCCGCAGTCCTCCGTCGACCGTTTTCTTGGCCGCTGCAGGGGTCGCCTTCCCGATTTCCTCCCGGGATCGTGCCGCCGACATTCTCGCAGATCGACCGTAAAGCGATTCTCAAGGATTCCGATAAGGCTAACACGGAGAGGGTTTCCCGCAAGCCCGTGCGACGCCCCGGAGCACCCCGGCGTCCCGACCTCGCGGCCCTTCATCCTCTCCGCGAACGGACGCGGCGACATGCCGGCACGTCCGCATGCGGGATCCGATCCCCCATGCGCCCCGGTGCCGGCCGCCGCCGGAAACCACGGCAAACAGCGGACGCCATGGACAGTCGACAGAAATACATCGCGACGCGCACCGGAACGCCGGCGGGAGGTCCGCCCCCGTCCCGGATCCTGCGCGATCCGGCGACGGCCGCCCCCCGGGACGCCTCGCCCCGTCACGACATCGACCTCCTGCGCGTCCGCCGGGACGACTAGCGCAAATCGGAGCCCCCGCAATGTCCGCGAACCAGACGCCCACCCCCCCGAACGGGCAGACCGACAAGTCGCCGCACTCCTTCAAGCCGTTCAGCGGCTTCGGATACGCGGCCCTGTCGATGATGCTCCTGCTGGGCGGCAATGTCGGCAACGCCGCGGCGGACGGATCGTCGCCTTCGGGGGTGAACGGCGGGGGCCGCCTCTTCGCCCCCTCCCCCGAAAAGGTCGCCCACGCCGTGGCGGCGGAGATGGCCACGTCCGGGGCCATCCATGCCAGAAACTACAACGTCATGGTGGACGCGCAGGAGGCCGGGCCCGGGACGGCATCCGCCGACAGGCCCAGGACGGCATCCGCCTCCGCCGACACGCACGGGACGGCCGCCTCCTCCTCGAAACCGGCGCGGGACGCCCGGAAGGATCGCCACGCGTCCCGGCGGGCCGACCGCCACTCGGAGAAGAAGGCCGCGGGCATGCGAGGGGACCTGGTCCTGGACGGGGACATCATGTCGAAGGTGAAGGCCATCACCGACCGGCGCCGACCGGCCGAAAGCCCCCCCGACGGCGATGTCCGCCCGGAGCGGGACGGGACCCGCCCCATGGCCGCGACCGTCCCGACGGCTCCGATCCGGCCGACCCCCATGCACGCCCCGATCGGCCCGATGGACGCAAGCGCCCCGCCTCCCGCACCCGTACGCCACGGCGCGACCCTCATCCTGCGGCACGCGACGCCCGAACCCGACCCCGTCGTCATGATCGGGAAAATCCCGGTCGCCGGCGTCCAGCCCCTCGCCACGGAGGATCCCGCCGCAACCGCCGTCCCCGGCAAGCCGCTCTTCGCCACCGCGGACATCGGGAGCGCACAAGGGGCGAAACTGATGATCCAGGGCCCGAACCGGCGGCAGGACGACGCCGGGACAGGCCTCGAGCCCCTCCCCCAGACGTCCGCGGAGACCGTTGCAGGCGCCGCCATCGACATCGTCCCGGACATCGCCTCCGCGACGTTGACGGACCAGAAGCCCAGGGCGGGGTTCATCGCCCTCGGGACGGCGGCCAATGGCAGGCCCGCCCGCGGCCCGTCCAGGACCATCGCGGCCCCGGACGACGGGGAGGACGACGGCGCCGGGATCCGGCCGGCTCCCCCTCAGGCCCGTCCTCCCATCCCGGACGGCCCCGTCAGGGCGGCGTCCAGCGGTTCTTCCGACGGTCTGCAGATCACCACCGCCGCCCTCGGCGCGTTCCCCATGATCTCCAAGGGGGCCCCGGAGACCCCGGCCACCTCCCGCCATCGACGCCTGTTCCTCGAAATGGCCGGAAACGCCATCTTCAACATGCTCGGCGCCACGACCTCGGACCACATCTCGGCCAACATCATGAGGGACGGCATCGCCCTCTTGGCCATGCCCATCTACCAGCCCCAGAACGCGTGGGGGGAGAACCTCGGCAACTTCAGAAGCGACTGGCAGGACGGCCTGGCCCTCGGCACCGACGTCTCGCTCAACACGACGCTGAGCGCGGGCGTCCACCTCTCCATCGGCGGCGGCCTCGTGGTCGGCGCGGGAAGCTTCTCCGACAGGGGGGACGGCTTCGGCTTCTGGGGCGTCAGCGGCTACGCCGGCATCACCATGGACAACTTCGCCATCGGGGGGGACATCACCTTCGCCACCTCCCGGGATGCGCTGGAAGCGGACGATCCCCCCGAGATGCTGACGGGCAAGTTCGTGAACGAGACCCGGGGCCGCGCGGTGTCCATAGGCGTGCACGGGGAATACAGGATCGCGACGCGGACCGTCGACATCGTCCCCCATGCGGGGATGCGGCTCCTGCATCTGGACACCGCCGTGTACGACGTGCAGGGGGACAGGCAGATCGCCGTCCCCGGCAGCGAGCTGCAGCAGCGCATCTGGTCCTACCCCGTGGGAGTGACCTTCACCAAGGACATGACCCTGCGCAACGGCTGGAGCGTCAGCCCGAAGCTCGACCTGTCCGTCATCCCCGCCGTGGGGGACAGGAACGCCAGGACCGCCCTCCGGTTCGACGGCACCAGGAACTGGACGAACCTCGACGCCGCGGTGATGGGGGACATCTCCTACCAGGGGATGGTGGGACTCGACTTCGCCGGAGAGAACCTGGCCATCGGGCTGAACTACACCCTGACGGCGTCGAGGTTCTCCACGGCCCACGGGGTCTTCGGCACCATACGATTCGAATTCTGAGACGGACAAAAGCGGCGGCGCCTCCGGAAGGGGGACCGCCGGACATGCGGAGACGACGATGAGAGCTCGGCAACTGTATGCGAATCCCTGGGTCCTGACGCTCCTCCTGTTGGCCGCCCTGACGATGTTCGGGTGCAGGGACGAAGCCCGCAAGCCCCAGGTCATCGCCATCGTGGACGTCGAACGGGTCATGCAGGAGTCCCGGGCCGCCAAGGAGGGACAGGCGCATCTGGAGGCGGTGACGGCGACGTTCCAGAAAGGCTGGGAGGATCTGCAGGCCGCCGCGGAACGGGAACCCGAGGACCAGCGCAAGCGCACCCTGGCCAGGGGCCTCGCGACGCTCCAGCAGCAGATACGGGCCGAGGAGTCCGCCGTGCGGCGCATGGTGCGGGACTCCCTCGTCGCCGAGGTCAGGACCTACCGGCAACGCCACGGGGAGATCGCGGCCGTCGTCTCCTCCGACGCGACCCTGGACGCCGACCCGGGGATGGACATCACGCAGCAGATACTGGACGCCATGTTCCTGCGGGAGGTGACCCTGCCGGTCCTGCCCGAGATCACCGTGCTGCCCGGAACGTCGGCGGGGGATGCCGTCGGGGAGACGTCACCCCCGGAACCCGTGACGAAGGGGAGTCTGCGCGGAGCCGCCCAGGCAAGGTCGGGCAAGGTGGCCGTCTCGGCCAGGGGACCGCGGCCGGCGGCGCGATGACGGCCCGAACCGCGGTCAGGACGTCTGGGCTTCCATCTCCTGATGATACTCCACCACCCTGTCCCGCCCGGCCTTCTTGGCCTGGTACATGGCCTTGTCGGCCTTGTCGATGAGATCGGCCAGGGTCTCCGACTCGCCGGGCACTTCCGTGACGACCCCCATGCTGACCGTGAAGGAGAACGACGGGTAGTCGTCGAAGGTGGCGGCCCGAATGGAGCCCATCAGACGCCGCGTCAGGCGCAGCGCGTTCGCCGGGCTGACCCCCGTGGCCATGACCACGAACTCCTCCCCCCCGAAGCGACAGACCAGGTCCCCCGGCCGCACGCCGCTCTCGAGGACCTTCGCGAGCTTCACCAGCACCTCGTCCCCGAAGGCGTGGCCGTAGGTGTCGTTGATCATCTTGAAGTGGTCGATGTCGATGAAGAGTATGGTGACCGTCTCCCCCTGCATCCGCTGCCGGTTGAAGGCCCTCGTGGCCACGCCCCGGAAGCTGTGCCGGTTGGAGACGCCCGTGAGGCTGTCCGTCGCGGCCATATGGGAGATGGCCTTCTCGATGTTCTCCCGCAGGACCAGCAGATAGGCCGTCAGTCCCGAGATCAGGACGAGGGTGAAGGCGAGGAAGGTCAGGCTCTGTATGTAGGAATGGGTCATCAGCTCGATGTTGTAGGAGATGGCGAAGAACCCCCTCGGCAGCATCATGCAGGCGCAGAACAGGTAGAAGGCGCTCACCGCGCGCTTGAACTGGCTGACTCCGGGCGTGAAGAGTATCTTGATGTTGGGCAGCGCGAGGAAGGAGAAGAGGATGAGGGACGCCATCAGGACGAGCATCCTGCGGTCCGTGAAGTAGTAAGCGCCTATGTTGAACCCCGGCACGGCGAAGACCAGCACGCAGAGCATCAGGGTGTGGATGACCTCGCTGCGCTCCTCGAGGACGATCAGCATGGTCTTGCCTTCGAAATAGTAGCCCACGAACGCAATCGTGTTGGCCCCGTATATCGTCACGGGGTCCGGGAGGACCCCACGGTTGAAGAGCAGGAAGTAGCCCAGCATTTGAAGAAACTTGGCGACGATGTAGTACTGGGACAGCCGGCCGGATTTCTGCGGGTCGGTGGAGAGATGGTAGGCGGCGATCAGGATGAGAATGCTCAGGTTGCCCCAGAACAGGACGGCCATCACGGTGCGTATGTCCAGTTCGAGCAGCGAGAGGAAGGTCCTGGTCAGCATGGGGTTCCTGGTTTCCCGAGGTTCTGGTTCAAGAGTTCGAAAAAGCCTATCTACTCTCCCCTGCCGATGGTGGCAATATTGGTCCGGAGCGTTTCCATCGGGAGAGACGAAACGGGAGCGCGTCTCGGCGGCTCTGCAGGCCATCGTCCCGACATTCGCCGACAGTGAGGATTTCCATGCTGTTCAACATGATCCTTGGCATGTTCGCCTTTGCGGCCGTCGTCATCGTGGCCGTGTTGACGGAAAGGCGATGGAGGGCCCGTCTGGAGGCCCTGGCGGGATACGCGCGCTCCCTCGTCGGGAACGCGGGCTCCCCGGATGGGACGGATAGGCCCCGGCTCCCCGCGGGGGGCGAGGCCGTGGCGAAGAGCCTTGACGAACTCGGGGCCGCCGTCGCGGGATGCCGTCTGCAGCTGGAGGAATGCGCCCGGCGGCGCCAGGAGCTGGAGGCGGCCGGGCAGGAGGCCGCCGCGGCCCTCGACGGCTGCAGGGCGGCCAGGGACGGGGTGGAGGCGCGCCTCGGCACCGTGGCCGAAAGGACCCGGGACACGTACGCCATGCTCTCCCGGAGCCTGCGGGACCTGTCCAGGATGGTGGCGGAGGTGGGGGACGGCATGGAGCGGCAGCGCTTCCACGTGGGGGACACCTCCACGGAGATGGACCGTCTCGCCGGGAGCGCCCGGGAGGTCACGCGGATCGTGCGGGACGCCCTCTCCCTCGCCGACGAGTCCCGGGAGAGGGCCCATGCCGGGGCCGACGAGCTGCGCCGGACCGTCGGCGACCTGGACGCGGTCAAGGCCAACACCCTGACCCTTCGCGAAGACATGGCGAGGATGACCGAACGGACCCGGAACATCAACGAGGTTCTGGACGTCATCGGCGAGGTGGCGGACCAGACGAACCTGCTGGCCCTCAACGCGGCCATCGAGGCGGCAAGGGCCGGGGAGGCCGGCAAGGGCTTCGCCGTGGTGGCGGACGAGGTGCGCAAGCTCGCCGAGAAGACCGCCAACGCCACCGTCGACGTGAAGCGGGCCCTGGACGGCATAGCGGAGAGCGCGAAGGAGAACATGCAGGCCGTGGAGAAGGCGGCCGACCTGGTCGTCCAGTGCGCGGAGCGCGCGACCCGCGCGTGCGGCGCCATGGACGGCATCGTCTCGGACATGGACGACACCACGGAGCGTCTGGGGGGGATATCCGCGGCGGTGGACGCCGACATGCAGGGGAACGAGCGCATCCGGTCCTCCCTGGGGGACATCTCCCACGTGGCGGCGGGCACGGCGGACAGCATGCAGGACTTCACGGGGGAACTCGTCGACATCGCCGACCGGATGAAGGTGCTGGACCGGATATCCCACGTGGCGGGCGGCGAGGGAGGGGACGTGGACGAGCCGGACATGCTGCCCTGGACCCGGGACCTTGAGACGGGCATCCCCCTCATCGACAACCAGCACCGCATGCTCTGCGCGTACATCGACGCCCTCGCCCGGGCCGTGCGCCGGGGGAGTCCCATGGAGGACATCCGGGACATCGTGGCAAATCTCAAAGGCTACGCCGCGAGCCACTTCAGCACGGAGGAGCGCTACTTCACCCGGACATCATACCCGGAGGCGGCGAAGCACGTCGAGACGCACAAGCGCTTCGTGGCGAAGGTCGCGGCGGTGGAGGCCGATCTCGGCCGTCCGGGATCCTGGGTGGGGCCGGATCTGCTGGAGTTCCTGAAGGACTGGCTCCAGAACCACATCCGCGTCACCGACCACCAGTACGCGCCGTTCGTGAAGGCATTCCTGGACGCGAGGCGGTCCTAGGGGAAGGCGGCTCCCGGCCCCCTCCCCGAGGCCCTTCAGCCCGCCGGCGCCGGCGCCGCAGCCGGCGGCACGCCCCCCATCGCCCCGGCCCCTCCCACGATCAGGCACCGGTCCGCCCGATAGGCCACGATGACGTTGCGGCCCGCGGCCTTCGCCCGGTACATGGCCACGTCCCCCCGTTCGATGAAGTCCGCGAGGGTGTCGTTTCCGACAGGAGTGTCGCAGACCAGACCGATGCTCACGCTGAAGCGGAAGCTCGGATCCTCCACGAAGCGCAGCGACTCCACCGTCTCCTTGATGCGCCGCGCCGTCCGGATCGTCGCAAGTTCGTCCAGTTCCGCGGCAAGGACAAGGAATTCCTCACCGCCATACCGGCATATCAGGTCGTCGGGCCGCACGGACTCTCGCAATGTCTCCGCCAGTTTCATCAACACCTCGTCGCCGAAGGCGTGACCGTAGGAGTCATTGATCTTCTTGAAGAAATCAATGTCTATGAAAAGGATGCTGACAGTCCCATGACTGAAATTCTGTCGGTTGAACACCCTCGTCGCAACATCGAAGAAACTGTGTCTGTTTGATATTCCCGTAAGGCTATCCGTGGTTGCGAGCTTTTCTATGAGTCTTGCGGC
Organism: Desulfovibrio sp.; assembly: GCA_031272715.1. Classification (GTDB taxonomy): domain Bacteria; phylum Desulfobacterota; class Desulfovibrionia; order Desulfovibrionales; family Desulfovibrionaceae; genus Desulfovibrio. Next base: position 41,465 of record JAISTH010000005.1, read on the forward strand.
ATTTTCCCTTATAATCAGAAGATAGGCCATCAGACCGCAGGCGAGAACTACTATTAAAGTAAGATATGTCAGGCTCTGAGTATACATAACAGTAGTCATAGAGGAATCATCATACAATGCCAGTATTCCCCGAGGGAGCATCAGTGACGCGAAGCAGAAATATAGCACAGTGACACATTTCTTGAACAACGGTACGTTTTTCTGAGTAAACAAAGTGCAACTTGGGATCATGAAGAAGAAGCACAAATATAATGACACTATTAACGTCTCGACTCGTTCGTCATTAATATATATTTCCGATAAAACAAATATTACAACAGTGCTCAAGAATATGCTGAATAGCGCATAGCCAAGCACTTTATTCTTCTCGTCCATGATATACAGCATGGACATCGCTTCCAAGTAATATCCAGCGAAAAACGAGAAATACCCAAAATATACAATTTTGGTATTTTCATAGACATAATAACTATGAAGGTAGAAATACGCCAGTATTTGGAATACCTTCGCAAGGATATAGTAATAGGAGAGTTTTGTCAGAGTATCTCTCACACTCAGGTGATGATACGTCGTTAGGAGGATGAGGGTACTTGCATTTCCCCAGAACAGCAGTGCAAGCAGTGTCTGGGAGTCAAGATGTGTGAGAGGGATGGAACTTAAAGGGAGCATGACTTCATCCAAAAATTCGTGCGCTCTGAAGTTGTCGCAATACCTTCATGACAATAGGCTTCACGATGCGCACAGACAATCATACTTCGACACCAGATGCAGGAAGAACTGCCGGTACGGTTCGAACTCCTCCGGCATTTCGGCCACGATCATGGCATAGGCCGCACGGACGAACCGTCTGCGTTCGGGCAGCGAAGCCAGACGCAGTCCGTGGGCGCCCTTCTGCAGGAGCGCCGCAAGCACGGCCTCGATCTGCACGGCCCTGACCTGCGCGGTATGGAGCCGCGCGACCTTGGCCAGCCCCGCCGACGCCACCTCGGCAAGCCGCCTGGGGGATGCCAGCCACTGGCGGACCGTGGCCGCGGCGCCCTCCGCGTCCCCCTTCCCGTAGGGCGGCAGCACCTCCTCCCCCAGGACGAAAAGGTCCCCGATCCCGTGCAGGGGGCTGTCCGTGAGCAGGGCCGCCCCGCATCCCATCGCCTCGAAGCAGCGATAGTTGACCTCCCCGACGGCGGTCTGGTTGAGCACGATCCGCGCCCGGGCGAAGACGGGCTCGTACGCCCCCTGACGGACGAGAAGGGGGTGGAGACGCCGGAACGCCTTGAGAAAGGGCAGCCGCCCGGGGATGTTCCTGGGGGCCAGGGTTCCCACGAAGGCCACCGGCACGTCCCTTCCGGCCAGCCATCTCTCCGGGGCGGCGGACTCCGTGGCGGTCTTGCAGAAGAGAGGCAGCCAGACCGCCGGGACGCCCTCCTCCTCGAACATGGAAAGGAAGTCGCGCTGGGCGACGCACACATGGTCGTAGGCGTGGGAGAAGGGGACATGCCAGGGATTGCAGAACGTGTCGATGCTGTAGAAGATCGAGGGACAGGGGATCTCCTCCACCCCGTCCACGCAGGGGATGTTGCCGTCGTCCACGTGGATCAGGCCGTCGGGAACGAAGGAACGGGACGCCATGCGCTCCCGCAGGGCATCCATCGTGACCGGATTCGGCAGCGGAACGTCCGCGTCCGGCGATCCCGTCGTGAGGACGTCGTGTCCCAGGCGGCGCAGAAAGGGGGCCAATCCGCCGCCTCCAAGCATGACGATGCGCATACCCCTCCCCGTTCATCGTCGTCGACGCCTCTCGACGTCCCCATAGCCTACAGCGTCCGCGGGGCCTTGTCATGCCCCGGTCCGCCCACGATCGATTTTCGTCGCCCGGCGGCCCGGGAGGCGCCATCTCCCGCACCTCCCCCCCGCAAGACGCGACGCGGGTGCGCCCGCGAAGGCGCACCCGCATCCTCCGGCCCCGATGCCGGAAACGTTCCGTCTTTTCACGGCGCCGCCCACGCGGGCGGGCCAAGCGGGCCGCCCGCGGCGGCCGCGGTCTCACCAGCTGTCCGAGATGCCGTGGGTGAAGACGCCGGCGAGTTCGGACTGGTTCAAGTTCTGGTCGAACTCCACTCCGTTGAAGAGCCCGTCCTGCCAGGCGAGACGGCCCTTCCTGCCGTCCAGCACCTTGCCCAGGGGCGGGTCGGCCTTCACGATCCTGACCTGGGGCATCTTCCCTTCCTCGAAGGCCGCAATGCGTCCCTCCACGTTCATGCCGGACACGCTGATGTCCCGCACGTTCATCTGCTGCGGCTGGGACGCCAGGCCTTCGATGACCACCGCACAAGGGCTGTCCAGCGTGTATCGCTCGTGGTGCCGCCTGTCGGCGCCCATGCCGTCGATCATCTGCTTGAGCCCCTGGGACAGGCTCGAGAGCTCCTCGACGAAGGTCTCGGACGTCGCCATGTTCTGGGTCGTCCGCTGCGAGTGCTCCACCATCTGCTGCATCTCCCCGGCCAGGCTCGCGCCGGTGCGGGCCTGTTCGGACGCGTCCTCGGAGATGCCCTGGACGGCCATGGCGGCGCTGTCGGCGATCTGCACGATGGCGGACAGGCTCTCCCCGGATTTCTTGGCCAGTTCCGTGGCAGCCAGGGACAGCTTCATCGTCTCGTCGGTCATCTTCTTCCCGGTCTCCACCTCGGTCTGGAGCTCCTCCACGGACCTGTTCACCTCTTCGGTGGCCTGCATGGTCTTCTCGGCCAGCTTGCGCACCTCGTCGGCCACGACGGCGAAGCCCCTGCCCGCCTCGCCGGCCCTGGCGGCCTCGATGGCGGCGTTCAGCGCCAGCAGGTTGGTCTGGTCCGCGACGTCCTTGATGAGCTCGACGATGGCGTTGATGCCGTCCGTGCGCTTGCTCAGTTCCTGGATCGCGGCCTCGGTGCGCTTGGCGCACTCCGCCACGTGGTCGATGTTCGTCACGGTCTCGGTGACGATCCGGCTGCCCTCCTCGGCCCGCTGCCTGGTGGTCTTCGAGTCTTCGGCGGTCTGGTTGGCCTTCATGGCCAACTGTTCCAGCGTGGCGCTCATGACGCCCACGCTCTCCCTGACCCTGGTGGAACCCTCCTCCTGGGCGATGGCGCTCTGGCGCGTCGTGTGAAGCTGTTCGGACAGCCGCTGGAAGGCGTCCGCCTGCTGCCGGGAGACGTTGTGGGCCTGCTTGATGGACGCCGTGATCCGCTCGTTCAGGGCCATGATCCGCTCCTGCTGCGTGCGTATCTCGGTCTCGTCCACGATGAACATGCAGGCGCCGATGACCTCGCCGTGGAGATTCGTGAGGGTGGAGGCGCTGATGCGCACCGACACCTTCACGCCTTGGGCGTTGAGACGGGAGGCCGTGTGGTTCACCAAAGGCTCCTTGGTCTCCAGCACGTGGTCGATGGGGGTCTTGGCGCCGGCGCTGCCCACGAGCACCTCGCCGGAAGTCCTGCCAAGGTAGTCCTCGGGTCTGCCGGACCTGCCCCAGAGATCGAGCAGATGCCTGTTGACGAAGATGACCTTGCCGCCGACGTCCACCACGACGAAGGGCATGACGATGCCCATTTCCAGGGACTGGGCGAAGCCGACGCGGGCCTCCAGCTGGCCGATCATCTGCTGGAACGTCCGGGAAAGCTGTCCGACCTCGTCCTTGGCATTGCTCGCGACCTGCTGCTGGAAGTCCCCCGCGATCACGGCTTCCGCGCCCTTCTCGAGCTTGCGCAGCGGACCCACGATCCCCCTGACCACGAAGATCGCCGGAACGACCATCACGAGACAGGCGAGCAGGCCGACGCCCAGGAAGAATAACAGATTCTCTCTCTGGGCGGCCACGAGGGCGTCCGTGGGCTGCCCGGCGAAGAAGATCCCCCCGATCTTCCCCGTGGCGTCGCGCCACGGCCAGTACACCGTCTTGTACATCTTGCCCAGGATGGGGGACTCGGCGAACACCGTCTCCCCCCTCTGCAGAACGGCGTCGCGTATCGCCACGTTGGTCAGCTTGGTCCCCACGGCGGGCTTGCCGTCCTTGCCCATGATGGTGGTGGACACCCGCTCGTCGCCGAGGAAGATCGTGCATTCAAGGCCGAAGACCTTCTTGATGGAAGCAACGAAGCGTCCCTTGGACAGGTCTCTGCCGAGAATGACGCAGCCCACGATCTTGCCTTCGTGGAAGACGGGCACGCTGCAGGACATGTTCAGCTTGATGAGCTTGCCACCTTCGAGGCCGATGGTGCGCTTGCCCTCCTTGAGGGCCACTTCCACGTTCCTGCTCTTGCGGACATCGCCGAACTGGTCCGGAAGGTGGGCCCGGAGCAGCACGGTCGCCGTGGAGTCCAGCACCGTCACCAGGTCGATGAACCTGCCCCGCATGTACGCGTTGGCCAGATCCCGGATGGTCGCGTCGTCCTTCTTCGCGACGGCTTCGCCCAAGACGTGGTCCTTCTCCAGAAGGGCGCCCAGACTGTCGAAACCGTCCAGGAGTCCCGCGATCTCGCCGTCGACGGACACCTTGGCCGAGGTCAGGGTCTCCGTGGCGCCGTTCTCGTCGAGGGTGATGAGCGTGTAGTTCGCCACCACCTCCAGGGCCATGCATGTGCCCAGAATACAACCTATGATCAGAAGGATCAGTTTCTTTCCTATAGTCATATGCAGCACCTCTCTGGATCGCGGATGCCTGGGGGGTTATGCCGACGCGGTCGCGTTCCGAGTCGGAAAGGGGATGCACGGGGGGGATGATCCCATGGACCGTTCCCGGCGTCGTCCGGCATCGATATTATCGGTCGGTTCGACAAAAAGGTGTAGGGGTGGTTCGCCTCTTCCTGAATCAATATCACAATTTCGCCGTCCAGTCCGCGTTCAGGGCCAGAAAAAGGCTTGCCCACGGACGGGATATCGGGTACTGAGCAGGTGCCGAGGCGCCGTCACGGTTCCGGGACCGCGCCAGGCCGCAGGACTCCCGTGGACGACGACGGTCCAGGCCGTTGGGCCTGTCGCCGCCGGCAGCATCCCCCGCCGCGATGCCATGATTGAAACGCCGTCGGCCGCCCCTATGCCCGAAGAAGCCCCGCCCCCACGCACGACACGCCCCCCGGAGGACGCGACGACCGCATCGAAGGGAACCGCCCCCCGCCCCCCGTCCCGGGGGCGGCGCGCCACGCTGGTCGCGATGCTGCTGGCGACGCTCATCGCCCTGCTCCTGCCCTCTCTCCCCCCGGAGGACGCGAAGGGCGCCACCGCCAGGCCCCACGTCTACCTCACCCAGGAGGAGCAGGACTTCATCGCCCTCCACCCCGTGGTGCGAGTGGGCATCGACACCTCCTTCGCCCCCTTCGAGTTTCTGGACGAGCAGAAACGATACGTCGGCATCGCCCCGGATTTCCTGCAGCTCGTCGCCGAACGCACCGGACTGACCTTCGAACCCGCGAAGGACGTGCCCTACGCCGAGGCGCAGCGGATGGTCCTGAACGGCGAACTGGACCTGCTGCCCACTCTGGGCTGGACGCCGGAGCGGGAGACGATGTTCCTGCTCACCGCTCCCTACTATTCCTACCGCATCGCCCTGGTCATGCGCCACGGCAGCCCCATCACGAACCTCTCGGACGTGCGGGGCAGGCGCATCGCCGTCCAGGGCAGGACCTCCAACGAAACCTACATCAGCACCGCCATGGACGCCATCGCGAGCCCCTACCCGACCGAGGAGGAGGCGCTGCTGGCGGTGGCCGAGGGCCGCGAGGAGTCCATGCTGGGCTACCTGCCCACCGTCGCCTACCTCATACGGCGGCTGGGGCTCTCCAATCTCAGGTACGTCTCCTTCGACGGGGACAGGTATTGCAGCTTCGTGATGGGCGTCCGGCGCGACTGGCCGGAACTGGAGAGCATCCTCGACAAGGCGCTCTCCAGCATCACCCAGGGGGAGCGGCAGTCCATCCAGAGCCGGTGGATACGCCTGGACTCCACGGGCGTGCGGGAGAAGCAGCTCGTCATCCTGCTCTCCTTCCTCGTGATCGTCTTCCTTTCGGTGGTGAGCGCCGTGGCCCTGAAGGCCCATCGGCAGAAGAAGGAGATCGCCCACCGCAAGCAGATAGAGACCTATCTGGAGAGCATGGTCGCGGACCGCACCCACGAACTGGCCGAGCAGACTGCCCTCGCCGTGGACGCCTCCCGGGCCAAGAGCTCCTTCCTGGCCCGCATGAGCCATGAGATACGCACGCCCATGAACGCCATCATCGGCATGAGCGAGATCGCCCTGCGGGAGGAGAAGACCCCGAAGATCAAGGAACTGGTCGCCGACATCCGCCAGGCCAGCCACAGCCTGCTCGCCATCGTCAACGACATCCTGGACCTCTCCAAGATCGAGTCCGGCAAGATGGAGGTCCAGCAGGCCGGCTACGACCTCGCATCCTGCCTCAACGACGTCCTGGCCATCGTCCACGTCCGTCTCGACGAGAAACGGCTGGACCTCGACGTGCAGATAGACGAGCAGATGCCCGCCCACCTCGTGGGGGACAAGAACCGGCTGCGGCAGGTGCTGCTCAACCTGCTCTCCAACGCCGTCAAGTTCACGGACTGCGGCACCATCGGCTTCAAGGCGACATGGCGGCGCCTGGACGAGCCCTGCCCGCCCGTCCGCGATGCAAAAGGGCAGACGCACCCCCTGGTGGGCGAGCCCCCCTTCATTTGCCTGCTCACCTTCGAGGTCGAGGACACCGGCATCGGGATCAAGCCGGCCGACATCTCCCGGCTCTTCACGGACTTCGAGCAGTTGGGGCAGCGCAGCGCGGCCAGCGTCCAGGGAACCGGGCTCGGACTGGCCATAGCCAGGAACCTGTGCCGGATGATGGGAGGCGACATCACGGTGCGCAGCGAGTTCGGCAAGGGGACGCGCTTCACGGCGACCCTGCGCCAGCGGTGCAACGAATACGCCCCGATGGGGAGGCTGGACCGGCCGCTGGCCACGCCCGATCACGCCAACGCCCCGGAAGCGTTCCTCGCCCCGGACTTCCGCATCCTGCTGGTGGACGACTCCCCCGTGAACCTGAAGGTGGCCGAGGGGCTCCTCGCCCGCTACGGCGTCTCCATCACCTCCTGCACCAGCGGCCGGGACGCCTTGGCTCTCGCCGACACCCTGGACTTCGACATGGTCCTCATGGACCACATGATGCCGGACATGGACGGCGTGCAGGCCATGAAGCTCATGCGGGCCCTCCCGGACGGCAGGTACCGGACGCTGCCCTTCATCGCCTTCACGGCGAACGTCGTCTCGGAGGCGAAGGAACTGTTCGCCTCCAGCGGCTTCGACGACGTGCTGGGCAAGCCGGTGGACCTGCACAAGCTGCACGAGTTGATGGAACGATGGGTGCCGCCGGACAAGCGACTCTCCCCCGAGGATGCCGCGAAACGCCGGCCCCAGCGGCCGGGCGGGGCGACGAATCGATCCGAGGCGGACAGGCTCTCCCTCACGCTGGATCCCCGGGAGAGCGTCGTGGACGTGTCCGGCGGCATCAAGCTCTACGGCAGCGAGACGTTCTGGCAGCTGCTGGAGACCTTCGCCCAGCACACCCCGAAGCTCATCGCGGATCTGCGCAAGGGCTGGAAGCGGGAACCGGTCGCCTACCGCATCGCCGTCCACAGCCTGAAAAGCACCTGCTTCGCCATACGGGCCTTCACCGTGGGCCGCCTCGCCGAACTGACCGAAATGGCCTTCATCGCCAACGACGAAAGCTCCCTGGAGAAATGGCACACCCCGCTGCTCAATTCCGCGGAACGGCTGGTGGAGGACGTGACGCAGATGTGCGAGACCCCGCCGGAACGCATCGCCGATGGCGACGAACCTGAGACCGCCCCCGATTGACGGAGCCGCCATGGAAACCTCCGGACGATACGACGGCTTCCGCGTCCTGCTGGCCGACGACACCCCCTTCAGCCTGGAGGTGGCCAGGACCCTGCTGCGCAAGCTGGGGGTCGACCTCGACGCGGTCACGGACGGCAAGGAGTGCCTGGATGCGTATCTGGCCGGGCACTACGACCTCGTCCTGATGGACGTCCTGATGCCGGAGATGGACGGTCTCGAGGCCACGCGCCGGATCCGGGGAAGCGGCAGGCCCGACGCCTCCTCCGTCGCCATCGTGGCGATGACCGGAAACACCGGCGCCGACGAGGTTGCCGCATGCATCGCGGCGGGAATGGACGACCACATCGCGAAGCCCGTGACGCCGGCGTCCCTGCAGGCGATGCTGGATCGCCACCTGAAGCGGAAGCCGGTCCCTTGCCCGACGGCGCCCCGTGGCGTAGAGTGCCGGGACACGCCGCCATCGACGGGAGGGACGGGCATGGAAAACAACGGTCAGGACAGGAGCGCGAAGGCGAAGGCCATCATCGAGCGGCTGCGGATGCTGGACAGGATGTCCATCCGGCCGCTGCGGACCATCGCCTGCGGACGCGGGACGGATCTGGACATCCGCAAGCTCAACGGCATAGAGGACGAAATCCAGCATCTGCGCAAGGCCCTGCTGCAGCTCCAGGAAGACTGACCTTCGCCTCGGCCGCCGGGGAACGGCGGCGGGGCGGAGACCCTCCCGAAGGCGGAGACCCTCCCGAAGACGCGGGCCCATCCCGAAAACGGTCCCTCCCTCCCGAAAACGGCTCCCTCCCGAAAACGGCCCCCCTCCCGAAAACGGGGGAGGGCCGATGCGCCTTCCTCCCGATCCCGGACCCGGACCACCCGGGACATTCACGAACCCCGTCCCCGGGGCGCATGCCATCCCATCCCCGCGATCCCGGCGTCCGCGCGATCCCGGCCGACCTCGCGCCGCCCGTCAAGCGGCGCGCGCCAGTCGGCGACGCCTCCCGAAAACGCCAACGGGTTCGCCCTCACCACGACGGCAGGTTCGCCTCCCTCCCACGGCAGGCGGCCCTTCGGGAAACGGCCCCGCCGGCGCCAAACGGGGCGCGGGCCCGCCGCTCCCGGCCGCCGGACAAAAAAGAAGGAACAGCAAAGGGATTTGCTGTTCCTCCGACCCAGAAGCTCGGGGCGACACGGACCTAGAGTTCTTCCTTCAGCTTCTTCGCCGGGGAGAACTTCACGGTCTTGCTCGCCGGGATCTGCATCTTCTTCCCCGTCCTGGGGTTGCGTCCCTGGCGGGCCGCCCGCTCCGTCACCTTGAACGAGCCGAACCCGAAAACGCTTACCGCCTCCCCTTCCTTCAGACAATCGGCCACGATGTCGAACACGGCCTTGTAGACGGCCTCGGCCTGGCCGTTGGTGGCGAGTTCGGCCTTCTCCTTGATGGCCTTCACGAAATCAGCCTTGGTCACGGCGTACTCCAGCGTTGATGGTTGACACGAATGCTGCGGGGCTGACACCCGCGTCCGCTGGCGTCAAGAATCGCCATACCCCGCGGAATGTCAAGCAGCCATTTGTTCTCGGCCCCTTTCCTCGCCCAGTTACCGGAAAATGTCAACCGGGACTTGCGCCGCACGGGATGCCGGAAAAAGCGAATCACCGCCCCGATGGCGGGTCCGATTCCGAAAGGTGCAATCGAGAAAAGCTCTAGAAGTGGTCCGGTCGCCCTTCGGGGCGTATCCGCCGGACGTCCCGGGACGGACCGCAACGGGACGGCAATAGTCCGCGGCGAAGATTCCTCAGCCAGACGCGGCCACGGGGACGCGGTCGCCGGCGGGACGGCCTCCCGGCCGGCGCCGGGAGCCGCATGTCCGTCACGAGGTTCCGTGGACGGGGTCGCGACGTCAGCCGTCATGGCGGACATCGCCTCATGTCCTCAATGGGGCGAGGGAGACGGCGACCGGGGCGGGAGTCCCCGGACGCCTCCGCAATGCCGGTCCGCGCAAGGGCCGTGCCAAAGCGGAACCCGACGCATCACGCCGCGGCCCGGGACGCCTCGGCCTGACGGGCCTGGATGAGAGCCATGGCGCGCTTCGCCACCTGCGTCACCTCGGGCTTGGATATCTGGTCGTCGGCCCCAACGCTCTCACCCTTGTGCCTGAGCTTGTCCGTGATGAGGGAGGAGAAGAGGAGCACCGGCAGCACCTTCAGCACCGGGTCGTCCTTGATGCGGCTCGTGAGGTTGAGGCCGTCCATGACGGGCATCTCGATGTCGGACACCACGACGTGGACGAAATCCGTGATGGGGCGGCCCTCCGCCTCGGCCCGCTGCTTGAACGCCGTGAGCCTGTCCCAGGCCAGCCGTCCGTTGGAGACCGCCTCCACGGTGAAGCCGGCGTGCTCCAGCAGATCCCGCTGCATGTCCCGGACGAGGGCGGAGTCGTCGGCGATCAGGGCCCTGTACCCCTTGTTCTGCCAGTCGGCGCCCAGATCCTCCAGGCGCAGGCCCAGCTTGGGGTTCAGGTCCGTGACGATGCGCTCGAGGTCCAGCAGGAAGATGATGCGCTTCTCGAAGCGCACCACGCCGATGACCGTGTTGCGGGACATGTTGGACACGTAGTCGTTGGGGGCCTCCACCTGCTCCCAGCTGACGCGGTGGATGCGCGTCACCCCCGACACCATGAAGGCGGTGGTGACGTTGTTGAACTCGGTGACGATGGTCTTCTCCTGGGAGGAGGAGACGACATGGCTCTTCTCCAGCCAGACGGCGAGATCCACGAGGGGGATGATCCGGGAGCGGAGGTTGAAGGCCCCCAGCACGCTGGGATGCCGCACCTCGGGCATCTCCGTCACCTTGGGCATCCGGATGATCTCGAGGACCTTGGCCACGTTGACCCCGTAGTAGCCCCGGTAGACCCTCTCCCCCGAGGCGCTGACCACGGTCATCGCCTCGTCGTCGTCCTCCTTGACCTGTTCGTCCAGGTAGAACTCGACGATTTCCAGCTCGTTGGTTCCGGATTCCAGCAGGATGTTGGTCTGCGACATGATCCCCTCTCCATCAGGGCTTTGCGTGTCCCGTCAGGGGCCCTTCGGGCCCGCGCGGGAGGCCGCGTATGGAGGGCCGGCGCCCTCGCCAGACGCTGGCGAGGGCGCGATTCCCTTCACTCGCCTCATCGGCAGAACCGGACGACCCCATTAGGTCGCGACGCGCGGCCCCGCCGCATTCACCGGAAGGCCGGCACCATCACCGGAAGGACGGCACCTTGGTCAGCCATCCCTCAGGCGCGGGACGCCGCCCGATCTGCATGCCGGTGTAGTATTCGTACAGGGCCCGGGATCTCTCGCCGATGCCGCCGTCCCCCACGGTGACGATCTTTCCGTCGTCCAGCATGTAGCTGCCCACGGGGCTGACCACGGCCGCCGTCCCGAAGCCTCCGGCCTCCACGATCTCCCCCCTCTCGATGTCCTCGATGAACCGACGGATGGCGATCTGTTCGGTGCGGGCCTTGAAGACGCCGGCCTCGGCGAGTTCCAGCACGGACGTCGAGGTGATGGACCGCAGGACGGAGTCGTTGAACTCGGGGATGATGAAGGTGCCGTCCCGCAGCACGTGGTAGTGGTTCATCGTCCCCACTTCCTCCAGGTACCGGTTGCTGGCGTCGATGTACAGCACCTGGTCGCACTTCCGGCTGTAGGCGTATTCCTCTGCCCTGAGGGAGGCCCCGTAGTTGCCCCCGCACTTGGCCGTGCCGGTGCCCCCGGCCACCGCCCGGTGGAACTTGTCGGTGATGAGCAGCCGCAGCGCCTTGGAGAACCCGCCCCTGTAGTAGGGCCCCGAGGGGGAGAGCATGATGCAGAAGACGTAGGTTTCGCTGGGGCTGACGCCGAGCTTGTCCTGGGTCCCGAACATGAACGGGCGGATGTAGAGGGACGATTCGGGCTCCGTGGGACACCAGTGGCGCTCCACGTCGATGAGGCGCAGCAGGGCCTCCCTGTGCATCTCCTCGGGCACCTCCGGCATGCACAGCACGCTTGCGGAGTGGTTCAGGCGCTTGATGTTCCGGTCGATCCTGAAGAGGTAGATCTCCCCGTCGTCGTGGCGGAACCCCTTGGCCCCCTCGAAGATGGTCTGGCCGTAGTGGAGACAGATGGCGCCAGGGGCGACCCGGAAACTGTCGTAGGGGACGATGCGCCCGTCGTGCCAGGCGCCGTCCCTGTAGTCGGCAACGAACATGTGATCCGTGCGCAGCCGCCCGAAGGACAGTTCCTCCCCTTCGGGCAGCTTTCCGCGCTTTTCCGGGTCCAGCAACGCATACGTGATGTCCATGGCGCTAACTCCTCGTCGACGATGCCCAAGGCAGGGACAGGGGGAAGGAGGGCCGGGGCGCGTGGATGGCGGCCGCGGCTCTCGCGGTTCCAGGGTATCCTTTTGTTTTGGAGGGTATCCTGTGGTTCTGGAGGGTGTCTTGTGGTTCGCAAAACATATTCCAAGATCTTTCGGGGCGCAAGAGGAACGCCGTCGAGAGCCCTGCCGGCCGCGACTTCGGCGGCCAAGGCGGCGTTGACAGACCGGGGCGGGGCATGTAGCGTTACGCCCGTCCGCCGAAAGGGCCCACTCCGTCCGCCGTCCGCGCCGTCGACGATCGCGGCAAATCCTGCCGGAATCTTCCGGGCCTCCCCCGCCCGAAGGACCGTCTTGGTCCGCCCCCATGGGACGACGCACGACCCGCTTCAAGGAGCCGATCCCCATGTTCTCCATGACAGCAGAAAACCACCGCAAAGTCGTTCTCCTGCGCCTGACGGGCAACGTGGACTTCGCCGACGCCACGGATCTGGAGGCGCGACTGGGGAATGAACTCCTCGCCCCGGGCGTGAAACAGCTCATCCTGGATCTCAGCAACGTCGGGAACATCGACAAGGCCGGCCTCGGCGCCATCGTCAGCGCCCGGACGCTGGGCGAAGGCAAGGGCCGCAGGCTGGTCCTCCTCGCCCCCGCCCCCCACATCAAGCAGCTCATGAAGGATGCGGACATCGAGGGATTCTTCCCGACGTACGACTCCGAAGAGGAACTGCGCGGGTACGTGCCCGCCGCCAACGACTGACCCGCCCCGCCGCCGGAGCCGGAGCCGTCCGCGTCCCCGCGGCCGCGAGGAGCCCGTCACCATGCGCCACGCAACGTTCATCGTCCACACCGTCCTGCTCGCCCTCCTGGCGGCGGCCGCGGCCGGAGCCCGGGAGATACCGCCACGGACCATCCCCGTCCCGACGACCGTCAGCCCCGCCCTCCGGCCTCTCGTCGCCGTCGATCCCTTCACGGGAAGCTACCGTCCGAAGACCCCGGAGCAATGGAAGGCCGACGACGAGGCATTCGCGAGGAGGGAGGCGGCCAATCTCCCGAATCTCTGCAGGCTCGGCGACGTGACCGTCGAGGAGGGGACCGCGGGAGGCGTACGCATCTACACCATCACCCCGAACGCCCTTCCCCCGGAGAACGCGAACCGCATCCTGATCCATCTGCACGGGGGCGGCTACGTCTTCGGCTCCGGGGAGGGATGCATGGGCGAGGGGATCCTCATGGCGGGCCTGCAGCGATACCGCGTCGTCAGCGTGGACTACAGGCTCGCCCCGGGCTCGCCCTTTCCGGCGGCCGTGGACGACGCCCTCGCCGCGTACCGGGAGATCGAGAAGCGCGTCGGCGCGAAGCGCATCGGGGTCTTCGGCTCCTCGGCCGGAGGAGGCCTGACCCTTGCGCTGGCCCTGCGCATCAAGGCCGAAGGACTCCCCATGCCGGCCGCGCTGGGATGCGGCTCCCCCTGGACGGACCTGACGAAGACGGGGGATTCGTACTACGCCAACGACACGGTGGACAACGTCCTCGTGCACTACGAAGGCTGGCTCGAGGACGCCGCGAAGACCTACGCCGGCGCCACCGACATGCGCAATCCCCTTCTCTCCCCCGTCAACGGCGACGTGCAGGGACTGCCCCCCACGATCCTCGCCTCGGGCACCCGGGACCTCTTCCTGAGCAACACCGTGCGCATGCACACGAAGCTCCGGGACGCCGGGATACCCGCCGACCTGCTCGTCTTCGAGGCCCAGTCCCACGTCCAGTACCTTCTCTCCTTCGATGCGCTGGAGACGCAGCGCTTCTTCAGGGAGTTCGGGAAGTTCTTCGACAGACATCTCGAGAAATGATCCGTCCGCCCTCCAGGAACCCGTCCCCGCGGAACCGGGGACGCGGAGGCAAGGACGCCGGCAGGCGGTCCGATCCGCCTTCCATCCATTCCAACACAGGAGGAATCCGTCCATGAGCAAGGTTCTCGCCGCCCTGAACGACCAGGTCATCCGGGAGTTCTACTCCGCCTATCTCTACCTGGCCATGACCACCTACTTCGCCGACGCGGGGCTTCCGGGCTTCGCCAACTGGATGCGGGTGCAGGCCAAGGAGGAGGTCACCCACGCCAACAAGATGTACGACTACCTGCTGTCCCGGGGCCACAAGGTCGTCCTGGGCGCCATCGACGCCCCCCCCGCCTCCTGGAAGTCGGCGCTGGACGTCATGAAGGCCGGCCTGGCCCACGAGCAGAAGGTGACGGGCTACATCAACGACCTCGCGTCCCTCGCCGTGAAGGAGAAGGACCACGCGACCCAGATCTTCCTCAACTGGTTCGTCACCGAGCAGGTGGAGGAGGAGCAGAACTTCACGGACCTCGTGAACGCCCTCTCCCTCATCAAGGGCGAAGGGCAGGGGCTGCTCATGCTGGACAGGGAGCTGGCCGGCAGGACCTTCACCGACGCGACGGCCACGGCGGACGCCGGCTAGGTCCGCAACGCAAATCGGGGCCGGCGGCTTTGCGCGCGATCCGGCCTTGGACGGGGGCTTCGGCCCCCGTCGCCTTTTTGACGAGTCCCGTGCGCCACGGGACGGAAGCCGGAACGATGCGGCGAAGGCGGCCGCATCCCGCGAATGCGGAGAGACGGACACCCGCCCGCCGGGGCGAAGCGGCCCTCGCAGGGGCCATGGGGATGGGGGATGGAACCTGGGCCTCGAGGGGGATGCGTCCGCTACCGTCGCGCCCCCGGAGAGGAACCTCCGGGGACGCGACTGGCATGCAGCATGACGTTCACATCCTCGCTGCGCGGAATTAGCCGATGAGCTGAAGGGCCATCTGCGGCATGCTGTTCGCCTGGGAGAGCATGGCGACGGCGGCCTGCGTCAGGATCTGGTTGCGCACGAAGTTGGTCATTTCCGTGGCCACGTCCACGTCGGAAATGCGGGACTCGGCGGCCGCGAGATTCTCCGACTGGATCGTGAGGTTGGAAATGGTGTTCTCCAGGCGGTTCTGCAGCGCGCCCAGATGCGCCCTGATCTTGTCCTTGGAGATCACGGCGTCCTGCAGGCCGACCAGCGCCCTCTGCGCGGCGTCCTGCGTGGACACGGTGTAGGCATCGTAGGTGGAGTTGGTCTGGTTGCCCACGCCCAGGGCCGAGGCCGTGGCGGTGCCGATGTCGATGTAGTAGTAGTCCTCGGCGGAATCGTTCAGGGTGCCGAAGTGGACCTTGAGCTTGCCCGTGGAGGTCAACCCGGAGCCGTCGTGCTCGGGACCGCTCAGGTTGCCGTTGAGCAGGTGCAGGCCGTTGAAGTCGGTGGCGTTGGCGATTCGGGTGATTTCCGAGGCCATGGCCTGGTACTCGGACTCGATCATGAGGCGCTGGGTCGAGTCGTAGGTGCCGGTGGCCGCCTGCTCGGCCAGTTCCTTCATCCGGATCAGCTTCTCGTCGATGACGCCCAGGGCGCCGTCGGCCGTCTGGATGAGGGAGATGGCGTCGTTCGCGTTGCGCACGCCCTGGTTCAATGCGGCGATGTCCGCCCGCATCATTTCGCGGATGGCCAGGCCGGCTGCATCGTCCGCCGCGGAATTGATCCGCAACCCGGAGGACAGCCGCTCGACCGATGTCGCCAGGCTGTTGTAGCTGGCCGTCAGCGTGTTGGCGACGTTGGTCGCCATACTGTTGTAGTAGATATACATGACATTCCTCCATGAATGCTCTGCATGCCGGGCGGCGCAATCTGCTCGTCCGCTTCCATACGGGCTACCGCCACGATGCCCCAAAGGTTTCCTGCGTCACCATCTGCAGAATGCGTGCCAGACGGGCACCGCACGGGGGGACCTGCATCGGAGCCGCCTGTGGCAGGGCCAAGCCGGGTTGCCGGTCATCCCTCCGATGGACGAAAAAGGAAAAAAATGCCTTCGATCCCTGGCGACGGACGCCCGACACCCGCAGCAGGGGGAGGATTCCGCAGGGGGCGGATCGGCGAACCGGATATCCGGCGGCGGCCCTGCGCCGAGGGGGGCGTTCACGGGACGGCCCGGGAAGGTCCCGGGGATCGCAGAAAAAAATGCCGCCGGGGATGGCGGCGCCTGCAGGGCCGCTCCTGAAGCGTCGAACGCCAGCGCGCCCAAGGTGGCGGAAGAGACCCGGGACGGGATCCTGGATCGCAAAAAAATGCCGCCGGGGTCGGCCCCGGCGGCACGGTGTTCCCAATTTTTTCGTCGAGAAATCGAAGGCCGCGGCGTCCCGAGCGCCGACGTGGGGAACTCCCCACAGACGCCGCAGTCTCCGAAATCCTTGTCCCCGCCCCTTCATGGAGCCCGCCCCGTCCCCTTGGGGATGCGGCGGCCCCGGAATCGTCGCGCCGCAAGGCGGACTCCCCTCAGACGGGGCAGTCGCAGCGCTCCACGTCCTTGGCGACCAGTTCGGCGAAACGTCCCGGCATCCCGGAATCCTCGCCGGCCTCCCGCCGCGTTTGAAAGCACAGATGCCGGCAGCCGGCCGACAGCCGGCCCGCCTCCGTATGCAGATCGACCTTCGCCCGGGTCCGCATCCTCTGGGGGATCTGCAGGCCAAGGCGGGCCGCATGGTTGATGACTATGGGCCCCGTCAGGTTCAGGGTCGCCCTGTCCGGCTCCCCGGAAGGGATGGACACGGTCACGAGCACCGCGGCCTCCTCCGAGGAGGAAATCCGCAGCAGGGCGCGTTCGGCCTCGCCGAAGACGACCTGGTAGCTTTCGAGAAAGCTGTACGGATCCGCCACCAGCAGGCCGATGTGACGGTTTGTCACGCTCTGCAGGATGAGCAGGGGCGCATCCTGTTTGACCGCCAGCAGGACGTAGTCCTTCTCGGTCTCGAGACCCGCCAGTCCCCGTGGGAAATGCACTATCCCGTCCCTGTCGACGACCCGGCAGCCAAGCCTGGTCTCGATGGTCAAGGTCAAGCCCGTGGTTCGTTCCATAATGTCGCCGCCTGCATGACGTCTTCCGCGCTCGCCGCGAGCGAGCACCTGTTTTCCGCCTCGACCCGCCTGTACACCTCTTCGCGGTACACCGTCACGTGTCCCGGGACCTCCAGGCCCAACCGGATGTGCCTTCCCTGCACGTCCAGAATGGTCACCCGGATGTCCTCCCCGAGGTACAGGCTCTCGCCGGGCCTTCGTTTCAAGATCAACATTGCCATACCCACCGTCGTCCCATCGGGACCGTCGGGGTGAATCGAAATCTGAACCGCCCCTGGCTACCATGTCCCCGGAGGCCGACCCTCCGGGGACATGATCTGTGTGCAGCCCTTCGTCAGCTTCCCAGTCCTTCGGGGACTATCCGAGGAGCTGGAGGGCGAGCCTCGGCATGCTGTTCGCCTGGGAAAGCATGGCCACGGCGGACTGCGTCAGGATCTGGTTGCGCACGAACTCGGTCATTTCCGAGGCCACGTCCACATCCGAGATGCGGGACTCGGCGGCCTGGAGGTTCTCCGCCTGGATCGTGAGGTTGGAGACGGTGTTTTCCAGACGATTCTGCAACGCCCCCAAATGTGCCCTGATCTTGTCCTTGGACACCACGGCGTCCTGCAGGCCGACCAGCGCCTTCTGCGCCTGATCCTGCGTGGACACCGTGTAGGCCGACATGTTGCTGGCCGCACTGTTCCCCACGCCCAGGGCCGAAGCCGTGGCGGTGCCGATGTCGATGTAGTAGTAGTCCTCCGCTGAGTCGTTCATTGTGCCGAAGTGCACCTTCAGCTTCCCTTCCGACACCAGCCCGGCGCCGTTGTGCGTGTCCCCGCTCAGGTTGCCGTTGAGCAGATGAAGACCGTTGAAGTCCGTGGCGTTGGCTATCCGTGTGATCTCCGATGCCATCGCCTGGTACTCTGACTCGATCATGAGGCGCTGGGTGGAGTCGTAGGTGCCGGTGGCCGCCTGTTCCGCCAGTTCCTTCATCCTGATCAGCTTTTCGTCGATGACGCCCAGGGCGCCGTCGGCCGTCTGGATGAGCGAGATGGCGTCGTTGGCATTGCGCACGCCCTGGTTCAACGCGGCGATGTCCGACCGCATGAGTTCGCGGATGGCCAGGCCGGCCGCATCGTCCGCCGCGGAGTTGATCCGCAGTCCGGACGAGAGGCGCTGAACCGATGTCTGCAGGTTGCTGTAGTTGCTCGTCAGCGTGTTGGCGGCATTGGTCGCCATGCTGTTGTAATAGATATACATGACATTCCTCCATGAATGCTCTGTATGCCTGGCGGTGCACTATGCGCGTCCGTGTCCATACGGACTACCGCCGCAAACGCCCGCGAGCGCGGGGATGAAGGGTTCGGGCGGGACTGCCCGGGTCGCGTCGCCCATCGTGCGCAGTGATGGCGTCGCCATGCCTCTGCCGTGACAGGGTTCTCCCTGTCTCCACGTCCATGCATGGGTGGAAAAAACTGCCCAAGACAGTTCTCGCAGGACAGAATTGCATGAAGCATGCCCCCAGGGGGGCGACCGGGGCGGGGTGGCGCCCGGGTCGCCCCGGAGGCGCCGAAGCGTCCGGAACCTCCCCTTCCCTTCGCCCGGCGGCCGGGGGAAAAATTTGCCGTCCGCATCCTCGCGGGACGGGCCTGGGAGGATGGACGAAGGGGCGGAACCCTCGGGAAGGCGGGGAGGAATGCCTGCCGGGGCGATCATCGGAGCGAAGGGCCCGCATCGCGAAGGGGGACGGCGGGTGCGCCACGCAGGCCCTCTGCCGCATCAAGCCGGCCCGCCAGGCAACAACCGCACGCCGGGCCTCGCGGCATGCCTCGATGCCGTGACGGCCCTCGCCGCGACCGGCGTGGATCCCGACCCGCACGAGATCCTCCGCCCGCGAAGGACTGCGCGCCCCGCGGCCGTCAAGACGGGCGGAGAGACGGGGGAAGACATTGCCGCCCATCCCGCCCCTTGCCCCGGACGCAGGGAAGCGCTAGGATTCCCCCTTCCGAGCGTCACTCCGGGAACCCGGCCGTTCCAGGCCGCATCCCCGGGACCGCGCCGGACATGCGGACGCGGGGCGCAGGCGTCCACCACCGAGCATCGGAACGGCAAAGGCGCGCAACAAGAACATCGGCATATCGACTCCGTGCCGCCTTGCACGGCCATATGCCACAAAACCAAAAGAGACACACGGCCATGAGAACTCGTAGAAATACATTGCACAGGCGTGCGCGCAAACTGACGCCAAGATTCAAGAGCGACAGCGACGACAGCATGTCAAGCACGCCTGACGACGAAAGCTCGAATATGTTCGAGGGGAATCCTAACGTCAAATACATGAAACTGGATTACTTTGCCCCTAACTCGCAATACGGTCAGGAATTGCGGCAGCTGTCCATTGATGTCAATGCATCTGGCGCTGATTGCGCCTTCATCGTCAACCGGCGTGCGCAGGGCATCATCGATATGACCCGCACCAAATTTGCGGCGAATATTGAGACTTATAGTGATCTCGCAATCCCGTGGTTGCCATCGCTGAAGGACAGGAAAATCGCAGTCATCGATGACTGCATACGTACTGGGGCAACGGCTAACAACGTCATAGACCATCTCGTCGCAAGCGGCGCTGATGTCGGCAACATCTCCGTGCACAGCATATTCACGACCAATGATCCGAACATGCTGCTTCATGGAGACATCAAGCCAAATCTTGTTGTAAAGAAAGCCGTGTCACGTGAGGAATACAAAAAACGAATACAGGATATAGTAATATTCCTTTCAATTTATCCTCTAGCATATGAATACGAATATCCAAAATTTTATTGCAGATACCAGAGCTCTCTCGGCAATTGGCGCGATGCAATTAAACATCTACTTGATGCTTTTGGACACGAATCCGTTTTCAAGGCCGATTTGTTTACGCGCATGCATCCGACGATGAGCAGGCTATCAATAAATATTTGTCCTCCTAACGGCGCATGGAAAATCCGGTGTCATTTACACGATGACACACGCACTGCCATCCTTGTTCCAATTACAACTGCATTTCACGTTGACCCATCAATCTCCCATTTCTCCGCGCTGCGCAAGCATGCAGAAGAAATCCTAGCAAAACTGGATCCTGCTCGTGAAAACTTCCAGGGTGAAACTGCAGCTCGTTTCGAACAGTATATAAATTCGACTGAAGCTTTTCTCATGCATATTGATAAATTTTATAAAATATTTTCTTTTGAGGATGAAATCGTAACTCGGCTCACAATGCATGACGCGAGGCTCATATTTGGCGAAGACATGGCAAAGGATATAATATACCCGATAAAACTCATGGATCCAAAATCTGTCCGATGGAATGACATTTCTCCTCAAAAACTAGGCGAACTCTCGGCATTCTCCACTAAATTCATGAAGGGGAAATATGGAAAAGATTTCATGGACCTGCTCATGCTAAAAATTTCAAAGAAGGCAGAAGATGGATTCAAGCATGCCTCAGCTATCTTGCATGCATTGTATGAAGCCTTTGATGAATTTGTCAACAACCCCGAGATGCTGAATAAGCTTGTCAATACGGATGGATTTCATCCAAATGCCGAAGAAATCAAAAATAACCCATATCTGATGAATCTCATCGGTCTAAGCTTTGAAGATATTATCACGATCACTTCCAAGATCTTCTACAACAGGAACCTCCAGTACCATTACGGCGAGAATGCGGCATATGTGAAAATATGCGAACAAATGGACATCGACATCGACAGCGGGAGCATCATCCCGGCGATAGGGATGGAGCGCAAGACCGTCTACCGCAGAGGCGAAGGCGCCCTGCAGGACAAGTTCGCGATCCTCGCGATGAAGACCATCGACGCGGCGGAGGGGATCGAACTCGGGAAGCCCGTCACCCTTGCCGGTCTTCCCGAGGACAAGCGGAGCCATGTCACGGAATCGCTGCTGTTCCTGGACACTTGGCCCATGTGGATGGGCTTGTAGAAGCCCGATGCGGTGCGAGGGCGCATCGCTTCCCTCCCCGCGGCCCCGGGACGCACCAGGGAGGCGCGGCCGGACCCGGTGTCGCCGTGACGACGGGAAGGGCAACCCCGACCCTTCGCCGGGCGCCTGACCGTTGCCCCGACATCGGCGGCCATGGCGGCTTCCGCAGGGCCTTCGCCCTTGCCTCAAGTACGTCGATACGGTAAACTCCGCATCATGCCCGGTTCCAATCGTCAAGCCGGAGGCCCCCACCCCCCGGCCCCTTCGGAAGACGCCGCCCGTTGCGAGCGTCAACTCGTGCTCTTGGCCGAACTGGCCCAGGTCATGAACTCCGCCGCCGACGTCGGACGCGCCCTGGACAAGGCCCTGGCCCTGATGGCCGAACATCTCCACATGATGCGCGGCACCGTCACCCTGGTCTCGCCGAAGACCGGGGAGATACGCATCGAGTCCGCCTACGGGCTCAAGCCCGCGGAACGCCAGCGGGGGCGGTACGTCAGAGGCGAGGGGATCACCGGCCGCGTCATCGAGACGGGCCGGCCCATGTACGTGACCAACGTGTCCCAGGAACCCCGGTTCCTCAACAGAACCCGGTCCAGGGACCTCAGGAAGGAGAGCGTCTCCTTCCTGTGCGTTCCCATCCGCCTGGGGGACCTGACCGTCGGGGCCCTCTCCGTGGACCGCCTGCTCTCCGAGAGCGCGGACGTCGAGGAGGAGATGCGGCTGCTGTCCATCATCGCCACGCTCCTCAGCCACGCTGCCGTGGAGTTCCAGAGCATGATGGACAACGAGGCCACGCCGTCCCTGCGCCCCAAGGAGTTCGTCGGCAACTCCCAGGTGATGGAGAGGGTCTACGCACAGATCGCCCAGGTCGCCCCCTCGGGCACCACGGTCTTCCTCCACGGCGAGTCCGGGACGGGGAAGGAGCTGGCGGCCAGGGCCATCCACAACGGCAGTCCCAGGGCCGCTCGGCCCTTCATATCCCTCAATTGCGCCTCCCTGCCGGAAAACCTGCTGGAAAGCGAACTCTTCGGGCACGACCGGGGCGCCTTCACCGGGGCCAACACCACCCGCAAGGGACGGTTCGAGCTGGCGGACGGGGGGACCCTCTTCCTGGACGAAGTGGGTGAGCTTTCCATGATGGCCCAGGCGAAGCTGCTGAGGGTGCTCCAGGAACGCACCTTCGAGCGCCTGGGGGGCATGGAGACCCTCCACGTGGACGTGCGGTTCATCACCGCCACCAACCGCAGGCTGGAGGACATGGTGGACGCCGGGACCTTCCGCCGCGACCTCTACTACCGCCTCAACGTCTTCCCCATCCACCTCCCGCCCCTGCGGGACAGGCCGGAGGACATCCTCCCCCTCGCCAACCACTTCGTGCAGAAGTTCGCCATGGAGAACGGCCGGCAGCACGTCCGCCTCTCCCTGGCGGTCATGGACATGCTCCAGAGATACGAGTGGCCCGGGAACATCAGGGAACTGGAGAACGTCGCGGAGCGGGCCGTCCTCCTCCTCGGACGCGAGTCCCTCATCCTCCCCCAGCACCTCCCCCCGGCCCTGCACAGCGCCAATTGCCGCATGAAGGAGGACGAACTGGCGCACTCCTCCCCCCTCGCCTTCACCGGGAACATGCAGGAGCGCCTGGACGAGCTGGAGCGGATGTGCATCGTCCAGGCCCTGGAATGGAGCCAGGGGCACATCGCCAAGGCGGCCGAGCGCCTCGGCGTCACCGAGCGCATCATGGGCATGCGCACGAAGAAGTACGGCATATCCTACAAGGACTTCCGCCCCCACCATTCCGACTCCGGCAGGTCCTCCGGCTGACCCTCCCCTGCGGCGGCCCGGAAGGAATCCACGAAATTGTCGTTTCCGTCCGGCGGCGTCTTCGCCGCCGCGCCCCGCCCTCCTCCCATCGGCCCGGCGTCCCGCGCCCCATCCTCCGCTGTTCCGTAAAAAACCACCTGTTCGTCGCGAACCGTCGATGGACCCCGTTTCGAAGGAAATCGGCGATCCATGGGGACGACGGCGACCCTCCCCCTCTCGTTTCCGACGAAAATGTAGAAAAAATCTTCCAGAAGGGCCTCGAAGACCACCGAAACCCCGGCTTGCGTTTCGACGATATCCGCCATGGGCGCGGGTTTGCCGGGGTCGGAGATTTTTTTTCGAGAGATTGGCACGCATTCTGCTAGAGACGCTGCGGATCCACCCGAGGCCCCGCCCCGCGAGGATCCGGCACCATGGCCACGTTCCCCCCGCACGGCCCTCGAGTCCTCTCGTAGACCCACCGCGGAGAGAACGCGCGTCTTCCCGGGCCCGGCCTTCAAGCAAGGAACGGAGTCGGCCCCGGGGGGCGATCGACGGACACCCTGCCGCCCTTGCACGGCAGGGGGGATTTCCGTCAACGCTTCAATCGGAACGGGCGTGCGCACACGTCCTCCGTCCGGTCCGGAGCGGCAACCACCGGCGGCGGGTCTCCCCCCGGGGATCCGGTCGACACCGCGACGTCACTGCGCGTCGCGGAGAAAATCAGCAGCGTGCGGGCTTGCGGACGACATGTCCGGAACGACGCGCACGGGAGGATCAGATGGACGCTTCGGACACTGCATTCATCATCATCAGCGCATGCATGGTCATGCTCATGACCCCGGCGCTCGCCATGTTCTATGGCGGACTCGTCCGTTCCAGGAACGTGCTCTCGACCCACATGCACAGCTACGCCTGTCTCGGCGTCATCTCCGTGCTGTGGGCCATCCTCGGGTACACCCTGGCCTTCGGCGGAGACGTGGGCGGCATCATCGGCAACCTGGACCACTTCCTCATGAAGGGCGTGGAAGGGGTTCCGGCGCCCGCAGCGGAGAAACTGCCCCACACGGTGTTCGTGGCGTTCCAGTGCATGTTCGCCGTGCTCACCGTCTCCCTCATCTCCGGCGCATACGCGGAGCGCATACGCTTCTCCGCGATGCTCCTCTTCTCCTGCCTGTGGCTCCTCTTCGCCTATGCGCCCATGGCGCACTGGGTCTGGGGCGGCGGCTGGATGCAGAACATGGGAGCATTGGACTTTGCAGGGGGAGCCGTGGTACACATGGCTTCGGGTGCCGCCGCGTTGGCGTGCGCCCAGGCGCTGGGACCGCGGATGGCCACGGGCCAGGGATTCATCCCGAACAACCTGCCCCTGACCCTGATCGGCGGCGGCATGCTCTGGTTCGGCTGGTTCGGCTTCAACGCGGGAAGCGCCCTGGCGTCGGGCGCCCTTGCGGGCCAGGCGCTGCTCAACACGCACCTCGCCTCCGCCTGCGGGATACTGGGCTGGATGCTGGTGGAATGGAAGCGCACGGGCAAGCCCACGACCCTGGGCGTCGTGTCCGGCGCACTGGCGGGCCTGGTCGCCATCACGCCCGCGGCGGGCTTCGTGGCGACGCTGCCGGCCATGTTCATAGGGTTCGTCGGCGGCATGGTCTGCTACGGAGCCGTCCTCATGAAGAACAAGCTCGGCTATGACGACGCCCTGGACGTCGTCGGCATACACGGCATCGGCGGCACCTGGGGAGCCCTGGCCACGGGAGTGTTCGCCACCGCGGTCATCAACGAGGCCGGCAGCGGCCTGCTCTACGGCAACCCCAGGCAGCTCTTCGTCCAGTTCGTCTCGGTGGTGGGCACGTGGGTGTTCGTCTACGTGATGAGCCGGATCCTCCTCAAGGTGGTGGACGGTCTCATCGGCCTGCGCGTCCCGTCCGAAGCCGAGTTCACGGGTCTCGACCTGAGCGAGCACAACGAACGCGGGTACGCCATATAGATTTGCGGTGCATGTCCGAAGCCGCGTCCGCCTCGTCCCGGGATGGATTCCCGGGGCGGGGCGGAACCCCGGACGCCGCATGGAACGAATGGAACGAGACAGCAATCGCCGGCCCGGAGGCGAAAACATCCCTCTCGGCGCCGGATTCACCCTTAGGAAAAAACCGGAGGCTGCGCTTCCTCCCCGGGATCCGCATCGTGGATAACAGGGGCATCCGCGCAGAAGGAACATCATGAAGAAGGTAGAAATCATCATCCGGCCCGCCAGCTTCGAGAGGGTCAAGGACACTCTCGCGAACCTGGGCATCCATGGCATGAACTACACCGAAATCCGCGGCTTCGGCCGCCAGCGCGGCCACACCGAGGTCTATCGCGGCACCACGATGCACGTGGACACGCTGCCCAAAGTCAAGGTAGAAGTGGTCGTCCACGACGAAGCCGTGGAGAAGGTGCTCGACGCCGTGATCGCCGTGACCCGCAGCGGCCAGGTGGGCGACGGGAAGATATTCATCACCGACGTGATCGACGCCGTGCGCATCCGCACCGGCGACCGCGGCAACGACGCGCTGTAGTGCGCAATGGTGGCTGGATCCCCCACATCATAAACAAGGAGACTGGGTTATGAGCTCCCCCCGCAAGAAGGCGGTCATGAAGGCGATGGACACCCTGCCCGTCAAATCCTGCTGCCAGGAGAAGGCGCCCGAGGACGCCGCCGACATCTTCGGTTCCAAGGTCTTCGGCCTCGAGCAGATGCAAAAGCGGCTCCCCAAGGACGTCTACAAGAAGCTGGCCACCACGGTCCGCGACGGGCAGACCCTGGATCCGGAGATCGCCGACGAAGTCGCCAACGCCATGAGGCAGTGGGCCCTGGAGAGCAGCGCCACCCACTACACCCACTGGTTCCATCCCATGACCGGCCTCACGGCGGAAAAGCACGACGCCTTCCTGAACCCCTGCGGCGGCGGCAAGGCCCTCAGCGAGTTCTCCGGGAAGATGCTCATCAGCGGCGAGCCCGACGCCTCCTCCTTCCCCTCCGGGGGCATCCGCTCCACCTTCGAGGCCCGGGGCTACACCGCCTGGGATCCCTCCGTCCCGGTCTTCCTCATCGGGCACACGCTCCACATCCCCACGTACTTCTATTCGTACTCCGGCGAGGCCCTGGACAGGAAGATCCCCCTGCTCCGCTCCATCACCGCCCTCTCCCGGCAGTCGATGCGGATCCTGAAGCTCTTCGGCAACAAGACCGCCACGTACGTGCGCCCCATGGTGGGCCCCGAACAGGAATACTTCCTGGTGGACAAGAACCTGGCGGCGCTGCGTCCCGACCTGCTGCTCACCGGCCGCACCCTCATCGGCGCCCTCTCCCCCAAGGGGCAGGAGATGGAGGACCACTACTTCGGCGCCATCCCCGGCCGGGTCATGAGCTTCATGGAGGACGTGGAGCACGAGCTCTTCACCCTGGGCGTCCCCTGCAAGACCCGGCACAACGAGGTGGCCCCCGGCCAGTTCGAGATCGCCCCGGTCTATGAGGAGGCCAACATCGCCTGCGACCACAACATGCTCACCATGAACATGATGCGGCATCTGGCCCCAAGACACGGCTTCCTCTGCCTGCTCCACGAGAAGCCCTTCGAGGGCGTGAACGGAAGCGGCAAGCACAACAACTGGTCCCTCTGCGACTCCGACGGGAACAACCTGCTCAACCCCGGCAAGACCCCCAGCGACAACGCCCAGTTCCTGGTCTTCCTCGCGGCCGTCCTCAGGGCGGTGCACAAGCACAGCGTGGTTCTGCGCCTTGGCGTGGTGGGGGCCGGCAACGACCATCGCCTCGGGGCCAACGAGGCGCCTCCCGCCATCATCTCCGTGTACCTCGGCGAACAGCTCACCGAGGTCATCGAGACCATCATGAAAGGCAAGGCCGGCAAGGGCAAGAAGAAGGATGCCGTCATGGAGGTGGGCGTCTCCACGCTCCCGCCCCTGCCCGTGGACTCCTCCGACCGCAACAGGACCAGCCCCTTCGCCTTCACCGGGAACAAGTTCGAGTTCCGCGCCGTGGGCTCCTCCATGTCCATCGCGCCGACGAACATCGCCCTCAACGCCGCGGTGGCCTGCGCCCTCGACGACATCGCCACGGAACTGGAGGCGTCCATCGCCCACGGCACCAAGCTCAACGCGGCCCTGCAGGAGCTGCTCCCCCGCCTCTTCAAGGAACACCAGCCCGTGGTGTTCAACGCCAACAACTACGCCCCCACCTGGCCCAAGGAGGCGGCGGGCCGCAAGCTCCCCAACCTGGCGAATTCCGTCGACGCGCTGGAACGCTACAGCGATCCCGCCGTCAAGAACGTCTTCATGAGCCAGAACGTGTTCACCGAGCGGGAGATCGAGTCCCGCCAGGAGATCCTCCTCGAGAACTACGCGAAGACCGTGGTCATCGAGGGGAACGTGATGGCCGACATGATCCGGTCCATCGTGCTGCCCGCAAGCCTCAAGGCCCAGGCCGCGCTGGCCGACGTCGCCGTCAAGACGAAGGCGGTGCTGGGCGACAACAAGGGTGCCAAGATCGAGGAGGACGCCTTCAACGCCTTGCGCGACCACGTCGTGGGCCTCCAGAAGGGCCTCGCGAAACTGGAGAAGGCCGTCTCGAAGGCCGAGGGTTCCGAGGCCGGCCTGCAGATGGCCAAGGCCGCCAGGGACGCCATCCTGCCCGCCATGGAGGAATGCAGGGTCCATGCCGACGTGCTGGAGAAGCTGGTGGACGACACCATCTGGCCCCTGCCCAAGTACGCGGAGCTGCTGTGGCTGCACTAGGCGGCGACACGGCCGGCGCCCCGAGGACGGCGGCCGTCCGGTAGACAATCTGGACGGGGGCGGTGCACACCGGGGGGAAGATGCCCGCTCCTGTCCCTGTGCCGATACCTAACGGTTCGGTGCATGACATGCCACGCCGGCGTTCCTCGTGAACGCCGGCGTGGAACTTTCCGGCGGGGGCGCTTGCGCGCCCCCGCCTCGCTTCAAGGGAGGAGGCCTTGCCGGGCGATGGCGTGAAGAAATGCCGTCGAGGGAACCGACTCCCCTTCCTCGAAGGCCCGTCACGGGCCGGCATGGGGGCCGCGGCACCGGCCTCGCCCATATGCGCTCCGCCCCGACCCGGCAGCCTCGATCCCGGGCCCCCCATCCGAGGGCGGACGGCGGCGAGAAGACCGGCGCGACGGCCAACCGGGCGCGGTTTCATGCGAGCAGGCCCGAGCGGCCAGATCCCCCTCCGTTCACGCAGTCGCCCTGGGGGCCCGGCATCGCGCCTTGACAGCGGCGGGAGGGTGCGGGTATCCCTCCATCACCCCCCGCGAGACGCCGCCCCCGCGGCGAACATGGAACGAACGCCGGAACCCGTCCGGCAAACGGCAGGAGAGACGCCCCATGGGCAAGATCGCCATGACGACGCCCATCGTGGAGATGGACGGGGACGAGATGACCCGCATCCTCTGGTCGAGGATCAAGGAGGTCCTGATCCTCCCGCACGTCGACTTGAAGACCGAATACTACGACCTGGGCCTGCCCAGCCGCGACAAGAGCGACGACTCCATCACAGTGGCCGCGGCGGAGGCGACGCGAAAGCTCGGCGTGGCCGTCAAGTGCGCCACCATCACGCCCAATGCGCAGCGCATGGAGGAATACGGGCTGAAGCGGATGTGGCGCAGCCCCAACGGGACCATACGGGCCATCCTGGACGGGACCGTCTTCCGCGCGCCCATCATGGTCGACTGCATCCACCCCGGCGTCGCCGCGTGGAAACGCCCCATCACCATCGCGCGGCACGCGTACGGCGACATCTACAAGCCCGCGGAGATGAAGATCGACGCCCCCGGCATGGTGGAACTGGTGTACACCCGGGCCGACGGCGTCGTGGAAAGGGAACTGATCCAGGAATTCTCGGAGCCCGGCATCGTCCTGGGCATGCACAACAAGGACGCGTCGATCCGCAGCTTCGCCCGCGCCTGCTTCGGCTACGCCCTCTCCGTCGGACAGTCCGTCTGGTTCTCGGCGAAGGACACGATCCTGAAGCGCTACGACGGCCTCTTCAAGGACATCTTCGAGGACGTGTTCCGACGGGAGTACGCCGAGAAGTTCAAGGAGGCCGGCATCGAGTACTTCTACACCCTCATCGACGATGCCGTCGCCCGGGCCATCCGTTCCGAGGGCGGCTTCATCTGGGCCTGCAAGAACTACGACGGGGACGTGATGTCCGACATGGTGGCCACGGCCTTCGGCAGCCTCGCCATGATGACCTCGGTGCTGGTCTCCCCCGACGGGAAGTTCGAGTACGAGGCCGCCCACGGCACGGTGACCCGCCACTACTACCGGCATCTGAAGGGAGAGACGACCTCCACCAACCCCACGGCCACGATCTTCGCCTGGACCGGGGCCCTGCGCAAGCGGGGGGAACTCGACGGCCTGCAGGAGCTCTCGTCCTTCGCCGACGGTCTCGAGAAGGCGTGCCTCGAGACCATCAACTCCGGCACGATGACCGGGGACCTCTACGCCATCGCAGACCTTCCCTCGAAGACCTCGGCAAGTTCCGACGCCTTCCTCGAGGCCATCGCCGCCAGAATCCGCCGCTGACCGCAAGGTCGCACCCGGGCGCGCAAGCAAAGAAGGACGCCCCTCCCCGAAAGGCCGGGGAGGGGCGTCGCCGTCAGCAGATGCGAGGATGGGACGCTACGCGGTCTTGCCCCACTTGGTCATGTCCAGTTCCTTCTCGTACTTGGAGACGATGGTGGCGGCCACGATGTCGCCGGTCACGTTGAGGCAGGTCCGGCCCATGTCCATGATGGAGTCGATGCCGATCATCATGGCGTAGGCCACGGCTATCGCCGATCCGGCCTCCACCTTCATCCCGATGGACTCCAGGACCATCATCAGCATGATGACGCCGGCCCCGGGCACGCCCGCCGCCCCGATGGCGCCGAGACTGGCCGTGATCATCACCATGAGCTGCTGATCGAAGGTCAGGGGGGCTCCGGTGGCGAACCCGATGAACATGCTGCATATCGACAGGTAGATGACCGTCCCGTCCATGTTGATGGTCGCGCCGATGGGAAGCGTGAAGGAGGAGATGGACCTGGGGACGCCGAGGTTCTCCTCGCTGATGCGCATGGAGATCGGAAGGGTCGCGTTGGAGGACCGGGTCACGAACGCCGTTATCATGGCCTCCTGGGCGCCCTTGACGAACTTCGCGAAGGAGAGGCCGTGGAGGACGAGGATGCCGCCGAAGCCGATGAACACGTGCAGCGTGAAGGCCAGGAAGGCGATGGCCAGGACGAAGACGAGGGGGCCGACCACCTTGGGACCCTGGGTGGCGAAGACGTTGGAGATGAGGACGAAGACGCCGATGGGGGCGTACTGCATGATGCCCCCCACCACCTTGTACATGGTCTCGGCACAGGCCGCGCAGACGTGGTAGAGCGTGTCGGCGGGGCGGCTCAGCTTCTCGTCGTCGGAGTCCCTGACGACGGAGAGGGCGATGCCGAAGACCAGCGCGAAGAAGATGACGGGCAACACCTTCCCCTTGGCGAGGGCGTCGATGGGATTCGTGGGGATGATGTCCAGGAAGATGGTGGAGAGGCTCGGGGCCGCCGCCGTCTTGCCCTGGACCGCCGCGTTGGCGACCAGGTTGAGTCCCTCTCCGGGCTTGAAGATGTTCGCCATGGTCAGCCCGATGGTCAGGGCGACCAGGACGAGGATCAGATAGAAGGCCAGGGTCCTCAGGCCGACCCGGCCGAGGCGTCCCGGATCCAGGCCCGCCGCCCCGGTGATGAGGGAGAAGAAGATGACGGGCACCACGATCATCTGCAGCAGGCGGATGAAGACGTCTCCGAAGAACTTCGTGTAGGAGACGAAAGGCGCCGCGATCGTGGGCATGTAGGCCAGGGC
Source organism: Desulfovibrio sp. (assembly GCA_031272715.1). Taxonomy (GTDB): domain Bacteria; phylum Desulfobacterota; class Desulfovibrionia; order Desulfovibrionales; family Desulfovibrionaceae; genus Desulfovibrio. The sequence goes on from JAISTH010000005.1 coordinate 72,307, forward strand.
GATGCCGACGATGGCGCCGATCACCATGGCCCCGCCTATGCGCACGAGCAGATTCGTCCCGAAGTACCAGCCCAGCAGTCCGGAGCTTTTTGCAGTTTGGTCAGCCATGTTCCCCTCCTTTCTCGGTTAACTTCTCCAGCATGGAAAAGGGTCTTATCCGCATTCATACCGGCAGGGAGACATGCCCTCGGGAGGAAAGGCAGACCGGCCTTGCCGGATTCGATCATCGGGGGGCGGACGCGTGGGCGTCCGGGGAGTGTCGCCCATGTCCTATACACCAGGCGCGCCCTTGTAGGAAGCGCTTGCGGCCAGGGCGGGGGCGGTTCCAAGAAAAAGGGGGCCATTCCGGCACACCGGAAAGCCCCCTTCAAAAATTTCAAAAATCTGGTGGAGCTGGACGGAATTGAACCGACGACCTCTTGAATGCCATTCAAGCGCTCTCCCAACTGAGCTACAGCCCCGAATCCGTGACTATGCCCTTTTTTGTCGGAATTGTCAAACGCCCGTCTTCCCGTGCGGCCGACCAAGGGGGACGGACGGACTCCGAGGGCGCGCCACGCCAAGGGGGCGGCCGGGCATGGGGGCGGCCGCCGGGGGACGGTGCGATTCCACGCGCTGGTCCAGAGTCGTGCGTGGCTTGTGCTGGTGCATCCTGTCGGAGCCGCCAGAGGATGCGGGCCCAATGGCGGGATGCCTGGTCGACCGCCTCCGGGGCGGCCAATCGACCTTCGGCCGGAATCGACCCTATGGACGCGAAGTTCCGCAAACGGCCGTGTTGCGGGGTTTCGACGTCACCAGCACAACCTTCGGACGAATATGGTCCAAATGCACAAATGCGTGGAAACACGTCTCAGGGATGGCCCGATCTTCCCCATGTGGCCGCCATGGCCGTTTCAAGAGGCTCTTCCTGTGGCAGGAGACCGGCAATGGCCTTTCGGGACTTGGACCGTCCATGCGGACGCCCTTCGCCACGAGGAACCGTCGACCGCCAGGCATCGGAGAGGCGGGGACGACCCGACTGTCCGAAGGGCAGGGGTTTTTCCACATTCGGAACTGCCCCGGCCCGAACCTCCGATGCGGATCGCCGCGATGCGACCAGCACAGGCATCGGACGACTCTGGACCAAACCCTGTCAGGGCTTGCCGACGAGGGCGGGAAAAATCAAAGTTGGCCTTGTCCGAAGCCATTCTGGTGCATGGGCACTTTCCACGTTCGGCCCTGAAAATCCCTCCCAAGGACCGTTTTTTCTTCCATGGATTTCGACCAGCACAGGCATCAAGGCACAGTGGTCCAAACTTTCCGGAATGTGGACATCGATGGCGGAAAAACGGCGCCGTCCTCTGGCAGAAACCCGAAAACCCCCATCATTCCCGGCTTCCCGAGGCATGACGATCGTTGCCCATCTTTCGGGGATCACATGGGGGCGTCCTCCGAGCACGTCCAACGGACTCGGCCCGACCAGCACAAGCTTCACACGAATCTGGTCCAAATCTGGCCGCATGCCGTTCCCGCTCCCGGAAGAACGAGAGTTTGTGGGCGCACAATAAGGCTCTGAGAGGCATGAAGCCAGCCGTCGCACTGAGTGCCGATCGTGGAAACAGGTCGATGCATGCCCTCCCGATTCGACCAATACATGCTTCACACGTTCATGGACCAATTCCCTCGGCGCAAGTCCGATTGTGGAAGGATGCGCCGCCAAACCCGCGATTGATGCGGCCAAGACGGGTTCCACGCATTCGATGGACCGATCGAAGGGAGGATCTTCCTGCGGGTCACGACCAGCACAGTCAACGCACGACACTGGTCCAAACCTTCGCCAAGCCATGAAGCCGGCTTCATTTCCCTGCGTCCGCCCTTGTCCCGTGCGGCTCTGCGCCGATTGCGCCCGGTTCCGGCAGACGCGCAGACCGACTCGTTTCAAGGTCCGTTTCTGGAAAAAGCGACCAGCACAATCCACATGCGACTCTGGTCCAAATATGGCGGATGCCGTGTCAAAAGTGGAAAACGTCTCCGGGGCGGAAAATTTTCGCGCCAGGGGCCGTCGGCCTTCGCAGAGGCCTGGGAGGCAGGCGGGGAGGATGTCCCCGTCTTCGGGAATGACCGCGTTTTAGGGAAGGGTCACATTTTAGGGGAGGGTCGCATTTTAGGGGAGGGTCGCATGTCACATTTTAGGGGAGGGCCGCATTTTAGGGGGAGGGCCCCTTTTTGGGGAGGGCCGCCATGGCCTTCAGGGGAGGGATCGAAAAAGGCCGGGAGAAAATTGGCTTGAGACGGGAACCCGTCCCGGGGAAGGGCCAGGAGCGACTGCCGTCCCTACGCCCCGGACGGCGGACCGTCCGCAGGGACCTCGATCCACGCGTCCGCATCGGGGTCGTGGACGTAGCGCTCGGCCCACGGCCGCCACGGACATTCTTCATGGACGGGGACGCCTTCCGGAACCTCCGAAGGGCCGTTTGCGTACACCTCCTCCGGTTCCCTGGCGGGCATCCTGAAGACGAGACCGTCCTCCGCCAGCGCCTCGGCCAGCAGCTCCAGGAACTCCCGCCGCGGCACGGCCGCCGCCCCCATCCCCACCATGTGGGGCGTCTCCTGCTGGCAGTCCAGCCATGTGGCGCCCCGCTGCCTCAGAAGGGTCGCAAGACCCGCGAGACAGCACCGGGACGCCTCGCTTTCCCTGTGGAACATGGATTCGCCGAAGAACGTGCGCCCCAAGGCGATGCCGTAGAGCCCGCCGGCCAGCTCCCCGTCCCGCCAGGCCTCCACGGAATGCCCGTAGCCCATCTCGTGGAGCCTTTGGTAGGCCCGGCGCATGTCCTTGCCCAGCCACGTCCCGCGTTCCTCTCCGCGGGGGGCCGCGCATTGCTTCATCACCTCTCCGAAAGCCCGATCCAGCGTCAGGGAGAAGGGACGGCGCGCAAGAACCCTGCGGCAGCGCTTGGGGAGGTGGAAATCCTCGAGCCGCAGGATGCAGCGAGGATCCGGGCTCCACCAGAGCATGGGGCCTCCGGGGGTGTACCAGGGATAGATGCCGATGCTGTATGCGGCGAGCAGTCGCTGCGGGTGGAGGTCGCCGCCGCCGAAGACGAGCCCCATCCTCCTGCCGAGGAGGGGCGAGGGGAAGGCGTAGGCGTAGGCGGTGAAGGTCACGCTGGCGCGGTCTGCGACGCCTTTTCCCGGCCGGCGTTCGTCCGTGCGGCCGAGGCGCGTCTGGACTCGGGCGCCTTCGGCGTCAGGACGAGTTCGTCGCCGGAGACGTCAAGATGGGCCGTGCCGCCCCTCTTGAGCGCGCCGAAGAGCAGTTCCTGGGCCAGCTTGTCCTCGACTTCCGTGCGCATCAGCCTGGCCAGCGGCCGCGCCCCCATGGCGGGATCGTGTCCGTGGTGGGCCAGCCACTCCCGGGCCTCCTGCGCAAGCGTCAGGGTGACGTGCTTCTCCTTGAGGGACTGCTGCAGCTGTTTGACGAACTTGTCCACGATGCTCAGCATCATGGGCTCGCTGAGGCTGTTGAAGGGAACCATCGCGTCCAGGCGGTTCCGGAACTCCGGCGTGAAGGTCTTCTCCACGGCCTTGAGCCCCTTGTGGGCGGCTTCGCCGGAAGCCCCGGCGCCATCGGTGAAGCCGATGGACTGCTGGGACATCTCGAAGGCGCCGGCGTTGGACGTCATGATGAGGATCACGTTGGAGAAGTCCGCCTTGCGGCCGGTGTTGTCCGTGAGGGTGGCGTAGTCCATCACTTGGAGCAGGACGTTGAAGATGTCCGGGTGGGCCTTCTCCACCTCGTCCAGGAGCACGACGCTGTAAGGCGCCTTGCGCACCGCCTCGGTGAGGAGCCCTCCCTGGTCGAAGCCGACGTATCCCGGAGGCGCCCCGATCAGCCTGGAGACGGCGTGCTTCTCCATGTACTCGCTCATGTCGTACCGCAGGAACTCGACTCCCAGCAGGCTGGCGAGACTGCGGGCCACCTCGGTCTTCCCCACGCCCGTGGGTCCGTAGAAGAGGAAGGAGCCGGAGGGGCGGCGCTCCTGCCCGAGCCCGGCCCGGCTGCGCAGGATGGCCCTGACCACCAGTTCTATGGCCTGTTCCTGTCCGAAGACGAGTCCCTTCAGATCCTGTTCCAGACAGGCCAGCTTGTGCCGTTCCCTGCCGGACACCGTGCGGTGCGGGATGCCTCCCATGCGCGCCACGACGAACTCGACGTCCGTCAGGGACACGGAGACTTCGTTCGTCGCTCTTTCGATGGATTCGACGGAATCGGCGGATTCGGCGGATTCGGCGGATCCGGAACGCTTCAGCCGCACTCTGGCCCCGACCTCGTCGAGGACGTCGATGGCCTTGTCGGGCAGGAGCCTGTCCCGCACGTGCCGCGCCGAGAGTTCGACCACCGCCTGGAGCACCTTGGGGCCGTATCGCACGTTGTGGTGCTTGGCGTACCGGTCCTGGAGCCCCTCGAGGATCTTCAGGCAGTCCGCGGTGCTGGGCTCCTGGAGGTCGATGCGCTGGAACCGCCGGGCAAGCGCCCTGTCCTTCTCGAAGTGGTTCCGGAACTCCTCGTAGGTGGTGGAGCCGATGCAGCGCAGCTCGCCGCCCGCGAGCACGGGCTTGAGCAGGTTGGAGGCGTCCATGGAACTGCCGGACGTCGAGCCGGCCCCCACGATGGTGTGGATCTCGTCGATGAAAAGGATGGCGTCCTTCTTGTCCTTGAGCGCCTGGAGGATGGCCTTGATGCGGGCCTCGAAGTCCCCGCGGTAGCGGGTCCCGGCGAGCACCTGCCCCATGTCCAGGGCGTATATGGTGGCGTTGGCGAAGATGTCCGGCACCTTCCCCTGGGCCATCCGCAGGGCCAGGCCTTCGGCGAGGGCCGTCTTGCCGACGCCCGGATCGCCCACGTAGAGGGGATTGTTCTTGCGGCGGCGACACAGGATTTCCAGCGTCCGGTCCAGTTCGGCCTCGCGCCCCACCAGGGGGTCGATCTTCCCGTCCTTGGCCTTGGCGACGAGATCGACGGTGAACTGGGACAGGGGATCCCCCTTCTCCCTCTCGCCGGTCTCGACGCCCTTGGATCCCCGGCCGTCGGCCAGTCCGTGGGACACGAAGGTCAGCACGTCCAGACGGTCCACGCCCTGCTTCTGGAGGAAGAACATGGCGTAGCTCTCGTCCTCGTCGAGGATGGACACCAGCAGGTCCCCCATCTCGACCGTCTCCCGGCCCGCGGAGCGTATGTGGGCGAGCGCCCGCTCCATGACCCGCTGCAGTCCGATGGTCTGGCCGACCTCGAGGCGGCCGGGCTGTCTCACGACCTCCATCTCCGCCCGGAAGAAGCCTTCCAGCTGCTCCCGCAGCACCTGCACGCTGGCCCCGCTGCCCTCGAGGATGATCTTGCCCCGGGAGTTGCGGGTCATGGCGAACAGCACATGCTCCACCGTCAGCAGGTCGTGACGGCGCCTGTGCACCTCCATGAGCGCGTCCCGGAGGACTTCCTGGACTTCCGTGCTCAACATGACGCTGCCATGCCCGTGGAATCGAGATGAACTTCACGCCGCCGGATGCGCATCGCTAGACTTCCTCCATCGTGCATTTCAGCGGGAACCCCATCTGCCTCGCCTGCTGGCGCACACGGGCCACCCGGCTCTCCGCGACTTCCTTGGTGTAGACGCCGCACTGCCCCACCCCGTGCTGGTGGACCAGGAGCATTATGGCCGTCGCCTGTTCCAGGGTCTTGTGGAAGACCACCCGCAGGATGTCCACCACGAACTCCATGCTGGTGTAGTCGTCGTTGTGCAGCAGGACCCTGTAGCGGGAAGGCTCCTTGATCTTTTTCTCGACGACGACGCGTTCATCGCCGTCGGGCATGTCCGTGTTGTCGTTGAAGTTCTCCAGAGGCATTGCTTCCCTCTCATCAATCGAAGACTCTTCCGCCGCGACGATCGCGCCGGCCGTCAGGACGCGTCCCCGCCGATGGACAGTGGCCCGAGGCCCAGCCGGGCTTCCCAGGCGCCACGCCGAGGCGCATCGAAGACGAAGGATGCGCAGTCGGGAACGCCCTGCGCGGCACACCAACGCCGATGCAACTGATGGTAGTTTTGGTCAGTTGACGCCCACCTGTCAAGCCCAAGTGCCTCCGCCACCCGATCCACGGAGGATGCGCCTCCGCCTTCCGGCGCCGTCACCTCGACGACCCGGATGAAGGGGAGTTCGTCCAGCTCGACCAGGGCGCCGTCCAGCGTCCACGTCTCCCGCACCTTCTCGTAGCGGGCCCGCACCGCGTAGCCGAGTCCCTCCAGCACCCCCCGCATGGCCTCCATCCCCTGGACCTCGAGTTCCCGCTCGTCCATCGTCTTGCACCCCCCCGCCCCCTGGAGGGGGATCTTCAGGGTCAGCAGGCACAGTTCCCGGTCCGGCCAGCGCTGCAGGCGGAGCCTGAGCAGCCGTCCCTGGGAGAGGAGGAGGTCCCCCGGCGCGTCGAAGACCAGGTTGGCCTCGAAGTGCGTCCCGTGGCCCGCCGCCCCGCGCCGCGCCAGCGCCTCCCGGAGCCGGTCGAAGTCCACGTCGATATACTTGCGCTCGATTTCCGTCGCCATGGAGCCTCACCTGTGGAACAGCTGGACCTGGAAGTCCGTCAGCGTGTTCGTTCCGCCGTTCTCGGCGTCCGGGTGCACGATGGGGTTGAACCCGAGGCGCTTCGCCTGGCCGTGCCGCAGATGATGCGCCGAGACGGGCCGGATCTGGCCGTTGAGATCCACCTCCCCCCACACCACCATCTTCTCCGGCAGGGGCACGTCGTAGAAGGAGGAGAGCACCGCCGACACGATCGCGAGATCGAGTCCCGGCTCCTGGATGCGCAGTCCGCCCCCGACCTTGGCGTATATGTCCACCTGTCCGAAGTTGAGCTTCAGGCGCTTTTCCAGCACCGCCAGCAGGAGGTGGAGCCTGTTGACGTCGAAGCCGAGGGCCGTGCGCCGGGGGATGGCGAGGTAGGTCCGGGCGACCAGGGCCTGGACCTCCACGGCGAGGGGGCGCTGGCCGTCCACGGCCATGACAACGGCGGTCCCGGACAGGGACGGGTCCCTGGCTTCCAGGAAGAAGGTGGACGGGTCCTCGATGACCTGCATCCCCGTCTCCTCCATGCGGAAGACCAGAAGCTCCTCGTTGGGGCCGTAGCGGTTCTTGAAGACCCGCAGCAGCCGGAACAGCTGGCGACGGTCCCCCTCGAGGGAGATGACCGTGTCCACCATGTGCTCCAGCAGTCGCGGTCCCGCCAGGGTGCCGTCCTTGGTCACGTGCCCCACGAGGACCAGGGTGCAGCCGAGGCGGCGGCATTCCTCCAGCAGGCGGGTCGCGACGGCCCGCACCTGCCCCACGTTCCCGGGCAATCCCTCGGCGTCCAGGCTCGTCATGGTCTGGACCGAGTCCACCACGGCGAGGGCGGGCTTGTTCTGGACGATGGACTCCAGCACGTCCTCGACCCGGGTCGTGGCCACGGCCAGGAGGTTGGGGTCCAGCATGCCGAGCCGCTCCGCCCGTCCCCGCACCTGGGGCAGGGACTCCTCCCCCGTGGCGTAGAGGACCGTGCGTCCCTGGAGCGCCACGAGTCCGGCCACCTGCAGGAGCAGCGTGGACTTCCCTATGCCCGGCTCGCCGCCGATCAGCAGGCCCGATCCGGGGACGAGGCCCTTCCCCAGCACCCGGTCAAGGGCGAGGATGCCGCTGCCGTAGGGCTTGTGGGCGCTTTCCGGGACCTCGACCAGCGGCATGGCCTGACGGCCGTCCCCGGCCGCCCTTTTGGGGCTTCGCCGATCGGGGGCAATCTGCGGGACAAGGGTGTTCCATGCGTGGCACTCGGGACACTGCCCGAGCCACTGGAGGCTCTGGGCGCCGCATTCCGAGCAGACGTGGATTTCTCGAGGGCGTGCCATGACGAAAACCCTACGGAAAAACTTCCATGGTCGCAAGCGGCCTTGGGAGCCGGACAGGTCGATTGCATGAACGAACGGCCAGCCTAGCCACTCAGGGTCTGCCCATACGAAACTGTGCCCTGCCTGTCGGCGTGCCGGTTTTCCCCCATCGTCCATCCTCGGATGCTGCCGGTTCCCGGGCCGAGGCGGTCGGTCCTTGGGGCGGAGGGCAGGTGCGGCAGGCCGATGACGCAGACGCCATGTCGGCCGATGATGGGGCTTCAAGGAAGGGGAACCGGTTCCACCAACGCAATTCCATACATGCTATCGCCCAGCACGGCCCGGAGGTGAGGCTTGCGGATCTGGGGGACGTGAGATACAATGGCAAGGCAAGAGACGCCGTGAAACAACCATCTCAACCCAGCGGAGGCAGCGTCATGGATCTGGAAATGCACCCCATTCGAGAGCCGGGCGGCGGGAAGTCCCCTTCTGCCGCGAAAACCGAGTCTTCCGAGAAAAAGCACCCCATCCTGACCACTGAGGCCATCAGGCGATCCATGGACAGGGTGAACGAGTACGCCCTGAAGACGGGCCTATTTCAGGCCATAATAGACTCTGACATGTGCGACGATGGGGAACCCGCCGATGTCTGATGCAAACGTGGACTGGGTTGCACTCCTCCACGATCAGGTGCGATGGATACGCCACTGCCTAAATGTGAATATCTACGTAGAGGAGTGCGTCCTTGCGGACATCCAAGAACGCGTCACCATGTCCGTCAGCGAACTCGGTGTAAGCCAGCCGAACCTAGCCAAGATCGCGGGATTGTGGCCTTCTGGGTTTGCAAGCTCAAGCCCCTTGCCTACAGGGAGGAGCCGAAGGGGATTCCAAGGAGACGCCGGGTCTCCACGTTGAACGAGATTCTTGCGATACTGACTGGACTAGACATCTGCAACGTCTACCATGACGACTTCACGCTGGAGAATATCCCAGCCGTTGATGTGCTCTCCCCTCCAGATGGCGTCAAGTACCGTCTGTTCAACGACTGGGTTCACGGCCTTCGTTACCACTCCCATTCGACATACAGCCTGATCCTCGCCTTCGAATTGATCGTCAGCCAGGCAGTGTGAACCATGTGCGGCATCGAGGAGAGATGGATGTGACAAGAAAAAAACCAATAACGAGACATAATGCTATCTACAGTTATTTGGAAGGAATTCAAAAATTGAAGAAAAATATAAAGATCACATGGTTTGATGTTATCGTTTATCTGGAGACTGAAGAGGACATCGCCGAATACCTTACTGCCGCCAAAGAAAATACTGACCAAGACTTCCATTCAGTTGCCATTGATGGCACTACTAGGGCGCACACCAAGAACAGACTTGTGAGAGTGTCACTACCTGCACATCAAGAGAGTAAGCTCATTACAGAATCAACGGCATTAAATTGCTGACATAATCCAGCAACTGTTCAAGATCGTCAGGTCACAGAAGCAAAAACAAAGGCGCCACTAGGGCGCCTTTGTTTTTTAAGTATGCATATATAAAAGAGATGTGAAACTCTACAACAATTGTAGAAATATAAATTATTTTTTGCAGGATTGCAGATCGTCGATACTCGCAATATAGAGGTATTACCAACATGAATGTGACACTGCATCAGGACTAACAAGTTGAAAAAACTTTTCAAGTAAGATAAACAGCATTCTCGTTAAAGATTCCACAGTGTAACCCTAGGCAGGCACGTCCTATCCTAGAACAGTCTCCGCATAATTCAATATGTGATATAAATGCCCAGTTTTTCATGCAATACGTGATGGTGAGTTCCAGTGCATTCCAGACGTATCTTGTTCCTCACTATGTATGTGTATATGAGAAGCCCGTCTGGCTCAATGTGCAAGCCGCGCGATTTACGCAAAATCCCCGAAAGTTGATGGTCATGGTACTTTTTCGGCAAAGGTTTCCTGTTAACGAGAAAATCCATGCCTTAACGAGTTCGCCGAGGTCGTGGCCTTGTTCGCGAAGCATAGCGATATCGGCATGGTATTGCGCAGTGAAAACGGCTACAAGAGGCTTCGCCATTCCGGAATCCCCAACAGACGGAAAAGTTCATCCTCGTCCTTCGCAACGGTCAATCTGGGATCGTCGTCCAGAATGCTCAGAATTCTCTGCGTCCGTTCGTTGGGATAGTGCGAGCAATCGCACTCCCACGCTGCTTCTGCCTAGTCCTCGGCCACATTCTCCGGTGTCTGGGAGGACATGACATCTGCCGCCCAGGAAGGTGCAGTCGTCTCCAGCGACGATGGTGCCACATCCGGATTCGGGCGGCGGGACGGGATGTTGCGTGCTGTGGCGTTCACGGGGAAACTCCTGGGGAACATGGTGGCGACTGGGACAGGGACAACGGAATCCCGGCGCGCATGGAACTTCTAGAGGGTACATAGGGGTTGCGCCATCGTCAAGAGATGCCGTTGCGTGGGACAGGGCGATTGCATGAAAGAAGGCCGGCTTGGCCGCCCAGGGCCTGTTCGCAAGTAACTGCGCCCAGTTGGCCACTGTGCCGGTCTTTTCCCCACCGTCAATGCTTTGATGAGGATGGCTCCCAGGATCGAGGCGGCCGGCCGTCAGATTGGTGAGCATATGCGCAAGGCCCGTGCCGCGGACGCCATGCCGGCCAGTGGGTCTTCGAGGAAGGGGATCCGGTTCGGGCAATGGGACCGGTTCCTTCGACGGCATTTTTCATGCGATCGCCCTGGGAGCCGGGAAGACGAAGGCTACTGGGCCGCCTGCTCCGGCTGCGCGGGGGCCGGTGCCGTCGGGGCCGGTGCCGTCGGGGCCGCCGGCTGGCTCCCCCCGCCTCCGCCCTGGGGCGATGGCGCCTGGCCGGCCGGAGGGGCGCCGTTGGCCTTGGCGTCCGGATTCTCCACGAAATGCTGCAAATCCCTCGAGACGGCGAAGGTGCGCAGTTCCCCGGAGGCGGCCTTGCCGAAGGGCGTTTCGGGGAAGCGGCGGACGACGTCCTCCAGCAGCGACTGGGCCCGGGCCACGTCCCCCAGCTTCCGGTAGAGCCTCGCCTCCCGGAACCGCAGCCCGGGGTATTCGGGATCGGTGTCCGAGATGGTGTCGCTGTAGCGCCGGACCCATTCCAGTGCCTCGGGCACGTGGTTGTCCACCTCGCAGATGTCCATGAGGGCGGCCATGGCGTCCTTGATCCTCTGGGGATCGGCCTTGTCGGACCGCTCCTCCTGGAGCTGGGTGAAGAGCTTGAGGACCTGCAGGTTGTAGGAGTACGCCTGGGCGATGTCCCTGCGGTTCTCCGCGTCACGGGCCAGGAAGTAGGTGGCGTAGGCCCGCTGGTACAGCGGGATGTCGGTGCGCACGGCCAGAGTCTTCCACATCGCGATGGCCGGCCCGGCGAGATTGAGGTTCTGGGCCGAAAGGGCGATGGCGTAGTCGAGCTGGCTTCGGGTGTGGGGCGACAGCGGCCAGTCGGCCACGATCTTGCCCAGGTCGAGGATGCCCGCCCAGTCGGCCCTCTGGAGGGCGACGTTGAAGAACTCGGTGAAGGCCAGTTCCCCGTAGTTCGGGTCCATCGGGGACTTCAGGAATTCCGAGAGCATCTCGAGGCCGCTGTCGACCTGCCCCCGCTCGATCATGGCCTCGGCCAGGGCGTAGCGCAGGGGCGGGTCGATGGGCCCGTAGCGCTGCCGGATCATCGGGAAGCCGTTCCAGAGGATCAGGATGCGGGTGAAGTTCTGTTCGGCCAGGGAGTTGGCCAGTTCCTTGCGGAAGGCCTCCCAGATGATCTCCCGCGCCTCGGAGATGTTCGGGTTCTCGGGATACTCGTCGATGAAGTCCGCGGCCTTGCCCATGGACTCGGTGTACCGCTTGTCCCAGTAGAGCCACATGGCCTGCTTGAGCCTGACCAGGATCGACTCCGGCATGGTCCTGGAGTAGTCGGCCAGTTCGTCGTAGACCTGCCAGATGGGCCTGTCGCCGGGATGGGCGAAGACGGTCTCCATCTCCTTGTAGGTGACGGGCGTCTCGTAGATGCCCTTCTCGGCGAGACGGAGCTTGGCCACCTGGGCCTGGGGGGTCTGGGGGAACTTGTCCTGGACCTCCCGGTACAGGAAGCTGCCGGTCTTGAAGTCCCCGCGCCGGGTGTAGATGTCCCCCATCTTCATGAGGAGCTTCTCGTTGCCGGGCTGTCTGGGGTTGAGGTTGTAGTAGAGCCAGTAGTTGTCCAGGGCCTCCCGGACCTTCCCCATGACCATGTCGTTGTCGCCCTGGAGGATCAGGACGTCCGGGAACTCGATGTAGTATCTGGGCCAGCGTTTGCCGATGAAGTCCAGGATGAGGTGGGCGCGGTCGTTCTTGCCCTGGTTGAACAGGGCCTGGGCCAGCCCCACGGACGCCGCCTGGAGGGATGGGGATTCGGGGTACTTGTCGAGGACCGTGTCGAAGGACTTCTCGGCGTCGGCGTTGCGGCCCTGTCTGAGCTGTTCCTTGCCCAGGGACGTGAGGCCGAGGCCGAGGCCGGGATAGTCGGGGTAGCGGCGCCTGAGGGCGTTTATGTAGCCCATGGCGTCCTCGATGTTGCCCACGTTGATGTTGGCGAGTCCGAGGCGCAGCAGCGCGGCCGGCACGTTTGGGGACCGGAGGTTGGCGTTCATGGCCTCGCTGGTGGCGGAGACGATGGCGTCGTAGCCGGCGAGGGGGTTGTCGGCGTAGCTGACCCAGACGCAGTCGCTGATGCTGTAGAGGACCTCCTCGCGTTTCGAGGGGGGCAGATCAAGCGCCTTGACCTGCGTCAGCAGCGCCATGGCGTCGCTGTATTTCTTCTCGTCCATCAGGCGGTGGGCGTCGGCCAGCATCTGGTCGGGATCGGAGGGTTTCTCCACGGGATTGCCCTGCTCGTCGACGTAGATGACCTCCTTTTCGGGCTTCTCCTCGCCGTGGCCTTTTTCCGGCTTGTCCAGATCCACCCCTTCGGACTTGGTGGTGGCCGTGCCGACGGCGGAGGCGCCGGCAGTGCGCACTTCCCCCTGCGCATCGGATTTCTTGTCGGACGCCGCTTTGGCATCGGCCCCTTCCGGGGATACGGGCATTCGGCCTTCGGCGGAGGACGCGGCCGGAGACGGCGATGCGCCGCTCGAGGCGGCGGGCGCGGGAGACTGGGGAGCCGGGGGCTCGGGGGGCCTCGGTGCGGCGGCGCGCTCCTGTGGAGGTTTCGACGCGCCGTTCGTGGCGGCCGGGGGTTCCGGAGACCGGGGAGCCGCCGGTTCGGCGGGGCGCTGGGCGGCGGCGCGCTCCTGAGGGGGGCGCGATGGGCCGTTCGAGGCCGCGGGAGGCTCGGGAGACCGCGGAGCCGCCGGCTCGGCGGGCGGCTGGGCGGAGGAGCGCTCCTGTGGTGGCTGCGATGCGCCGTTCGTGGCCGTGGCGGGCGACGAAGCCGGTGGCCCGGGAACGGGAGGCCTGAAGGCCGGAGGCTCGATGGTTGGCAGGGACGGGGAGCCGCCGGACGGGCTCGTCGGGACGGCCGATGGCACGCTTTCCCCGGGGGATGCGGGGATGGCCGACGGCATCGTGGCCGCCGGAGGGGCCGCTATGACCGGAGGGGTCGCGACGGGGGGAGGGGTCGCGACGGACGGGGCGGGAGATTGCGGCACGGAAGGCGCGGCGATCCGCGGAGCGGAGGGTTGTCCCGCCCCCGTACCGGAAGATTTTTCCCCTCTGGCGTCCACGGCCGTCTGCGGCGTGGACTGCGGCGCAGGCTGCGGCGCAGGCCCGGAGGGCGCCGTCTCGGGCATGGATCTGTAGTCCGTCGACACCGACCGATCGGAAGGCCATTCCTCGGGGCCGCCGGGGTTGACCTTGACGATGACGTTCTGCCGGTTGACCACCTGGCTCCAATCGTCCCCGGAGGCCTCGGCGGCGAGAGCCACGGCGGGGAACGTCAGCAGGAGGATCGCCAGGGCGGCGCGCAGGAGGGGGGCGAGACCATGCGACGATGCCCGGCGCCCTTCAAGGCGTCGGGGAAATGGCCCCGTCGGCCGGGCGGAGAGGTTCCGCCCTGGAGACGATGCTTGCTGCATGTGCATGGACGATCGCGGATGAGGTTCTGGTGCCGACTGTCCTTCATGCACGAAGCATGCCCTTCAGTTCGTCTCCCTTTTCTTGAGCTTCTCTATAAGGGTGGTGCGCTTGATGCCAAGGAACTCGGCGGCCTGATTCTTGACGCCCGACGCCTTCTCCAGGGCCTCGTCGATGAGACGCGTCTCCACGGCCTCGAGGAAATCCTTCAGATTCAGGCCGAGATCGCCCAGCACGCCGAGATGCGGCCAGACGAACTCTCCGCTCGAAGCCTGCGCCGCCGGCGCCGGGACGTCCTCCGCGCCCGGAGCCTGGGGGAGTTCCTCGTCCGCCGCGGTCTCCGGGGGCGGCGCAGCGTCCTCCGGCACGTTGGCCCGTATCTTCTCCGGCAGATCCTCGAAGCGGACGACGTTCCCGTCCACCAGGACGTTGAGCCGCTCCATGAAATTCTCGAGCTCGCGGACGTTGCCGGGCCACGGGTAGACGTTGAGGGCCCACTCGGCCTTGGGGGAGAGTTTCAGGGGCTGAGGGCGCTTCCCCCGGAATTTCCCCAGAAAATGCCTGGCCAGCCGCAGCACGTCCCCGCCCCGCTCCCGAAGCGGCGGCAGATGGATGGGGATGACGTTCAGCCTGTAGTAGAGATCCTCCCGGAAGCGTCCCCCCTCGACCTCCTTCTCCAGATCCCTGTTGGTGGCGGCGATGATGCGCACGTCCACCTTCTTGACGCCGACCCCTCCTACCCGCTCGATCTCCTTCTCCTGCAGCACCCGCAGAATCTTCACCTGGAGGTTCACGTCCATCTCCCCGATCTCGTCCAGGAAGACCGTGCCCCCCTGGGCGATCTCGAACCGGCCGGGCCTGGTCCGGATGGCGTGGGTGAAGGCCCCCTTCTCGTGGCCGAAGAGTTCGCTTTCCAGCAGTTCCTTGGGGATGGCGCCGCAATTGATGGGGACGAAGGGCTTCGAGGCTCTGGGGCTGTTGTCGTGCAGGGCCCTGACCAGCAGTTCCTTGCCCGTGCCGGATTCCCCGGTCACGAGAACCGTGCTTTCCGTGGGAGCCACCTTCCCCAGCATCTCGAAGACGCTCAGCAGACTGGTGCTCTCCCCGATGATGCCGGTGGTGTCCAACTTCTTCTTCAGAGACATACGACCCACTTCCCCCGCAGCTTCATGCGACCCGTCCCGGGCCGCACGCCTCGCCCCTCTTCACCGCCCGTGCCGTGTCAATACACTGACACATGGGAAACCACCAGCAATAATTGCCGCAGTCCTGAACCGCCCCGCCCGGCCCTACTCCCCGCCCTCGCCCGACATCTTCCGATGGAGCAGCTGCATGAGCCTCTTCGTCTGGACCGCGGCGTTGTAGTCCCGGACGACGGACTCCCTCGCCTTCGCCCGGATGCCCCCCATCAGCGGCGCCCGTTCCAGCACCTGCGACACTATGTCCACGAGAAGTTTCCCGTCGCCGGGGACGCACAGGAACCCGTTCTCCGCATGCCGCACCACCTCCTGCACCGGGGCCGTGTCCGACCCCACCACCAGCGCGCCGCAGGCCATGGCTTCCAGGAGCCCCGTGGAGAGGGTGTTGGGAGCCGTCAGGTAGACGTGCACCGTGGACGCCCGCAGCATGGCGCGATAGTCGCCGATGGAGCACATGCCCACGGGATGTATGCGCTCCCGCCCTCCGGGAGGCAGGGCCTCCCGGACCTCCTCCGGCAGTTCGCCGTCCCATGGGGGCATCTGCCCGGCGGGGCCGCGCCGGTCCGGCCACGCAAGCAGGACGTGGCATCCGGGACGCCGTTCCAGGATGCCGGGAAGACAGCGGAGGAAGTCCCCGAACCCCCTCGAGGGATCCCCGGGGGCCCCCGAGAAGGACAGCACCTCCCCCGCGCCGGACAGGTTCAGGCCGCAGGCCTTGAAGACGGCGCCGGGCTCGGGGGAGAAGAAGGCGACGTTGATGCCGCCGCGGTGGACGTGCACGCTGTCCCGGACGACGGCGGGGTACTGGACCCGCTGCCATTCCGAAGAGGTGACCGCGAGATCGCAGTCCCCGAGGGCGTTGTACTCCCAGAGGTTGCGCAGCCTCGCCGTGGCGAAGGCCACGGGGGAACCCGAAAGGGCATAGGAATGGGACTCGCCCCGGGTGTGGAACCAGTCGGCCTGGACCATGAAGAAGGCCTTTGGGAACACGTCCCGGACGAAGAGGGATCCGGCCGTGGACGGGGTGGCGCAGACCAGGTCCGGCGCGAAGCCGTCCCTGCGCAGGCCCAGCATGGCGTTGCCCGCCCTGGCGGCCCGCCTGTACCGCAACACGACGTCCCGCTCCACCGCGTCGTCGCAGACGTGGTTCAGGGGCGGCGCAAGCCGCATGCGCCGCACGCCCGGGACCGCGCTGCCCTTCTGCCCGGACTCCGCGAGGAAAAGCACCGTGTTCGACTGGTCCGCGCCGTAGGCCTGGGCGAGGGAGCGGAACACACCCGGGAAGGCGCTGTGCAGAAAGAGGATGCGCATGGCCCCGGTTCAGGCCTCTATCGTCACGCCGGTCCTGAGCCGCAGGAGGAAATCCTTGCCATCCTCCGTCTGCAGATAGGCCTGCAGCGCCTTCAGCACGTTCATGTCGTACTTGAGGGGCTGCTGCGCCATGACCGCCAGCGCGCTGTTGACGTCGTGGGCGCTCCGGTAGGAGCGGGGGCGCATCATCGCGCAGAAGGCGTTGGACGCGGCGAGTATCCGGGCGTTCATGCCGATCTCGTCCCCCTTGAGCCCCTCGGGATAGCCGGAACCGTCCATCTTCTCGTACATCTGGCTGATGGTCTCGAGGATGGGCAGGTCGAAGGCGATGCCCTCCAGGGCGCGCCGGGCGTACTCCACGTGCTGCTGCATCCGCGCGCGTTCCTCGGGTGTGAGGTGGCCCGTCTTGGTCAGGAGATCCCTCGGCAGCTGGATCATGCCCACCTGGGAGAGCTTGGCGGAGGTGCTCAGGGTGGCGAGGGTGGCCTCGTCCCCCACGTCCAGATACCTGGCCAGCACCTCGGCCAGGGCGGCGGTGTAGGACGACTGTCCGCACAGATACGGGTCCACGGCCTCCACGGCCCGGACGAAGACCTCCACGGTCTGGTCCACCATCCGCTTCGTCCTGCGCTGGGATTCGGACACTTCCGTGATGTCGCTGTAGACCGAGACCACCCCGGCCATCTGCCCCTCCTCCGTCCGGAAGGGGGAGCAGGACGTGAGGAAGTGCCTGACGTTCCCGTCGACGGACAGATTCTCGGTGAAACTGGCCATCTTCTCGCTGTCGTTCACGGCCAGGGTGTGATTGGCGAGACTGCGGGCGAAGTCCCTGGGCAGCGAGGCGTGGGAGAGCCCTCCCAGTTCCTCCAGGGACATGTCCACCATCTGCGCGAATCCCTGGTTGGCGTAGTAGATGACGCCGTCGAGGTCGTTGAGGACGATCCCGGCCGACAGGGCGGCGTTCACCCCGTCGATGATCTGCTTCTGCTGGTTGACCACCGTGAAGAGCCTGCGGAACTGGTCCGCCACGGCCCGCTCCCGGAGCCCCACGAGCCACCACCACAGGGCGACCATCAGGATCGCCGCCGTCAGCGTCGCGAGACAGACCACCGTGACGACGTTCCTGCGATGGGAGGCGTATTCCTCGTCCACGCGGGCGGAGGACACGATCGGGACGACGAACCAGGGAAGATCGGGGACGGGGACCCCCATGCCGTAGACGTCGATGCGCTCGCCCGTGGTGGTGGTCCACGCGCGTCTGGCGAAGGGCAGGGAGTCGCCCTCCACGCGCCAGTCCCCGGCGAAGGGCGGCGGCAGGGTCGCCACGTCGGGATCCAGCATCTGCAGTCCGTCCGGGAGCACCTGCAGGACGCAGGAGCCGTGGATCCCGTCGACGCCGGGACGGGTCACGCCCCGCACGGCGTCCAGGACGCTGCAGCGCACCATGAGCAGCGCCACGACGGTGTCCCCGGCCGGGTGGTAGGAGGGAGCGTACACCGGGAAGACCACGTCCATGACGAGATCCCCTTCCTGGCGGCGCACCGGCAGGACGAGGGGGCCGCGCCTCTTCGCCGCGACGGAGACGACGTCCCGCATCCCCTGGGTCAGGGTCGGCGCGCCCTTGACCGTCAGATACGGCTGGCCGGCCGTGTTCAGGACGCTCACGGCCAGCAGCCTGCACCGCTCCTGGAAGGCCTTGATCTGCCCCACCATCAGCGAAAGTCTCGGCAGCAGGGCCGTCACGGCGTATTCGCCCCCATTCTTGCCCCCGGCCTCCGCCGCCTGCGTCGCGGCCATGGGGACGGCGTCGCCCCCGTGCCCCTGCATCTGGGAAAGCTCCAGTATCTTTTCGGCAGGCAGCCCCGACGTCTCCAGTTCCGCCGCGAACAGCCGGAGCATGTCCAGGTCCGCGAAATTCTGCACCTGCCCTCGCAGGGCGCCATACCAGACGGTCAGCCGCGCCGCGCCGCCGGCGGCCTGCGTCGACAGGGACTGTTCCGTCTCACGCATCTGCCGCTCGCGATGGGCGTCCAGCTGCCAGTTGGAGACGAAGGCGAACCCGACCGCAATCAGCAGGAGCAGGAGCGCCAGAGACAGTGCCGTGCGGCGGTTGTCCGGGGGATGAGGGAATTCTGGTGCCATTATCGGTGCCTCGCAGGCTCAGCGTTCGCGCAGGGCGTTCTGCTTGGCCTTCAGTATGGGCTTGAGCAGATAGTCCAGTACGGTCTTCTTGCCAATCAGGATGTCGGCCGTCACCATCATGCCCGGGATGATCGGCAGCGCCTCGTTGTGGTAGACGATGGAGGTCTTCCGGGTGCGCACCTTGACCAGGTAGTAGTAGTTGCCACGCTTGTCCTCGATGGTGTCGGCGCTGATGGACTCCAGCGCCCCCTCCAGCCCGCCGTAGATGGAGAAGTCGTAGGCGGACACCTTCACCATGACGTGCTGTCCGGGGCGCAGGAAGGCCACGTCCTTCGGGGTCACCCTGGCCTCCACGAGGAGCGTGTCGTCCAGGGGGACGACGTCCATGATGGGTTCGCCGGGCTTGACCACGCCGCCGACGGTGTTGATGTAGATCTGCTTCACCGTGCCCCGCACGGGGGAACGCAGTTCCGTGCGGGTGACCCGGTCGCTCCCGGCGGCCAGGGACTCCCGCAGGGACGACAGTTCCAGCCGCCGCTTGTTGATCTCGTCGGTGACCGCGGCGTTCTGCTCGGCCTTCCGGGAGGCTATGCGCTGGAGGGACTCGTTGGCGGCCGCCTGGGATCTCGGGATGCTGGCGGCCAGCATGTTGATCTGCCCCTGGAGTTCCACGACCTTCTGCTGCAGGCCGAGGTATTCCATCCGGGAGAAGTTGTTGCGCAGGACGAGGGCGTGGGCGGCGTCCTGCTGCTCGATGGCGAGGGCGAGGCTCTGGTCCAGCTGGGCCTTGTGCGCCGCCTGCTCCTCGACGTCGTGGGTGCGCTGCTCGTACTGGCTTTTCAGCACGTCGATCTCGGCCTTGAGCTTCTCCTGGCGGGACTCCCAGGTCTGTTCCTGGTCCTGGACGATCTGGGCGGCCCTGGCCAGCGTGGACGGCTCCACCTCCCTGCCCATGAGCTGCGACGCCCAGGTCTTCAGGTCGTCGGGGAAACGGGGCTTCTCGTCCTTGAGCTCGCTTTCGAGGCGGAGGATGGCCAGGCTGTTCTCCATGGCCTTGCCCTGGGCGTCCCGGTAGGCGCTTTCCGCCATCTCGTTGTCCAGCTGCGCGAGCACGGTCCCCTTCTCCACGATCTGCCCCTCGTGGACCAGCACGCCCCGAAGGATGCCCCCCTCGAGGTTCTGGATGGTCTGGGTCCGCTGGGACCCCACCACCTGCCCCTCGGCATGGGTGACCTCGTCGATGTCCGCGAGACCGGCCCAGAAGATCATGGCGACGAAGAGGGCCGCCACGGAGACGGAGAGCATCCGCGCCCCAATCCTCGGGCGTCGCGCCAGGGCCGCGTCCACCTCGTCGGCGAACTGGATGTCGTCGGGGGTCAGGCCGTGGAGGGGGGCGTCCATGGCGTCGAAGAGTCCCGGGGGCCGCTGTTCCGGAGGAACCCCGGCCTGCGTGGCGGGGGATCCGGACGCCGGAGGGACGGGCGCATGCGGATGCACAAGGTGCTGGAGCTGTCCCTCGGCGCGCTTCAGCGAGGATCGCAGCGCATCCTTCACGACGGGGAGCGTGTCCCTGTCGGGGCGCTGCTCGTCCTTCGACCCGAAGACCACCCCCTTGAGGAAGCTCTTGAGGCCGCTCTCGGGCTTGGCCTGACGCGCGCTCCCCTGGAGCAGCCGCCCCATGCCGGCGTTCGCCCCGGCTCCCTCAACGGGTCTCGTCAGCATGGCCTTGAAGCCCATGTCCGCGCCGCCTCCGGGCATCCCGGGCATGGCCGGGATGTGATCCTGGGACCCGGGCGCGCGCAGAGACGCGCCCGGCCGGGCGTCGACGGGAGGCCGGGACGTGCCGGCCGCCTGGGGCTGAGGAACGGAGGGTGTCACTGCCATGGGGTTCCGGACATGGATCCCGGGATCGCGTCCCGGGGAATCGGGTTGTGGGGCGTCCGAAGGCCCGCGCCTCCCGGACGTCCGTCCGGCTGCGGCCCCGAGCCGTCCCTCGCCGGCACCGGGACCCGCCGGGTGCAGGAATTCGGCCGGAACGTCCTCACGCCGCCGCCGTTCCCGCCGCAGGCGGCTTCCCGCCGGCGGTCTCTATATGCTGCCTCGACCTGTCCCTCAACTGCTGGAGCACCTTGTCCCGGGGACCGTCGAGCCTGACCTGGCCGTTCTCCATCACCACCAGCCGATCCACGATCCGCAGCATCGACAGCCTGTGGGTCACCAGGATGACGGTGCGTCCCTCCATGGCCGTCGTCAGGCGCTTCTGCAGCATGAGTTCGGAATCGGTGTCCATGTTGCTGGTGGGCTCGTCCAGTATGAGGACCTCCGGATCCCTGACGAGGGCGCGGGCCAGCGCCACGCACTGCCTCTGCCCGCCCGAAAGGGCCTTGCCCTGCTCGCCGACCTGGGCGGCGAAGCCGGCGGGGTTGTTCCGCAGGAAGTCCGTGACGCCCGCCAGGGCCGCCGCCCGCAGGATCATGTGGTCGTTGATGGTCGGATCCCCCAGGGCGATGTTGTCCCGTATGGTCCCGTAGAAGAGGACCACGTCCTGGGGCAGGACCCCCACGCGTCCCCGGAGGTCCGAGCAGGGAAGCTGCCGTATGTCCACGTCCCCGAACTTCACCGCCCCTTCCTTGGGCTGGTAGAGCCCGATCAGCAGGCGGGACAGGGTGCTCTTCCCGGATCCCATGGGCCCGATGATGCCCACCCGCTCCCCTGCCTCGACGTGCAGGTTGATCCGGTCGAGGGCCAGACGCTCGGAGCGGGGATAGGCGAAGGAGACCCCCTCCATCGTGAAGGAGGGCTTGAGCGTCCCGAAGTCGATGACGCTCCGGTCCATCTGGCTCTCGGAGGGCAGTTCCATGAGGATGTCCAGCGC
Organism: Desulfovibrio sp.; assembly: GCA_031272715.1. Lineage (GTDB taxonomy): Bacteria > Desulfobacterota > Desulfovibrionia > Desulfovibrionales > Desulfovibrionaceae > Desulfovibrio. The sequence continues at coordinate 93,821 of JAISTH010000005.1, forward strand.
CTGCAGGGTCACGCGGGAGTTCTGTATGCGGGTCAGCAGGGAGGCGATCTGCAGCAGGGGCGCCATGGTGCGGCCGACGAGGATGTTGCAGCCGATGAGGGCGCCCATGGTCATCTCCCCGTCGGTGATCCGGTAGACGCCCCAGACGATCATGGCCACGGTGACGATCTGGGTCACCAGCATGGAGGAGGTGATGGCGAGGTTGTTGTATTTGCGGGCGTCGCTGTTGGACTTGGCGGATATCCCCACCACGGACTCCCAGAGGCGCTGCATGCGGCTCTCGGCCATGCAGGCCTTGAGTGTCTCCAGGCCGTTGACGATCTCCACCAGCAACGCGTTCTTCTGCATGTTGTGCCGGTAGGTGGACTCGGCGCACTGGCGGGAGCGGTGCTGGAGGAGGAATCCGATCAGCAGCAGCACGGGGATGGCCGCGATGGGCAGGAACACCAACGGGCCGCCGATGAAGACGATGAGCAGCAGGAAGATCACCAGGAACGGGAGGTCGATGCAGGCGAGCAGGCTCGAGGAGCTGAAGAACTCCCGCAGCTGTTCGAACTCCCGCAGGTTGTTCACCAGGGCCCCGGTGGACTCGGGCTTCGCGTCCAGCCGCATGGAGAGCACCTTCTCCACCAGCGAGCTGGAGAGGACTATGTCGGCGTTGCGCCCGGCCACGTCCACGAAGTGGGTCCGAAGGGAGGAGATGAGGAAGTTGAAGAGGTAGATCAGGGAGATGCCGAGGGCCAGGACCCACAGGGTCACGATGGCGTTGTTGGGAACCACCCTGTCGTAGACGTTCATCACGAAGAGGGGGCTGCCGAGGGCGATGAGGTTGATCACCACGCTCGCAAGCGCCACGTGCCGGTAGATGGGGGCGTAGTAGCGCAGCACGTCCCAGAACCAGCGCTTCTCCTTGGAAATCTCGAGCCTCCGGATCCGTTCCTCGGGCAGGGCCTGCACCGCCGCGAAGAGGGCGTAGCCGGAGTACTCCTCCTTGAGGGCCGCCAGCGGGACGGTCTGGGCCGTGTCGCTGGTCTCCGGGAAGATCACTTCGGCGGTCTCGGCGTCCATGCGCGTCAGCACGCAGGAGCGGTCCCGGGTCAGCAGCAGGATGCAGGGCAGGACGAGTTCCGGGATGTTCTCGAGGCCGGGACGGTAGGCGATGCGGCCCGACAGGCCCGCCTTGCGCGCGGCGCGCAGGCAGGTCTGGGGCGTGACCCGGCTTCCGGATATCCCGGACATCAGGAACTGGGGGGAGACGACCTTCCCCCGGAGCCTGAGGAGCACGGAGAGGCTGCGCAGCAACCCCGGCATGAAGTCCACGTCGGAGGGTCGGAGGGGGCCGCCGTCGCCGCGGTCGTTGGCGTTGGCCCCGGCAGGGCCGGATGGGGCGGCTGCGGAGGCGCCGGGAGGGACGGGGGCCGAACCGGGTTGGGCCGCCCCGGCGGCTTCGGGGGGCCGCCCGGCGGGGCCCGGAGGCCGGGCTCCGGGAACGCCGCGTGGGGATTGTCCCTGCGCGGGCTGCCCGGACTGCCCCGGGACGGGCTGCCGGGGAGGCGGCATGGCGGAACGCGGCGCGGACGCAGGGCCCGCAGGACCGTTCGCCTGGGGCGCCGCGCCCATCGTCGAGGGTCGCTGTGACGGTGCGTTCTGTTCGTTGCTCATCTGCGGCCTTTCCCTGTCGTCCCGGAAACCGTGCCAGACCTGCATGGCGCCGGGGACGGAGCCTTTCCGGCATCATCTCCGACGAGGATGCACGATGGGACGAAACGGGAGGCGGAAACGAGGAAGGACATGTGCACGACACGCCGGGACCGAAGGCGGAACCTCGGCACGCCGCGCACCGGTGCACGAAAAAGGACGACCCCCCTGCTGCGGACGTCGGTTCGGAACACGCGGTTCCGACGCGGCGCATCCCGCCCCTCGCGGCATCCTTGCAGATGCCGGGCCCAAAAAGTACGCCAAGGGGACCTTAGCCGCAACCTTTTTGCCGCATCCACGCACACGTCAATGCATGACAACACGCGCGAAGAGGCGTACCTACGCCCCCCATGCGCATCAGCACTGGCAAGGCCATCTTCCTCTTCACCCTCATCATCCTCATCTGGGGCCTCAACTGGGCGGTGATCAAGCTCATCGTCCTCGAAATCACCCCGTTGTGGTCCGCCGCATACCGCTGCATCATCGCGGCCGTCGTGCTCCTCGTGGTGCAGGGTGCGACGGGGAATCTCAAGCTGCCCGAACGCAGGGACGTGCGCTTCATCCTGCTGGTGGGGGTATTCAACATCGCCATCACCGCCGCCTGCATCGCCATCGGCGTCCAACTGGTCCCGGTGGGACGGTCCGTGGTGCTGGGCTACACGACGCCCCTCTGGGTGGTGCCGGCGGCCCGCATCTTCCTCAATGAAGCCGTGCCTCCCAGACGCATCGCCGGAACGGCCGCGGGGATGGTCGGCATCGCGATACTGTGCGGCATGCCCGGGGAAGGCACCCTGGACGCGTCCGTGCTCGCGGGCTACGGGATCATCCTGCTGAGCGCCCTGTCCTGGGCCATCGCCATCATCGGCATACGTGCGCACACGTGGCACACCACCCCGCTGCAACTGCTGTTCTGGCAGCTTCTGGTCCCAAGCGTGCTGCTGTCCGCGCTGGCCTTCGCTGTGGAAGGCCCCCCGGTTCCGCCCCTCGACCCCACCCTGCTCGCGCTTCTGGCGTATTGCGGCATCCCCGCCACGGCGCTCGCCTACTGGGTGATGCTGGTGATCAACGCGAGTCTGCCGGCCACCACCACGTCCCTCGGCGTGCTGGCAACGCCAGTTGTGGGCATCCTCGGAGGGTGCCTGGTGTTCGGGGAGGGCGTGGACTTGCCGCTTGCCATTGCCTCGGCCCTCATACTTGGGGGCATCGCCTTCGGGATGATCCCTCCGGGATACCTCAGGCGCAGACGGTCCGCCGGAGGGTGAGCGTCAAGGCCGGACGGGGGGGTGACAATCCCCAAAATAGTCTTACAGTATTGGGGACCACGACCCCCGCGTGCTAGGCGAGGGCCGTGGCGGTCGGCAGGCTTGGTTTAGCCGCCCCCATGTCACATGGCTGCCTATGGTTGAAGGTTCTCGACCCTGCGTCAACCGAACTGACGCAGGGTCACTTGCTTTCATCGGCCAGCAACGGCGCTTTCCCGATGTCCGTTTCCGGCGCCCCCCTCTGGGGGTAACCCTGGGGAAACTTTCGCACCAACGGGACCTTGGGGATCGAAGGGGTGCGTTGCCCCGGGGAGGGGGTTCCGGACAGTCCCGAACGGAACCAGGGATCCGGGGCGGGGTGACGGTCACGGCCCGCCGATCCCCAGATCCGACAAACGGATATGCGACGAATCTACAATAGAAAAGATCAGTCTGTACTGCGACCCCATGTCTGTCGATGCGGAGTCCTTGCCCTCCTCGCCCCCGGCATGGGCACACCGGCCGTCTCCGTCTTCCCTCCCCAAGCCTCCCACCGGCAGATGTCACGGCGTTCACTGCCAGGACCTACGCCAAACGCACTGGCATCCTCGTGAGCATGAGACACACTCCTAGCTTCTCTTGGCCCGAATAGCGTGAGACCTTGGACTTCCCTAGGGCCGTGTGCATTTGTGTGCTCTTGTGGAACATCGCAACAGGGCCAAGGATTTGGACCAACGCAAAAACCTGGGTTGGCACGCGGAGACCTGTTTGCCAGCACAAGCCGCGCACGACTCTGGACCAGCGGTTCCGCAAGGCCGGACCGTTCGGAGGATCGGGAACTTCCCCGGTGCCATGTGCGTGTGGAAGGGCGGCGGCGTAGCTCGCCGGGACGATGCCGCGGCCCGGAGCGGAGAAGACCGGACGCCTCTCCGGCATCGCGTGCGGACCACGGCCTCGGAGGCGGGACAACGCCCCCGCTGCAGGACGCGGAAGACCGGAGGCGGACAGGGCGCCCCAGAGGGGGTTCCTTGCCCGGCTTTCCCGTCTCTGGCACAATCCCCGGCAAATCTCACCCTTTCCCGCAAGGAGCACCCATGCGCAAGGAACCCGTCTCCACCACTACCGCTCCCGCCGCCATCGGCCCTTACAGCCAGGCCTTCATCGCCGGCGACCTGCTCTTCTGCTCCGGACAGATACCCATCGATCCCGCCACGAACAAGCTGGTGGACGGCGACACGGCGACGCAGGCCGAGCAGGTCTGCAAGAACGTCCTCGCCCTCCTCGCGTCCCAAGGTCTCACCGCCGCCAACGTGGTGAAGACGACCGTGTTCCTGGCCGACATCAAGGACTTCCCCGTGGTCAACGAGGTCTACGCCCGCCACTTCCCCCAGCCGTCGCCGGCGCGCTCCTGCATCGCGGTCGCCGCCCTCCCCCTCGGCGCGAAAGTGGAGATCGAGGCCATCGCCCTGCGCTGATGATCCACCTCTTCACCACCGTCCTCTCCCTCTACGTCATCCTTCGCCTGGTGCTGCCCCTCAGGGTGGCGCCACGGGTCAAGGTCGCGCTGTGCCTGCTGGCCCTGGCCTGCAGCATGAAGCTCTACCTGCTGCGCCTGATCTACGGCAGCATCGTGCCGGAGATATCCAGGTCCGCCATGCTGGCGCTGGGGTACGTCCACGGCACCCTGATCCTGCTCACGATCCTCTGCGTGATGCGCGACATCCTGCTCCTCTGCCTTCGGGGCGCGAACCGCATCCTCCCCCGCGTTCCCCGGGACATCCTCTCGCCGAACCGCTGGGCCGCCCTCCTCCTGATCCTGAGCCTCGCGCTCGGCGTCTTCGCCGTCCGCCAGGGCGTCGCCGAACCCCTCATCCACGAGGTGGACGTCACGCTCCCGGGCATGCCAAGGGCGCTGGACGGCCTGCGCGTCCTCCACGCAAGCGACCTGCACATCAGCCGCACCTTCCCGAGGGAGTGGACGGCCGCCCTGGTCGAGAGGATCAACGCAAGCCGTCCGGACATCATCCTCCTCACGGGGGACATGGTGGACGGCACGATCGAGGACCGCGCCAGGGACGTGGCGCCCCTCGCCGGCCTCAAGGCGCGCCTCGGCGTCTACATGTGCACCGGCAACCACGAGTACCACTGGGACTGGCCGGCCTGGAAACGCGCCTTCGAGGCTCTCGGCATCGTGGTCCTCGAGAACGCCCACGTCACGATCGCCGACAGGGGGACGAAGATCGTCGTGGCCGGCGTCGCGGACAGGATCGCGAAGCGGTTCGGTCTTCCCATGCCCGACCCCGCCGCGGCCCTGGCAGGGGCCCCGAAAGACGCCCTGCGCGTGATGTTGGCGCACCGCCCCCAAGTCGTGTATGATGCGACAAAGGAAGGAGTCGACCTCCAACTGTCCGGCCACACCCACGGGGGCCAGCTCGCGGTGGCGAGGCTGCTGGTGAAGCTCATGAACGAGGGCTTCCTCTCGGGGGTCTACGCGGTCGGGGACACGCGACTCCACGTGACCAACGGGACCGCCCTGTGGAGCGGCTTCCCCATGAGACTTCTCGTTCCATGCCGGTTCGAGCTGCTGACCCTCAAGGCCCCTCCGGCATCGAACTGACCGACAAACGCCATGGCAGCCTTTCCCTGCACCCAATCCTCCCCCGGAGGCGGCCTGAACAAGGCGGCCCGGAAGCTCATCATCCGGCGCCAGACCGGTCTGCTGCAGGAGTGCACCACGGGGTGGCCCCGCAGGGACAAGTCCCTGCTGGAGATCAACTGCGGCAGGGGGACCTTCGCGATGCTGCTGTGGGAATGGGGCTACGACGTGACGGTGACGGAGCCGTCCCCGGAACTTCGCGCCACGGCCGAGGAGCGCTGCGGAGACAGGGTGGCGGTGGAGGCCGCCAGCGACGACCATCTGCCCTTCGACGACGAGTCCTTCGACTGGGTCGTGCTTCACGCCATCCACGGCGAACGCCCGATAGAGGACGCCATCGAGGAGGCGATCCGGGTCGCGTCCTCGGGGGTCGCCGTCACCTTCTGGAACAGCCTGTCCCCCGCCTGCCGCTTCTCCCCCGACAGGGGCATGTTCTCCCGGAACGCCTTCGGATGGTGGCGCATCTGGAAATGTGTCAATGCCGCCGGCAAGGGGCGGGGCTCCTCCCTGGGGACCCTGGCGGGGCTGCCCTGCTTCTGGACCCGGCCCGCCGCCGACCGCCTGTGCACGCTCCTCAGCCCGAACGCCCTGGCCGGCTGGTGCATCATCCGTCTGGATCTTCGTCCGTCCAATCTGGTCACGCCCCTGGTGGTGCGCATCGGCAGGCTGCTGCGTCCGCAGCAGGCCGCCGACGGCGCCTGAGGAAGGACGGATCCCCATCCTCCATGCCAGAGAGACGCCCCATCGTCCGCATCCCCCGTATCCAGCCAAAGCCGCGCCGGCGGCCGCTCCCGTCCGGAGGCCCTGACTCATGAAGCTGCCCAGCATCAAGCCCCTTGTCGCCTACCTGCACAAGCACCTCAAGCACATCGCCGCCGGGGTGATCCTGATCGCCCTCTGCCTGGGCGCGTTCTTCGGATGGAAATACTACCAGTACCGCCAGACGGCGCAGTTCGCGTTCGAGAAGCTGCAGGCGGACCTGAACGGGGCGAATCTCCGCTCCCTGGCCGGCAGGGTGGACTTCAACGCCCTCACGGGGCATCTCGCCGGCGCCATAGCCGCCACGTATCCCTTCCTCCGCAAGGGGCCGGACCAGGTGACGACGTTGCGCAACGCGATCCAGGCCGTGCTCCTCGACCGGATGATGAAGAAGGAGGAGCCTCCCAAGGAGGAGCCGGATCCGGCGAAGCTCCTTCAGCTCCCGCTGACCGTGCTCCCGGCCGACTTCCTGACCCAGTTCAAGGGCACCCTCGCCATGGCCCCCGCCCAGAAGGACATCGACAAGAGCGTCCTGCTGTCCGCCTCCGTCGTCCACCCCCTGCTGAACCACACCTTCTCCCTCCTGCTGCGCATGGACAGGACGCAGGCTGGCTGGAAGGTCAGGGACCTGATCAACGCCGAGGAGGTGGTCCAGGAATTCCGGGAGGCCCAGCTCAAGCGCATGGAGGCCCGCAGGAACGTCGTCGTCCGCAAGAACGCCGACACCAAGGCCCGGATGGACCAGATCATGCCCATCCTCGGATGCACCGTCGGTTCCGCCGTCATCTCGGACGGCAGGACGCTCCTGACGATGATCAACGTCCTCGCCCGCAACATCGGGAAAGTTGCGGTCAACAACAACAACGTGGAGGCGAAGTTCGTGGACGCGCAGGGCAACCTCGTCTTCGAGCGCAACCTCAACGCGACCGAGCACACGCAGCCCGGGGAGGACTTCGACAAGCGGTGGACCGTCGAGTCCGACATCTCCGACGAGCTGGGGAAGAAGATACTCCAGGCGGGGGATCTCACGTGCGTCGCGGTATGGCGGACCATGGGGCTGGGCAGCGGGGAGGTCCTGCACATCGCGGAGGTCCCGGAGCCCGTGGAGGACTTCAAGTAGGCCGGACGGCCGGGGCGCGCCCCTGCCGCCTGTCATCGACGCCTTCCCTTCGTCGGCATCACGTCCTGCGGGGCATGCCGCACGGACGCATATTTTTCTGCGGCATGCCTTTCATCTTCACCCATTCCGTGACATACTGGCATTGAGGGGTGCGCCGTCCACCCGTCCCCGCGGCAGGCACGGCGTTCCACCGCTCCAGGAAGGCGGCAGTGGACGTCTCCCCCGCAACGTCCCCTCGATTCCGTCAACCCAGGAAAAACGACACCGGAGGGCGCGATTCCTCCCGACGCCGGACGTCGGGCATCCTCGCGCGAGAAAGCATGAAGGCGATCAGCCGATCCATCCACATCTCCGTGCACATCCACAGGGATCCCTCGGCCATGGCCGAGCGTGCGGCCCACATCCTCGCCGAGGCCTGCGAGGAGGCCATCGCCGAACGGGACGTCTTCCGGATCGCCCTCTCCGGAGGGCAGACCCCGATACCGCTCTTCAAGCTGCTCTCCCACCGCGACTGGGCCGACCGCTTCCCCTGGGACAAGGTGGCGGTGTACTGGGCGGACGAGCGCTGCGTGGGACCCGAGCATCCCGACAGCAACTACGGCATGGCCCGACGGGAACTGCTGAGCAACGTTTCCGTCACCCACTTCCGCAGGATCAAGGGGGAGGACAACCCCGTGGAGGCCGCCATCGCCTACGAGCAGCAGCTGCGCAAGGATTTCGACGTGGGGCCCGAGGAGATCCCCCGCTTCGACTTCGTCCTGCTGGGCATGGGCGCGGACGGCCACACGGCGTCCATCTTCCCGAACTCCCCGGCCATGGCGGAGAAGAAGCGCCTGGTCGTCGACCAGTACGTGCCGGAGCGCAAGGCCGACCGCATCACCCTCACGCTTCCGATCATCAACAACGCCCGGTGCTGCATGTTCATCGCCACAGGAGCGGACAAGCACCCCGCCCTCACCAAGGTTCTCAACCTTCTGGCCGTGCCGTCGCTGCCCGCGCAGATGGTGCGCCCCCCCATCGGGGACCTGATCTGGGTGGTGGACGAGGCCGCGGCCATCGGCGAGTGATAACGACTCTGAGAGGGACAGCGGCCCTGAGAGGGATAGCGACCCTGAGAGGGACAGCGACCCTGAGAGGGACAGCGATCCTGAGAGGGACAGCGATCCGTAGAACGCGCCCGAACGCCTGCGGCCGCCGTGAACCATTGTCGGTTGGAGGACGCCCTCACCGCCATGCCAAGTCTCCCGATGAAGGAGAGGCGGAAACGTGATTTCGCTTTGTTGCGTCCTGCCCTTTGCCATGGGGCAAAGGGCATTGTCGCGCCATTCGACATGCGGGATCGGCACGAGGCAAGGCCGGGGATGGAATCTCCCTCGCGCATGCCTGCCAGAGGGAAGGAGGGAGGCGACAAATCCGCAGCTTTGTCGCGAATGCGACGATGGACAGGGGACGTTCCCGTCTCCGCGTCCGTTGAACGCGTGTCAGGCGGCTCACGTTCCATCAAAGTGGCGATGCACGCCAATCCGACATCGGACTGGCGTTCCACGCCCTTTTGCGTCTGCAACACAGTGTCGGCCGCCGTCTCTTCAGTCGCCCATGCCCGACGACGGCAAGGACCGCACCCGAAGTGGACACCCTCTTCCGTCCGCGCCGTCCGGCACTTCATCCGCCAAAGCGTCAAAATAGGATGCAGGCCATCATTCGACGGACGTGTCTGCAGTCGTTCGCGAACGTGCCATATACGGGGTGGACGGCACAACGCCATGATGATAACGTGAACGTTCTTTGTGCGGCCCTTCTTGACATGTCCGCCGATGTGACGCACCGATGCCCCCGTCGGCGACGGCCATCGCGCCCCCAAGATAGGGAGGACGGGCCGAAGAGCGCCATGAACGCGGGAGTTCCGGAGCAGGACATCCCGAACGCCATGGAATGCGGATGCCGGCCGGAACGCGCGTTCGCGAGGCCGATGCAACGCGGGGGCGTGGCCGTACGCAACCCCGGAACCGGATCGCAGGGCGCCGTGTGGCGCCACCGTCATGCCGGGATCTTTCATGCCGCCCCGACGGCTTCGGGGCGACACGATACCGAGTCCCTTCCGTCATCGGCGGAAGGGGCGCCCCTGGAGAGAGTCTATGAGCTGGGACTGGGACAAATTGCAGGAGAGACGGCAGCGGCAGCGGTTCAGGAATCCCCTGAAGCCGCCGCCCCGGGCCGAGAAAGAGGAAGAGGACGACGAGGAGGATGAGGGCGGCGAGGAGGAACTCGAAAGCCCTCGCGACTCCAAGGAGTCCCGGGACCGATCCCGCTCCAGGTGGGGGGGATCCTCCGGATCCGGCAGGGGAGGCGGGAACGACGACCTTCCCCCGCTGCTGCGTCTGGCCAGGATGAAGCCTCCCAGCGGCCGGGCCGTCTGGCTGATCATTCCCATCGGCATCATCCTGTGGCTGCTCACGGGCATCTTCATCGTCAACCCCGATGAAGAGGGCGTCGTGCTGCGCTTCGGCAAGTACGACAGGACCGAGGGTCCCGGCCCCCACTACGCATGGCCAATGCCCATCGAGCAGGTCCACAAGCCCCGCGTCACCCAGGTGATGCGCAGCGAGGTGGGCTTCCGGAGCGTGGGGCAGCAGACCCAGTCCTTCCAGCAGGGCCAGCTGCGCACCGTCCCCGAGGAGGCATCCATGCTCACCGGGGACGAGAACATCGTCAACGTGCAGTTCAGCATCCAGTACAAGATCAGCAACGCCGTCGACTACCTCTTCAACGTCGCCGACCCCACGGCCCTCGTCCGCAACGCGGCCGAGGCGGCCATGCGGGAGGTCATCGGCAACAGCCAGATCGACGCGGCCATCACCGACGGCAAGCTCAAGATACAGAGCGAGGCGACCCAGCTGCTGCAGCGGATCCTCGACAGCGTCGGCTCCGGGATACAGGTGCTGGCCGTGCAGCTGCAGGACGTGCACCCGCCCCAGGACGTCATCGACGCCTTCAAGGACGTCGCCAGCGCCCGGGAGGACAAGAGCCGCATCATCAACGAGGCCGAGGCGTACCGGAACGAACTCCTTCCCAAGGCCCGAGGCCAGGCCGCGGCCCTGCGCAACCAGGCCGAGGCCTACAGCACCACGCGCATCCAGACCGCCACCGGCGAGGCCTCCCGCTTCGACGCCTTGCGCATCGAATACGAGAAGGCCCCCAAGGTCACGCGGCAGCGTCTCTACTACGAGGCCATGGAGGAGATACTCTCCGGCTCCTCCGAAAAGGTGCTGCTGGACAGCGCCACGGGAGGCAAGGCCCTGCCCTTCCTTCCCATCCCCGGCCTCTCCGACCCGACACAATCGAAGCCCCCGGCGGCAAAGAAATGAAGAATCCGCTCGTATACGTCATCGCCGTGCTGGCCGTCATCGGCATCGGCTTCCAGAGCGTCTTCACCGTGCACCAGTCCCAGCGGGCCCTCGTGCTCCAGCTCGGCGAGCCCCTGTCCCGGGTCTACGACCCCGGTCTGCACGTGAAGCTCCCCTTCATCCAGAACGTCGTCCACTTCGACTCCCGCGTCCTCGACTACGACGCCCGGTCCCGGGAGGCCTTCACCGTGGACAAGAAGGCCATCGTCCTGGACAACTACGCACGCTGGCGCATCATCGACCCCCTCCAGTTCTACCGCACCATGCGCACCATCCCCGGCGCGCAGGCGCGACTGGACGACGTGGTCTACTCCCAGCTGCGCGCGCTGGTGGGCGCCTACACCCTGACGGAGGTCGTCTCCTCCCACAGGGCGGACATCATGCGGGAAGTGACCAACAAGGTCTCGGACCTCATGAAGCCTTTCGGGGTGGAGGTCCTGGACGTGCGCATCAAGCGCACCGACCTTCCGGCGGAGAACCAGCGCGCCATCTTCGGGCGCATGCGCGCCGAGCGGGAGCGGCAGGCCAAGCAGTACCGGTCCGAAGGCGAGGAGGAGTCCACGCGCATCCGGTCCGACGCCGACCGGCAGCGTGCGGTCATTCTGGCGGAGGCCACCCGGGACGCCCAGATGGAACGGGGCCGCGGGGACGCCAAGGCGGCGGCGGCCTATGCCGAGGCGTACGGGAAGTCCCAGGATTTCTACGCCTTCCAGCGCTGGCTCGACGCCATGAGAAAATCCTTCAGGGACAACAGCAAGATCGTCCTCTCGAGCGAGACGCCCCTGCTCCAGCAGCAGCAGTGACGGTCGGGGGGCATCGCCTCGCTCGTGATGCGAGGAGACATACATCCTGAAAACAGCGGGAACGGCGCGACCCAGGCCCATGGGTTCGCGGCGGACGGGCGGCGGCGCGTTTGCCGCCGCCTGTCGCACCCAGGGAGTAGATGATGGAATTCAGCCTGTTCTCGATGATCGCCCAGGCCGGCCTCGTCGCCAAGGTGGTGCTCGGGCTTCTGGCCATGATGAGCGTCGGCAGCTGGGCGCTGATGATCCAGAAGAGCATCCTTCTGGGGGCGGCCAACAGCAAGGCCCGGGACGGGACCGAGCGGTTCTCCAAGGCGTCGTCCTTGCGGGAGGCCGTCCAGACCCTCGGGGCGGATCCCTCGTCCCCCCTCTACTTCATCGCCCACCAGGGGGTGCTGGAGTTCAACCGGTCCAAGGAGGCGGGGAACGCGACCGAGGTCGTGGTGGACAACGTCCGTCGGGCCCTGCATCAAGGCGTCGGCAGCGAGGTGTCCCGTCTCCAGCGGTCCCTGTCCCTGCTGGCGACCACGGCCAACACCGCGCCTTTCATCGGCCTCTTCGGCACGGTCTGGGGCATCATGCACTCCTTCCACGCCATCGGCCTGCAGAAGAGCGCCTCCCTGGCCACCGTCGCCCCTGGCATCTCCGAGGCGCTCATCGCCACGGCCATCGGCCTGCTGGTCGCCGTGCCCGCCACGGTGGGCTTCAACATCTTCGTGGGCAAGCTCTCCCAGGTGGAAACGCTCCTGGTGAACTTCGCCAGCGTCTTCCTGAACCGCGTGCAGCGCGAACTCAACGCCCATAGGCAGACCAGCCGCTTGGGCTCGACGGAGATGTAGGACATGGCCTCCCAACTGAAGAACGGCATCGGGTTCGTCTCGGAGATCAACGTCACGCCCTTCGTGGACGTGATGCTGGTCCTGCTCATCATCTTCATGGTTGCGACGCCCATGATGAGCCAGGGACTGGACGTGGATCTCCCCCAGACGAAGAACGTGGAGGTGCTGCCCACCGAATCCGAGCACATGGTGCTCACCGTGCGGCGGGACGGCAAGGTCTTCCTGGACGAGTACGGCGTCGACGACATGGAGATGCTGGAAGGGTACCTGAGGAGCCTCGTGAAGGAGAAGAACAAGAGCCTCTTCCTGCAGGCCGACAAGGAAGTGCCCTACGGCACGGTCGTGGAGGTCATGGGCCACATCAAGGCCGTGGGCATCGAGAAGCTCGGCGTCATGGCCGACAAGCCGGACGCCGCCCCCGTCGTCGCGCCACCCGCCGGGATCGTCCGCCCACGCTAGAACATGCAGCTGGCCTCCTTCCTCCTCTCCCTGAGCCTCCACGTCGCGTTCCTGCTGCTGGTGTGGTTCTGGCCCTCTCCGCCGCCGCTGCGGCTGGACACCCCCCCCATCACCATCAGCCTCGTCGACGGCGCCCCGGGAGGCAACCGGACCCCGTCCCCCATCCTCGGACACATGGGGCAACCCGGCGACGGCCCGATGGCGCCCACGCCCCCGGCTCCCAAAAGCGAGATCGCGGCCCCCGAGCGGATACCGACGCTGGAACAGATGGCTCCCCCGGATCGCCTGCCTCCCGCGCCGGAGCCCGAACCCATAAAGATGAAACCCGACATGAAGCCCGTGGAGGACCTCACGCCGGTCTCCCCCGTCAAGCGGGAGATACCTCCGGAGGAGCCCAAGATCGCGGAGCCCAAGAAAGAGGAACCGAAAAAAGAGGAGCCGAAGAAAGAGCCACCGAAGAAGGTCGAGGCCCCCAAGCCCGCCCCTCCCAAGGTGACGCCCAAGGATCCCGTGGCGGAGGCGCTGGCCAAGGCGCGCAAGGCGACGTCCCGGGCCGAGTCGGGTGACAGGGGCAGCGCCGTGGAACAGGCCCTGGCCCAGGCGAAACTCAAGGCCGGAGGCGGCAGAGGGGGAGGCGGCGGCGAGGGCGAAGGGCCTGGCGGCGGCGGACTCGGCGACGTGTACCAGGGGCAGGTCATGCTGGCGGTGCGCCCGAACTGGGGCTACGCCACGTCCAGCAGGGTCAACTACGTATGCCAGATCACCGTCAAGGTGGCCCTGGACGGCACCGTGCAGAAGGCCACCATCGCGCGGAGTTCCGGCAACGCGCAGTTCGACGCCTCGGCCGTGAACGCCATCCTCCGGACCAGCCAGGCCGGGGATTTCCCGCCGCCTCCGAACAAGAACTACACGGATCTGGAACTGGTCTTCTCCTTCGACGAGCTCATGGGACGCTGACGCCGATGTCGGCAATCGGGCGTCCCGCCCGGGAATCAACCAGGCTCTCTTCAGGTAGTGTGTTGATACCCTCATCCTCCCACATATACTTCTGCACTTCCTGTCGTGCGATGCGAAATCATTACGCACCATCGATGTTTTTCTCCTCGTCGCCCATGGC
>JAISTH010000025.1 GCA_031272715.1 Desulfovibrio sp.
CGGATGGACTGCACCATGACGCCGATCTCGCCTTTTTCCTTCACCGGACATTGCGCCTCCAGATTCCCTTCGGCCACCTCGCCCGCGAAAACGGAGACCTGCGTGAGGGTCCGGATGAGCCCCATGATGATGAAGGTCGCAATGATGATGCCGACGATGAAGCTTCCGATCCCGACATACGCCATCACCGAGCGGACGGTGAGAACCATGCTGGCGGCCTCCGCCTGGATTTCCCTGGTCTGTCCGTCCACGAGCCTGCTCATCTTGGCGATTTCAGCGTCCATTTCATTCGCGGCACCCATGCAGGAAGTCCATTCCGCATCGACCTTCTGGGATGCCGCGGTCATTTTTTCGATCGCCTGTGACATCTCGTTGTAGCTATTCTTTATCACTGCGAACAAGGAACGACCATTTTCCGTCGTAATGACTGCTTCCAATTTCTGCAAGCCATTTGCAAAATCCTGCATATCCTTCTTCGCATCGAGCAAGTCGGACGTTTTGAGTCCACCATAGAAGCGTCCCAGTGCACCTATGATACTGGAGAGCTCGTTCCAGAGTTTGTTGACGAGGACTATGCTCGTGACGTTATTTATTTTTTGTGCGGCATCGACCATTGTGTCGCATGCCTCATAGAGCTTGTGGTAGGCAGGTTGGACGGTTTCACCGTATATCTTGCGCAGTTCGGTGATCTCGTTGGTCAGACGCGTGAGATCGTCACGCTGGGTGGCGATCCTGGGCTGGATGCCCTCGTAGAAGCGCCTGCGATCCTCCATTTTTGTCGCTTTCTGGTTCTCCGCCGCAGTGGCGAGCATCTTGTTCGCGATATTCGCGATTTCCGGGACATATTTCGTGTCCTGGGTGCGGACGAACCGGTTGAAGACGAGCAGCATGCTCGCCGATCCTGCGGAGAGATCCGAGAGGACCGTGTTCTGCACGCTGCTTCGGGTGGACTCGTCGAAGCTCTCGGCGATGTCCTGTATCCTGGTGCGACTGAACAGGGCGAGGCCGGCGATGATGACGAGCATCACGGCGAAGCCCAGGATAATGCGGAATTTGGTCGTCATGTCGAAGCCCTACCGTTTTGAGGTGAGAGGAAACTCCACGAGGTCTGCCCATCGGGGGGGCGAACCGGCGCTGACGGGATGCCGTCAGCGGCCAGCCAGGCGCGCCTTCGTCAGGGCCGAGGGGGAATCGCCGATACGTCGTGATCGACGCCCCGAACCACACACAAGAATCCGTTTCATATCCCAAGCGGTAGGGGGGGATGATTGCATCCACTGGGATATCTGTCGCAGTGGCCGGAATCGGCCGACCTGTTTGCCTTCACAGGTCTCTATCGGCATATCGGGGGGAGGCTTTATGCCGCGCGTAAACTTTTTAACCTGGCCGTCCCCACGCCCTTTACGCCGGGCGGGTTCGCCAATTTGACAGACTTTCCCGCAAAAGGCAAGGACGCGGAATGCAGGCAAGCAAAGGACATGCCACGCATTGCGCCGGAACCGCACGCCCCCGGGGACGGCGTCCCCCGGGGCACGAGTCGGCATTTTGCCGAAGCGGCCGTTCTGGACGCAGGGTGCGGGAACCTGACCCGCCGGTTCTTGAAAAAATCTAGAAGATGGCGGAATGGCCGTTTCCCGTGCAGGGGCCTCCTGACGACGAATCCTGGATCGACGGCCGGATCGGACCGACGCAAGAAGAAAGGGAGAGCGCATGGGCCCGGGGTGACGGGAAAGCGGCGGACGTTGGCGGCATTCCGAACTCGCCGCCCCACGGATCGACTTTGACGGCGGAAGACGCCCCCGGCGCAAGCCCCGGAAATCGGCACCACTGGCGGGTCCGCCGGCCTTCAGGCATTGGCGTCCCGGAAGCCTGCTTGTACGGTCGCCGTCCATGACGGCGGAAGACGCTCCCGGCCCAAGCCCCCCGGAAATCGGCACCGCTGGCGGGTCTGCCGGCCATAATGTCCCGCCGCGTCCACATCCTCGGCCGATCCCGCCGGCCCCACGCGCCACCCCAAAAAACGCTTGCAACCCGTCCGAACATGTGGCACATAATCGGATTCACCGTTCGCGCGACGGCCCTCGACCGCTCCGCCCCGCGAAACCCCGGAAGGCCGCGGATCCGACCGCCACCCGACCGCATCACCGCACGCCGATGCGACCCCGGATCCGCATTCCACGCCGGATGCGGAGCGCCCGGCAGGGCGCGAAGGGACGGCGGACCGCCTCCGGGGGCGGCCCCGGACCTTGAAACGGCAACGGCCCAGACACCGACGCGAACGGGCGGGGGCGCACGCACCCCGCCCCCGCGATACACACCCCTCCCGGCTCCTGGAGAGACCGCCATGTTCACCTCCCTCGGCAAGGCGCTGACCTTCGACGACATCCTCCTCATCCCCGGCTACTCCGAATGCACCCCGGACGCCGTGGACATCACGACGCACCTCACCCCGGACATCGCGCTGGGCATACCCCTCATCTCCGCCGCCATGGACACGGTGACAGAGTCGGGTATGGCCATCTCCATGGCCAGAATGGGGGGCATCGGCATCATCCACAAGAACATGTCCCCGGACCGGCAGCGCCTCGAGGTCGAGCGGGTCAAGAAGAGCGAAAGCGGCATGATCCTCGACCCGGTGACCATCACCTCGGACAGTTCCGTCCAGCACGCCCTGGACGTGATGGCCAACTTCAGCATCTCGGGACTCCCGGTGGTGGACGGGGACACCCTCATGGGCATCCTCACCAACCGGGACGTGCGCTTCGTCGAGGACGCAAGCGCCGTGAAGGTGGCCGACGTCATGACCCGGGAGGGGCTCGTGACCGTGCCCATGGGCACGTCCCTGCAGGAGGCGCGAAGCCATCTCCACCAGCACCGCATCGAGAAGCTGCTGGTGGTGGACGATGCCGGGCGTCTGCGGGGCCTGATCACCATGAAGGACATCGACAAGGTCCAGAAGTATCCCAACGCCTGCAAGGACGACAAGGGACGCCTGCGGGTGGGGGCGGCCGTCGGGGTGGGCGCGGACTGCGACGCCCGGGCGTCGCTGCTTCTGGAGGCCGGAGCCGACGTGCTGGTGCTGGACTCCGCCCACGGCCACTCCCTCAACGTGCTGAACGCCATCCGCAAGATCAAGGGGAGCTTCCCGGACTGCCAGCTCGTGGCGGGGAACGTCGCCACGTACGAGGGGGCGAGGGCCATCCTCGAGGCCGGCGCGGACTGCGTCAAGGTGGGCATCGGACCGGGCTCGATATGCACGACCCGGGTGGTGGCCGGGGTGGGGGTGCCCCAGGTGACCGCGATCATGCACTGCAGCCGTGCCGCGAGGGAGATGGACCGCTGCTGCATCGCGGACGGCGGCATCAAGTTCTCGGGGGACATCGTCAAGGGGCTTGCCCTGGGGGCGCATTCGGTGATGATCGGATCGCTGTTCGCGGGCACCGAGGAGAGCCCGGGGGAGACGGTGCTCTACCAGGGGCGCACGTACAAGATCTACCGGGGCATGGGGTCCATCGACGCCATGAAGGAAGGGAGTTCGGACCGGTACTTCCAGGACCCCAGCAAGAAGCTGGTGCCGGAAGGGATCGTGGGACGGGTTCCGTACAGGGGGCCCGTCATGGACGTGGTCTACCAGCTCATGGGAGGGCTGCGTTCCGGGATGGGCTACGTGGGGGCGAAGAATCTCGACGCCCTCTTCACCGGGTCGTCCTTCTGCGAGATTTCCGTGGCGGGCCTGCGGGAGAGCCATGTCCACGACGTCATCATCACCAAGGAAGCCCCCAACTACCGGGTGGACAACTGACCGCGCCCGCGCGCGGTCCGGGGAAGGCGCATGCCCAGCAAGGTCGTCGTCATCGACTACGGGTCCCAGGTGACCCAGCTCATCGCCCGGAGGATCCGGGAGGCCGGGGTCTATTCGGAGATCCACTCCTGCGCCGTCGGCGCCGCGGAAGTGGCCGCGATGGAGCCGGGGGCCATCATCCTCTCCGGGGGGCCGGCCAGCGTCGGGGAACCCGACGCCCCCTCCCTCGATCCGGGCCTTCTGGAGATCGGGGTGCCGATACTCGGCATCTGCTACGGGATGCAGCTGCTGGCGGGGGAGCTCGGCGGCACCCTCGCCCGGTCCCTCACCCGGGAGTACGGCCCGGCGGAGCTGACCCTCACGGCGCCAAGTCCCTTGTGGAAGGGCGTGGAGGAAAGGACGCGGGTCTGGATGAGCCACGGGGACAGGGTGACGGCGCCCCCTCCGGGCTTCGTGGTGACCGGCCGGACGCCGACGCTCGACATCGCGGCCATGGCCGACGAGAAAAGGCGCATATACGCCGTCCAGTTCCATCCCGAGGTGCATCACACCGAGCGCGGGGAACCGATGCTGCGCAACTTCCTCTTCGAGGTGGCGAAACTCCCCGCGGACTGGAGCATGGCCTCCTTCCGGGAGCGGGTCGTCAGGGAGATGGCGGAGCAAGTGGGGGACCGGCACGTGGTGTGCGCCCTCTCCGGCGGCGTGGACTCCACGGTGACGGCGGCGCTGCTGAACGAAGCCATAGGCAGGCGCCTACACTGCATCTTCGTGGACAACGGACTGCTGCGCCTCGGGGAGGCGGAGGAGGTGTCCGGGTACCTGCGGGAGCATTTCGACCTCGATCTCGTCCTGGTGGACGCGGCGGACCGGTTCCTCTCGAGGCTGGCGGGGGTGACGGATCCCGAGGAGAAGCGGAAGATCATCGGCCGCACCTTCATCGAGATCTTCGACGAGCAGGCGGGCAGGCTTCCCCGGGTGGACTTCCTGGCCCAGGGGACCCTCTATCCGGATGTCATAGAATCCGTGTCCCACAAGGGGCCCAGCGCCGTCATCAAGAGCCACCACAACGTGGGGGGGCTGCCGGAGACGATGCAGCTGAAGCTCATCGAGCCTCTCAGGGAGCTTTTCAAGGACGAGGTGCGCAAGGTGGCCCTGGAGATGGGGATGCCGGACTCCATCGTCCACAGGCACCCCTTCCCGGGTCCGGGACTGGCCATCAGGGTGCTGGGTGAGATCACGCCGGAGCGGCTGCGCATCGTGCGGGAGGCGGACAGGATCGTGCAGGACGTGCTGCGGGAGTCCGGGTGGCACGGGAAGGTGTGGCAGGGCTTCGCTGTGCTGCTGCCCTTGCGCACGGTGGGAGTGATGGGGGACGGACGCACGTACGACCATGTGGTGGCGTTGCGCGCCGTGGAGAGCGTGGACGCGATGACCGCGGACTGGGCGCGCCTGCCCCACGAGGTGCTGGCGTTGATGTCGAGCAGGATCATCAATCAGGTCAAGGGCGTCAACCGGGTGGTGTACGACATCTCCCCCAAGCCGCCCTCCACCATCGAGTGGGAGTGACCGAGCGGCCCGGGTCCCCGGGGGCGACGAAGGGAGCGCCCCCCGCCCGAACCTCCCCTCGCGGGATTGCAAACGCCGGAGCGTCTTGCCATGTTCGGCATCGGCAGCACTGAACTTCTTGTCATCCTTCTGGTGGCCCTGGTCGTCCTCGGGCCGTCCAGCCTCGCCAAGGTCTCCCGCATGCTCGGGAAGGCCATGGGGGAGTTCCGCAAGGTCTCCACCGAGTTCCAGCGCACCCTCAACGCGGAGGTCGCCCAGGAGGAGAAGGCCCGGAGCGAGGGGAAGAAGGCTGCCGGGAGCGGGGGATCGACCGAGGGGGACGCCGGGAAGGCGGCCCCCAAGGAATCCGTTTCCGCCGCGACCGAAGGGGCGAAGGAGACCTCGGCGCCGTCTTCGGGCAAGGCCGGAGAGGAAAAGAATGACGTGGCCGCCACCGGGACGGGAAGCGTCCCGACGCCGCCGCCGGACTCCCCGCTGGCCCAGGCCATCGCCAGGACGCAGGAGGCGGCGCGCTCCGGGGACGGCGACGGCACGGCTCCGCCATCGGCCACGACCTCCGGGACGGATCCGGATAAGGCGTCCGAGGCATGAGTTCCACGCCCGAAAACGCCTCCGCCCGGAGATTTGCCACCGCCCCCTCGCCGTGGGGCGCAGGGACCGGGAACTCCGAACGCGACTCCGCACCCGTGGCGTCCGATGCCGCGTCGCCTTCCGGGACGCCCGATGGGGCGCATCCCCCTGCGGAGCATGATGGCACGGGCCTTTCCACGGCTTCCGGGGAGACGTCCCTTGCCGCATCAGAGGATGCGGCCCCTTCCGGAGCGTTCCGGGATGCGCCCGACGCCAGGACCATCGCGGATCCGCGAACCGCGAAGGACACGGCCGATGCCAAGGCCAGGATCCCTTCGGACGGAGACACGGCCGCCGATGGCGGCGCGAACCCCGAAGGCGATGCACCTCGTGTGGACGCCGGGGCCATTGTGGACGAAACGCCTTCCCACGCCACCGGGACCGCCTATGATGGCGACGCCTCCCAGGACGGCACGGACTCCCCGTCCGAGGACATGACACAAGACGACGGAACCGCCGCGACTGCCGCGGAACCCGATCACGCCCACGACGGCGATGCCGGGATCCCGGGAAGCCGCAAGCCCATCCCCTACGAGGACTGGGCGGACATGACCTTCGATCCCCCGAATCCTCCCGGCGTCGGCCCCGCCCTTGATGCGGCCTCCAGCGAAACCCCGCCTCCTCCGGACTCCCCGGACGCCTCGGATGCCCCCTCGGACACGCCCTCGGACGATGCCGGCCACGTCCCCTCCGATAGCCCGCCCGCCGCAGGCAACGACGACGACGCCAAGGGGGAAACTCCCGGGAAACGCCCCGTCACCCCCTACGAGGACTGGGCGGACATGACCTTCGATCCCCCGAATCCTCCCGGCGTCGGCTCCGCCTCCGATGCGGCCCCAGCCGAAACCCAGCCCTCCCAGGACTCCCCGGACGCCTCCGACGCTCCCTCGGACACGCCTTCGGACGATGGCGGCCATCCTCCCTCCGACAGCCTCCCCGCTCCCGCCGCAGGCGGGTCCGGCGACGACGGAGGAACGGGCGACGCCCAAGCGTCCGACGCCCCGGTCCCCGCATCCCCTCGCGAACCCGCGACCCAGGACGCCCACGATGCGGACAAGGGCAACATGCCCCTCATGGGACACCTCAACGAACTGCGATTCCGCCTCGTGCGCTGCTGCATCGCCGCGGGCCTGGGCTTCCTCCTCTGCTGGGCCTTCGTGGACCCCATCTTCGACACCCTCACCGCCCCGCTGCTGAAGGTCCTGCCCGCGAATTCCACGGCCATCTACACCACCCTGCCCGAAGGCTTCTTCATCCGCATGTTCATCGCCTTCATCGCCGGACTCTTCGTGGCCAGCCCCGTCATCTTCCACCAGATCTGGTCCTTCATCGCCCCGGGCCTCTACGACGAGGAGAAACGCTTCCTCGTCCCCCTGGCCGCCGTCTCCGCCCTCTTCTTCATCGCCGGGGGCTCCTTCTGCTACTTCATCGTCTTCCCGTACGCCTTCGCCTTCTTCGTCAGCTACTCCACGGAAACCATCGTCGTCATGCCCAAGGTGAGCGACTACCTGGACTTCGTCCTGAAACTCATCCTCGCCTTCGGCCTGATCTTCGAGATGCCCCTCTTCGCCTTCTTCCTCAGCCGCATGGGACTGGTCACCGCGGACGGGATGCGCTCCTTCCGCCGCTACGCGGTCGTCGGCATCTTCATCGCCGCCGCCATCCTCACCCCCCCGGACGTGGTCTCCCAGCTGCTCATGGCCGCCCCCATGCTCATCCTCTACGAGGGCAGCATCCTCGTCGCCGCCGCCTTCGGCAGAAAGAAATCCCCGCCCACACCCGAACCCCAGGAGGAGGACAATGGCTGAACGCAAGGCCGTCCGCACCCGGGAAAGCGCCGAGACCAAGGTCTCCGTCGCGCTCTCCCTGGATGGGACCGGACTGGTCGACATCTCCACGGGCTTCGGCCTGCTGGATCACATGCTCGCCCTCACCTTCTTCTGGGCCGACATGGACCTGACCCTCCAGTGCCGCGGCGACCTCAGGATCGACGCCCACCACAGCGCCGAGGACATCGGCATCGTCCTCGGACAGACGCTGCTGGAAGCCCTAGGGGACCGCAAGGGAATCGCGAGGGTCGGCTACGGCAGGGTCCCCATGGACGAGGCCCTGGCGGAGGTCACCCTCGACCTCTCCGGCAGACCGTGGCTCGAATGGCGCGGGGACGACCTGCTGCCTCCGGTCATCGCCGGCGAGGAACGGGACCTCTGGAGGGAGTTCCACAAGGCCTTCGCCAGCGGGGCGCGCTGCAACCTGCACGTCGCCTTCGCCTACGGCAAGAACGGCCACCACCTTCTGGAATCCGCCGCCAAGGGACTGGGAGTGGCCCTCTCCCAGGCCGTGGCGGCACACGGCACGAACGTCAGGAGCACCAAGGGAGGTCTCGACTGATGCGCACCCCTATTCTCGGGACACTGATCATGGCCCTCTGCCTCGCCCTGGTCGCGGGATGCGGACGCTCCCGCGGCGAGGCCCGCACGCCCTCCCCCGACAGGGGCACGATCACCGTCGCCCCCTTCACCCAGCCCACCGACGGCAGCCAGCTCATCCTGGGAGCCATCCCCGAGGACCAGGGCCGCATCGCCCAGGACGCCCTCCCCGCTCTGGACAGGAAACTGCGGGAGATCCTGATGACCAAGACCAAGGCGACCTGCGTCTTCCCCCAGCGCCTCGACCTGCCCGAGGACAACACGCGCTACCACACGTCGGACCAGCCCGGCGGACTGCCCCTGTGGCTCAACTACGGCAGACGCATGAACGCCAGGATCCTGCTCGTCCCCCTGGTGCTGAACTGGCACGAACGGGAGGGCTCGGCGGCCGGCGTCACCCGCTCCGCCCACGTCAAGCTGGAATTCTACATGCTGGACGTGCCGGGCGGCCGGGTCATCAACCGGTCCGTCTTCGAGGAGAAACAGGTGGGGCTGACGGAGAACCTGCTCGGCATCGGCACCTTCATCAAGCGCCGCGCCTCCTGGGTCACCGCGTCGGAACTCGCCGACGAGGGCATGAAGAAGGCCATGCAGGACTTCTCGCTCTAGGCGCGCCGCCCGGGCGACGGAAACCAGGGGGAACCCCATGATCCTCTTTCCCGCCGTGGACATCAAGGACGGCAAGGCCGTGCGCCTGCGCCAGGGCAAGGCCGGGGACGTGACCGTCTTCGCCGACGACCCCGTGGACGCCGCGCTGGACTGGCAGTCCAGGGGCGCGAAATGGCTCCACGTGGTGGACCTGGACGGGGCCTTCGAAGGCGTGCCCAGAAGCCGCCCCATCGTGGAACGCCTCTGCGCCCGCGTCGGGATCCCCGTGCAGCTGGGAGGCGGCATCCGGGACCTCCCCACCGCCAGGAGCTATCTCGACGCCGGCGTGGAACGGGTCATCGTCGGCACCATGGCGCTGGAGGATCCCGACGGCTTCGCGGCCCTGTGCGCCGCCCTCCCGGGCCGGGTGGGGGTCTCCCTGGACGCCGAGGGGGGCCGTCTCAAGAGCCGGGGGTGGGTCGCCGCGACGGAGGCCACGGTCAGGGACGTCCTGCCTGGCCTCGTCGAGGCCGGAGCCGCCTTCGCCGTCTACACGGACATCGCCCGGGACGGGATGCAGAAGGGCGTGAACGTCGAGGCCCTCAAGGAGGTGGCGACGCTTTCCACGGTGCCCGTCATCGCGGCGGGAGGGGTGACGACCCTCGAGGACGTCCAGCGGCTCCACCCCCTGACCCTGACGACGCGGCTCGTGGGGGCCATCAGCGGCAGGGCCCTCTACGAGGGGACCCTCGACCTCGGGGAGGCGCTGGCCTGGATCGCGGGCCAGCCGCAAACGTAGCCGGCATTGGCGCAACGGGCCGATCCCCGGGAGGCCAGGGAGCGGCCCATTTGCCCTTCCCGGGGGATTCCCGGGGCGATGGGTCCCTTGACGTGTCGGGTTTTTCGTGGCAGCATGTCCGCCTGGTCCCAGGCAAGCGCACCTGCGCCCGAATCTCCGCCGCCACGCACCCCCCTCAAGGAGGAGGCGCACCATGTCCAGACCCGCTCCGCCGACCATCCTTCCCGGCTCCCCGCCGCCCCTCCCCCCCACCGATGAAGCGCGATTCGACTTCATCCGCAAGGTGTGCGCCATCTACGTGGACAAGACGCAGTTCATCCGGCGGATGGTCACGGACAAGGGCCACTCCTTCTTCTGCGTCCGGCCGCGGCGGTTCGGCAAGTCCCTGATGACCACCACCCTCGAGTCCTTCTTCCGGGGGGAGAAGGAACTCTTCCGTGGGCTTGCCATCGAAGAACACATGGAAAGCGATGCCTTCTCCGAACATCCGGTCGTCTCCCTGGACATGAGCGCCCCCCTACGCACGGTGGCATCAAAGCCATGAACGAAGGGTTGATGGCGCAACTTCGGTTGAACACCTACAGGAAAGGCGTGTCCGTGCGGGGGAAGGATCCTATGGTGGCCTTCGGCAACCTCCTGGCGGATATACACGAAAAAGCGGACCAATTGCAATTATCGTCGACGAGTACGACACCCCTCTGACAGACACGCGTGACAATCCGAAGGCTCAAGAAGCCGTGCGAAAACTGATGAGGAATTTCTACACTGTCATAAACACCTATGACAAGAAGGGATTCATTTGTTTTGTGTTCATAACCGGGATCAGCAAATTTGCAAAAGGTGGCGTTCTTTCTGGATTAGATGACCTTGTTGACATCTCATTTAGTGATGACTATAGTTCGATATTCGGTTTTACTGAAAATGAAATTATAGAAAATTTCTCGGCATATATTGATGCCGCCGCAGAAAAGCTCTCGTTTACGCCACAAACCTTACTGAATAGACTTCGAGACTACTACGATGGCTATTTTTTCGGAGGAACGGAGAATGTTTACAACCCTGTAGCCATAGTTTCCTTCTTCGAAAAACTTGATTTTGTACCATATTGGATCAGAACGGGAAGCAGTGAATACATGAAAAAATATCTATACGATAACAAAATCACTTTAGATTACTTTGTCAACACACCAATTTCACTTGAAGAAATAACCTCACCAGGTGAAATAACCAACACTATTGCCCCTGAACGATTTCTCTATCAGGCAGGGTATCTTACAGTACGCGCCACGGAGAAAAAAAGAGAAATATTCTACTATCTGACATACCCAAACTATGAAGTACGTGCAAACATGATGTCGCTTATTACCAGAAATTTCATCTCTGAATGAAATGAAATTCGCAGATCACAAGCAGAATTTTTCTATCTTCTTGGCACACGTAAATACGCAGAAGCATTTCTTGAATTCAATGAGATGCTTAAAAGAATCCCGCATGACAATTCTATTTCCGGGGGCGACGACAAAGAAGTCTCCCCTCTCTATCGCAAGCTGATTATAGGATTTCTTTATGGGACAGAACTGTTTGTCATGTCTGATATGCACTCGAAATCCAAAAATTCAGGAATAGTATTTGAATGTGGTAAAAAACCATACATAGTTGAACTCAAGACAGCTGTCGGCGAGAATAATGCCCTGAAAGAACTTGTCAAGGCAATGAAACAAATCGACAAAGAGAGCTACACTGGCGTCTTCCCAAATCCAATGGCCATCGGATTGATCGTCGATGAGGAGGAGCGGCTCATCACGCACATGTGCATCGAGACGGAAGTGTACCATCTCAAAAAACGCAAACTGACCCATCTGGGCAAGTTGAACGAACTTGCTGCGGCAGCGTCCCGAAAAGGAAGCAGGACCACCGCGCGGCCAGGGACGCCGTAGCCGTCCCCACAGAAAGGATTGTGCCATGGGGGCATCGGGCCCCGAACGGTCCGGCGGCAGCCCCCATGCATATGGGGAGTCCCGATGCCGGTGACGGACGGACCGCCCCGTCCGCCCATGCCGCCGCAGCGGCGGCGCAGAGCACGGCGGACCTCGTCGATGGGAGCTGGAGTACCGCCCAAAGGGACGCAAGGTGCGCTCTTGACATCGTCCGTCCCTTGTGACAGAATCCCCGCAACGTTGCAGAGCATGAAGGCGCCCGGCTCTCGGCCTCGCCCTCAAAGGAGTCGTCCCATGCCCCTCCCCGTATCCCCGCACCCCCTCCCTCCCATCGGCGAACCGCGATTCGCCTACATCCGCAAGGCGAACGCCATCTACGTGGACAAGACAGAATTCATCCAGCGGATGGTTTCGAGCATAGACTGCAAATTCTTCTGCGCCAGGCCGCGCCGATTCGGCAAGTCCTTGATGATCACCACCCTCGAATCCTTCTTCAGGGGGGAGAAGGCGCTCTTCCGTGGCCTTGCCATCGAAGAATACATGGAGAGCGATGCATTCTCCGAACATCCGGTCATATTGCTCGACATGAGCGCCCCACGGACACGCATGGGCATCAGTGTCCTGCAGGAAGGGCTGATGGCGCGACTCGGGTTGAACGCCTCGGCAAACGGCGTGTCGCTGCGGGGAACGGATCCAACGGTGGCCTTCGGCAACCTCATGGAAGACATATACAAAAAAAGAGGAGAGATTGTACTCCTTGTCGATGAATATGACGCCCCCCTACTGAAAACATTAGATAAACCAGAAGTCCACGAGGAAGTTCGAGAAGAGCTTAGGGATTTCTATACGATGATAAAATCCTATGACCTACTGGGGTTCATTCATCTGGTTTTCATAACGGGCATCAGCAAATTTTCAAAACTTGGCATATTCTCTGAGTTGAATAATGTAATAGATATCTCATTTGATGATGAATATGCAACAATGTATGGATATACCGAGAAAGAGATCATTGACAATTTTTCCACATACATAGACATTGCAGCTGAAAAGCTATCACTTACGCCAGAAACTTTAATGGGTAGACTTCGTGATTACTACGATGGCTATTTTTTCGGGGGCACAGAGAACGTATACAACCCTGTGTCAATAGCCTCATTTTTCAAACATAATAAATTTGCTCCATACTGGATCCGTACCGGTAGCCAAGAATTTATCACAAAATATACCGCAACGCACAATATCGCACTCGGTCAATTTGAGAATATCGCAATCGCACATGAAGAAATAACCGAACCAGGTGAAATAACCAAAAGCCTTAGCCCTGAATATTTTCTCTACCAAGCAGGATATCTCACAGTTCGTGCCGCAGAAGAAGACGGAAAACCTGCCTACTATTTAACATATCCAAACTATGAAGTTCGTGCCGCAATGCTCTCTCTCATTACCAATAATTTCTTCAAAGTTCGAAATGATGTTACTAAATTGCAAAGAAAATTTGCCAGTCTCCTTTATAAATCTGCATATGCCGATGCCTTCTTAGAATTTAATGAAGTTCTTGAAAGAATACCGTATGATGATGCAGTTGATGGTGAAGCCGATGGCAAGGTCGGTGGCAAAGCCAGTGGCAAAGTAGTTAAACTTGGCCAGGCTCACTACAGAGAACCTATTCTCGGGTTTCTCTATGGGTCAGAATTGTTCTTCATAGCAGAGATACACTCAAACAAAGGAAGACCAGACATCGTATTCGATTACGGTGAGAAGACATTCGTTATCGAACTCAAGACAGCTATCGGAGAGAAGAAGTCGTTAATTGAGCTCCTCGGGGCCATGAAACAGATTGACGAAGGAAACTACACAGGCCGATTTCCAGATCCCGTTGCCGTAGGATTGGTCGTCGATGAGGAGGACCGGCTCATCACACACATATGCATAGAGACGGAAGTGTACCACGTCAAAAAACGCAAACTGACCCATCTGGGCAAGTTGAACGAACTTGCTGCGGCAGCGTCCCGAAAAGGAAGTAGGACCGCCGCGCGGCCAGGGACGCCGTAGCCGTCACCACAGAAAGGATTGCGCCATGGGGCATCGGGCCCCGAACGGTTCGGCGGCAGTCCCCATGCATATGGGGAGTTCCGGGGCCGGCAACGGCCGGATCGATTAGTCCGCCCATTCCGCCCCGGCACGCAGAGCACGGCAGGCCTCGTCAGCGGGAGTGAGAGTACTGCCCAATGGGACTCAAGGTGCACCCTTGACATCGTCCGTCCCTTGTGAGAGAATCCCCGCATTGTTGCAGAGCACGATGGCGCCCGGTTCTCGGCACCCGCCCTCGCCATCAAAGGAGTCGTCCCATGTCCCTCCTCGCCCCCCCGCATCCCCTCCCCCCCATTGAAGATCCACTATTCGATGCCATCCGCGAGGCAAACGAAGTCTACGTGGACAAAACGGGATTCATCCAGCGCATGGTCTCGGGGCGCAAGCGCAAGTTTTTCTGCGCCCGTCCGCGCCGATTCGGCAAGTCACTGATGGTCACCACCCTCGAGTCCTTCTTTCGGGGAGAGAAGGAACTCTTCCAGGGGCTTGCCATCGAGGAGTACATGGAAAGTGATGCATACTCCGAGCATCCGGTCATCTCCCTCGACATGAGCGCCCCACGGACGCGCATGGGCATCGGCGTCCTGCAGGAAGGACTGATGGCACAACTCGGACTGAACGCCTCAGCAAACGGCGTGTCGCTACGGGGAACGGATCCAACGGTGGCCTTCGGCAACCTCATGGAAGACATACACAAAAAAAGTGGAAGACTTGTAATCCTTATTGACGAATATGATGCCCCTCTCTTGAGAGCATTTAATAAAGCAGAAATCTATGAAGACGTGCGGGAAGAGCTAAGAGATTTCTACACGATGATAAAACCTTACGACAAACAGAGATTTCTTCGTCTCGTATTCATTACTGGGATCAGTAAATTTGCAAAACTTGGCATATTCTCTGGGTTAAATAATGTTACAGATATCTCATTCGAAGACGAATATGCAACAATGTTTGGATATACCGAGAAGGAAATCCTTGACAATTTTTCTGCTTACATTGAAATTGTCGCTGAAAAGCTATCACTTACGCCAAAAACTTTAATGGGTAGACTTCGTGATTACTACGATGGCTATTTTTTCGGAGGGACAGAGAACGTATACAACCCCGTGTCCATAGTTTCCTTTTTTGAAAAAAATAAATTCGCACCTTACTGGATCCGTACTGGCAGCCAGGAATTTATCACAAAATACATCTCAGAGAGAAAAGTCACACTCAGTCAATTTGAGAATATTACGATCTCACCTGAAGAGATAACAGAGCCTGGTGAAATAACGAGAAACCTTAGCCCTGAATATTTTCTCTACCAGGCAGGATATCTCACAGTTCGTGTCACAGAAGAAAACGGAAAACCTGCCTACTATTTAACATATCCAAACTATGAAGTTCGTGCCGCAATGCTCTCTCTCATTACCAATAATTTCTTCAAAGTTCGGAATGCCGTTACTGAATTACAAAGAAAATTTGCCAATCTCCTTTATAAATCTGCATATGCAGAAGCCTTCTTAGAATTTAATGAAGTTCTTGAAAGAATACCATATGATGATGCAGTTGATAGTGAAGCCGTTGGCAAAGTCGATAGCAAATCTGATGGCAAAGTCGATGGCAAAACTTGTGGCAAAGCCGATGGCAAAGTTGTCAAACTTGGCCAGGCTCACTACAGAGAACCTATTCTCGGGTTTCTCTATGGATCAGAATTATTCTTCATAGCAGAGATACATTCAAACAAAGGAAGACCAGACATCGTATTCGATTACGGTGAGAAGACATTCGTTATCGAACTCAAAACAGCTATCGGAGAGAAAAAATCGTTGAATGAACTTCTCTTTGCCATGAAACAAATGGACGAAGGAAACTACACGGGCCGATTCCCAAATCCAGTTGCCGTAGGATTGGTCGTCGATGAGAAGGACCGACTCATCACGCACATATGCATAGAAACTGACGTGTACCACGTCCAAAAGCGGAAACTGACCCATCTGGGCAAGTTGAACGAACTCGCTGCCGCGGCGGACGGGGAAGGGAAGTAGGACCGTTGCGGAGGCAGGGGATGTCCCGGGATCCTCGCCATGCCGGAGGTGTGAAGCAGGGCGGCCTTGCCGACCACATGATCCAGGGCCGCCGAGAGGGATGACTAGGCGAGGGGTGCGGACGCCCCTCCCACACACGGTCCCCGGACGGCCCGGGGCGCGGGCGAGAAAAAAATTTCCCGGGCCGGGGTTGACGATGCCCGAACCGACCTTATCCTCTTTGTACCGACAAAAAAACCAAGGAGGATATGCCATGCCGACTTTCTACACGCCCCGCAAGTGGGTCAAGGCGCATCCCGACCAGAACGCCGCCGGCGAGCAAGGAAGGGAACGCGGATACGCGACCGTCGCCCGGCTCCACAACGACATCGACAGCCTCTTCGACGGCTTCATCAGCCCCTGGCTCGACTTCGACCTGCTGGGCCGCAGGAACCTCAAGCCCTCCGCAGCAGGCACCGTGACTCCCAGGCTCGACGTCCACAGCGACGACCAGAAGTACACCATCACGGCGGAACTCCCCGGCGTCTCCATGAGCGACGTCTCCCTGGAGGTGAAGGAGAACACCCTGCACCTGCGCGGGGAGAAGAAGGTGGAGTCCGAGGAGGAGAAGAAGGACTACCACATCAGCGAGCGCATGTACGGTTCCTTCGAGCGCGCCCTCTCCCTCCCCGAGGACGCCGTGGTGGACGCGATCAAGGCGTCCCAGAAGGACGGCGTCCTCACCGTCACCATCCCGAGGAAGCAGCCGGAGAAGGCCGCCACACGCTCCATCACCATCGATCAGGGCTGAACGCGCCCACCCCTGACACGAAACGAGGCGGCCCCCACGGGGCCGCCTCGCATTTTCCTGATCACTCGGATCCGAAGGGAGGCGATGCCGCCCCATCGGACTCCGTCCCCTTCCGGGACCCTCCGCCTCAGCGATCCTTCGGCGGCTTCAGATTGTAGTCCTTCATCAGACGGGTGATGTGCCCGATGACCTGCTGCCCGGTGATGAGGCGGGAACACTCGAACTGCCTGTCGGTGCCCTTGTGGCGCGGGCACCAGAGGAAGTCGTGGTGGTCGAAGTTGCAGTCCGTGGCGTCCCAGCACCCGGTGCAGCCGTGGGAGCTGTACACCCGGTAGGGGGTCACGAACTCGCAGATGGGCAGGGTGAATCCGCTGATGAGCACGATCGGCACCTTGCAGCACCAGGCCAGCCAGGACAGGCCGCTGGAGAGGCCGATGAAGAAGTCCGCGTGACGGATCAGCGCGATGCGTTCGCCCAGGGGCAGGTTCCCGGTGAAGTCCTCGGCGTCGTGGGGGACGTGGTTCCAGATGTGGCCCATCCCCGTGATGGCGTCCTTGTCGATGGCCAGCACCCTGTAGCCCATCTCCCTGAGGTGCTTCACCACGATGGTCCAGCCGTGGCCGTTGTTCCAGAACTTGGCCTGGCAGGAGCTCTTGGTGGCGATGCAGACGTAGGGCTCCTCGATGCGCCTGGGGATGTCCAGGTTGACCTTGGGGGGCTCCTCCGTGGGGTCCACGCCGAGGATGTAGCCTGCGGTGCGGTGCAGTCCCACCTGCCGGAAGTCGATGGGCTGGGCGTCCCTGTTGCCCCGGAAGAAGAGGCCCACGCGGTAGGACGCGTAGGGGTACTTCGTGACGACCGTCTGGGGGGTGTTCAGGGTCATGTTCGGGTACTGGTCCTTGAAGATCTCGATGAGATTGTCCGCGAGGGCGCATTCCAGCTGGCAGTCGTGCTTCCTCTGGAACTTGTCCGCATAGGGGAACCAGCCCACCAGGTCGCCCAGGGTGCCGACCGGGAACTTGATCAGCACGTGCTTCCCCTGCATGTTCAGGGCGTGGTCGACCAGGGGGCTGGGGTTGCCCTGCTCCCAGACCTTGATGACGAAGGGGATGTAGTACTTCTTCGTGGAGACCACCCACCCCTCGTTGGCGTCGCAGGCGAAGATGACGTTGCCGGACTCGGCGTCGTGGATCTCGGCGTGCCACTTTCCCGGGGGCAGCCAGATCCTGGCTCCGTCGTTGAAGTCGTAGCGCACGCCCTTGGGCCCTTCCTGGGTCGGGATGTCGGGCGGCGGGATGAAGAAGGGATCCTGGCGGACGCCCACTCCTGCGGCCTGGGCCGGATCCGGGGAGGCGGGCGCGGTCTGTCCGGTGGCGCCCTGGGAGGCGAAGGCGGCGGGATCGTCAAGTCCGCCGGGAGCGGCGGAGGATCCCGGCCCCGATGCCGGTTGCGGGGCCGAGCCCACTTCCACCGAGGTCGCCGCCGAGGCGGCGCTGACTGGGGTTTCGACCGATGAGGCGGAGTCCTTGGCGGGTTCGCTGGTCTCGTTGCGCTTTGGTGGCATGTTACCTCCGGGATTTCTGGGAGCGAGGGATGTCCTCCATCCCCCGGAGGGGCGGGAGCAGCATCGTCTTCATTTTCATCATCCGCGGCCTTTGGCCTTCGCCGTTCGGACGGAGGCCGTGTCGGAGACAATGGAAGGAACGCGGCGCGCCGCGTCGGCCAAAGAAAGCGGCACCACGCCATGGGGCGCGTCGGCCGGGATCGGACGCGACCGCGACGCATGGACGAAGGCCCCGCCGACATGGCAGGGGCATCGGATGCGTTCGCGCGTCACATCGTCGAGTCGGCAGTCTGGTATCTTAGCTGGAACATATTGTCAATGGGTCGCCAGTCAAAAAAAAGCGGTTTCAGACGATTTTTTTTGAGATTTCCTTCCCTAAGGGGGAGGGAGGGGGATGGGGGCCGCCATGGAAGCGGCCATGGAGGCCGCAGGGAGGGGAAGGCGGACTTTTCCGCGCCAGGGTCGAAAAAGGTGGACTCCGTCTTCCGGCAATGTGGACGGGAGGTCGTCCGGGATGGACGCCTTCGCGATCCGAAGAGGCATGCACGGGACGGGAGGCCGTTTCTCCGGCGCATTCCGCATCTGTTGCATCGGCTGCCCCCAGGCGTGTCGCCGAAGTCCCGGTCTGCGCCTTCGTCGCAAGGCATTGCGGCTTGCCAGGCTTTCCGGCGTGTCAGTGGAACTGCATCGGTTCCTTCGCCCGGGAGGACGCAGCGCCGGGAATCAGCCTGGGAAGGGGAATTTTTCGGGGCTGCCGTCCCTCCCTGTCTCGGCGATGTTCCCGTTTCGGAGAGAAACTGGACACACGAATGCACACGGACTGCGCTCCGCATGGACGGATGGAGTCCCTGCCATGCCATCGTGCCGTGCCGCCGGACCGATCGATGCCGGACCGGAGCGCGCAAGACGGCCCCTTTCGCGGCCGTCCATGCCGGATCCGCTTCGACGAAGGGCCGATGCGACTTGCGCAACGACGGGCTCCGCCACGGATCTCCCTCCAGCCGTCCCCACCGCCTCGGTCGCCATATCATCGACCAGACGGCCGCCTGGTCGCCGTCACGCCCCCGCATCCGCTGCGCCGCATCGGGCCGCGGACCCCGCTGCGGGCGGCTTTCGCGACTTCCAAAAAACGTCTTGCCAACGTTCCGATCATGCGGTATGTTGATGCAATCATTGGTTCAACCACAACCGGAGAGATGCCATGCCGGCAAGAAAGTTCACGGATGCGGACATCGAAGCCGCCGTCCGATCCCTAGGAGAGAAGACGACGCTGCGATCCGTCAGGGCGTTGCTGGGAGGCGGAGATCTCGGCAGGATAGGCGCGGTGATTCGAAGGGTCCGCAGCGAGGGCGATCCGTCCTTGGCGATGCCGGCCAGCCCCGCGACCACCGTCGAAGTCGCGGTACCGGCGACGTCGACGTCGCCGCTGATGTCCCTCCTTTTCAGGTGCACCCGCGAGGTGGCGGGAGCGGCCAACAACCTTGCATCCATACAGGCCGACATCGCCAAGGCGCGCGCCATCGTCACCGAGGAAGTGGGGCGGCGCGAATGGGACGGAACGGAAGGCTCCGACCAGGTCGCCGTCAGGCTGGTCGCGGCCGAGACCCGGGCGGACAATCTCGAGAAGGAGCTCTCGACGGCCCGGGAGGAGCTTGCCGGCCTGCGGGGCGAGAACCGCGTGCTGCGGGAGCAGCTGGGACTGGCGTTGACGCGCGCCGGCGCACCGGCTTCCTTCGTCGCCCCTCAGGGACGGGCGGCGGCCAAGCCCGCATCGGCCTCCAAGCCGGCGTCCAAGTCCGCCCCCGGCTCCAAGCAGGCGCCCAAACCCGCCGCATCCAAACCGGCGACCAAATCCGCCCCGGCCGCCAAGGCGACGTCCAAGCCCGCCTCCAAGTCGGCGGCCAAGCCCAGGCCCGCCGCGCCGGCGAAGGACAAGGCCGCGTCCGGCGACAAGACGCCGGCGCCCCACGCCTCCGGGAAGGGCCACGGCCGGCTGACGCCCCCGGAAACGGTGGAGCGGATCATCGCCCTGTCCAGGCAGGGGATGGGCAACACCCAGATCTCCAAGGAGACCGGGGTGCCCAGGAGCACGTGCAGCGACATCATCAGGAAGGCCTCGACCGGCAAGGCCAAGTGATCCGCCAACCCTCGGCCCCGATGCGCCGAGGCAGGTTCCGGGCCGAGCCGGGAAGCCCCGGCCGCGCCCGACATAGACAAGGCCCCCATGGGCGACGCATCGTCCCATGGGGGCCTTGCTCATGGCCTGGGCCTTGCTCGTGGCAGGGGGCTTGCTCTCGGCAGTGCCTTGCCGCGGAGCCCGTCGAATGCCGACGAACCTCGGCGCCGCATCGCCCGCGGCTCAAGCCTTGCCGGCATCCACCCCTATCGCGTTCTCGACGACGCCCCGGAGTCGCTCGGCGGTGCCCTTCAGCGTCTCGACGCCCTTCGCCGCCGCGGACATGCCTTCCGCCGTCCCGGCGACGAGCATGCGTATCTCCTCGAGGGACTTGGCCATCTCGTCCGCCGAGGCCCCCTGCTCCTCGGCGGATGCGGCGATGGAGGAGACGTCGTGGGCCGACTCCGAGGATATCTCGACGATCTCCCGCAAGGCGTCCCCGCTCCGGTCGGCAAGGGCCACCGCCTCCCCCACGCGCCTCGCCGCCTCGACCATCGCCTCGCTGTTGTCCCTGGCGGATCGCTGGATGACGCTCATGGCGACCTCAACCTCGTGGGTGGCCGATGCCGTCCTGTCGGCGAGCTTGCGCACCTCGTCCGCGACGACGGCGAAACCCCGGCCCGCCTCCCCCGCCCGCGCCGCCTCGATGGCCGCGTTGAGGGCGAGAAGGTTCGTCTGATCCGCGATGTCCGTGATCACCGAAAGGACGCCGCCGATGCCCTCGGTCTGCGACCCCAGTTTCTCCATGTCCGCCATGAGGGAGGCCGTCACGCCATTGACGCTCTCGATGGCGCTGATGGCCTGGCGGACGATGCCGGCCCCCTCCTCCGCCTTGTCCTTGGACCGTCCGCAACGCTCCGACGCCCCGGCGGCCCGGGACGCCACCTCGGAGATGGACGCATTGATCTGGGCCATGGCGGACGCCGCCGACTCGATGCGCGTGCGCTGCTCTTCCGCGGCCTTCGCCACGTCGACGACCTTGACGTCCAGTTCGCTGGCGGACTCGGCGAGGGTCTTGGAGATGCCGAAGGATTTCTCGACCAAAGCCTCGATGGTGCGCTGCTGATCCCTGATGCCGCCAAGATCCTGCAGGAACTCGAAGAAGCCGCGGACGGCCCCGTCCCCGTCGATGCAGGGCACCGCCGTGACGGCGACGTCCATGGGCCGCCCTTCCGCCCCGGCGCCTTCGATGACCGTCTCGCCGGAGGCCGGACGCTTCTCCCGCATGCAGATGTCGCCGGGGCATCCGGACGTCCCGCAGAGGGGCATGCGGATGCGGTCGGCGCAGGCGGACCCTCCCTTGGAGGAACCTCCGCCCATGATCCCGAGGGCCGCCCTGTTGGCGTAGACGACGCGATGGCCGGCATCGCAGGACATGAGCGGCGGAAAGTCGTCGATGACGCCGCAGTAGGCGTCCGCGATGACGTTCACGCGTTCCGCGAGGCGGGAGAAGGATCCCGGGAAGGCGCCCGCGTCGAGCCTGTACCCGAACTCGCCGCGCCCGATGGCGTCCGACGCCCTGTCCGCGGCCGACACGATCCCCTTGACCGTGTCCGGAATGGACTTCATTGCCACCGCGAGATCCCCTATCTCGTCCCGGCGGTCGATGTGCAGGTCCCCGTCCAGATTCCCGGCGGCGATGTCCCCGGCATAGCCGATTGCCCTGCGCAGCGCGGTAAGCACGGGCCGCAGGAGAACCTGCACGGCCAGAAGGCCGACAAGGGCGGCGACGCCGCACCCGGCGAGGATCGTCCGCCGGATGTCCGCAAGGGAGGCGAATATCTCCGACACATCCGACTGGAGGACGAACATCATCCCCGAGACCGGGTCCACATGGTACGCCCCGAAGACCTCCGTCCCGGCAGCGCTTCGGTATTCCGCGACGCCCGAAGGGGGCGCGGCCACCATGGCCTTGAAGATCGGGGTGCTTGGAAGTTCCTTGAAGAGATAGTTCGGGTCGTCGTGCATGACCAGCAGGCCGTCCATATCCGTGGCGAACTGGACCCCTGTCCTGCCGAAGGGCTTCATCTCCCTCACGTGGAAGGCGTCCAGGGAACCTGCGGTGTAGACGACGCCGACGATCCTTCCCATGACCTCGACGGGGGCGGCGACCACGAGGACCGCCTTGCCGTTGACCCGGGAGCGGATGGGCCTGGATGTGACCACCTCGCCTTTCATGGCGGCCTTGACGTAGTCGCGGTCGCCGAACTTCACGCCCACGGCGGCGGGGTTGGAGGAGGCGATGGCGATGCCGTTCATGCCGATCACGGTGATGGTGTCAATGCCGAAGTACTTCTTGATCTGTCCCTCGAGAAGCGCGCCCAGTCCCTTCGCGGCTCTCGCCATGCTTTCCCTGGCCCTCGCCTCGCTCTCCTCGTCTCCGGGAGGCGTCAGCATCCAGGCCTCCGCGAAGGACTCCAGGTGGTCGTCCGCCGCGATCCGGGCCACGTCGCTGCGCCGCACGGCGATGTGGACGTCCATCGCTCTCGACACGGACTCGGCGGCGGCGAGGGAGGACTCCTCGATCCGGTGTCGCATGGACTCGGCCGCCTCCCGGAAGGAGAGGAGGCCGCAGGCGGCGACGAGCAGGACGACCAGGAGGCAGACCGGGACCTGTATCCTGGCCGAGAGGGGGAAGCGAAATCCATGCCGGGGCGCAGCTGTTTCTAGGCGCATGTCGGGACTCCGAGGGAAATGGACGTCCGTGGCGGACGGATCCGGAAAACGCAGGACGGACGGTTCCGGCGCCGATGCCGGGACCGTCCGTCGCCTCCCGTGGGGGAGGCGCTCACATATCCTTCAAGAGAGGAAGCAAGAAGCGTTCCTTTTTTGGCCGGAGGGCGCACCTATGCTCCCGCTTCGCCATCCTGCGCAAGTCTGGGGGAGATGCGGCTTCCGGGAAGGACGCGGACGAAGGCCGGGTTGCCGCTTCGGGGATGGTCGGGGGACGCGTCCCGATGGGCGATGGCAGGGAGAGGCGCATTGGGGAGGGATGGCGCATTAGGGAGGGATGGCGCACTGGGGGGGGCGCCTGCTCCTCTCGCCCTCCCCGGCGGTTCCGGCTTTCTCTGGCGTGCCCGGCAGGAATCGAACCTGCGGCCTACAGCTTAGGAGGCTATCGCTCTATCCGACTGAGCTACGGGCACGCGCAAGATGCGCCGACAACACCTGGCCGGGGCGTCCGCGAGGCGCGGATTTCACCGAAACGGGCCAGGGTCCGACGGCAACGACGGGGGACATTCTACTCCCGGACGCAAAGGTGTCAAGCCCCGACTTACTTCGGCGACGTCTTCTTGATGTCCAGCCGGTCCGGCACAGGATTCCGGGACTTTCCGGGCTCCCAAGGGAGTCGTGCGCCCCCGGGGACCATCTCCCGGCCCCGCGCCCAAGGAGGCCCCTCACCCGAAGTCCGCCAGCAACCGCTCCAGTTCGAGGCACTTGAGGGGATGTTCCATCAGCCGCCCCTTCAGCCGCACCCACGCCTCCACGAGATGGGGGGAGGAGACGCCGCCCCGTATGGAACTGTTGGCCTCGATGAAGGCGGCAAGCACGTCGCACGCCTTGAGCATCCCCCCGTCCTTGGGGTCCAGGCCGTCCACGTTGCACTCCCGGTGGAAGACGTCGTAGTCCTCCACCGCCCGGGGCACCCCGTCCTCCCGGACGCACTCCTGGAACTCCGATCCCAGGGAGAGCCCAAGCAGATAGGCGATCCGCTCGACGAGGGACGCGTGCCCGGCCTCCGTCAGGGGGCGGAGGATCCTCGCGTCCATTTCCGAATGCTCGTACTCCTTGATGAGCTCCGGCAGACCGATGAAGGACTGCTTCACCGGGGAGATGATGTCCCGGGTGAGCAGCTCCGGCAGGTCGTGCATGAGGCCGCCGAAGAAGTCGTTGACGCGCCGGGCGGCGCAGGCGCCGATGGCGAGGCTGTACAAGTAGCCGTAGGCCGCCACGATGAACATGTGCCCCAGCACCGAGGTCGCGGGGATCCTCGACACCTGCGTCCAGCGTATCTGGAAGCGCAGCTGGCCGCAGAGGCTGGCGAAGCGGGTGAGGGCCGGATCCATGTACGCGACGTCGGAGAGGTCCTCGAGGCAGTGCCGGAAGGAGGCGTCGATGTCCTCGATCTCGTCGTCGAAGGCGTTCAGGGGCTTCAACAGACGGAATTCCCACTGGGACGCGTACATGTGGGCCGCCTTCAGGATCCTGCGGGCGCGGGTCTCCCGCAGTCCGTCCGCATGCCAGGCCTGCATCCTGTCCCAGAAGGACTCCGTGGGGGAGAGCATGGGACGCAGGCGTCCGAGGACGTACTCGGTCAACTGCCGGTAGTGCTCCCTGTTCTCCATGATCCTGTAGAGGACGGGGGGCTTGATGTCCGTGACGACGAGGCGGAAGAAATAGTCGAACAGCCCCCCTTCGATGATCTCGACGGCCAGGGCCAGACGCTCTTCAAGGGAGGACGCGAACGTCGCGTTGTGCCAGAAGACGAAGGCAAGCAGCATCTTGTGGCCCTGCTTGTCGATCTCCTGGAAGTCCATGGGACGGAGCTTGTCGTTCCAGCGCCGCATGTAGGCGCCGGAGAAGACGAGTTCGAGGAGGCTCTTGCCTGGTGTTGTCATGGGGATGTTTGTACCGCGGAACACCGCGGATGGCAAGGGGGATGGCGCGCCGGGGATGGCGGCGGACGCCGGGGCGGGAGCCGCTCAGTCTCCCTTGGGGGCGGCCTGCTGCGTCCCGCGCCGCGCCCTGGAGGGGGCGATGCGGGTCTTGACGATGAAGCCGTGGAAGTCCCGCAGGTGGGGGGACGTGGCGAAGTCCCGGCGGAAGTCGTCCCCCAGCATGGGCAGCACCTTGGACTGCTGCACCTCGTCCAGGAAGACGATGTCCATGTCGGCCTTCTTGTCGGCGAACCTGGTCTCCCTGAGTCGCCGCAGGTCCCAGAGGAGCATCACGGCCGGCCCGAGCCACCGGACCTCCTCGGGCCGGGGGCCGGATTCGGGGTCCGTGTCCGAGGAGGAGGCGATGGTGTGGACTTCGGGGACGTAGACGTGCATCTCCACGGAATCCCCCTTGCCGACGAGTCCGCTGTCCAGGGCCTTGCGGACGATCCCGAAGGCGGGGAGGGAGGTCTCCCGGAGGTAGTCGGCGCCGGTGTAGCCGATGGCCACGTCCACGCGCCAGATGTCCCCGTCCCGGACGTCGCCGTTCCAGCGTCGCTCCCGCAGGACGCGCAGGATCTTTCCGTCCAGTTCCAGCCAACGGTTTTGCTGGTCCTCGGCGAGGGTCTCGGCCGGGTTGCCGAGGATGGATGTCACGTCCCCCTGGAGGGGGGGATTCGGTCGGCGGCGTCCCGCGGGCGGGGCATCGGCGGTCTTGGCGGATGCGGGTCTGGAGGCCGGGGCGGGTTCCGAGACGGATTCGGGAGCAGTGGCGGATTCGGGGGCGGATGCCGTGTTGTCGGCGATGGACATCTCGATGGCGGTCGCGTCCCGGCCCAGGGCGGGCAGGGGCAGGCTGCAGAGGAGCAGCAGGACGAGGAGCGCGGCGGGACACGGGGTCGGCGCCTTGCCGGGGGATTGGTTGCGCTTGTGCATGGCTGTTCGCGAAGGACCGGGCGTCCTTTTGGGATCATGTCGGCGTTCGTGGGAACGGTTCGCCTGGTGGCCTGGTCGGTTCGCGTCCTCCGGGTGGTTGGAGTTCCGTGCGCTGCCTGTAACCCTACGGCCGAAGCCTGTCAATCGTCCTCTTCGGGAAAAGGACCCCGGCCTCCGGCCGATACCGCCGGCAACCGTCAGCGATGCCGGCACCAATCCTTCGGCACTTGCCCCGGGCCATCGCGTTGGGTCCAGCGGCGTTTCCTCAAGGCTCCCTGCGCCCGTTCCAGGCGACGCCGTGGGCGCATCGGACCAGACATGTCGTCGATCGCATCCACTCCGATCCACCGGAAGTCCGCCTGGAAATCGCTCCCGCAATGGGCCGTTCCGCGATCCTCGCACGCCTGCACGGCTTCCTGCAACGCGGACTGGCGACCCTATGCCGGAAGAAAGAAGTCGTCAAGCATCCTCGTTAACACATTTTCGAGGCGATCATCCGGAAGGCTTCGCCCCCATGGGCATCAGTTCTGCATCGTCAGCACCAAGGCGCAAGCCGCTTTGGCCAACACCCGCCGGGGCGCGATGGGCGGCACAGGGCGACATGCCAAAGCCATCCGCCTTCGGTGCTGTCGTTGCATCGGCCATCCCTTGGCGCTGCATGACGAGAAAGGCTAGACATCGCAAGAGTCGTTACGGGATGACGAGACGGCGCGGCTTGCCGCTTCGGACGCCGGCGCATGCCGGTCGGGGCGTCCGAAACCGCTCCTCGCCATCGCGCCGGCAGGCCGTCTGCACGGCGGGTCTGGCGGACCCAGGCGCCTTGGGCCCCAAGGCTTGTGATGCAGGACTTGGCCGGAAGGCCGCAAGGCAAGCGAACAAGGGAAAAATGTGGAGACGCATTTGCCATCTCGGACCAAAGTCTTTGGGCAGGAGACAATTGCACGGATCCCTAGCGCTATATGTCTCCCCGCCTTTTGGCATTGATAACTATCAGCGCGACAAAAACTGCTATTATGCCCACGATCGTCCAGACGTTGTAAGGGTCAAGGGAGAATTGCATTTCACACCTCCATATTTTAAAAGTGAAAGGAAACGATACTAAAAATTATGCATTATTAAAAAATAATTATTGTTGAACTTTATTACCGCGAAGTAAGCTCTGATGTGTTATCTCCGCCATTGTCTTTGGTGTCGTCACATACACTTTGTATTTTTTTTCTTAGAGGAAGATTCCAAGTCCTTTTTTGACTCTGAAATACGAAAAACTAAGTCAGAGAAAAACATAAGCGCGAAAGCAGCAATTGCACTCGAAATTGTACCATCTTTACCAGCCAATGAGAGGATCATAAGTGCGCCGCTCATCATTCTGAGCCATTCCGCATACCATCTGTATCCAGCAGACGTTTTAGGGAAGTACTTCATGTTTATAAGCGAACTGCCAATCCTTCGAAACCATTCTCCGAGTCGTATCCGTTCGGATATGGTCTTAAAAAGTTCTTGATGAACATTGCGACAAGAGAACAAAAACTTAAGACCATGTTTAAGATTGCATGTAGTATTAGCATAAAATTTTGCTACCATTTTGAATGGTAAAGTTTATGAGTGATACTAATTTACGCATTGATAACTTTAGCGATTCTCATCGTAACATGTAATGATTTCTTTAAAACACAAATAATCCTGTTAGCTTCACTTTTCGTGATTGGTCGCCAGTAGGACATTCCCTTCCACGCAGTTGGTACACATGGCGCGCCTTGCCTGAAATCCCGCATCCCGGCCAATTTAATCTTCATGGCTCTGGATGTCCTCGAAGGAGTGCCCCGGTGGCGGCATCGCGCCAACTCCCCGCACGCGGGTAACGTGCCTCCCAGCATACTGCCAAGGTTGCGGTCCGTCAACAAAAGGAATCCCGGGCAACAGGGCGATTGCATGAACGATGGGCCGGCCTTGCCGCCGTCCCCGGCGCGATGCACTGGGCATCATCGGTGCGGCAACGGCCGTCCCCGGCCTGGAACAGTTTTAAAGGTGTGGACGAATCTTCGACCTCGTTGGCGCAAGGCACGTCCTTCCGGAGGGCGCCCCCTCGGCGGGGACGAGGGGCGTCGGCGGACGGACGGGATGGAGGGTCAGGGGGCGAGGACGAGGTCGCCCTTGCCCAGGGTCCAGGGGAACCTGTCGGGGCGGTCGGCCGCCAAGGGCAACTCGAGTCCGCCGTACTCGAAGGTCTTGTAGCGACGCTCCTGCCTCTCGCCGTTCAGGACGGGCAGGGAGCCGAAACGCTCCTCGAAGGCCAGCAGGGCCGCGGCGAGGGTGTCGAAGTGCACGTCGCTGCACTTGGGGCGCCTGGGGGTCGCGATGTTCACCTCGAAGGCGATGTCCTCCCTCAGGAAGGGGAGGGACGCGCGCCATGCCTGCCTGAAGGTCTCCATGCATTCCCCGAACTCCCCGGCGACGAGGAAAAGGATGGTCGAGATGGCCTTGGGGTAGCGCACTGCGAGGGCGCTCTTGAAGCGGAAGACGGCGACGGAGCGATCCAGGTGGGACTCCCTGGTCCTGCCCGTCACGTCATCCCACGTCGTGGTCATGTCCCACGGCAGAGTCTGCCATTCTATGCGCTGCAATGACGGCATGGCTGAGCGTTCCTCCTTGGAAGGACGCCGACGGTACCACTCATCGACATCCAGTGCAAGCATCCGGGCAGGTCGCCGGATCCGCGGCCTCCCGGGGCGTCCCGGCGCGAGCCCGGGAGGCCTCTCCGACGGGAACTTCCCGACGGGAAAATGCATACTAGCACAAGCCTTCCGTCCGCGCCACCCCATTCCGAACAAAATCTTCCGCGCCCCGCAGGGACCGGAAACGGCCGCCCGGAAGGCCCTCCCTGTCCGATGCTTGCGTCCCCTCGCCATCCCAGGCCTCCACGGGAATCCCCGAGTCCACCCCGCACATCTTCACCGCCCACGACATCCATGCTGTCCCCATTCTCGACAAGCCCATGATCTAGGCCAATTTTCTCCATCTCTCATATATGTCCGTTCAAGGTCCTTCCTAACACAGACTAATTTTACGAATATTCTCTTGACCATGCAAAAATCTCTTTCTAATATCGCGATGGTTGCAAGAGTCGTCTCATTCGATGGACTTGACATGTCGGTGAACATTCAGTGCAACAATCTTTAATTGTATAGCCACTGATCACACGTACACGTCGACATCGGATCGGTCTTCTCGTTCGCCAACGTCATCGCGGAGAGTCCACATGGTACACCTGTTCGTCTTCTGCTGCATCGTCCTGCCGTTTCTTGCCGGAGCAGTCGTCCGCATCCTGCGCCGCAATGACCTGCGCCGCATCCTCGTTCCGATCACTGTCGCGGCCATGGCCGCGGCGGCCATCGGACTCGGCGTCGCGGGTCCCTTCAGACTGGAAGTGCGGCACCTCGCCGGCATCCCCGCGGACGCCGTCCTCACGCTCCTCGAGACCGCCCTCCCCCTCTGCATCCTCCTCATCGGCTGGCGCGCCGGAAGCCGGCTCGTCATGGGACTCACGGCCCTGCAGCTCGCCGGCATCGCCCATC
The DNA here is from genome assembly GCA_031272715.1 of Desulfovibrio sp. Lineage (GTDB taxonomy): Bacteria > Desulfobacterota > Desulfovibrionia > Desulfovibrionales > Desulfovibrionaceae > Desulfovibrio. The sequence goes on from JAISTH010000025.1 coordinate 29,569, forward strand.
TCCACAGGACCGGGCCGGAGATCGCTCCCCCGGCGGCCATCGCCGCCGACGGCCTCTCCCTCCTCATGACGATCATCGTGTGCGTCGTCGGAGGACTGATCACGATCTACGCCATGGGCTACATGGACGTCCACGAGAGCCGGCACAGGCCTCCCGTCTCCCGCAAGCCGAGGTTCTTCGCGACGGTCCTGTGCTTCCTCGGGGCCATGAACGGACTGGTCCTCTTCGACGACCTGCGATGGGTCTTCCTCTTCTGGGAGGCGACGACCCTGTGCTCCTACCTGCTCATCGCCCACGACGACACCCCCGAGGCCCGGAGCAACGCCCTGTGCGCCCTGTGGATGAACGTCCTCGGGGGCCTCGCCTTCGTGTCCGCCATGCTCTTCCTCCGGCAAAGCCTCGGGACCCTCTCCGCGGAGGAGGTGCTGAGGCGGGTCTGCGCCATGGACGTCCGGACCACGGCGACCCTCCTCCCCTTCGCCTTCCTGTGTCTCGCCGCCTTCACCAAGTCCGCCCAGGTCCCCTTCGAAAGCTGGCTGTGCGGGGCCATGGTCGCCCCCACCCCCGTCTCGGCCCTGCTCCACTCCGCCACCATGGTCAAGGCCGGTACCTACCTGCTGCTGCGCATGGCCCCCGCCTTCGCCGGCACCACCATGTCCACCATCGTGGCCCTCTTCGGCGCCTTCACCTTCGTCGGGGCCTGCCTGCTGGCGGTGGGACAGCAGGACGCGAAGCGGCTGCTGGCCTATTCCACCATCGCGAACCTCGGCCTGATCATCGCGTGCGTCGGCATCAACACCACGGCCTCGGCCACCGCCGCCACCGTGATCATCGTGTACCACTCCGTGTCCAAAGGGCTGCTCTTCGCCTGCGTCGGCAGCATCGAGCAGCGCATCGGATCCCGGGACATCGAGGACATGCGGGGACTGCGGGCCGTCATGCCGCGCACCGCCACCATCGCCGCCATCGGCATCCTGACCATGCTGCTGCCGCCCTTCGGCATGCTCACCGGCAAGTGGCTGGCCATCGAGGCCATCGCACGGGCCACCCAGGCCATGCCCCCCATCCTCGGTTTCGTGGCCCTGGGCTCCGCCCTGACGGTGCTCTTCTGGACCCGCTGGGCCGGGGCCTTCATCCGCTCCCCGGAACTCCGGGAACGACCGTCCCCAGGGCCCCAGCGGCCCACCGTGCTTTTCGCCCTGAAGGCCCTGTGCGGCCTCGCCCTCGTCTTCTCCCTCCTCGCCCCTGTGGTTCTGGAACGATTCATCGTTCCCGCCGTGACGGAGGCCTACGCGAGATACGGCCAGGTCGCCGCCCTGCCCGCCATCCCCGGGACGGGCCTCGCCTGGATATACGGACTCTCGGCGATCCTCGCCGCCGCGGCATGGATGGCCCGCAAGGCCGCCCGGAACGTGCCGGACCGCGCCCACTGTCCGCCATACGCATGCGGCGCCGCCGTCGAAAGCGGAAAGGAGGCCGGATTCCGCGGGCCCATGGACGCCTTCGTCCCGACCCGGCTCGCCAACTGCTACCTGCGCCGGCACTTCGACGAGGCGTGGCTCACCCGGGCCATGGACACCATCTCCACGGCCTTCCTGGTCGTGCTCGTGGGAGGACTGCTATGACGCTCCCCATCATCGGCACCCTGGCCTGTCTCGTCCTCGCCGCCTTCACCGGAGGACTCCTCGGGGGCATCGACCGTCGCCTCACCGCCCGGCTCCAGTCCCGGCAGGGGCCCCCGATCCTGCAACCCTTCCTCGACGTCGCGAAGCTCCTGGGCAAGACCCCCAGCGTCACCAACGCATGGATCGTCCCATGCGCCATCCTCACTCTCGCGTCCACGGCCGTGGCCCTCGCCATCCTCCTCCGGGGGGGCGACCTGCTCCTGATCCTCTTCGTCCTCGCCGCAGGGGCCGTCTTCCAGACGGCGGGGGCCCTCTGCGTCCCCTCCCCCTACAGCCACCTCGGCGCCCACAGGGAACTGCTCCTCATGCTGGTCCACGAGCCCATCCTCATCCTGGTCTTCACGGGGATCGCCATGTGCACGGGATCCTTCTCCGTGGCGGACGTGTTCCGGGAACAGGCCCCCCTCCTGCCGAGAATGCCCCTGTGCTTCCTGGCCCTTGGCTACGCCCTGACCATCAGGCTGCGCAAGTCCCCCTTCGACTTCGCCGCAAGCCCCCACGCCCACCAGGAACTCGTGCGGGGCCTCCTCACCGAGTACGCCGGCCCGTACCTGGCGCTCCTCGAGATCGCACACTGGCTGGAAACAGTCCTGCTGCTGGGGGTATGCGCCCTGCTCTGGCACACCAGCCTGCTCGGGATGGCGATGCTGGCCCTGGGCTCCTTCCTGGCCGAGATACTCCTCGACAACGCCACGGCGCGCCTCACCTGGCAGTGGATGGTGCGCCGGATGTCCCCTCTGGCCGTCATGGGACTCGCGCTGGTCAATCTACTGTGGCTCTACGTGGCATAGGGGGACGCACAATGGACATCTTCCGGAACCTTCTCCACCACGGGCGGATGAAATCCCCGTGGTTCCTGCACTTCGACTGCGGCTCCTGCAACGGCTGCGACATCGAGACCCTTGCCTGCCTCACCCCCAGATACGACGTGGAACGATTCGGGGCGGTCAACATCGGCAACCCGAAGCACGCCGACGTCCTTCTGGTCACGGGCACGGTCAACCCCCGCAACCGCCTTGTCCTGCGCCAGATCTTCGACCAGATGCCCTCCCCGAAGGCGGTGGTGGCCGTCGGGGCCTGCAGCCTCTCCGGCGGGGTCTTCCGGGGCGCATACAACGTCGTGGGGGGCGTCCACGAGGTCATCCCCGTGGACGTCAGCGTCCCGGGCTGTCCCCCGAGACCCGAGGCCATCATCGACGGACTGCTGGAGGCCATGGCCGCCATGGCCGCGAAAATCGGCCGCGGACCCGCCCCGGGCCCCACGCTCATGCCATGGGATCCCGATCCCGGAAGGGAAGAGCCCGCATCGGCACGGCCTCCGGATTCCCGGGCGGCCCCCGACGGGAACGGCAAGGCCCCGGAGGAACGCGGGACGGCGCCCGCACCCGCCCCGGATGCGTCCCCTCCCGTAGCGGAGGACTCCGGGCGGGACCCTGATGCGCGTCCCCCGGACGGGCACGATCAAGCCGGCCCGGGATCCGCCGGAACCGCGGCGGGCTGACCCCGGCCGCCCACCCGCCAAGGCGCCCCCCTCCGTCGGCGGAGGAGGCACGCGCCGCCCGGGACACCCCTTCCCCACGGAAGGACGACACGCGCCCACCGCGCACAAGGAGACCACTATGCTCTTCGACGCCACCCACGTCACGCCCCCGACGCTGCTGGAGCACGTCCGGGACATGGCGGAGGCCGGATGCCGCTTCGTCGCAATCTCCCAGACGGTGCTGGGGGAGGATTCCCTCCGCCTCCAGTACCATTTCGACGAGCACAGGACCATGACCGAACTGCGCCGCAGCGACAGGATGTGCCACCTGACCCACGCCAGGGACCGCGGGATGCGCCATCTCGCCCTGGAAGTCCCCCGGGACGCCTCCGTCCCCAGCATCACGCCGATCTACCCCTGCGCCGCCCTGGCGGAAAACGAGACCCGGGACCAGTTCGGCGTCCGCTTCGAGGGCCTCTCCCCCGACTGGGACGGCCATTTCCTCCTCGAAGGGGAGACGGTCCGCTCCCCCCTCTTCACCATGACCATCGTCCCGCCCCGCAAGGCGCCGGAAAAGGAGGACAGGCCATGAACCGCATCACCTCCGTCCCCTTCGGCCCCCAGCACCCCGTCCTTCCCGAGCCCCTCCACATCGCCCTGGCCGTGGAGGACGAGACCGTGACGGAAGCGACGCCGCAGCTGGGCTTCGTGCACAGGGGCCTCGAAGGCCTCGTCCGCGTCCGGGACTACAAGGGACTCGTCCACGTGGTGGAACGCATCTGCGGCATCTGCTCCTGCATCCACGCAGGCTGCTACTGCAACGCCGTGGAGGACATGCTGGGGATCAGCGCGCCCCCGAGGGCGCAGTTCCTGCGGGTGGTGTGGTCGGAACTGCACAGGATCCACTCCCACCTGCTGTGGCTGGGGCTCTTCGCGGACGCCTTCGGCTTCGAAAGCGCCTTCCACGAGTTCTGGCGGTTGCGGGAGCACGTCCTGGACGTGTGCGAGGCCACCACGGGGAACAGGATCATCCTCTCCGTGAACGTGGTGGGGGGCGTGCGCCGGGACATCAACCAGGAGCGCATCCGCTGGATCCGCGCCCAGATGGACGAACTGGAGACGGGCCTCCTGGGGATGGAGAAGGTCATGCTGGAGGACTACACGGTGCAGGAACGCACCCGGGGCGTGGGCGTCCTCGAGAAGGAGGAGGCGAGACGCTCCGGGGCCGTCGGCCCGGTCCTCCGGGCCAGCGGCTGGGAGATCGACGAGCGGATGAACGGCTACGCCGCATACGGGGAACTGGACTTCGAGCCCGTGACGGCGACGGAGGGGGATTGCAACGCAAGATGCAAGGTCCGCTTCGAGGAGACGCTGCGCTCCATCGACCTGGTCCGGGAGGCCCTGGGGCGGCTGCCGGACAGCGAACTGGCCGTCCCGGCCACGGGGCTCCCCGACGGGGAGTCCGTCTTCAGGGCCGAGCAGCCCCGGGGGGAACTCTTCTACTACCTGCGGGGGAACGGGACGAAGATGCTGGAACGGCTGCGGGTGCGCACGCCCACCTTCGCCAACATCCCGGCGCTGCTGGGGATGCTCCCCGGCATCAGGCTCGCGGACGTGCCGGTGGTGGTGCTGAGCATCGACCCATGCATCTCCTGCACGGAGAGGTGAGCCATGCACATGCTGAAGAACCTGCTCCGCAACTTTGCGGGGGGACCCGCGACGAGACCGTATCCCGGGGAAGTCCGCGAGCCCTTCCCCGGCGCCCGGGGGGCGCTGCGCATCGACGGGGCGAAGTGCAGGCCCTGCGGCGCCTGCCAGAGGTCATGCCCCGCCGACGCCATACGGGTGGACGTCCGGGACGGACGCATGGAGCACGACCCGTTCCGGTGCGTCTACTGCGGGGCGTGCGTGGAACGGTGTCCCACGGGGTGTCTCGTGCTGGAACCCGTCCACCGGAAACCCTCGACGGAACGGTTCCTCGTGACCCGGGAAGGCCTCAGGAAGGAGGGCCGAAGGAAGGAGGGCCGAAGGAAGGAGGGCGCGAAGGCCGGCAACGCCGGGATTGGGCCGGAGAAGGTGGACGGGGCAACCGCAGGCCCGATGTCCGCAGGATCCGCGAAGGATGCGGTCGGGCCGGATGCCGGCGACCCGAACGACGGCACGCCTGGTGCCGGGATGGCAAAGGCGTCGGCATTGGAGGCGATGCCCGACGCCGCGGACGGCACTTCCCCGGACCCCGCAAATGCGCCCGAATCGGCGGCAGGTGTGGCGGCAAGACCATCGATGGCCGCCGAAGGCGCCGGGGACGCCGACGCCAAGAAGGCCGAGGCATCCGGGACGGACGCCGTGAAGGTCGATGCATCCAAGGGTGACGCCACACCCCGGGACGCCGCAAAGACGGGATCCAAGGGGCCCAAACGGCCCAAAGGGGCCGAACCCCGTACCGCCCGGGACGGGGACGGGACCCGAAACGCCTGACGGGAAGCGGCGGCCCTACAGGGATACCGCCGCTTCCCGCCTCCCCGACAGGATGCCCCGGACGACGCACCGGGACATCTTCCCGCCCGGGAACGGGCATCCCCGGACGTCCGCCGCCGCCTTTCCTCCCCGTGGCTCACCTGCCCGCACGGGCCATCAGTTCCGGAGGATACCTGTCGCCCTGGATGGGAACCGCCTCCAACGCCTGGCGGATGGCCTCGAGATCGTCCCCGTCGAGCCGCACCTTCGCCGCCGCGAGATTCTCCTCGAGCCTCGCGATCCTGGTGGTGCCGGGAATGGGCACGATCCAATGCCTTCGGGACAGCAGCCAGGCCAGCGCGATCTGCGCCGGCGTCACGCCCTTCCCCTCGGCGATCGCCTTCAACCTCCCGACGAGGAGGAGATTCTCCTTCAAGGCCTCCGGCGCGAACCTCGGCACCGTGCTGCGGATGTCGTCGCCCCCGAAGGTCGCCCCTGCCCCTATCGCGCCGGTGAGGAAGCCCCTCCCGAGCGGCGCGAAGGGCACGAACCCGATCCCCAGTTCCTCCAAGGTCGGGAGCACTTCCTTCTCCGGCTCCCGCCACCAGAGGGAGTACTCGCTCTGGACCGCCGCAAGGGGCAGGACGGCATGGGCGCGACGGATGGTACCGACACCCGCCTCCGACAGCCCGAAATGCCGGACTTTCCCTTCCTTGACCAGATCCGCCACCGTTCCCGCCACGTCCTCGATGGGGACGCCGGGATCCACCCGGTGCTGGTAGTAGAGGTCGATCGCCTCGACACGCAGTCGCCGCAGGGAATCCTCCGTCGTCTGCCGGATGTGCTCGGGGCGACTGTTGAGGACGCGCTTCCCGTCGGCATGGCCGAGTTCGTATCCGAACTTGGTGGCGATGGCCACCTGCCCCTTGAAGGGTTCCAGGGCCTCGCCGACGATCTCCTCGTTGGCCGCCCCGTATATCTGGGCGGTGTCGAAGAGCGTGACGCCCCTCTCCGCCGCGGCCCGGATCAATGCGATGGCCTCGGCCTTGGGCGCGGCCGGGCCGTAGCCCCGGGTCAAGCCCATGCAGCCGAGCCCGATGGCCGCCACGTCGAATCCCCGCAGGCCGAGTCGCCGCAGGGGAAGTCCCTTTGATGCCGCCATGACGCCCTCCTTCAGGAAAATGTGGGCCACATCGGGAACCGAAACGCCATGGACACTTTACCTGGAGGCCAGGCCGGACGCAATGCCGGAGCGATGCCGAAGACCCGGGGCACGGGGGATGGAAGAAGGCAGAGACGCCTGCCCACGGGAACGAGACGGCCGCCATCTTCCTGCGTCCGTTGCAGGGACGCCCCCAAGGCCAGCAAGGCGTCATCCCATGAGCCGTCCCCAAGGGATATGGCGTTCCTCCGCAAGGCACGCGCAGGGCATGGGATCGGACTGCATCCGCCCCCGAGGCGGCCCTCCAGCCCCCGCCCTTCCCCACGTGGCGGACGAAACCCAACGCGGGGGCGATCCTCCTCGCCACGCCATGCCGCGATGTCGGCGCGAAGACGTTCCCCATGGCGGGCCCGACCCGGCATCAGGCCGTCCGGGGACACGGGCGACGCGTCCGACCTGCCCCGCAATGGATGTTGCCATAGCATATCATGACATGCGTGCTCCGGCCCGATGCAAAAACCCGATCACCGGGCATCGTTTCGGAATGCGGGCATGATGCATGAAGACCGGCATCGGCGGCTGAATGCTGTCGATCATATCAATCCACACCATTCATATCATGTCTTGCCTTGATGCGAAGGCATCCGCCTTGTCCGAAAACGCACGGACAAGTCCTGCGGCGAAACGGCATCCGCATGGGGCAAGGCCCTGTGGGGTTGCCAATGCCTGACGTGTCGTCCTTTGGACCAGGACATTTCCACCCATCCGATCCATGACGATACGACCTGGCGCCGAAGGCATCGCATCAGATTGCCACCCCCTGACCGCCACGCCGGCAAAAATTCCGGCCGATTTTGGCGATGCTCTTCCCAGCACTGGATGCGTCCATGCACAACGCACTTTCGAGAAGAACGAAGACATGCGGCGAATTCTCTAGAGATTATCGCATAGTGGAATTTGAGCCGATAAGGATTCTTGACAGAAGAGTAGACTTGCCGTATATTTTATGATATTATGTTCAATTACCTCTTTAAGGAGACATGTTTACGGGCCATCCATCAGTGATTTGCGAAATTTGCGTCTTGTGGCCGCAAAGGCGTTTTTGAAGAAAATAAACATAAAAATACAGAGATTTTCTAGAGAATGTCGTAGTCCTGAAGCGATCCCAAGTCCGGCGGGACGCCGGAAGGGCGCCCAGTCAGCGGATCGCAACGGCGAAATTGGACATCCAGGCCAAGGGATATCCCGATGCAGGCAAGGACAGACGGACAGGCAAGGGTCGCGGTACGCCACCGCAGTTCCGCCAGGGTGCAAGGATGCACTCCCCATGTGACGACGCCGAACGCCCCGGCACTCCCTGACGGGATGAAGGGGCAGGTCGGCCGCCACCTCGGGGTCGGCATCCCGGCGCCCGTCTCGTCCCCTTGTCCCGCCTCGGTCTGTGTGCATTCG
>JAISTH010000054.1 GCA_031272715.1 Desulfovibrio sp.
ATGCGATTCTGAGTTTTTGTCAAGATGTACGGAAAATGATCTAACTTTAAAAAATTTCTGGCTATCTCATACTTAACGTTACTGACACTTCTATTTATTATTTGTAGATAAGCTATTTAGATAGTTGTGGATTGTCGGCCGAAGCCATGTATATCTTGCAGGTTTAGTTGAAGACTACCTACCAAGTTTGGGCGCGACCAAGAAAGTTTATTGTTGCGCTGAGATTCAAGAAGAGCATGTAGTTTCTTCGTTGCAATGCAATAACAAGAGCACAAGAATGCCTGACACTCATATATTCAAAGTCAATTTTTGGCAGGCCCAAAAGCCCGTCTCTTTTTTGCGTAAAATTAGATACTGAATTTCATAATTTATTCGTATGTGAAAGACAGGCGTCGTCGCCAATTGTCGGAGCATGAGTGAGGAACAAACAGTAAATACACTGATAATTGCGGCAGTGATATACGAATTCAATTTCCTCATATCATGCTGTGAATACGACACTCACGAGATGCTTTCGCCTGCACTTGTCAGTTACGAATGCTATCTTAGGGATGTTTTAGCCGCATTCATCTGCGGCACTGACCGGGTTGAAATATCAAAAGAAATTTTAGAATCACCAAACAGGTCTGATGTAGTCGCAAAACTCGACGCCACTGAACAAGTGAAAATATATATATATATTCGAGTTGAAAATGGTCAAAGAGAATTCCAGCCCCGAAGAGACGTTGCGGGTGGCAAAGGACCAGATTCTCGCACGAAAATACGTAGAAAAACACTTCTTTACATCTGATTGTGTTATGGCTATCCCTGTGGTGGTTGACAAAAGGTCACAAAAGATAGTGTTGTATGATGTAATGCAACTTGTAAAAGAGCAGGTTCTCGAAAAAGAACAATGCGTTGCGCATGTCTGATGCCCAGTAAATATTTAGCTTGTAACATCAATATATAACAATATCAATGGCAGTTGAATCCCATAAACTTTCTCGCAATACTTTACTTAGCGGCTCGTTACCGTACCGACCTGACATAGATGGCCTTCGCGCTTTTGCGGTTCTTTCCGTTGTCTGCTACCATGCGTTTCCTGAATTCCTGCAGGGTGGATTCATCGGAGTCGACGTCTTCTTCGTCATCTCCGGCTATCTTATCACGTGGATACTCCTGCAGGATATGGACAGAGGCACATTCAGCTTCTGGGGATTCTACCGCAGGCGTGTCAGAAGGATATTTCCATCTCTCGTCGTCATCCTTGCCGCAACGTTGTGTCTCGGATGGTTCACGCTATTTCAGGATGAATTCAGGGAGGTTGGAAAGCACGTCCTTGGCGGAGCTACATTCATCGCCAACATCCTGCTCTGGAACGAGACGGGCGGCTACTTTGACGTTGCCGCAAACGCAAAGCCTCTTCTGCATCTCTGGAGTCTCGGGATTGAAGAGCAATTCTACATTTTCTTCCCGCTTATTCTGTATTTTTGCCATAAAAAGAACGTTTCTTTTATCACTGCTATTTTTGTCTTGTTCCTGCTGTCATTTGTATGTAATATTTATCTAAGTTTCGTGAATAGAACGGCGGATTTCTATTCGCCGTTTTCGCGCTTCTGGGAGCTTTTCACCGGTTGTATGCTCAGTATCGTCATGCGTTTGGCGTCAACGAGAAGGGAGTATCGAAGACCTGACATATTCTTGAGGAAAACACTGCGGATCAGATTGTCAAGGGGCGATGGGCATAGTTTGAGCTTGGCGTTTGCAGTGCTAGGCGTCATTGTTCTTGGAATTGCACTTAGTGTGACGGATCATGGAAAGACCTTTCCAGGTTGGCCTGCATTGCTCCCGGTGCTTGGCACAGTCTTGTTTATCGTGGCCGGCCCATTGAATCCGATCAGCAAGTACGCTCTCTGCAATAGATTCACTGTTTTCATTGGTAAGATTTCGTATCCATTTTATTTATGGCATTGGGTACTGCTATCCTACGCATTTATAATTCTAGGTGGTGGAGGTGAAACAACAGTATTACTCAAGCTGTTGCTTGTCGCGATCGCCTTCTTCTTATCGATATTGACGTATTATATTATTGAACGCCCGATCCGATTTGAAAAGAATGGCAAAAGATTACGAATTGCTTGTGTCATCATGGCCATGGTGGTGATGGCAGTTCTTGGAGGTACAGTCTATACGCATAACGGCCTCCCAAATAGAGATGCGATCAAACCTTACGACAATATTGCGGCGGTTGTACAAAATCCGGTACAGGTTGAGAGTGGCGGCTTTGCGTATGCAGGTATCGGCAAAAATGCCCTGAGGTACTGTAGGTATACTGATGTTGGGGCACCGACGACAGTGGCGGTGATCGGCGATAGTCATGCAAATGCTGCATACTACGGGATCGCAGAAATGGGCAAGCGTCTGCACTACAATACCGTGCTCCTTGGATGGATAGTCCCGGCAGCCAATATCTGGGACAACTACATGGCAAGTGATATCGAAATCATATTCAATATACTTAAAAATAAAAACGATATCAAGAAGGTGTTTTTTGTCGCTCGCGGAACATTTTATATCATAGGAATGCAGACTTATACTGGAAATCGTACCGATGAGCAGATAAAGAGAGGCCTGGCCCATCGTGTCGGTGGCGAGAACTATAGACAGTCCCTGCAGGAATATGTCGACAGGTTGAACTCCCTTGGGAAGAATGTGTACATTGTCGCGGAAAATCCGGAGTTGCCAATCAATCTTCGTGACTACATCCCACGCCCTTTGCGCCCCGATATGCTGATAAAGCTCCCGGAAATACGACTTGACTATGTCATGGGTCGACAATCGGCATATTTGCGACTTCTCCAAGAAATACACGAAGCGACGATAATCGAGACGATCCCAAAATTCTGTCCAGGTGGAACTTGCAGGATGTTCACGGATGACGGCATGCCGCTATACAACGATGACGACCATCTTTCTCTGGTGGGGAGCGTTTTTCAGGCCAAGGAAATTTTTATGCCGTATTTGCGATGAGCATCAGGCCTGAATTGATGTGACTCAATTGATTTCACAGTCTTCAATGGCGCATCTATAGGTCTCAATGGCTAGTCCTTACCCTGTTTTTTAACATCTTTGGAGTTTGTGTCATGACTTTATACGCCTTTCACCATGTCATCGGTGCCGCATCAGGGATTACCGGATATAGGAACCTGCTGATTCTTGGTCCGCAGGCAATTCTTGGGACGTTTCTCGACAAGGATTACAATTTCTCTTTTTATGATTCCAATGGATTAGAAATTGCCCCGATTCCCGAAAATGACGTGCTTTCCGATCTGATTTCAAAGACGATCGGCAAGTCATCTCCATTCCATGATATTTTTGGATATTATGCAAATGGTTGTGAAACCGAGACGTATATTTTCCCAGAAGAATGGGACAATCGGGTTGTGCGCAAAGTCATTGACGGTGACATTTCCCTTGTATTCCCTTCTACAGAAGACTTGGCCATCTCGATTTACTGTGCTGACCGTGAAGAAGATGCTGAATTTCTGGATAAGCTTTGGGACGATGATATAATCGACATTGATATTCTGTATAAACTTTTGCAAAATCTTGCAGATGAAAGATTGGGCGACAGGCTTGAACGCGTAAAGGCGCGTATCATGAAGGATCTCGACATGTATGTCAAATACAATTAATTTTTGTGTTATAGAAAAGAATCATCATTAGCCTGATATATTGCACTACAAAAATTGGATCTCCTTTGCTTGGACTACGCCAAGAGCGCCTCTGCCAAATGGAACGGGTGACTGCATTATTGCTTGGCTGGAATCAGTCAAGTGCATCGATGCATATAGATATTTCTCGGAACTGCTATCCGCAGTAGAAATGTAGTTATTTTTCCTTTGCTGTTGGTGCCTCGGGATGTGGTTGAGTATTTTGGCATGTCTTCTCTGTGCTGTAGTGTCACTGTAAATGATTTGTGTGGAGATTTCAATGAATATCGAAGTATTTTTCTAGCCTTTAATGTTAGCGCTCTACAAATTTTCTGTTGTTAAATAGTTCTTTTAGATAGCATGTAAAGCATTTTCTTGTGATATACTGATCGCGCAGTGTGCCGTGACATACTACCATGGTGCGGATTTGTCCCTATGCAAGAGTCTCCTAGACAATGTTAAAGAAATTGCACAATGCTTCCTCGAAAAATACGAAGCCCAACTCCCATTACGTTGCTGATGTTTGTCAATCATATCTAATCGTGACATTTGGCGTTGAGGAGCAGACTCTGTTACACAAGAGGCACTGGCTTTGGCTTTGGGTTTAGTTCTGTATGACTATATTTATGAGATGCATGATAACAGCAGAAGTTCAGTAATATTATTGCCATTGCTACACCAATGTCTGCAATGATGAATGCCAATGTACTGACAGAGTGATTGAAATTACTGCCTCAATACTCTGCGGCTGGAGGCCCGCTATACACGGATTGGGTCTCCTTGGAAGGATGCGCACAAACGCTTTCTCTAAACAATGATCGTGACATGTGATCCTTCCCACGGCTCTATGTATGCACTTTGCAGGTTTGCTTCGGCATTTTTATGCGACTCTATCCCATGATCAATCCTCCCTGTATGGTTTCTGAACCATATTTCAAAGAATTTCGAACTATTGTCCTTAAAATTCCTCGTTTAATTTGAATTGATATATTTTCCAGCTCACATTGGTATGAATATACTCTAGATTAATTGATATGACCTTTTCACAAACATAAAATGTATCGATCAACAAAAATGCATCGATGCATTCACTCGCAGAATCCGTCGCCACGATATACATTATCGCAGCCTTCAACACGCATTTTTCAACATTCAATATACCTTGTCCATCTATCCCTTTTCCTCTATTATGCTTATACATAGTTTTTCAATGTTGCATATTTCTTGGCTAAGAGTCCGTCCCTTCCTTCATTAACACGTTTCATAAAGACCGACTTATTTTGCCATTCCAATCTTTAGCTTCCAACGCACTGCCTTTGGCCGCATCATAAAATCACTGCATTGACATCCACGACCTTTCATAAAATGACACAGCCGCGTCAGAGATGACATTGCCCGCTAATGGAGCAGTGTGTCTTTGACGTCCTTGCAGGTGGTCGCGAGGGCATCCTGGAGCAGGGTGGGCTCGGCCGGGATCCGGCCTTGGCGGGCGGCATGGCGTGGAAACAGGGCGAACGTTGGAAAACATGGCAGGCCTTGCCTGCGGTTCCCGTCGGCCGCCTTGCCGGAACGGCTCCGCAGGCCGTTATGACGGCCGTCTCGGGATGGGGCTGCGGGAAGTGGCCGTTGCCTCTTGACGCGGAGATCGTTTCGTGGTGAGATGGGGCATCCGTTGATTTGATGGCGTGTGCATGGCGCCGCGGGCGGATGCCGGGGCGTCTCTTTTTCGTCGGCCGCCCGGGTGGTGCGGCCTGGATGTAATAACAAGGAGAGCGGCATATGGACCTGTTCGAAGCTCTTTTCACGCGGCGCAGTATCCGCAAGTTCACCTCCGAGCCCGTGAGCGATGCGGATCTGGACAAGATCCTCAAGGCGGCCATGTTGGCCCCCAGCGCCCACAACTGCCAGACCTGGCGTTTCATCGTGGTCAGGGACGCCGCCGTCAAGGCGGAGATCGCCAAGCGTCACCCCTACGCGAAGATGGCGGAGCAGGCCCCGGTGGTGATCGTCGTGTGCGGCGACACCACGGCGGAGAAGAACGCCGGCTTCTGGGTCCAGGATTGCTCCGCCGCCATGGAGAACCTGTTGTTGGCGGCCAGGGGCCTGAACATCGGGACGGTGTGGTGCGGACTGCACCCCATCGAGGACAGGGCGGCCATCGTCAGGGAACTGCTGGGGATCCCCGGGCACATCATGCCTTTGGGGCTTGCGGTGTTGGGGCATACGGACCAGCCCTTCTTCGAGGCCGACAGGTACGTGGCGTCCAAGGTGCATTACGACAAGTGGTGAGCGTTTGCCGGCGACGCGCGGGCGTTCGCGCCCTGCGTCGCCGTTGGCGGAACCGCGTGTGGTCTTGGGTGGCGGGGGATGGTCCCCCGCCACGGGCTTGTGCGTGGGGGGACGCACGGTTCGGCGGGAGATGGGACGGCGCCGCCCGAAGCCGTTCCGGCAACGGGCCGCCGGGCGGTCCGGCATGCCGGGGAAGGCAGGCCAGGCATGTCTCGATGTCGCGCCCGTCTTCTCGTTGTGCTTGCTGGTTGCCCTTGGAAGCCGTTCAAGCCACGATATTGGACTCTGCAGATTCGTTGCGACAACATGAGATCCTCCATAAATGCGATGAAGCGATGCTGTAAAATGTTTCCCCCTTTTAAGTTTCCATTGCAGCGTTAACTTTTAACTTCTGAATAATCCCATAAAACTGTAACAATTTAAAATGCATTCATTGCAGGTTGTCACGGTGGGCAAGGACGTTGCATTGCACGACATGGTAGATCGTATTGCATTTATTTGCAATGCCATGTAATGCCAAGACTAGTCATGCAATGTTCTTTGTTTTGATAATGTCCTTTGGACATCATCTGCGCAAATTCGCTGCCGATGACCCGCTCGTGACAAATCGTTTTCGTGTTTCAGGTGATCGCGGTCCCCAACACCACCTGCATTGAATCTCCCCGAGGTGCTTTCCGTATGGATGTGCATGGCATTCGCGAACTGCTGGCCAGGGACGTCGCCACAGTGGGCACCTGGCTCCAGTTCCCCTCCCCGGACGTCGCCGAGGTGATGGCCAGGGCCGGCTACGACTTCGTGGCCGTGGACATGGAACACGGCGCCTTCAACAGGACCCTCCTCGTCGACGTCCTCAGGGCCATCGAGAACGGGGGTGCCGCCCCCTTCGTCCGCATCCCCGAGGCCGCGAAGACTCCCATCAAGGAGGCCCTGGAGGCCGGGGCCCAGGGCCTCGTCTTCCCCATGATAGAGAGCCGCGGGCAGCTGGACGCCGCCATCGACCTCGCCACGTACCCGGGGCAGGACGCATGGCGCAAGGGCGCCCCCGGTGCCGAGGAATACCGCGGCGTCGGCTACTGCCGCGCCAACGGGTTCGGCAAGGACTTCGAGGGCTACATGGCGAGGCGCGCCCCCGAGATCTTCCTCGTGGCCCAGATCGAGCACGTGAGGGCCCTGGACGGGCTCGGGGACATCCTTGCCCATCCGAGGCTCGACGCCATCATGGTCGGGCCCTACGACCTCTCCGGCAGCATGGGGCTGACCGCGCAGTTCGGCCACCCGGACTTCAGGAAGGCCATGGACCGCATCCGGGACGCCTGCGCGAAGGCCGGGGCCAGGATGGGACTGCACATCGTGACCCCGGACCCGGAGGAGCTGGATCGCCAGATAGCGGCGGGGTGCCGCTTCATCGCCTACGGGATCGACGCCATGTTCCTTTGGAACGCGGCGTTGCGTCCGGACCGGAGGGCCGTCTCTTGAAAGTCACCGTCTTCGGGGGATCGGGGTTCCTCGGATCCCATATTTGCGACAAGCTTTCCGGGGCGGGGCACGAGGTGACCATCGTGGATCTCCGGCCCTCGCCCTGGCTCCGCCCCGACCAGAGGATGCTGGAGGGGAGCGTGCTCGACGAGGGGACGGTGGCCCGCGCCGTGGAGGGTGCGGACTTCGTCTTCAACTATGCGGGGATCGCCGACATAGGGGAGGCCAGCAGCAGGCCCGTGGAGACGGTGCGCCTGAACGTGCTGGGGAACGTCATGGTGCTGGAGGCCTGCGTGAAGGCGAAGGTCCGGCGGTACGTCTTCGCCAGTTCCCTCTACGTGTACGGCAAGTCCGGCGGGTTCTACAGGTGCAGCAAGCAGGCGTGCGAGATCTACATCGAGAACTACCAGGCCATGCACGACCTGCCGTACACCATCCTCAGGTACGGTTCGCTGTACGGCCCCAGGGCCGACAATCGCAACGCCATACATCGCTTCGTCCACGAGGCCCTGACCACGGGGACCATCACCTATTACGGGGCGCCGACGGCGCTTCGGGAGTACGTCCACGTGGACGACGCCTCCGCCGCGACCCTGTCGGTGCTGGATCCCTCCTTCGAGAACCAGCATCTGATCATTTCGGGGAACCAGCCCATGCAGGTTGGGGATCTTTTCAGGATGATCGGGGAGATGCTGGGCAGGCCTCTGGACATCCGCTATCAGGAGGATCCCAACAGCGGCCACTATCAGATCACTCCATACGCCTTCATGCCCAGGATGGGCCGCAAGCTGACCCCGAACCTCAGCGTGGATCTGGGGCAGGGGATACTCAGGGTCATGGAGGAGGAGCATCGGCGTCTGCATCCGGAGCTTACTCCGGAGGGCGGATATCTGGTGCCCACGGACGACTGATCCCCCCGGAGGGAGAGGGGCGGGCCGCCCGGCATCGCGGGGGCGGCGCGGATCCTTCCCGCCGTTCGCGATGCGGTTCCGTGCCGTCCCGCATGGATGCGGGGCGGCGATTGCGCACATGTCTTCGTCAGCACACAAGGAGCTCCGTCACATGCACATCATCGCCATCATTCCGGCACGCATGGGATCCAGCCGATTCCCGGGCAAGCCTCTCGCCCTCATCCAGAAGGTGCCCATGGTGGGGCACGTGGCTTTCCGCACCGCGAAGAGCAAGATCCTGGACGAGACCTACGTGGCCACCTGCGACGAGATCATCGCCAACTACTGCAAGGATGCGGGGATCGCCTGCGTCATGACCGGCGACCACCACGTCCGCTGCTCCACCCGCACGGCGGAGGCGCTGCTGTCCATCGAGGCCCTCACCGGGAGGAGGGCGGACATCGTGGTCATGGTCCAGGGGGACGAGCCCATGGTGCTCCCCGAGATGATCGACGCGGCAGTGACGCCGCTGATCGAGGATCCCCTGGTGAACGTGGTGAACCTGATGGCGGACATCGACAGTCTGGAGGAGTTCGAGGATCCCAACGAGGTGAAGGTGGTGACGGACCGCAACGGGGACGCCATCTACTTCTCGAGGGAGCCCATCCCTTCCAGGCGCAAGGGCGCGGACAAGGTGCCCATGCGCAAGCAGGTGTGCATCATCCCCTTCCGCCGGGACTATCTGCTCAGGTTCAACGAGATGGCGGAGAGTCCCCTGGAGATATACGAGTCCGTGGACATGCTGCGCATATTGGAGCACGGGGGGAAGGTGCGCATGGTGCCGACCTCCTGCCGCACTTGGAGCGTGGACACCCCCGAGGATCTCGCCAGGGTGGCGAGACTCATGGAGGGGGATCCCCTGGTGAGGGAATACGGGAAGTGATGGTGGTGGCCGGACGGGGAGGGCGGGTGCGCCCCTCCCGGGTCCGGCCGCGTTGCGTGCGTCGTCTTCCGGAGTCCTGCCCATGGCCCGTTCCGCTTCCCGGTTGTCCTACGTCCTCGCTGCGCTCGAGGAGTTCTGGATCGCGTGTTTCGCGTGGATACCCACTCCGGTGGGGACGCTGCTGCGTCTGCTCGCATGGCGGTGGCTCTTCGAGCGGTGCGGGTCGGTGCGTTTCGGGCGCGGCCTGACGCTGGAGGGATGCCGGAACATGGTTCTCGGCGACGGGGTGCGTCTGGGGCGGGGCTGCTTCGTCACGGCGAACAATGGCCGTCTGGAGCTTGAAAGGAACGTGGCCGTCTCTCCCTGTGCGCACATAGGGGCGGACGACGGGCGGATAGTCGTCGGGGAGCATGTCGCCATCGGGCCGGGCACGGTGATCCGGGCCGCCAATCACCGCTTCGACAGGAGAAGTCTCCCCATCATGCATCAGGGGCATGCGCCGGGGCAGGTGATAGTGGAGCAGGACGTCTGGCTGGGTGCCAACTGCGTGGTCACGCCGGACGTGCGCATCGGGAGGGGTGCGGTGGTTGGGGCCGGAGCGGTGGTCACGAGGAACGTGGCCCCTTTCGACGTGGTGGGCGGGGTGCCTGCGAAGCGCATCGGGCATCGGGGCGCGGACGCCGACGATGGCGGGATGTGAGGATCGGGAGGCTGGATGTCTTTGCGTTGCATTGTCTTCGACTGCGATGGGGTGCTGCTGGACAGCGTGCCCATCAAGACCCTGGCGTTTGCGAGGCTTGCGGAACCTTACGGGGAGGAGGCGCGGGACCGGTTCGTCCTGTTCCATGCGATGCATGGGGGGGTGAGCCGGTACCAGAAGTTCGCCTGGTTCTTCCGGGAGTTCGTGGGGCGCGAGATCACCCCGGAGGAGTCCCGGGAGTGGGGGGAGCGGTTCGCGGCGTACGCCTTGGAGGAGTTGGGACGGTGTCCCTTGATCCCCGGGGTGCAGGAGGTGCTGGACGGGTGGTTCGGGCGTCTGCCTCTCTACGTCTGTTCGGGGGCGCCTGCGGACGAGTTGCGGCAGCTGCTGCAGGTGCGGGGGATCGCCAGGTACTTCGCGGGCATCCACGGGTTCCCGCCGGCGAAGGCGGGACTGCTTGCGCAGATCGTGGAACGGAGCGGCGTGCCGGCGGAGGAGACGCTCATGGTGGGGGACGCCGGCACGGACAGGGATGCGGCGGAGGAGGTGGGGACGCTCTTCTACGGGGTGGGGGATTTCCTGAAGGGCGGCGAGTATCCCTGGGGTGAGGATTTGAGCGGCCTTGACGCGTGGATCAGGGAGCGGGCGGCGTGACCGGCCCTGCGGCGTCAAGGGGGCGTGGCGCCTGAAGAAGGTCCCGGGTCCGGCCCGGGCGGAGGTCCGGTTTCCTTCCGTCCGGCACTCCTTTCCCCGCCATCCCTTCCCTTCGGCATCCACGCGACGGGCATGCCGCAAGATCCTCGCCGCAGGCGAGGATGCGCGGCGCAGCCGCATCGCCGGGGCCGATCCTCGACGCAGGCGAGGATGCCCGATGCAACCGCATGCCGAGGCCAAGATGCGGGGTCAGTACGGGAGGGCGTTCGGGGCGATGATCCTGAGCCTGCGGTCGGCGGCGATGTCCCCGTCCACGCCCTCGAGCCTGCCCCTCACCTCGATGCGGGCCGTCTCGCCATGGCGGGCGGGGGCGTTGGCGAATCTCTCCAGGATTTCCGCCGTCTCCGGGGTGAGGGCGCCCCGGCCGGGATTTGGACGAACCCTGAGAACCTTCGCGAACCCGTCCGGCCGCAGCCCGAGGAATCCGCCTCTGGCGTCCCGTCCGGCGACGGCCACTCCCAGGAAGGATGGGACGTAGTTCGGGTCCGCGAACTGTCTGGCGCATATCTCGAGGAGCTTCGCCCTGTCCGCCGTCGCCGTCGCATAGGCGCGCGTCCTGTCGGCCCGATCATCCTCCGTTGCCCGGGACAGGCCGCCGCGGGATTTCAGGATCCCCTGGGCATCGGTGTCCCTTCCCTGCCGCATCCATGCCTGCTGCGATTGCAGCAGCGCACCCCGCCTGCCGTGAGGCGCAACGCTCATGAGTCTCCCCCAGGCCGCGTTCAGGCGTTTGTCCGCCGCGGCGAAGTCCCGTGACTGCGACCGCATGAGCCTGTACTCGTCGTCGCCGAGGGCCATGGACACGGCCGGGAGGAGAAGTGCGGACAACAGCGTCGCGATGCAGATGGCGGCCATGGGGAGGAAACGCGTCGGCATGTTCGAGCTCCGAGGTATGGATGGGACGGCTGATGTCGGTGCCGTCCGGGTCTAGTGCGCCGTGGACCGTCGCAAGGCGGGGAACGGATGCGGACGCGGGGGAAGGGCGTTCGCGGATGCACGCCGCGACTCTACACCCAACGAGGCCTGTGGGCAAATGCCAGCGGGTCGCGAAGCACCGGGGAGGACGTGGGTACGGAGCAGGGACGGCCCCGGTTCCGGCCGTCGTCGCACCCCGTCCCCCATGGCGGACGTGGGCCTTCCTGCCTCGAAGACCTTTCGCCCTTGCCTGAAGCGCCTGGAACCTTGCGCATCCTCCCGTGCCGTTCTCTCGTGGCGCGGTGGCGAAGCGGCATCCCCGGCAGCCCGTTCCTCTGCCGTTCCGTACATCTGGATGCCCAATCGACATCAGAGGGCGGCGCATCGACGCCCTCGGATGCGTGAACGGCGGCCGTTGCGACATGGGACTCCACATCGACCTTCCGGGCAAGACCGTGCCCGTGGATCCGGGACTGGGCCGGGGGCGCGTCCCCGCATCCCCCCGGCCCGCTTGCCGTGCGGTCTCGGACAGACCTTCGCCTATTTCAGCTTCTCCATGATGGCGTTCAGTTCCTGGGCCATGCGGGACAGATCCTGCACCGCTCCCGAAGACTGCACCATCCCGTCCGTGGTCTCGGCCACGATGCCGTTGATCTCTTCCAGGGCCTTGTTGATCTCCTCGCTGGTCGCGCTCTGTTCCTCGGCGGCCGTGGCGATGGACGTCACCACCGTGGAGTTGAGCGACGCCATCCCGACGATGTCCTTCAGGGCGTCCCCGGACCGGTTGGCCAGTTCCGTCGCCTCCCCGACGCTCCTCACCGCGTCCTCCATGGCGTCCACGTTGGCCCGGGCTGCGTGCTGGATCGCCCCGATGTTGCTCCCCACCTCCTGGGTGGCGGTCATGGTCTTCTCCGCCAGCTTCCTCACCTCGTCCGCCACCACCGCGAAGCCCCGTCCGGCCTCCCCGGCCCGCGCCGCCTCGATGGCGGCGTTCAGGGCCAGCAGGTTCGTCTGGTCGGCGATGTCCGAGATCACCCCCATCACGCCGCCGATGGCCTCGGCCTGCCGGCCCAGATCCCCCATGTTGGTCTGGAGTCTCACGGACACCTGGTTCACGTTGTTCATGGCCGCCACCACGCGGTTGACAAGCGTCGCCCCCTCGTCGGCCTTCTCCCTGGAGAGTTCGCTCTGCTCCGACGCCCTGGCGGCGTTCCCCGCCACCTCCAGCACCGTGGCGTTCATCTCAGCCATGGCCGACGCCGTGGACTCCACCCGGGCCCGCTGCACTTCCGCCCCCCGGGAGACCTGTTCCACCTGGGCGGAGAGTTCCCCGGAGGCCGCGGCGATACGGTGGGATATCTCCATCGCCTGGCCCGTCACTTCTTGAATGGCCCGCTGCCGCCGCTTGGACTCCGAAATGTCCGTGAGGAACTCGTAGAAGCCCACCTTCCGCCCCTGCCTGTTGACGATGGGCATGGAGCACACGGCCACGTCCATGGGATTGCCCTGCGGGGCGATCCGGGTCTCCTGGAGGAAGGTCCCCCTGGTCAGGCACTGCCTGCCGAGGCATTTGTCCGTCCTGCACTCGGGGGCGTGCAGGTGGTCGTGGCACTTGCCGCCGCAGAAGTCCCCTCCCAAGGCCTTCTGGGCGGATCCGTTGAGGAAGAGGATGGTGCAGTCCTCGCTGCAGGCCATGAAGGGAGGGAACTGGCCCAGGATGCCCACGAAGGCCTCCCCGACCGTGTTGACGGCCTCGGCGAGACGGGCGTACTCGCCGGTCAGGGACGAGGCGTCCATGCGCTCGTTGAGCCTCCCGTTCCCTATGGCGTCCGCGAAGGCGTTCGCGGCCGCCATGATGCCCTGCAGCACCTCGGGGATCCTGCCCATGCTGGCGTTGATGATCCCGATCTCCCCCTTCTCCCTGATCCCCGTCCTGTAGGAGAAATCCCCGTCGGTGATGGCCCGGGAGAGCCTTGTGAGGTCCGCGACGACCCGGGAGAAGCCGGCGATGATGAGAACCGCGAAGAGGCACCCCAGCAGCAGTCCGCCGCCGGCCGACGAGAGCATGACGCTCTTCGCCCGGTCGTTGGTGGCGACGATCTCCGCCGCGACCGTCCGGGAGAGATCGTGCACCTCGACGCCGAAGGTCTGCAGATCCCGCCCGATGGCGTCGGAGACGGCCGTGGTCCTTTCCATGATCCCGGCGAGCTGTTCCGTCTCCTCAAGCATCGCGGCGGTGTTCGCCGTCAGCGTCCGGTAGGCGTCGCCGATGTCCTGGAAGTCCCGCCTTCCCGCGTCGGTGGAGAGCAGGGGGCCGATCCTCTCCATCCGTTCGCCCATGGGGCCGAGACGGTCGGCGGCTTCCCGGATGTCCTCCATAGCCAAGGTGCCGTAGAAGCGTCCAAGGGAGGTCGCATAGAGGGCGGTCGCGTGCCACATGTCGTTCAGGATCGCCAGGACCTGCACGTTGCCCACCCCCCGGGCCGTCTTCGTCAGGGAGTCCAGCTTCCCGTAGATGTCCCTGCAGGCCGGGCGCATCCGGATCTCGTACAGGGACCGCAGCTCCCCGCGGGCCTTCCGGGACTCCAGGAGCATGCCCCGCATCTCGTCGACCCGTCTGGCCATGCCGTCGAAGAATCTCTCGCGGGCCTCGATCCGGGTCGCCTTGCGCCCCTCCGCGAGGCTCCCCGTCAGGCGGTCGGCCTCCTTCACGGCCGCGTCCACCCACTTGGGGTCGCCGAGGGCGAGGAACCTGTTGAAGTCGAGGAGGATGTTGGACACGGCCGTGGCCATGTCTCCCGTAGTCGCGGTCATCTCGGCGTGCCTGCGGTACTCGCCGAAGTCCGTGGAGGCCTTGTCCACGTTCAGGTACCCGAAGAGTCCGAGCCCGAGGACGATGATGTTGAGGATGCCGAATCCAAGGATGATCTTGCCTTTCGTGGTCACGATGTGGGCCCTCCTGTGAGCCTGCCTTGCGCTTCTCCCGTGTCCCGTGACGCCCCGGTGCCGATGTCCCTCCGAGGATCGGCGCCAGGGATGCGCACCGAATGCCTGTGTGCGCAAAAAATCTTTCGGAAGATCTGTTAATTTCTTAACAGAGGGAGGCTTTTCGGGCAAGGAGGGTGGCGGTTTTCCCGGCCGGGGGCGGTCCTGGCGGAGAGACGGGGTCGTTCGGCCAGTGATGCCCCGGATCCCGAAGGTGCCGGGAGGGCGGTCCGATGGGAACGGGCATCCCCATGACGTCGACGTCGCGTGCGACGCCGACCGGCAGGATGTCGGGCCGTCCTTCGACCCGGCACAGTCGACCGTGGCGTGGGATGCGGACCGGGCGTTCCCGAAGGCTCCGCCCGTCAGGGACAAGGCCCGTGGCCGCCACGCCCGGGCCTTTCCGGAGCGCGGGCCCGAGGGTCGGCACTCCGGAGGCATGCCCCTGGATCCGCACGGGACATGGAGCGTAAGCGTTTCTATCTTCGATTTGCGCCCCGCCTAGCCGCATGATTTATAGGCGCCATGACTGGCGCCCTCCCCCAAAAATTTTTTTATTTCCGTCTCGGCCCGCCGATCCCACGGTA
>JAISTH010000063.1 GCA_031272715.1 Desulfovibrio sp.
GGGGGGTGTGCCGTGGTGCCCACCAGGCAGATTTCCCGTAAGGAATTCCTGATGGGCCCAACCCCTTGGTTTTCTAGGGCAAAGTGGTGCTCGGAGGCATAAAAGTGCGAAACTACAGAGTTTATCTTAAGAATTTTCATTATGGTAAAATTTCATATACTAGATTGAAATCATACTTCTCGATACTATAAAAAATCTTTTTCACAATCAATTTAATCTTGAATCATCACTAAAATCCACTGCATACGACAATTCCGCTGACTTTTCCCATTTTGTGAACTCTTAAATCATGATGAATACCTCGCATTCGCGCATTCCTTTCCTCCAAGACATGCCGTCAAATCCTCTCCCTTCCGACTTCACGACGCCCCTCCGCATCCTTCGCCCGATTGCCCATCCCAGGCCCCCATGGTATAGATGCCGTCCTTGCCGTCCCTTCCGGGACGGCGACGCCAGACCCCGATCCGACACCCTGCAGCCAACCGCTCCGCCTCCCCGCGGACGCGGAGGAACCCACCACCCATGATGGACATACAATTCCAGAACCTCGGCCCCGCACAGTGGAAGGCCGACGTGATGCTGCTCCCCGCATGCGAGGAGGAGGCCCTTCCCGGCATCTGCCCCGAGATCGACAAGGCCGTCCCCTGGCTGACCGTGGCCCCCGGACTGCGGGACTTCAAGGGGAAAAAGAACGAACTCGCCCTCCTGCACGGCCACCCGGATCTTGCCCTGCCCCGCGTGCTGGCCATAGGCCTCGGCAAGAAGGAGAAGCTGGACATGAACGTCCTGCGCAAGGCCGTGGCCGCCGGCGTGGCCCATTGCCGCAAGCGCGGGCTGAAGACCCTGCTGCTGCCGGAACCCGGCCTTGCGCGATTGCCGGGAGGGCGGACGCGACTCGTCGAGGAGTGCGTCTGCGCCGCGCTCCTCGGACTCTATCGCTTCTCCCAGCTGAAGAAGAAGACCGACGAGGACATGGACGATCCCTCATGGCTGGCCGTCGGCTTCGATGGAGCATCCTCTTCCGAGGAACTGCAGAATGCGGCGCGGATGGGCGAGTCATCGGCATGGGCGGTGTCCCTCGCGAGGGATCTGGCATCCACGCCCCCGAATCTCCTCTCCCCCCACGAGATGGGCGTGCGGGCCCAGGAACTGTCCGGGCAGTGCGGGTTCACCTGCACG
This sequence comes from Desulfovibrio sp., assembly GCA_031272715.1. Lineage (GTDB taxonomy): Bacteria > Desulfobacterota > Desulfovibrionia > Desulfovibrionales > Desulfovibrionaceae > Desulfovibrio. Next base: position 1,180 of record JAISTH010000063.1, read on the forward strand.
GTCCTTGACGAGAAGGCCCTCGCCCATGAAGGCATGGGAGGCATCCTCGCCGTGGGACAGGGATCCTCCCGCCCCCCGCGTCTCGTCGTGATCGAGCACGTCCCCGACGGCGGCGCCAAGGACGGGCCCCTCGTCTTCGTCGGCAAGGGCATCACCTTCGATTCCGGCGGCATATGCATCAAGCCCTCCGCCAACATGGACCAGATGAAGGCGGACATGATGGGCGCCGCCTGCGTCCTTGCGGCCGTCGCGACGCTGGCCAGGGAACGGTCCCCGCGATGGGTCGCGGGAGTGCTCGCCTGCGCCGAGAACCTCCCCGGGGGCGGGGCCTCCCGTCCGGGGGACGTGGTGAGGCTCGCCAACGGCGATTGGGTGGAGTTCCAGAACACCGACGCGGAAGGCCGCATGGTGCTGGCGGACGCCCTCTGCTACGCCCAGAAGCGTTGGACGCCTGCGGCCATCGTCGACATCGCGACGCTCACCGGGGCCTGCGCCATAGCCCTCGGCAAGGAGATCGCCGGGATGTTCTGCGACGACGCCAAGCTCGCCGAGAGACTGCGGGGCGCATGCACCGCCTGCGGGGAGCCCCTCTGGCCCATGCCCCTGTGGGAGCCCTACAAGGAGCTCCTCAAGAGCGAGGTCGCCGACATCTCCAACATGGGCAAACGTGAAGGTGGCGCCATAACGGCCGCCCTGTTCCTCAAGCACTTCGTCAAGGAGGGCATGTCCTGGGCCCATCTGGACGTCGCCGGGGTTGACTGGGCGGAGAAGACGACCCCGCTGTGCCCCAAGGGCCCCACCGGCTTCGGGACGAGGACGCTGCTGGAGCTCGCCCGTGGAGGGCTCTCGTGAAGGTCTTCCTGATCGGCGCCGGTCCAGGCGACCCGGGACTGCTGACCCTCAGGGGGCGGGACGTCCTCTCCACGGCGGACGTGGTGGTCTACGACGCCTTGGCCAATCCCGCCCTTCTTGAGCACGTCCGGCCGGACGCCGAGATCGTGTACGTGGGGAAGATCGCCGACGACCACGCCATGCCCCAGGAGCAGATCAACGCCCTGCTGGTCCGCAAGGCCAGTGAGGGGAAGACCGTCGCCCGTCTCAAGGGGGGCGATCCCTACATCTTCGGCAGGGGAGGGGAGGAGGCCGAGGCCCTCGTCCGCGCCGACATCCCCTTCGAGACGGTCCCGGGCGTAAGCAGCACCGTCGCGGCTCCCGCCTGCGCCGGGATCCCCGTGACCCACAGGGACGCCTGCTCCTCGGTCGTCTTCGTCACCGGGCACGAGAACCCAGAGAAGGGCGGCTCGGTCCATGACTGGGACGCCCTGGCCCGGAGCGGCTCCACCCTGGTCTTCGTCATGGGCATGAGGAACCTCCCCTCCATCGCCCGGAACCTCATCCAGGCAGGGCTGGATCCCGCCACCCCGGCCGCGGTGATCCACAGGGGAACCACGCCCAGGCAACGCAGCTGCGTCGCGCCTCTCGCGGACATCGCCGAGGAGGCCAGGCGCACGAGCTGCACCAATCCCTCCGTGGTGGTGGTGGGCAAGGTGGTCGCCTTGAGGGACTCCCTGAACTGGTTCGAACGGCGGCCCCTTTTCGGCCGCTCCATCGTCGTGACAAGGGCGCGGGAGCAGGCCAGCGGCCTGGCGGCGGATCTCTCGGCCCTCGGGGCCGAGGTCGTCCAGTTCCCCACCATAGAGATCGTCCCCCTGGATGACACCACGGAACTCGACCGGGCCGCGGAGAACTGCGGCGGATACGCGTGGGTGATCTTCACCTCCGTCAACGGCGTGCGGCACTTCTGGTCGTCCCTGGGGAAGGCGGGCAAGGACGGCAGGGCCCTTGCGGGCTGCAAGGTGGCCGCCATAGGGCCCGCAACCGCCGAGGAACTCGCCCGGAAGGGCATCGTGGCAGATCTGGTCCCTCCCGCCTACGTGGCGGAGAGCGTCGTCGAGGCGTTGCTCGCCAGGGAGGGCTCCTCCATCGCAGGGATGCGCATCCTGCTGCCCAGGGCCGAGAAGGCGAGAGACGTGCTGCCGGAGGAACTCGAGGCGGCGGGGGCGAAGGTGGACGTGGTGCCGGCCTACAGGACGGTTCCGGCGACGGCCAGACGCGAGGAGTTCCTCGCGCGGCTCGAAGAGGGCGCCATCGACTGCGTCACCTTCACCTCGTCGTCCACGGTGGAGAACTTCTTCTCCATGGTCGAACCGGAATCGATCAGGTCGCGGCCCGAAATCCTCCTCGCGGCCATAGGTCCGGTGACGGCCAAGAAGCTTGGCGATTACGGGCTGACCTGCGGCCTCATGCCCGACAAGTTCACCATCCCGGCGCTGGTGGAGGCGCTCACGGGGCATTTTTCCGGCAAGCCTCGTCGATAGCGCTGTTTCAGCTGCGCTCCCTCGTGCCGGGGCTGAGGATCAGGGTCATGTAGGGAGGCGTGGAACCGTCCATGTCCGCGCAGGGGGCCAGGGTCTCCCCTGGCTGCTCCACGCGGCTCGCCATGACGGCCGTCCCCCTGCGGCCCGACCTCTCAAGGGCCTTCAGGATGGCCGGGCAGTTCCTGTACGCCTTGAGGACGACCGCCGTGGCATCCCCCTCGAGTTCCCCGAGGAGCGCCTCCTCCCCTCCGATGCCGGACAGGATGCGCAGGCTCTCCTCCCCTTCGCAGAGGATCATGGGCACCCTGGCCGCCGCGGCCTGGAAGGACGTGATGCCCGGAACGATCTCGATGGGTGTGCCGGGAGCCGTCTCCTCGATCCGGCGCATGAGATACCCGAAGGTGCTGTAGATGAGCGGATCCCCCAAGGTGAGGAAGGCCGCGTCACCCAGGCTCTCGAGAACCTCGAGGGCCTTTTGGGCGGCCAGACGCCACGCCGTCTCCAGCCGTTCCCTGTCCCGGGTCATGGGGAAGTCGAGACGCACGATCTCTATGCCGGCCTTGAGGTGCGGCCGCGCCACCTCCAGGGCCATGGAATGGTCGTTGTTCGGCGATGCCGCCGCGAGGATCGCCCGCACCCTCCCCAGCACCTCGACGGCCCGCAGCGTCAGCAGATCCGGGGCGCCCGGTCCGACGCCCACCCCGTACAAGGTCCCCTTCGCGCCAGTCGTCGTCATGGTCTCCCCTCCGGCATCCGCCCGTCCCCGGGCGGCGGACTCCCTTTCCGGGACGGCGGATTTTCTTCCCCTTTTCGCTGTGGCACGCCGTGCAGCATCCCCTCCAGACGCTCAGCAGCGTCTAAGGAATGGGGGCCCGGACGGGCGAAGACCGCCTCCTCGACCTCGAACACCCGCCCCGTCTTCACGGCGGCGAGACCCCGGAAATGCGGCCGCAGCCCAAGGGGAACGGGGTCGGGGTTCATTGGCCCCTTCTGCAGGATGTAGACGTCCGGATCCATGTCGATCAGCGCCTCCTCCCCGAGGCGCACCAGCTTGCGGGGCGTCTCGACGACGTTCCGCCCCCCCCCCGCCTCGATGATCTCGTGGACGATGCCTTTGGTCCCCGCCGCCAGCAGGTTGGGATAGCGCACCTCGTAGAAGACGGAGACGGCCGGGGTGTTCCCGCGCCGGCTCCGCAACGCCTCAAGCCTGTGTTCCCATGCGGCGACCAGATCCTTGGCCGCGGCGTCGAGTCCGCACAGCGTGCCGATGTGCCGCGTGACCCGGAACAGGTCCTCGAAGCCGTCCAGAGAGAAGACGGCGATGACGAGGCCGAGTCTGCGCAGGCTCTCCGACTGCTGCAGCGCCTCGTGGCGTCCGGCCAGCTGCAGGACGAGATCCGGACGGCACGCAAGGACCCGCTCGGGATCCGGGCGCATGTGCGTGCCGATGGAGGGGAGATCGGCGATATCCGGCTGGACGTCCGCGCTCGTGCGGGCCACGAGGCGGTCCCGTCCCCCCAGTGCCAGCAGCGTCTCGGCGAAGGCGCCGTAAAGCGCGACGACCCGGCGCGCCGGAGCCTCCAGCCTGACGATGCGCCCCGCGTCATCCGTCACCTCCACCGAGGCTCGCGGAATCCCCTGAAGCGCCCCGAGGACCATGGCCACCGCCAGGAACAGCCTGGGCAATGCCAAGAGCGGGGTGAGGAAAGACATGCACCGGAACGGCATAGAGGGCACTGAGATTCTCCTCCGTGAAGGCGGTCTCGACGGGACCGTCGAAGAGCAGGCGGCCGTCGCGCATGCCCACGAGACGCGTGGCGTACATGCCGGCCAGGTTGCAGTCGTGCATGGCCACGACGAGGCATCGGCCCCTTCGACGCTGCCGTTCCAGCAGGTCGAAGAGTTCGATCATGCGGGCCACGTCGAGCCCGGCGGACAGCTCGTCCAGAAGCAGGAGCGGGGTCCCGGGGGCCAGGGCCCTCGCCAGCAGCACCCGCTGCACCTCCCCGCCCGAGAGTTCCGAGACGTTCCTGTCGGCGAACTCCAACGCTCCGACGTCCGCCAGGGCCGCCTCCGCCGCCTCCCGGTCGGCTGTGGAATACCGGCCGTGCCAAGCGAGGTGGGAGAATCTCCCCAGCAGCACGAGGGACATGGCCGTCATCCCCTCCGGAAGCCGCTCCCGCTGCGGCACCACGGATACCAGTCTCGCCCTCGCCTTGGGCGCAAGCGATGTCAGGTCACGGCCGTCCCATCGCACGTTCCCTTCCCAGGGGCGGAGGACGCCCGCAAGGCAGCGGAGCAGGGTGGTCTTGCCGCATCCGTTGGGGCCGAGGAGGGCGATGGTCTCCCCTCCCCTGGCCGACAGGCCAATGCCGTGCAAGACGGCGTCACGCGCCTCCGGGGGCCGGAATCCGCGCCTTGCCCCGTATCCCGCGACGAGTCCGTCGACATCAAGCATGGCGTGCGCGCACCATGAGGGCGAAGACGGGGGCGCCCAGAAGCGCCGTCACGACGCCCACGGGAAGTTCCTGCCCGGACCCTGGAAGCGTGCGGGCAAGCACGTCGGCCCAGACCAGCAGCAGACCCCCTCCCAGGAAGGCCCCCGCGATCAGCGGACCGTGGGCCGGGCCGAGGGTCTGGCGAAGGGCGTGCGGGGCCACCAGCCCAACGAATCCGACGATGCCCGCAACGGCGACGCATCCGGCCGTCATGCACCCCGCTCCCGCAAGCAGGAGCAGGCGCGTCCTGCCCACGGCCAGCCCCACGTGACTTGCCGCCTCCTCCCCAAGACTCAGCGCGTCCAGTCCGCGCCAGAGAAGGGCCACCACGGCCATGCCCGGCAGAAGCGTCGCCAGCAGGACGGGAAGACTGTCCCAGCCGCGCCCCTGGAAGGATCCCAGTATCCAGAAGACGATGCTGGTGACGGAATCTTCGTGCAAGGCCTTGACCAGGGCCACGATGGATCCCAGAAAGGCCGAGACCGCTATGCCGGCGAGAACGACCCGCTCCAGTCCCCCTCCTCCGAGAAGCAGCGCCCCGAACAGGGCGAGCAGGGCGCCGGCCAGGGCGGCCATGCTGATCAGCGCGGCGTGGGAGGAGATGCCGAGGGCCGCTCCCGCCGCGCCCCCCAAGGCGATGGCAAGACTTGCGCCACAGGCGGCGCCGGCGGACACGCCAAGGGTGAAGGGGTCGGCCAGGGGATTGTGCAGGACGCCCTGCAGGGCGACTCCGGCCACGGCGAGGGCGCCGCCGATGAGGGCCGCAAGGACCACTCTGGCCAGCCTGATGTCCCCCACGACCGTAAGCAGCTGCTCCGGGCACGGCGCAAGGCCCAATCGTCCGAGAATCCCCTGGAGCACCTGCTCCCAGTGCAGGGGCACCGGCCCGAAGAGACAGGCCAAGGGCAGGGAGACGATCCAGCACACAAGGAGCAGCAGGAGCGCCGGGCAGGGGCCTGCGCGACGGATAGCGGCCGCGATGCCGCGGGGATTCCGAGAGGTGTGGGATGCGCCGTCGTCCATGTCCCGTCCGCAAAAACGAAAAGCCTCTTCCGGATGGAAGAGGCCCGCGATCCCTCCACCCCGATGCGGCAAAAACCCGTTGCCGATGGGTACGGCGCCCCGACGGGGAACCCTGGCGCAGGGCAGGTATTCCGGCTCGATCCCCTGTTGTTCCGGCCTTCCCGCTTACGCAGTGGCGCATGGAGGAACACGGTTCTGGATCTTACGGCGGCGGGTCCGCTCTCGCTTGCGACGAGATTCCCTCTTGCGGTCGGCATGGCCGACACCCTGACGCTGGCCATTCTAGAGAGGGGGGTGGCCCTGTCAAGCGCATCGGTCGGAATGGTCCATGCCGGGGGCGATGCCGTGCCGATGCCATGGGGACGCGAGACCAGCACGACCCTCACGCGTTCCGGACCAGGCACATGGACAGTCCCAGCGCGTTCGGGCAGGGAACCGGGATCACCTCTCAAGGTCCAAGGGTGCATCGGCAACGCCTCCTTTCCGTCGTCCCGCACTGGCCGCACGGTTTTCTTGGCAACCGTGTGGCGCTCAGTTTTGACTCCTGCGTTTGTCAAACCGGAGCCGAGACGGTGAATGGCAAGGTTTCCAACCTCCGGTTCACTTTTTTTTCGCCAGTCGGGTTAACTTTTTTCGTACATCGACTGTGCGCATTGTGCACATGAAGAGACCGTCGCTGCGCCCGGGAGACACGTCCAGAACCTGCGGAGAACCTTCACCAGCCCTATGGATTCGCCATCGTCGGCGTCCTCGCCCGAATCCCCGCAGGCAGGCGGCCGCGGTCCCCCTCCGCCTCCGCCCGGTTCCCGACGGCCCCGCATCTGGGTGCTCGGCCATCGGGCGGCGAGCATCCAGAGGCCTGCCGAGGTCTTTACGACAAGAAACTTTTGCTTGCGCTCAGGCTGGAAAAAGCAGTATAACGACATCGTTCTCCCAAAGATATGTTGGGGGGCGATCATGGGCAGACCGAAGGCCGACGACCTGGCCGAACTGCGGTGAGGGCAAAGCATCTGGCAGACCCCAGGACCTCGGGGTCCACACGAGCCGGTGACCGTCAAGGCGGTCGCCTGCCACACCAGATCACCGCCGCGGACGCGCGCTTTTCCACGTCTCCAAAACCCTTGCCATTGGCGGCTCTGACCGTAATGGCCAGGAGTCCTCCAGAATTCCGGTCGCGGATTCGAGTCCAAAACAAAGGGGAAGCCCTATGGAACTAACCGGCAAGATGACACAGCTTCCGGATATGCCATGTCCCGACTGGTCCCGGAGGGAGTTCCTGAAATGGTCGGCCGCCTTGGGAGGCTTGGCCGCCTTGGACTCCGGCGGGCTTTCCCTGGGACTGCGCCTTGCGGAAGCCGCCGAAAAGGCCGGAACGGCCGACGAGGTCATGACGTGGGCCTGCTGCGTCGTGAATTGCGGCTCCCTGTGTCCGCTGCGGCTCTTCACCAAAGACGGCCGGCTGGTGCGCGTCGAGCCCGACAACACCGGCGACGGACCCGGCCAGCGCGAGATCCGGGCCTGCCTGCGGGGGCGGTCCGTGCGCCAGCTGACGTACTCTCCCGACCGCGTCAAGTACCCCATGAAGCGTATAGGGAAACGGGGCGAGGGGAAATTCCAGCGGATCAGCTGGGATGAGGCGCTCGACACCATTGCAAAGGAACTGCGCCGCATCATCGACACGTACGGCAACGAGGCCGTGTACCGTCAGTACGGCTCGGGCACCACCAGCGCCAGCATCAACCGCCGAAACGAATTCTACCGGCTCATCAACCTGCTCGGCGGGTACATGGATCAGTACGGCACCTACAGCTCCGCACAGATCTCGGCGGCGACCCCCTACACCTACGGACAGCGGGGAGCCAACACCGTCAGCGACATGGTCAATTCCCGCCTCGTGGTCCTGTTCGGCAACAACCCCATAGAGACTCGCGCCAGCGGCGGCGGCATCTCCTACGACCTGATGGAAGCCAGACGCAAGGGCAAGGCCAGATTCATCATCATCGACCCGCGGTATTCGGACACCGCGGCGCTGGTGGCCGACGAATGGGTCCCCATCAGGCCCGGAACCGATGCCGCGCTGGCCTCCGCCATCGCGCACGTGCTGATAACCGAGGATCTGGTGGATCAGCCGTTCCTGGACAAGTACTGCGTGGGGTACGACGAGTCCACGATGCCCGAGGACATACCCCCGGGAAACAGCTACAAGGACTACATCCTCGGCACGGGCTCCGACGGCCTCGCAAAGACGCCTGCCTGGGCGGCGCCCATCACCGGATATCCGGCGGACGGCATCGTGCGCCTCGCGCGGGAAATCGGCATGGCCAAACCCTGTTTCATCGTCCAGGGGTTGGGTCCCCAGCGGCATGCATGCGGCGAACAGTCGGCGCGGGCCATACTCACACTTGCCAGCCTGACGGGCAACGTCGGCATCAACGGCGGCAACACGGGCGACCAGGAGGGATCCTGGGGAATTCAATTCCCCAAACTGCCCACTGGAAAGAATCCTGTAAAAACCCTCATTTCCTTTTACACATGGGATCGCGCCATAGCAGACCCGAAGAGCATGACGGCCCTTAACGCAGGCGTACGCAACAAGGACAAGCTCGATGTCGGCATAAAATTCATGTGGAACAGCTGCAGCAATGCGACGATAAATCAACATTCCGACATCAATGCCACCAAAAAAATCCTGGAAGACGAAAAAGCCTGCGAAATGATCGTCGTGGTGGAAACCCGCATGACCCCGACGGCCATGTTTGCGGATATCCTGCTCCCCTCGACGACTCCAGCGGAAGACGAAGACATCTATCGTCAAGGGTCAGCCATGGAAATCGGCTACCTGCTCATTTCTCCACGAGCCATCAAACCGCTTTTCGAGGCCAGAACACAGTACGATATCTGCACCGATCTCGCGAAGAGGCTTGGCGTACTCGAACAATATACCGAGGGTCGCACACAGGCCGATTGGGTCCGGTATCTCTATGAACAGGCCCGCAAGATGAAGCCTGAACTGCCAGAAGACTTCAACGAAGCGACGAAGATCGGACTTTTCAAATGGATGCCGGGAAAGCCCAAAGTCGCTTTGAAGGCATTCAGGGATGACCCTGTGGCGAATCCGCTGAAGACGCCTTCAGGAAAAATTGAAATATTCTCAAAACGACTGTGGGACATGAGCAAGACATGGGAACTGCCGGAGGGAGACGTTCTCAAGGCCTTGCCCGAATACGTCACCACATGGGAGTGTTATGAAGACCCGCTGAGGAAGAAACTCCCTCTCCAGCTCATCGGTCACCATTACAAGGGGCGCGTACACTCCTCCTACTGCGACTTGCCATGGCTGGTTTCCGTGGCCCCGCAGCGATTGTGGATAAATCCCGTGGATGCACAGGCGCGAGGTCTCAATCACGGCGACCAAGTCAAGGTCTTCAATGATCGCGGAGCAACGCTTGTTAAAATCAAGGTGACGCCGCGCATCATGCCCGGCGTGGTCAGTCTGCCTCAGGGTGCCTGGTACAAGCCGAATGCGCAGGGAGTGGATACGGAAGGATCCGTGAACATCCTGACCAGAACCCATTTGTCCCCGCTTGCAAAGGGCAACCCGCAGCACACCAATCTGGTAGAGGTCGTCAAGGCCTGACCGGATCATGAATTGCGACAGGAGTAGACAATGCTAAAACAACCGGCATTTTTCATCGACATGTCGTCCTGTTCCGGCTGCAAGACCTGTATGGTCTCCTGCATGGACAAGAACGACCTGCCCATAGGCGTCAAATGGAGACGAGTGACGGAATTCACCGGCGGCGAATGGATGCAACGTCCTGACGGCACGTTCGGGCAAAACGTGTTCGCCTACTATGTATCCATGAGCTGCAACCACTGCGATGACCCCATCTGCGTCAAGGTGTGCCCGACAACCGCCATGCACAGAAACGAACACAATATCGTGACAGTGGACCACAACAAGTGCGTGGGATGCCGTTACTGCGAAATGAACTGCCCGTATTCCGCACCGCAATTCAATGCGGAACTGGGCAAGATGACCAAGTGCGATTTCTGCTACGACAAACAGTTGAAAGGGGAAACCCCTACATGCGTGGCGGCCTGTCCCATGCGGGCCATCAAGTTTGGCGAGTTCGAGGAACTCAAGAAAATGTACGGCGAATCGCAGTACATCGCACCTCTCCCGAACCCCGCGCTCACGAAACCCCGCTTGACCATGATCCCCTCCCGCAATGCCAAGCCCGGCGGTTCGACGGAAGGCATGCAGAGCAACCCGGAGGAGGTGTAAAATGCCCCTACTTCATGAATGGTCGCTCGTTCTTTTCACGGCGCTGGCGCAAGTGGCCGTGGGCATTGTCCTTGTCGGCGAATGTCTGCTTCATGCAGCGCAAGACGCGGCGGTCCGGACGAACATACGCCGTCAGAGTCCCATCGCGTTCGCTCTGTTCGTCGTGGCGGTTCTCATCAGCCTCGGCCATACCGGTTCGCCGCTGAACAGTTTCAACACCATCCGCAACATCGGCTCCTCGTGGCTCAGCCGCGAGATAGGCATGCTTTGCCTGACTGGCATCGTCTTCCTGTGGCTGGCGTTCATGCGTATGAAAGAACAGGAACAGGCGCAGGAAAAAACTGCCGCCGGTCTGGTGGTCGTCTTTGGCGTTCTCCTTGTTGTTACCATGAGCCAAGTATACCGTTTGCCCGTTGCACCAGTCTGGGATTCCTGCGTCAGTTTCCTGGCCTTTTTCGGGACCATGTTCATCACGGGCGCGCTCTGGCAGGCTGTGGTTGTTTCCAAATCTGAAGACGGCGAGAAATTTGGAACGCTGTTGCTTGTCATGGCGTTTGTCGGACTGATCCTAGCTGCGGCAAGTGCCCCTCTCGGCGTACCAGTTGTGTCTGCGGACATGAAGCCGGCGACGGTGCTTGGCCCTGCATCGTTCGTGGCATCGAAATTGGCCTTGCGGATGGTCCTGACAGGTCTTGGCGTGGGCATACTGGCGCTGACGCTAGTCCGTGCGACGCAGAACTGCCGTAAATGCGCTTACGCCCCATTGTTGGCCTTCATACTCGCTCTTACAGGCGAGCTTCTTGGGCGGTCTATGTTCTATTTTGCCTATGCCCGCATCGGGATGTAACATATCTTTTGCACATCAACATTCGACACAGGTACTTTCATGGACAAGAACACGCTTAGCAGACATATGTTGGCGTTGCACATTGCAGGAAAGGTATTACAGGATGCCCCGGATGAAGTTTTCCTTGCTCAGGCGCATGAGCAGGCGCTTTTCTCCGATTGGCCGCTCACACCATCGACACCGGAATCCACGGCGGCGCTTGACGCGCTGAAGGATCTGTTCGCGAAAGGGAAAAGCGACTTGGGGGCCATGCGTCTGGAGCATCTTGCACTCTTTTCCGGTCCGTCTCCTGCCGCAAGGCCTTGGGAATCCGTCTGGCGTGAAAGGGACAAGCTTCTTTTCGGCGAGCAGACGATGCTTGTCCGCAAGGCTTATGCGGAGTGGGGGCTCGCCAATGAAGGACACGGGCGGGAACCTGAAGACAGTATATCCTTGGAGATAGCTTTCTGCGTGTTCCTTTTGCATCGCATCATTGAAGAAGGAGATGTCAAGGCACTTCAGTCTCTGACAGATTTTCTCGACGAACATTTGCTGCAGTGGGCTGAACCGTGCCTGCGCAAGGCATCGGAATCGACATCCGAGCCTTTTTACAGGAACATGCCGTTGCTGTGCCACGATGCCCTGCAGAGCCTGCGTACGGCGATTTCCTCGCAGTGATACGTGGATGCGCAAGGCCAGATGCTGTTCGTGGAAAGGCTGAAACTCAGTAACGGTAACTTAGAACCGTAATTGCTGTCCGATCGGCTTTTCTGCCGCATCTTGTTGTGGACAAACAATTTTGCACCAGATGTCTTTTGGGTGCTCTGCGCCAAGTAGCATTCAGACAAGGTTCATTCTAGTCGCCTTGTCAAAGCGCACATTTCTACCTGCACAAAAAAACCGCTTGCATGGGACAGTTTTTCTGCAAGCTGCACAAGTTTCTCGAATTATTGTCCAAGTATTTGGTCAATAAAACATCGGGGAAGTATTATGAATACGACACATAACATCAATCAGCTTCCGGACATTCCTTGTCTTGACTTATCCAGGAGAGAATTCCTGAAATGGTCCGCCGCCTTGGGAGGCTTGGCCGCCTTGGATTCCGGCGGACTTTCTCTCGGGCTGCGCATTGCCGAGGCTGCCACAAAAACCGGATCGGCCGAAGAGGTCATGACATGGAATAGCTGCATCGTGAATTGCGGCTCTCAATGCCCGCTGCGGCTGTTCACAAGGGATGGGATACTGGTGCGGATCGAGCCGGACAACACCGGAGATGGCCCCGGGCAGCGCGAGATCAGAGCATGCCTGCGCGGACGGTCCGTGCGTCAGTTGACGTATTCTCCCGATCGCATCAAATATCCCATGAAGCGCATAGGGAAACGTGGCGAGGGCAAATTCCAGCGGATCAGCTGGGATGAGGCGCTGGACACAATTGCAAAGGAACTGCGTCGCATCATCGATACGTACGGCAATGAAGCAGTGTACCGGCAGTATGGTTCGGGCACCTACTCCGCCAGCGTCACCCGCATGAATGAATTCTACAGGCTCATGAACATGCTGGGCGGACACCTGGATCAGTACGGCACATACAGCTCCGCACAGATTTCCGCCGCAGTGCCCTATACGTACGGAAGACGTGGGTCCAACACAGTCAGCGACATGGCAAATTCCCGTCTCGTCGTCATGTTCGGGGACAATAAAATAGAGACTCGCGCCAGCGGAGGTGGCCACTCCTATGGGCTGATGGAAGCCAGACGCAAGGGGAAGGCCAGGTTTATCATCGTTGATCCGCGCTATTCGGACACCGCTGTGCTGGTGGCCGACAAATGGGTTCCCATCAGGCCGGGAACCGATGGGGCGCTCGCCGCCGCAATTGCGCACGTGCTGATAACCGAAAACATGGTGGATCAGCCGTTCCTGGACAAGTACTGCGTGGGGTACGACGAATCCACGATGCCTGAAGGCATCCCCTCGGGGAACAGCTACAAGGACTATATTCTGGGCACGGGCCCAGACGGATTTGCCAAAACTCCTACGTGGGCCGCGTCCATAACCGGATATCCGGCGGACGGCATCGTGCGTCTCGCTCGCGAGATCGGCATGGCCAAGCCCTGCTTCATCACGCAAGGACTTGGTCCGCAGCGGCATGCCTGCGGTGAACACTCGGCGCGCGCGATACACGCTCTTGCCATCCTGACCGGCAACGTTGGCATAAACGGCGGCAACACCGGCGATCAGGAGGGATCTTGGGGCATCCCGTTCCCTCAGCTACCCATGGGGAATAATCCTGTAAAGACTCTCATTTCCTTTTATACATGGGATCGCGCAATAGCTGATCCGCTCAGCATGACTGCGCTTAATGCCGGAGTGCGTAACAAGGACAGACTCGAGGTCGGCATAAAGTTTTTGTGGAATAGTTGCAGCAATGCGACGATAAATCAGCACTCCGACATCAACGCCACCAAAAAAATTCTGGAAGACGAGAAAGCCTGCGAGATGATTGTCGTTACTGATACGCGCATGACGCCAACGGCCATGTTTGCGGACATTTTGCTTCCCTCGACGACTCCTCCGGAGCAGGATGAAATCCTTCGCCAAGGGTATGGCATGGAAATCGGCTCGCTAGTTCTTTCACGTCAGGCAATCAAACCGCTTTTCGAGGCTAGGACACAGTATGAGATTTGCACTGGCATCGCAGAGAGGTTGGGCATAGGCGAGAAATACACCGAGGGTCGCACGCAGGCCGGTTGGGTTAAGTATCTCTATGAGGAAGCGCGCAGGATAAAGCCGGATCTCCCTGAAGACTATGACACTGCATTGAAGATAGGGCTTTTCAAATGGCTGCCCGAGAAGCCTGTCGTCGCTTTTAAGGATTTTAGAGATGACCCTGTTGCCAATCCACTGCAAACGCCTTCGGGAAAAATTGAAATATTCTCCAAACGTCTGTGGGACATGAGCAAGACATGGGAACTGCCGGAAGGAGACGTTCTCAAGGCCTTGCCTGAATACGTCAAGACTTGGGAAAGTTATGAAGACCCATTGAGGAAGAAACTCCCTCTCCAGCTTATCGGTCATCATTACAAGGGACGTGTGCATTCCTCATATTGCGACTTGCCGTGGCTGGTTTCAGTTGCCCCGCAACGATTGTGGATCAATCCGATTGATGCACAGGCGCGTGGCCTCAAACACGGCGATCAAGTCAAGGTCTTCAACGATCGTGGTGCAACGCTTGTGAAAATAAAGGTGACGCCACGTATCATGCCCGGTGTGGTCAGTCTGCCTCAGGGGGCCTGGTACAAGCCGAACGCACAGGGAGTGGACACGCAAGGATCCGTGAACATCCTGACCAAGACTCACTTGTCGCCACTGGCAAAGGGCAATCCGCAGCACACGAACTTGGTCGAGGTCGTCAAGGCCTGACGAGACTGTGAATCGCAACAGGAAGACAATATGTCATTCGCCCACAAACTTGCTCCATTAACACGCTTTCCAACACTTTAGACGTAGTGCTATAACATATTAGTCAATTTATTTGATCCTATCGGCACATATTTTTGATAGTTGCTCCCATAGCGTTCCTGCGAGTTTATTTTTTTTTCTTTGTCTTTCTGATTGATGTCGGACATATAAGAGACGAAGTCAACTATGTTCTCGAACAAGATAAGGAGCCTCTTTGCCATCTCAGATGCATGCTGCGACCTGTCGCCTCTCGCCACCTTCGGCATGCGCTCCCCATCGGATTTACCGATGTGTCCATCTGGCGACTTTCCAACCGTCACGCTGGGGGCATCCGCCTTGTCGGCGCCACCTGCCGCAATCTTGGCGAGGCGTGCAAGTCGCCATATCTTGTAACCTTGGGGGCGCCTCTTCTGGTACTCCCTGAGCTTTTTTACGGAGTGGAACTTTCCTTTGGCGATGCCGAGCAGTCCCTCGTGGTATTCCGGGTAGAACCAATCCTCCCCGGTATCGCGGAGAACCTTCCCGACGAGCACCGTGCGGCACTTGACCTTCTTGCTGACGGGATCACGCCAGGATTGCTCCTCGTGTATGTAGACGATCCCGGCCTTTGGCTTGCGACATATGGCCATTGTCCTCATTCACTCCTGTACATTGGTTAGGGAAGAAGCTAAAGCTTTGACTAGAGGGTGTCAACCCATCATCATGAAAATTTGTCCTTTTTTTGCTCCTCCATATAGCACTTGATTCTGTAAGCTCTATGAGCCACATGGAAGTCGCTGGCCATCACGTTGAGTAGGGAAACCAGACTTGCCACGGAACGCGGACGCACATTTTCGTGTGGCTTCCCGCCCATCCGGACATCTACTGCCTGCATGGCCTGGCCCTTGCCTCGAAGACCGGCGATGGGTTGAATGTAGTGATGTCGACCACGGTGGAATCCGTGGTTGGCTCGCATGGAAAGGAAGATGGTGGTCATCAAGGTGACCAGCCCAGCAATGCGCTGAGGTATTGCGGCGTCCCCAATCAACGGACTATGCGGCTTTTGGGAGCCACGCCACTCATCGGAACCGGTTTTAAGATTTACGAGGTACTCGAGGTCTTCGGATCTCTATGAGGCGGGCAGTATCCAGATTAGGCTCATCTGACGGCCGCAGTTCCTGTCCCGGCGGTAGGAGAAGAACGCCCCGTCCATGGTGGCCGTGCACAGATCCACGCCGTGGATGTTGCGGGACGGGACGCCTGCCTGTTCGAGCTGGTGGCGGGTGAGTCCCCAGAGATCCATGGTCTTGGTGCCTTCGTCGAACCAGGGGAGGAAGTCCGCGCCCCATTCCGCGTCGAAGTTGACGAACTGCGCTCGGGCAGGGCCGAGACTCGGCCCCCGGACGGCCAGAAGCTCCGACGGCTGCACCCGGTATCGGGCGCAGATCCGTTCCACGGCGCTTGCGGGGAAGTTGATGCGGTTGCCTCGCCATCCCACGTGCAGTGCGGCCACGAAGTCTCCGCGGCAATGCGCGATGAGCACCGGCTGGCAATCGGCGGTCTTGATCGCCAGCGCCTGCCCCGGCACGGCCGTGGCCGTGCCGTCTCCCGCAGGGACGGGACCCTCCTCGAAGGGAGTCGGGGAAGGATCGAAGTGCAGGACGTCCCCGTGAACCTGCGCGAGTTCCGTCCATTGCCGTATCCCGAGGGCGGCGGCAAGGGAGCGTCGCGTCTCCAGCACGCGGACCGGGTCGTCCCCCATGCCGTAGGAGATGTTGCCGCCGAGGGGGGAGAGGGGCCGCGATCGCATCTGGAAGGCGCAACGGACGCCGGGAAGGCCGGGAAATTCGAAGGGGATCGTGGTCACGTCCACAGGAACCCCTCGTCCGTGCAGATCGCGTGCATGCGTTGGTCCAGTTCCGTTCGTGGAATTTTTTCCACCATCTGGAAGGAGTAGCACAGCCCGACACGCACGAAATCGTCGCCGTGGGCGGCAAGGAAGCGGTCGTAGAACCCTCCGCCCTGGCCCAGTCGCCCGCCGCTCCTGTCGAATGCCACCCCCGGGACCACCATGACGTCGAGGGCCCCGTCGGGGATGGGGAATTCCAAGGCGGGCAGGGACGGCAGGGGTTCGGTGACGCCGTAGGCGCCCTTCGCCAGTTGCGTCTCGTCTTCGCAGCGCACGAGTTCCATCAGGCCGTCGCCCATCGACTTGACCCGGGGCAGATAGACGGTGCACCCCCGGTGCCAGGCGTCGGCCAGCAGCAGCACGGTGTCCGTCTCCCCGCGGAAGGCTATGTAGAGGGCGACGGAACTGGCCAGGCGCCACGTGACGTTCTCCAGGAGATTGCGCTGTGCGGCATAGCCGAGTTCCCGGGCGCGATCCGGCGGCAGGGACAGTCTGCGGGACCGGAACGCGCTTCGCAGCGCGGCCTTGTCCTGGAGCAAGTCATGAGGCGGCAAGCTTTCCATGGCGGCGAGGTTGTGAGATACTGAGTGGCGAGGTTGTGAGACGCTGTGGCCACTCTAGCAAAGGAGGGCGGGCCATGCCAAGCACTGGCGGTGATCGTCTTTGGATCGCCTTGGGGGACATCCACGGCGACATCAAACGTTGCGGGCGCATTCCGGAACTGCCTCGGGCGGACGGGATCATCGTCACCGGCGACCTGACCAACGTCGGCGGAGTGCGTGAGGCCGAGGCCGTGATGAACGCCATCGTGGCCCTCGGACTGCCCTGCTGGGCCCAGATCGGCAACATGGACAAGCCTGAAGTGGACGGCTGGCTCACGAAGAAGGGCTGGAACCTGCACAACACGGTGCGGGAACTCGCCCCCGATGTCGCCGCCTTTGGCATCGGGGCGTCCACGCCCACCCCTTTCAAGACGCCCAGCGAATTCCCGGAATCGAGCTATGCGGAGTGGCTGGATCGCTGTTGGCAGGACGCCGGCAAGTATCCCCACACCATTCTGGTGTCTCACAATCCCCCCAAGGGCACCGCCTGCGACGTCGTCTCCGGAAGCGTCCACGTGGGTTCCCAGGCCGTCCGTGACTTCCTCGAGAAGGCGCAGCCGGATCTGTGCCTGTGCGGCCACATCCACGAGGCGCGGGCCATGGACAAGGTCGGCCGCACCATCGTGCTGAATCCCGGCGCCTTCGGAACCGGCGGGTACATTCTGGTTCGCCTCGCACAGGGAAAGCTCGACGCGGAACTGTGCACGATTTCGCAAGGGGCGTCCTTGCTGTCCGGTCCCGTGTACGATCCCGAGGTATCAAAGGCCGCGCTGTGGTCCATGCCGGAGATGGACGGCAAAGCCGGGCAGGGCCGGCCGTAGCCTGCTGCGAGGCGCTATGACGCCTCGGCGGGAGAGGGATGCGGACGGCGGTCGTACACTACTGGCTGACGGGCATGCGCGGCGGCGAGAAGGTTCTCGACGCCATTCTTGACGTCTATCCCGACGCCGACGTCTTCACCCACGTGTACGTGCCGGAGGCCATTTGCGCCGGCATACGCAGACACCGTGTCTTCACGACCTACATCAACCGCCTGCCCTTCGCGGCCCGTCACTACGCGGCATATCTGCCGCTCATGCCCCACGCCCTGGAACAGCTGGACCTGCGGGAATACGACCTGGTCATCAGTTCCGAGTCCGGGCCCGCCAAGGGAGTGCTGGCGCGGTCCGACGCCCTGCACGTCTGCTACTGCCACACCCCCATGCGGTACCTCTGGGATTTCTACCAGCAGTATCTGCAGGAATGCGGGCCGGTCACGCGCCTGCTGTTCCGGATGCTGGCGAC
The DNA here is from genome assembly GCA_031272715.1 of Desulfovibrio sp. GTDB lineage: Bacteria > Desulfobacterota > Desulfovibrionia > Desulfovibrionales > Desulfovibrionaceae > Desulfovibrio. The sequence goes on from JAISTH010000063.1 coordinate 19,426, forward strand.
GCCCCTGCGTGTCTGGGACGCGTGCTCCGCGCAGCGTGTGGACTTCTTCGTCGCCAATTCCTTCCATGTGGCCCGGCGCATCATGAGGGACTTCAGGCGTAACTCCACGGTCATCCACCCTCCCGTGGACGTGGACCGGTTCGCGCCGTCCGACGGGGCCGCACGGCAGCCGGAGGACTTCTACCTTTGCGTGGGCCAGCTGATCCCGTACAAGCGCGTCGATCAAGCCATCTCGGCCTGCGCGCTCCTCGGCAGGAGGCTCGTGGTCATCGGGCGCGGGAAGGAGGAGATGCGTCTGCGCAAGCTCGCCGGACCGAACGTGACCTTTCTGGGACGGACGGACGAGGCGACCCTGGTCTGGCACCTGCTCCATTGCAGGGCCTTGCTCTTTCCCGGGGAGGAGGATTTCGGGATCGTGCCCGTGGAGGCCATGGCCGCCGGTTGCCCGGTGATCGCCTACGGCAGGGGAGGCGCGCTGGAGACCGTCGTCCAGGGGAAGACCGGGGAACTGTACGCGGACGGCGACGTCGCGGGATTGAGCAACGCCATCCTGAAATTCGAGGGTGGGTGCAACGCGTACGACGAGGAGGCCATCCGGCTGCATGCCCGGCAATTCTCCAAGGAGCGGTTCAAGGAGCGGTTCCGGCGGTTCGTCGACGACTGCCTCGAAGGGCAGGGCGGTGCAGGTATGGCGTCGACGCCGGGGGAGCCCCGGGTTGTCCCCGGGCCTCCCGCCGATGGCCTCCTTGGCGATGAAATCCTTGGATGACGCCTGCGCCCCGCGTTCGCTTCACGGCGATGCCTGCCATCGCCTCCGTCCCGTTCAGGGGAGGATGTTTCCCTTGATGCCCAGAGTGACGACCCGCACGGGAAGCGCCTTGCCGGATGCGCTGGCGGCCTCGGCGACGGCCTGCTGGATGCCTCCGCAGCACGGGACCTCCATGCGGACCACCGTCACGGACTTGATGTTTCGTTCGGAAAGGATGCGGGCCATCTTCTCCGCGATCTCCTCCCGGTCGTCCAGCTTGGGACAGGCGATGATGGTGACGCGGCCGTTCATGAAGGTGTCGTGGAAGTCGCCGTGGGCGTATGCGCAGCAATCGGCGCTGACGAGCAGGTCGGCCCCGTCGAGGTACGGCGCGGTGACGGGCACGAGCCTGAGCTGGATGGGCCACTGTCCGAGTCGGCTGCGCCTTGGTGTCCGGTCCGGACTCCTCCCCGCCTCTTCCGTCGCCGCGGTCTGCATGGTCATGACCCGGGATCCCGGGCATCCGCATGGCAGGGGTTTTTCCTTCTCCTTGGCGCGTTTGACCGCCTCCTCGTCGAAGGGGGCCGCCTCCCTCTCCTCGAAGGATATCGCCCCTTCGGGACAGGCCGGCAGGCAGTTCCCCAGGCCGTCGCAGAAATCGTCCCGCAGCAGCTTCGCCTTCCCGTCCACGATGCCTATCGCCGCCTCGTGGCAGGCCTCGGCGCACAGGCCGCAGCCGTTGCATTTGTCCTCGTCGATGCGAATGATGCGTCTCAGCATGGTTCCTCCTTTGGTGGATGGATTGATAACCGCCATCATGCACGAAGCGCCCGTCGAGTCCGTGGCATTTCCAACGGATGCGTAGAAAATGTTGTCGAACCTGCCGGTCCTTGAAGCTTGTCCCCTCTTCGTCGGCATGTCCCGGAAGGATCTGGAGTCCCTTCTGCCGTGTCTGGCCCCGGTGGCGCGCAGGCTGGCGAAGGGGGCCTTCGCCTTCGTCGCGGGGGAGAAGGGGCCCCGGCTCGGGGTGGTCGTCGCCGGCGCCGTGAACGTGGTGCAGGACGATTTTTGGGGGAACCGCACGATACTGACGCACGTCACGGTCGGCGGGATGTTCGGGGAGGCGGTGATGGCCTCCGACACGGGCGGCGAAACGAGTGTCCAGGCGGCGACGGATGCGGAAGTTGTCCTTTTCGATGGGGAGAGACTGCTTGAAAAGTGCTCGACGGCATGCGCATTTCATGTCAGGGTGATAAAGAATTTTGTCATGCTGGTCTCGAGAAAGAACATTGAGCTTTCGAGAAAAATCGAAGTCTTGACCCGCAGATCCACGAGGGAGAAATTGCTTGCGTTTTTGTCGGATCAGTCCTTGGCAGCATCGTCATCCGAGTTCGACATCCCCTTCACGCGACAGGAGCTTGCTGAATATCTCGCCGTTGACAGGAGCGCGATGTCCCACGAACTTTCGAAGATGAGGGACGAGGGACTTCTGGAATTTCGGAAGAATCATTTCTCTTTGCGGCATAGTTGAAGCATGTTTCCCTATAACAAGACATGCCATTGGTGTGATCAATGCACATCTTCGGTACATCTTGGCCGTTTCACGTCATCCTTCATCCTGCACAAAAGACCACACCCCATGAAAACGGAACGGCATCGGCCCCGGGGGTGTCCGCGGGGCCGATGCCGCACTCAGGATCGCGAAAATTTCGCATCCTCCACAAAAACTGGCTCCCCGAGACGGACTTGAACCGCCAACCTAGTGGTTAACAGCCACCCGCTCTACCGATTGAGCTATCGGGGAATCCGGGAAGCTGCCTTACACCAGCACCAGGAACCCGTCAAGCGCTACCCTCGCCTCCCGAGGAATTTTTTCCAGCACCAGGTGGATGATCCCGCGGGATGCGGCCTGTGGCGCGCATTTCCGGGGATCCAGAGCATCGAAGTCATCCGGGCGGGGCGGTTTCGGGCCGGTTCATGAGCCGGTCCAGTCGCTTGCGGTAGCGCTCGGCCTCGCTGTAGACGCAGCCGCAGTAGGGCTGCCGGTAGACGCCCCACCGGCGGGCCGTGTCCTGTCCTTCCTGCCAGTCCGTCCTGAAATCCTCGTAGACGAAGCGCACGCCGGAGCGGGCCTCTGCGGCCCGCCCGGCGTCGCGGATGGCATCGTGGGGCTGGTATCGGGAGTAGAGGAGGGTCGTGCTGAAGTTCGGGAACCCGAGTTCCGCGGCCTTGGCGCAGGTCGCCTCCACCCGGTCCCGGCAGCACCTGTGGCAGCGTCCGGGCGGGACGTCGTCCTCGACGGCCCTTTGCAGCCATGCGGCGACATCCCAGGTCTCGTCGGCGTAGAGGAGTTCCATGCCGAGGAGCCTTGCGCATTCCCCCGCGGCCTCCCTGCGGCGGAGATATTCCGTCAGGGGATGGATGTTCGGATTCATGAACCATCCGGTGACGGCGTATCCGGCGTCCTTGAGACGCCCCAGGGGCACGATGGAGCAGGGGCCGCAGCAAACGTGGAGAAGCAGCGCATCGGGGCCGGGGTTCCTGCCCGCGAGTGTCCGAGGGGCATCCACGGAGCGTGTCTCTCAGGACCCGATGGATATCTCTATGGTCTTCCCGTACCGCTTCTCCAGCTCGCCGATGGCGTCCCGCTTGTGGTTCAGCAGGTACACGACGAGTTCCTGGGTCGTCTGGTAGGCGACCGGGCCCTTCCTGTCCGAGCGTGCCTGCCGGTTGATCTCCCGCAGGACCTGCAGGGCCTGGAACTCCATGTTGCGCTGCTGACCGGTGCCGCCGCAGGCGGGGCAGGGCACCATGGTGATGGCCAGGGCCGAGGAGCCCATGCGCTGCCGGACCAGCTCAAGCAGGCCGAAGGAACTGATGTGCCCGACGTCGTGCCGCGCCCTGTCGTTCTTCATGGCGACGCGCAGCACCTTTTCCACTTCCTTGACGTGCTTCGAGTCCCGCATCTCGATGAAATCTATCACCACCTGGCCGCCGATGTCCCTGAGCTTCAGCTGCCGGGCGATCATCGTGGCCGCTTCGAGGTTGGTCTTGTAGGCCATGGCCTCGAAGTCGCCCTTGCCGGAGATCTTGCCGGAGTTGATGTCGATGGCCATGAGCGCCTCGGTCTGGTCGAAGACCAGGCGTCCGCCCGAGGGCAGCAGGACTTCCCGGGAGTAGATCTGCTCCAGCTGCTTCTGCAGGTTGAACCGCTCCCACATGGACTTCTTGGGATCCTGGTGCAGGTGGATCACGCCCGTCCGCTTGGGGCAGAGCGCCTCCACGGTCTCCTTGACGCGCTCGACCTCGCTTTCGTTGTCCACCCAGATCTCGTCGACGTCGTCGGTCAGGTAGTCCCGGATGGCGCGTTCGGTCAGGCTGGGCTCCACGTGGATCAGCGAGGGCGTGGGCATCTCCGTGGCCTTCTGGCGGATGTCCTTCCACAGCCGCTTGAGGTACTGCAGGTCGTTGCGCAGCGTGGTCTTCGTCGTGCCGGCGCTGACGGTGCGCACGATGACCCCCATGCCCTCCCCGGGATCGAGGTCGTTGGCGAGTTCCCGGAGTCTGTCCCGCTCCTCGTCGTCGTCGACCTTGCGGGAGATGCCGATCTGCTCCTGCCCGGGGGTCAGCACCAGGAACCTCCCCGCGAGGGAGACCCAGGTGGTGAGGAAGGCCCCCTTGTTCCCGGTGGGTTCCTTCACCACCTGGACCAGCAGTTCCTGGCCGTTCTTGAGGGCCTTCTGGATGAGGGGGAATTTCCGCCCCTTGGGCAGTTCCACGTGCTTGATCCAGTATTCGGGGTGGATCTCGTCGATCTGCAGGAAGCCGTTCTTCCCGTTGCCGAAGTTGACGAAGGCGGCCTGCAGGTTGGTGTCGATGTTCTGGATGACGCCCTTGTAGATGTTCCCCTTGATCTTCTGCTGGTGGAGCATCTCGAGGTAGTACTCGAGGATCGTGCCGTCCTCGGTCAGGGCCACTTCGACCTGCTCCCCGGCGACGACGCCGACGAGCATGCGGCGGCAGGACTGGCCGCTCTTCCTTCCCTTCTGGGGTCTCTTCGGGGGGGCGTCGACGGCGGGGACCTCCGGCGCTTCGGCCTGGGACGTCTCGTCCGGGAGGGGCGCATCCGTGCGTGCCCGTTCGCCGTCCTCGGACGTCGCGGCATCGCCGGCGTCCTGTGCGTGGCTCTTGCCGCGTCCGCCCCTGCGGGAGCGCCTGCGGCGCTTCTGTTCCGTACCTTCGCCGGCGGTCCCGTTCTCGGACTTCCCGTCCGTCCCGGGTTGATCCTCGGCATCGTCCTGTTTCGTCGCCGCGTCCTCGGCATGACGCGCATCGGCGTCCGTGGCGGCGTCTTCGGCGACGGCGGCCGTCTGCCCTTCCTCGGTGGCGCCGTTGGTGCCGTGTCCCTTGCCTCGTCCTCCCCTGCGGGACCTTCTGCTTTTGCGCTTCTGGCCGTCGGGGCTTTCGGCGGCGTGTTCCTCGCCGGGGGGAGCGGGGAGCGCGCCATCCAGGGAGAAGGGGGCGGAGGGGTGGACGCGCGCGGGTTCCTGCTCGGACGGGACGGAACCGCCATCGGCGGGGCCGTCGGCGACCGGGGATGCCTGCGTGTCGTTCTTGAGCGCGGACTTTCTCGAGCCTCTGCGCCGCCGGGAACCGCCCTCGGAGGCGTTCTCCTCGGCCCTGTCCTGTTGGCCGTCGGTGTCGGGAGACGTGGACGTGCCGCCGGCCTTGGCGGCAGGCGGGGCTGGCTCGACCGGGGCTTCGGCGAGCGTTTCGGCGTCCGTTGCGGATGCTTTTGGTGGCTTGCGGCTGCGGGATCTGGCGCGGGGTTTCCGGTCCTCGGACTTGGCGGGCCCTTCCGCCCCATCCGCGGATGTCGTCTTGTCCGGATCCTCCCCGAGGGGGGTGAGGTTCTCCGTGTCGTTCATGAAATTCCTTTTTGTGGCTGTGCAGGGCCCTTTCGACCGTTACCGCGGGTGCGTCTGCGCGCTGCCCGCATTCCCGGAGGGACGGATGGTCGATCTCGGGGCCGCGTCTCCCCTTGGGGGATCCAGCCGGAAAAAAATTGCGACAAAGGCGGGGCGCTCCCCCGAAGGGGCGCCCGGCGCATGCTTGTCGAAAAAAATGCGTCCTGTCTGTGGCGGCATCGGGGAGCGCATCGCGCGCAGGATCGCGGGAACCATGGGGTTGCCCGCTCGACCCGATGCAGCCTGTGGAAAAATCGAACGTGGCGTTCCGCAAATCCGGGCCATGAGGCCGTGATCGCGGCAGTGCGCCTTTTCCGTGTCCCCCCGAAAAAAATCGTTCATCCTGGCCGTCACGAGACGGGGTCGTCTTCCTGCCTGCAACGTTCCGGGAACATCTTCCCGCATCGCATCGGCGTGACGGCGCATCCGGTCGGGCACCGGCAATCGGCGGCCATGAGCAAGGCGATGTCCTCAAGGCGACGCGATGGTCATGCGCGGCGCAGGAATCGAAATCGACATGAAAATGACCCGAATGAACACAGGCACGATAGCACGTACGTTGCACTTTTGCCAGTGCACGAATCGGACTCATGCAAGACATGGTCCAATGTCGCCTCGCGGAAGGCTCATGGCGGTCTTTGCATCATGGAGGAACTGGCGCTAGGCTATGGGGATCGGCGCCTGACGTCCGCTTTGGGCGCGTCGAGGCGCATGGGCGGCGATCCGTGTCGTCGCATCATCCATCGAGGAGGAACCCCATGCACTTGCAGCGACCCCGCCTGCGGCGCGGATACCTCGGGAATTCTGCGCCGGACGATTTCCCAGAGGCGTTCTCCGGGGAGTTCCACCGGGAACTCGAGTCCTGCGTCGAGATGGTGGACGCCGCCCTCGTCTATGCATGGGCGGGGATTTCCGTCTTCCCCTGCGGACCCGACAAGAAGCCTCTGATCAAGGGCGGTTTCAAGAAGGCCACCACCGAAGGCTACGTCCTGCGCGAGTGGTGGGGGCAGCACAAGGGCGCGATGATCGGCGTGCCCACGGGCGGGACGTTCTGGGTGCTGGATCTGGACGGCGAGGAGGGGGCGGCGTCCTTCGAGACCCTGTCCGCGGAACATGGCCCGCTTCCGGCGACGTGGACCGTGTCGACGCCCCGGGGGCGACACTTCTACTTCCTGACTCCCCCGGACGGAAAGGGACCTCGCAACAGCGCGGGCCGGATCGCGCCGGGCGTGGACGTGCGGGGCCGGGGGGGCTACGTGATCGGCCCTCCCAGCGAGAACGCCCAGGGGCAAAAATATCTGGTGACGGATACGTCCCCCATCACGGTCGCCCCGGCATGGTTGCTGGATCTCGCCAGGGCCCGGAAGGCCGAACCTGCGGCGCCTGCCCCCCGGCCTCGTCCGGGAAGACCGCCCCTCACGGAGCTGCATCCGTATGTCGCCGCGGCCCTGAAGGACGAGATGGCGAAGATCGCCGGTCTCCCCCCGCGGCCCTCGAGGCGCAACGACCAGCTTTTCAATTCCGTATGCCAGCTCGCGGGATTCGTCGCGACGAATCTTCTCCCCGAGGGGGAACTGTCGAGATGTGCGGAAAAGGCCTTCCGGGAATGCCATCCGGACGATTTCGACCCCAAGGAGTTCGCGAGCACCTTCGCCAGCGCCCTGGCCGCGGGGATGAAGACCCCCCGGGAGATCCCCGCGAATCGTCCCTGGGACGGCCGCGACGAAGAATGTTCGTGATTTCCACATGTGACCCGGTGTCGATGTCTGGACCACATTGCAGCGCTGGCATAGTCCCGGTTTTTTGCCAGCACATCCCTCCAGCGTTCTGGACCAAAGGACGATGCCGAGGGCCGATCGTGGAAAAATTTTTTTTTTCGGAGCCGTGCGCCAAGGGTCGCATCCCCCAAAAACCCATTGAGTCGTTTTTGCATCACCGTGGCGCCGCAATGCGCCTCGAGGAATTTCCCCGCCGCATGAAGGCCGCCATGGTGGCCCCGGCGGGAAGGCACGCTTTCTGCAGAGTGCCGCGCAACACCATGCCCTGCCCTGCGCACGGTCGCGCATCGACGGAGCTTCGGCGAAACATCCGGAGGAATACGCATCATGAAGATCGGCTGCCCCAAGGAAATCAAGAACAACGAGAACAGGGTCGGTCTCACCCCCAATGCCGTCCATGCCTATGTTGAAGCGGGACACCAGGTGTTCGTCGAGGCGGGGGCCGGACTCGGCTCCGCCATCCCCGACGCCGAGTACGTGGCCGCCGGGGCGACCCTGCTGCCCACCGCCGACGCGGTCTGGCAGGGCGCGGACATGATCGTCAAGGTGAAGGAGCCCGTGGAGCCGGAATACGGCCGGATGCGGGAAGGCCAGCTCCTGTACACGTATTTCCACTTCGCCGCCAACAGGGCGCTGACGGAGGCGTGCCTCGACAGGAAGATCGTGGCCATGGCCTACGAGACGGTGGAGGAGGCCGACGGGTCCCTGCCGCTGCTCAAGCCCATGAGCCAGGTCGCCGGGCGCATGGCCCCCCTCATGGGCACCTTCTACCTCGGCAGCCCCCAGGGCGGGCGGGGCATACTCCCCACTGGCGTGACGGGCGTGGAGTCGGCGAACGTCGTGATCGTCGGGGGCGGCACCGTCGGCACCAACGCCGCGCGCGTGGCCGCCGGCCTCGGCTGCCACGTGACCATCCTCGACGTCAGCCTGAAGCGCCTGGAATACCTCGGGGAGATCCTCCCCCCCAACGTCACGCCCCTCTACAGCGACGCCCTGAACCTGAAGCGCAGCCTCAAGCGCGCGGACATCGTGGTGGGCGCCGTGCTCATCCCCGGCGCCGTCGCCCCGAAGCTCATCACCAAGACCCACCTGTCGATGATGCGTCCGGGTGCGGTGCTGGTGGACGTGGCCATCGACCAGGGCGGATGCTGCGAGACCTCCCGCCCCACGACCCACAGCGATCCCATCTACCTCGAGGACGGCATCGTCCACTACTGCGTGGCCAACATGCCCGGCGCCTACGCCAGGACATCCACCTTCGCCCTGAACAACGCGACCCTGCCCTACGGCCTGAAGCTCGCCAACAAGGGGCTCGCGGGGGCATGCAAGGCGAGCGCCGCCCTGCGCATGGGCCTCAACGCCTATGGCGGCTTCATCACCTACAAGGCGGTCGCCGAGGCCTTCGGCATGACGGCGAAGTACAAGGATCCCGAAGACGTGATAGGCTGAGCCGTTCGCGGCAGACTTTCCCGCCGGCCGCCCCGGAACGTGAGCCGGGGCGGCCGGCGCACACCCCCACCCAAGGAGCAGTCCCATGCAAGCGAAGAACGCCAGCGAATACATGGCCGCCGACGTCGCCAACGTCTGGCACCACCTGACCCTTCACAAGGGCGTCGCCCCCATGATCGTGGTCGAGGGGAAGGGCCTGCGGGTGAAGGACGTCAACGGCAAGGAATACCTCGACGCCACCTCGGGAGGCGTCTGGTGCGTCAACGTGGGCTACGGGCGCGACCGCATCGCCGACGCCGTCTGCGCGCAGATGAAGCGCATGCCCTACTACGCCGCCACCTGCGGCAACCTGCCCACCATAGATTTCGCCGGGAAGATTCTGGGGTACATGCCGGGCCTCTCCCGGGTCTACATCTCCAACAGCGGCTCCGAGGCCAACGAGAAGGCCTACAAGATGGTGCGCCTGCGGGCCTACAACAGCGCCACCAAGGCGAAGAAGAAGATACTCTACCGCAACAGGGACTATCACGGCACCACCATCGGCGCCCTGAGCTCCACCGGGCAGCCGGAACGCAAGGAGTGCTTCGACCCCTTCGTGCCGGGGTTCGTGGAACTGCCCCATGCCTGCTGCTACCGGTGCGCCTTCGGCCAGAGCTATCCCGACTGCGGCGTGGCCTGTGCCAAGGCCGTGGAGGACGTCATCCTGAAGGAAGGCCCCGACACCGTCGGCGGCGCCATCTTCGAGCCCATCACGGCCGGCGGGGGCGTCATCCCCCCCGTTCCGGAGTATTACAAGATCGTGGCCGACATCCTGAAGAAGTACGGCGTGCTCCTGATCATGGACGAGGTGGTCTGCGGCATGGGACGCACGGGGACCATGTTCGGCTACCAGCACTACGGCGCCGAGCCGGACATCGTGACCATGGCCAAGGGCGTCGCCAGCGCCTACATGCCCATCTCCTGCACGGTCACCACCGAGAAGGTCTTCGCCGCGTTGCAGGATCCCAGCTCCACCCTCTCGTACTTCCGGGACATCAGCACCTTCGGCGGCTGCGCCGCGGCGGCCACGGCCGCGCTGGAGAACGTCGCCATCATCGAGGAGGAGAACCTGCTGGCCAACGTCAAGGCCATCGGGGAGCATCTCCTTGAGGGCCTGAAGGAGCTGCTGCCCCATCCCAAGGTGGGGGACGTGCGGGGGAAGGGTCTTCTGCTGGGGGTGGAATTCGTGGAGGACAAGGGGTCGAAGGCTCCGCTGCCCGAGGCGAAGGTCGTCGAACTCTGCGGGGCCATGGCGAAGCGGGGCGTGCTCGTCGGCCGCACCAACCGCAGCTTCGTCGGGGCGAACAACGTCGTCAACCTGGCCCCGGCCTATGTCGTGACCCGGGACGACGCCGACCTGATCCTGAAGGTCCTGCGGGAGGCGGTGGCGGAAGTGCTCGGCTGATTGCCTGCGTTCCGGACCAAGTTCCGAAAGTGGAAAATGCACGGGGGCGGCGCATCGGGCGTCGCCCCCTTTTCCTTGTCTTCGTCCCGGGATTTCGGCCCGTCAGGCCCCGGACAGGGGGATGCCGAGACGGTGGGCCTTGCGCACGACGGTCGACTGCGTGAGCCCAAGCATGGCCGCCGCCTTGTAGGTGCTGCCCGTGGCGGCGAGGGCGTCCTTCAGCAGCCTCCGCTCGAGGGCCGCCACCGCGGACCGGAAATCCCCCGGCGCATCCTGCGCGGGCGCCGGGTCGGCATCCTCGGGGAGACCTCCCGCCATGTCCTCCCGGCCAAGGGTCCCCAGAAGATACGGCGGCAGGTCGGCCGGCCGTATGACGCTCCCCTCGGACATGGCGGTCAGGAACTCCACTGCGGCCCGCAGTTCCCGGATGTTCCCGGGCCACGTGTGGGCCGTGAAGCATTCCACCACCTTCGGGGAGAAGGTCTTCACCGTGCCGTACCGGGAGCAGGCGTCGTCCAGGAAGGCGTGCATCAGGGCCGGGATGTCGTCGGGATGCTCCCGCAGCGGCGGGATGGCGATGGAGAGCACCCTGAGCCTGTAGTAGAGGTCCTCCCGGAACTTGCCCTCGTTCACCAGCACGTCGAGGGGCTTGTTGGTGGCGGCCACGATGCGCACGTCCACCCGGATCTCCTTCTCGCCGCCGACCTTGTGGAAGGTCTGTCCGTCCAGGACGTGGAGTATCTTGGCCTGCATGGCCAGGGGGAGTTCCCCGATCTCGTCCAGCAGCAGCGTCCCCCGGTGGGCGAGTTCGAAGTAGCCCCGCTTGCCGGTCTGCCGCGCGCCGGTGAAGGCCCCCTTCTCGTAGCCGAAGAGTTCCGACTCTATCAGCGTGGGCGGGATGGCGGCGCAGTTGACTGTGACCAGGGGGCCCTTGCTCCGGGGACTGCACTGGTGGACGTAGGAGGCGGCGATGGTCTTCCCCGTCCCCGTCTCCCCCAGCAGAAGGATGCCGGAAGGGGCCTTCGCGGCCTTCTCCAGGGTCGCGAGGCATCGGCGCATGGTGTCGCTGCGGGCCACGAGGGGGGACTTGCGGGAGGCATGGTCCCCGCCCTCGCCCTCCCTGAACCTGTAGGCGGCGCTCTCGGCCTCGGAGAGGCGCTGCTGGAGCCGCTCGAGTTCGGTCATGTCCCTGATGCAGGCCACGACCCGCCAGACGTCCCCCTTCCCGTCGAAGAGGGGGATGCTGGTGTTGAGGCAGCGGGTGCCGCTGGAGTAGTCGTCGAACTGGGTCACCACGCGCTTCTGGCGCAGCGCCTCGAGGCTCACCGAGGTGGAGAATTTCCCTTCGCTCATGGGCTCGCTGACGTGCTTGCCGATCATCTCCTCGGGGTTCACGTCGGCGATGCGTTTCAGGGCCTTGTTCACGTGCAGGGTGACGCCGTTGCCGTCGATGACCCAGAGGCCGTCGTGGACCGAGTCCATGATGGCCTGCAGTTCGTGGGCGTGCAGCAGCTGTTCCCGGTCGCCGCCCCCCTGGGGGAGTCTGTGCAGGAGGAGGAGGCGCCTTCCCGCCGCCTCGCCGTCCTTGCCCAGCCAGTCCCAGACGAAGGCCCACCGGTGCGGGTCCTTGTCCTCGTCGCCTCCGGGGCATTCCAGGGGGATGTCCCGGGAGTCGCCGCGCCTGCTCCGGCCGATGTCCGCGGCGAGCTGGCGCTGGCCGCAGCGGCACAGGAACGCCAGAAGGGAACCGACGTCGGTGGCGTCCCGGTCTCCGCGGGCATTTCCGTCCGCGTCCCGCAGGGTCTTCATGAAGTCCAGGAAGGCCCGGTTGCAGGTCTCAAGCAGCCAGTCGGTCCCCTGGAACACGCCGGCGCACACGCCCTGGGGCAGCATGTCCAGCAGCGGGGCCACGTCGCGCCCGGCCCGGTCGGCCGGCGCCGGTTCTTCGGGATGGGGCTTCCTGGGTGATTCGTGGGAAGGCTGGGATGACATGACGATGCGCTCCCCGGCCGCGTGCGCCTCGTTGAGTCGCTATTGCATCAGCGAGGGGGCCCGACGCGTCCTGATAATGCAATCATGCATCACCCTCGGGGATTTGTGAAGCGGGGATGCTGGGCGGGCCTGCGTTTCCGGCGCTTCGACGCAGAGGAACGGTTCCTGCAGTGGGCGATGCGCGACTTCATCCATGGCGCACCATCATGGCGTCCGCGGCATGCGGACAGGGTGCGGCACTCGAGACAACCCATCACGGAGGACGGCGATGCCCAGGATGACCCCCAGCGAAGCGATGGCAGAGGTGCTGGTGCAGGAGAAGGTGACCCACGTCAGCGGCATCGTGGGCTCGGCCTTCATGGATCTTCTCGACCTGTTCCCCGCGGCGGGGATCGAGTTCATCTCGGTGCGGCACGAGCAGACCGCCGGCCACATGGAGGACGCCTACGGGCGCCTGACGGGCAGGGCGGGGGTGGTCACGGGGCAGAACGGCCCCGGGAT
>JAISTH010000064.1 GCA_031272715.1 Desulfovibrio sp.
ATGCGATTCTGAGTTTTTGTCAAGATGTACGGAAAATGATCTAACTTTAAAAAATTTCTGGCTATCTCATACTTAACGTTACTGACACTTCTATTTATTATTTGTAGATAAGCTATTAACTTGGCAATTGTTGAGCTTCCGAAATTAAAACACTAGGAGAGTACACCGCCATGGCCAATCCTGAAAACACTGACATAGAAAACATTTCCGGAGCCGAAAGACATGCAAATTCGCATCCAGAAACATGCGAAATCATCAATCCCCCGATACTTATGCGTTCTGACAAAAATATGTGGGAGGAATTCCGCATGTACGAAAAGAGCAGACGCGACATCATTGCGGCTCAGGCTGAAGCTCGCGACAAGCTTGTCGAAAAGGGGATGAAGATGGGAAGGAAAATTGGAAGGAAGGAGGGAAGGGAGGAGGCAAGGGAAGAGGGAAGGAAATCGGGAAGGGAGGAGGTAAGGAAGGAGATAATCCAGAAGTTAAAGAACAATGGCATGCCCATTGAACAGATCGTCAAGTACAGTGGCATCCCCATGGCAACGGTACTGATGTACTGTTCCGACTGACCTTTCCGCCGCACAGTACGGCAAGAAGGCGCATTCCATCAAATCGCCTGCGGCATAGGCTCGGTGCGAATGCGCCTCCATCCACAAAACGCACCGCCGCCCCCAGCACCCCCTCCTGCCGGCCGATCCGGCCCCATCGCACCTTCGCTCTGACCGCGGAAAACCCGAAAACAAACTTTTTTTCGACGACTCGGACGAAATGTGGACTTCCGTCCCAGAATGGGCTATTCTGCTTGCGCCTTTCCGCACAAGCAGGATGACGAACACACGGATGCACACGATCCTGCCGATGTTTCGTCGCCGTCCGATCCCGGACGGCTTCGTGCGGATCCTTGCAAACGGCCGGCGTCATGGGGGGCTCCCGGTCGTTCCGGCCATCCGGGGGACGGTGAAACGCATCCGATCGCGTCGGGGGGATATTGCGCCGTGAACGGCGATGCCACCTCTCGCATCCGTGCGGATCCGGCAGGGCCGGGAACCGCCTGGCTGGCCGATGTGACAGCATCGCCACGGCGTCGATGCCAAGCGATTCGCAAACTCGTTAGCCTTTTTTAAACGAGGGACTTGCATATTTCCGAAAAATCACGTACCATTCCACCCTGCGCATTCCACGCCATGCGTGGGACGATGGATGCCGCCCCCTCGCGATCCGGTCCCCCCGCCGGAGAGGAGGACTGCGCCCCAACACGAGCAACCCCGGGACGATCCGGACAGGACGGCAGTCCCGCTTGAATTCCGAACCACAATCGTCACCTCTCCCATGAGCCGGGGGGACCAGCAGGAGCGTTTGATGAAATTCTACAACCATTCCGTCGCTCTCTTCGAAGTGAGCTGGGAAGTCTGCAACAAGGTCGGCGGCATCTATTCCGTCATCACCAGCAAGACGCTGCAGTCCGTGGACACCTTCGGGGAGGACTACTTCCTGCTTGGCCCCATGCTGCCCTCCAACCCCGACTTCGAGGAGACCGACGAGCACGTCTGGGATTCCATCCGCATCGGCCTCCAGACGAAGGACCTGAAGTGCCGCCTCGGCCGCTGGAACATCCCCGGCAGGCCCAAGACCATCCTGGTGGACTTCTCCAAACGCTACGCCTCCAACAAGCTCCTCTACGAACTGTGGAAGAACCACGGCGTCGACTCCCTCTCCGGCGGCTGGGACTACATAGAGCCGGTGATGTTCTCCACGGCCTGCGGCGAGGTGATCGCCACCATCCACGAGAACCTCCTCAACCCCTTGGGGGAGAAGTCCGTGGCCATCTTCCACGAGTGGATGTGCGGGGCGGGCCTGCTCACCCTCAAGCGCGCCGCCCCCTCCGTGGGCACGGTCTTCACCACCCACGCCACCATCCTCGGCCGGGCCATGGCGAGCTCCGGCAGGGACATCTACAGCAACATGCGGGGCATCAACCCCTCCCGGGAAGCCGCCAACCACAACATCACCGCCAAGTGGTCCATGGAGGGCACCGCCGCCCGGGAGGCCGACGCCTTCACCACCGTCAGCGACATCACCGGCGAGGAGTCCGCCGTCTTCCTCTCCCGCCAGCCCGACGTCATCACCGTCAACGGCCTGGACCTCAGGGTCATCCCCGACTTCTCCGAGGACCGGACGGTCCCCCTGCAACGCCGCGCCCGGCTCGTTGAGATCTGCCAGCGGTTCCTCCGCTGCACCCTCTCCGAGAAGACCAGGTTCGTGGTCATCTCCGGCCGCTACGAGATGCACAACAAGGGCGTGGACGTCTTCCTCGAGGCCGCCGGCCGGGCCGACAAGACCCTCGCCGGCATGGACGTCTCCGTGGTGGTCCTGTGCCTCATCATGGGCGGCCACACCGGCGTGAACCCCGCGGCCGTGGACGGCGACCCCAACGCCTCGGACAACGGGCTGCCCTTCATCTGCACCCACTACGCCTGGAACGCGCCCCAGGATCCGGTCCTCAACACCTGCCGCCGCCTGGGCCTGAACAACCTCCCGGAGAACAGGGTCAAGGTCATCTTCAATCCCGCCATGCTCAACGGCTCCGACGGCTTCTTCAACACCCCCTACGAGGAGGTCCTCTCCGCCTGCGACGTGGGCTTCTTCCCCTCCTGGTACGAGCCCTGGGGCTACACCCCCCAGGAATCCGCCGCCTGGGGCGTGCCCACCGTGACCACCGACCTCTCCGGCTTCGGCCTCTGGGTCCGGAACAACTGCCCCAGCGTCCAGGACGGCGTGGACGGCGTCATCGTCATGAAACGCCTCGGCACCACCTCCGAACAGTGCGTCGACCAACTCCACGACGCCCTCGTGCAGGCGGTGGCCACCTCCGACGAGGACATGCCCGAGTGGCGGCGCCAGGCCCGCGCCGTCGCAGAGATGACCTCCTGGACCCACTTCTACGAGAACTACATCCAGGCCTTCCGCCTGGCCCTGGAACGGGCCGATGTCCGCATCTCCCTGGCCAAGGAGAACCGGGCCGCCACGAACAAGGTCTTCGCCGCCTCCTCCTCCCCCACGCCCTTCCTGAGGGCCGTCATGGCCATCGCCGAACTGCCCCAGGAGCTGATCCGGCTGCGGGAGCTCTCCCGGAACCTGTGGTGGTGCTGGAACGAGAAGGCCAAGAGCCTCTTCATGCTCCTCAACCCGACCCTCTGGAAGGACTGCCACAACCCCATCCGGATCATCGAGGAGGCCGACCCCAAGCGTCTGAAGGAACTGATCGGGAACGAGGAGTACATGGCCCTCTACGCCGAGGTCATGGACGAGTTCCAGAAGTACATGTCCGTCCGCCAGCAGCCCATGGGAGAACTCTGCGCGGAGCACCCCGTGGCCTACTTCTCCACCGAGTACGGACTCCACGAGTCCGTGCCCATCTACTCCGGAGGCCTGGGCGTCCTCTCCGGCGACCACCTGAAGTCCGCCTCCGACATGGCCATTCCCCTCATCGGCATAGGCCTGCTGTACAAGAACGGCTACTTCCAGCAGGTCATCGACACCGATGGACGCCAGGTCGCCACCTATCCCGTGAACAACTTCGCGCACCTCCCCGTGGAACTGGTCTACGACGCGGACAACCAGCCCGTCTTCGTCCAGCTGGAACTGCCGGGACGCATCTGCTACGCCCGGGTCTGGCGGATGCTGGTGGGGCGCGTGACCCTCTACCTGATGGACACCGACACCCGGCGCAACACCCTGGAGGACCGGCAGATCACGGACCGCCTGTACGAGGCCAACCGCGAGATACGCCTGCTCCAGGAAATGGTGCTGGGCATAGGCGGCGTGCGCCTCATCCGGACCTTGGGAATAGAGCCCTGGGTCTACCACATGAACGAGGGCCACTCCGCCTTCCTGGTCATCGAACGCCTCCAGGAGTGCATGGGGGCCGGGATGGGCTACGCCGAGGCCAAGGTGCGGATCCGCGCCAACACCATCTTCACCACGCACACCCCGGTGCCCGCGGGCAACGAGGCCTTCTCCCTCGACCTCATGCAACGCTACTTCTCCGGCTCCGCCGCGAACCTCGGCCTCTCCTGGCAGCAGTTCGTGGAACTCGGGCAGATGGAGGGCGGCAACATGCAGAACTTCGAGATGACGGTCCTGGCCCTGCGGATGACGGCCCACGCCAACGGCGTCAGCCGCCTCCACGGCGAGGTCTCCAGGCACATGTGGAACAAGCTCTGGAAGAGCCTGCCCCTGGCCGAGACCCCCATCCACTTCGTCACCAACGGCGTCCACGTCCCGTCCTACGTCGGTCCCTACATGCAGGACGTCCTCGACCAGCATCTGGGGCCGGAGTGGATCTCCGCCGCCCCGGACTCCCCGATCTGGAGCCGCGTGGACGAGATCCCCGACGAAGCTTACATCGCGGCCCGACTGGCCCAGAAGGAGACCCTGCTGGACGCCATACGGGAGTCCATCCCGGGCTTCGCCTCCAAGTTCAAGCTCACCGCCGAACAACGGACGGACATGGAGAAGATCCTGCGCCCCGAGACGCTCATCATCGGCTTCGCGCGCCGCTTCGCCCCATACAAGCGGGCGACCCTCCTCTTCGCCGACCCGGACCGGCTGGCCAAGATACTCAACAACCCCGCCCGGCCCGCGTGCTTCGTCTTCTCCGGCAAGGCCCACCCGGCGGACGGCCCCGGCATCGACCTGATCCAGGACGTGCTGCGCATGTGCCGGGACGAGCGGTTCCTCGGGAAGATATTCTTCCTCGAGAACTACAGCCTCGCGGTCTCCCGGATCATGGCCCAGGGCTGCGACGTCTGGCTCAACACCCCGAGACGGCCCTACGAGGCGTCGGGCACCAGCGGCATGAAACTCCCGGTGAACGGCGGCCTGAACCTGAGCATCTCCGACGGCTGGTGGTGCGAGGGCTACAACCGCCAGAACGGCTGGACCATCGGCCCGGTGGTGAAGACCGAGGTCGCCGGGGACGACCAGAACGACTACGCCGACGCCGAGTCCCTCTACACGCTGCTTGAAAACGCGGTGTTGCCCCTCTTCCACGAGCGCGACGCCGCCACGGGGCTGCCGGGCAAGTGGATCGCCATGTCCAAGCGCTCCATGAAGAGCCTCACCGCCATGTACAGCAGCAACCGCATGCTCACCGACTACATGGAGTGGGCGTACAAGCCGGCGGTGGCGAACCGTTGCGTGCTGGCGGCGGACGACTGGAAGCTGTGCAGGGAACTGTCCGATTGGCAGGCGGATCTGGCCCGCCGATTCTCCACGCTGAAGATGGAGGAGATCATCGTCTCGGGCATGACGGGCAACACCATGACCTGCGGGGACCCCGTGACGGTCCGGGTGCGGGTGCATCTGGGGGAGATGCAGGGGGACGAGCTGCTGGCGCAGATGGTCATCGGCCCCTCCTACGCCGACGGGAACTTCAAGGGCGCGCCGGAGCTCATCCGGCTGCGGAGCAAGCCCCAGGACGACACCATGGAATACTCGGCGTCGTACATCCCCACGACGAACGGGCAGTACCGGTACGGGATCCGGCTGCTGCCGGTGCACAAGGGCCTCTTCAACTACCTGGACACGGGCCTCGTGCTCTGGGGGTAGGAGGCGGATGGCGTCCCTGGACGCCGCGAAAGGACGCGCCGAAAGAATGCCTCGGGCGCGGATGCGGGGCCATCGGCCTTCCGCGTCCGCGCCCGGCCGTTTTTGGCGATGGCGTCCAGGGCCCGGGGGATGCGCCAAGGCCCAAGGGAAAACTCCAGTATCCGGTGGAAGCTCCGGAATCCGGAGGAAGCACGGGCCGAGGCAACGGGCCATCGGCCTTGCCATGGAGACTGGCTTCGTCGCGGCGATGCCTGTCAGGGAGTCCCGGTCCCCAGGGCACGGGGAGCGCCTCCCCGGACACCCGCACTGAACGACTCCTGCGCCAGGCGACGATTGCGGCCATGGTGGCCGATCACAGAGGGACGAACGAAAATTGTCAAAAACGGTTTTTTGTTGACGGGTTTGCCCCACAAGATGTATAAAGTTCTAGACGCCGCGAGGCGCCAACCCGCCCACCCCGAAACGATGGGCAGGAACCGTGGCCGTGGGCGATGGCGGGGGATCCCTGCGCACCGCCGGACGACCTCCCGGAACGGATCTGTGCACGGTCGGCCAAACTTGCGGCGTGCGCTTTGCGAGTGTCCGGAATGGAGAACATGCCCGAAACAGGGCATGGCACGTGTGGACTTCCTATGTACAAGGACTGCCGATGTGTGCATCGGCCATGTTGCAGCATGCCTGCAAACGGAATCAGCAAGGATCGTGCGCCGCAATATCTGCACAGATACACCGAAAATTTTTTGAACTATGTGCAAATGTGTCGTTGCCCTACAAGAATTGATTTGAAGAATAATTGCGGGATGATTCTGACGCGTAACATCAACGCAACATTCTCAGACGAGACACCAGGTTCGTGTCCGTCAGCAATACACGAGCACAAATAGGAGAATTCATGGACGAGCCGATTCTCGACTCCCAGGAGGCCCTCGCACGGGTCATGAACAAGCGCGACCTGTACGTCAGGTTGCTTGGCAAGTTCATCGCATCGGAAACCGGCCGCGCCGAGACGGTGGCAGGCCTGCTCTCCGGGGGCGACACCGAGGGGGCGCGCACGCAGATCCACACCGTCAAGGGCTCCGCTGCCAACCTCGGGGCCAAGGCCTTGGCCGAAGCGGCCCTGCAATTGGAGACGGCCATCAGGGACGGCGGAGACACGGCCTCGCCCATGGCCGATTTCTCGTCGACGCTGACACGGACCCTTGATGCCATGTCGGCCTTCGCCGCCCAGTAGTCCTTGCCTTCGTGGAAGGCTCGCCGGGACCCGCCCCGCCTGCCGGAGCCTGCGCAACCCCGATGCGGGGCGATTCGGGGCGGTCTGGCCGATGCATCATCAAGGCTTTGGTTCAGGCCGCCCCGGAAAAGAAGGTAGCAACGTTGGCTTTCCCTGAAATCAGTTGTGGGACAGGCTTGAACATGGGGGCTGCGCGAATGGGCGGCGAAATCTCGCCTATGAAAACATATCGAGAATCACTATCAAAAAACGAGACTGAAACATAAGCTTTCTTGCATTTCTTACCCAGACAGCGAGTTTATTTTTTATGGACAACGCCACTCTTTTGAAGACGATCGAAGACCGTCAGGAAAAAGTCATTAACTTACATCTATTTCAAGGCAAGCATCTTTCTACTATACAGAATTCCTACCGCATCCCCATGACGTATGCATCCAGCGCCATAGAGGGCATAACGTACACGGAATCAGAGACAAAACCCTCCTTGAGGAAGGTTTGACTTGCGGAGGGAAACCTCTCTCTGACGCACTTGCTCTCGTTGGCCATGCAAATGCCTATGATTACATGTTTTCTTTGTTACAAAACGATGGACTCAACATCGAAAACATTTGCACAATGCACCGGATGCTTACAAAGGACATAGATGCCGCGGAATCTGGAAATTATAGAAAAATTAACGTGATTATTGCAGGTACTAGCCACGATCTACCAGCATATCAAGACGTCCCTGAATTGATGGATAAATTTGAAAGTTGGATTGTTGAAAATAAACATAAGTTCCACCCAGTGATATATGCGATTCTTTTACACAAAGAGCTGGTTTTCATCCATCCGTTCTCGGATGGGAACGGCCGAATCTCCCGGCTTGCCATGAATACAATACTCTTACAGAATGGCTATTTACCCATCATCGTGCCGCCGATATTGCGCCTAGAGTATTCACGAGCACTTGATGCGACGACAAAAAATGACACGCAATTCATAAAATTCATGCTGCAGCAGGAAATAGAATCACAGAAAGCATTTCTTCGTGAAATGACATCCATAAAATCACATCCTTGAATTACTCATGCAAACCTGTAGAGAAATTAAAAACGTTTTGGCAATGCAATTCAATAAAAATCGAAAATATCTGGTACTACAAATACATATTGATTAAAGAGAACCATAATAAAAATAAACATCTTGCTCGAAAAAAATCGATAAATACTTGAAAATGAGCGCTTCACAAAGTCATGCCAAATGATGCAAGACCCTGTCTCATTGAACTATTGTCTGAGAAAACGAAAAGTGCCGCACATCGCTGAATAGATGCCCATACCATCCTATCCAGATACGCCATTCCACGTGCGGCCCGATCGCCGAAGATCCGCAGGAGCGGGCAACGCCTGGACGGGGCTTCCGCCCTCTCTTGCCCGTCTGATCCGCGCAGGGGGCCTTTCGCCGGGCAACGCTCTCCAGCTTCAGGATCCGGGCCGGGAAGTGACCGCGGCTTCGCCCTTCCCCTTCGCCCCGTCCCCTTCGGAGGCCTGCGCAACCTTCGCCGCCGGCGGCGGATAGATCCGCTGCAGCTTCTCCAGCCACCGCAGCTTCAGGCTCTCGTAGACAGGGGGGCTCTCAAGGCAGTTGGCGGTCAGGACCGCCACATACGCCGCCGCCAGCATCGCCGGGAAGTTGGCGTAGGATCCCGTCATCTCGGTCACCAGCATGGCTCCCGTCAGGGGCGCCCGGACGGTGGCGGAGAAGAGTCCCGCCATGCCAAGGGCGCAGATGGTCCCCTCCTGCCCGGCAACGATGCAGTCGGCATCGAGGAGCGCGTCCGCCATGCATCCGCCCGCGATGGCCCCCACCGCCAGCATGGGCATGAGCAGCCCGCCGGCCGCGCCGGAGGCGAAGCTGACGCTCGCATGGAGCATCTTCAGGAAGAGGAGGGGCAGAAGCGTCGCCAAGGGCAGGGTCAGACGCTCGAGATCAACCACCCTGGGCCCGAACCCCGTGATCACCGCGGGATGGCAGTAGAGGAGCGCGCCGCTGAGAAGGAAGACGCAGACGATGCGCACCGGCGGCACGAGGAAGCGACACCGGTCGGCCCGGACGGAGCATCCGACGAGGAGCGCGTTGTAGAGGGCCCCCAGTCCGCCCAGCACGGCCCCCATCAGCGGCGGGATCCACCACATGATCAGGTCCAGCAGTTCCATCCGCACCAGGGGGAACACCCTCCCGAACCCGAACAGCATCTGCACCACGAACCATGCCGCCCCGGCCGCGACGCCGGTGAAGAGGATCATGGGGGCCGTCAGCATGGTGCGCATCTCCTCGAAGGCGAAGCACATGCCCGCCGCCGGGGCCCCGAAGGCCGCCGCGAGGCCGGCCACGCTCCCTCCCACGAGAAATCTCGGCCCGGTTCCCGCCTCCTGGCCGAAGAGATCCCCGACGCCGCGGCCCACGGCCGCCCCCATCTGGATGCAGGGCCCCTCCCTGCCCACGGAGAGACCTCCGGTCAGGGAGAGGAGCGTCGCGACGAACTTCGTCCAGAGCACCCTTCCCCACCGCATGCGCACCCGTCCCATGACCTCCAGTTCCACCTGGGGGATGCCGCTGCCGGCGATCAGGGGCTCGTGGCGGACGAGAAGCCAGCCGCACAGGCCGAGGCACAGCAGACCGCCGAAGATGGCCGCTGCGGCGAGGGGCTCGTGGATGTCGCAGGCCTGGAACCGTTCGAGGATGAAAGCCTGGATGACCGTGTAGGCCAGCCGGAAGGCGCCGATCACGCCTCCGGCGATGCCTCCCACGAGCAGGGCCTGGAGCAGCAGGTTCCATGCCCCCAGCCTGCCGAGCTGCTGGCGTTCCCGCAGATGGGGGTGGAGGGCTTCACGGTGCATGGGGCGGTCTCGGCCGTCGGTCGGATCTTGCGCCGATCCGGTTCCCCACCTGCCTGCAAAGCCCCATGAGGGCGTCGTATTCGTGCCGGCGCAGTCCGGCCCTCGCGAAGAGACGCCTCCAGAGGAGCAGGTAGTAGTCGGGATCGTCGCCGTGGACGAGGTCGATCTCCCGGAACATCGCGCCGAGCCGGGCCATGAGCCGCTCCATGTCCTCGGAGGGGACCGTCCTTGCCCCTCCGGGACGCGGGGAGGACGCCGGCAGGCCCGGGCCGCATCCGTAGAGGAGGATCAGTGCGGCCTGGGCGACGTTGAGGGACGTGCCTCCCGGGGCGGTGGGGATGGACGCCAGATGGGTGCAGAGGGTGACGTCCCTGTTGGAGAGGCCCCGGTCCTCGGGGCCGAAGACGAGGGAGACCTCGTCGCCGCGGGCCAGGGCGTCCGCGACGAGTCCGGCGGCGTCACCCGGACTCAGGATGTCCCTGCGCCAGCCGCCCTTGCGGGCGGTGGTCCCGATCACGAGGGAGGAGGCGGCGACGGCTGCGGGAAGATCCGGCACGACCCGGGCGGCGTCGAGGATGGGCCTTCCCTGCGGGGTGGCAAGCGCGCCCGCGCGGCCCATGTCGACGTCCCGGGGCGCGACGAGGCACAGGGACCGGCATCCCGTGTTGGCGCAGGCCCGGGCCACCATGCCCACATTCTCCGATATCCCCGTCTCCACGAGGACGACTTGGACGCCATCGAGGCACATGGCCCTATCCGGGAAGGATCAGAGGCAGGGCCATGACGGTTTCCAGCCCATCCCCGGGCCCGGCGGGGACGGAGGGCCATATCCTGCCGGCGGCGAAGGCCAGCATGGCCCCTCCCGCGCCGCACTTGCACACCGTCCCCAGGAAACGGCCCACCATCGCGCCGAAGGCGGCCGTGGCCGCTTCCGGGAAGGGACGCCGCTTGAAGGCGAACTCCATGACGAAGCATCCGGTCCAGGCGCCTATCAGTGCCCCGATCAGCGCCCCCAGCCCGAAGAAGAGAGGCGCGAGATAGATGGCCCCGGCGATGGCCCCGATCATGCCCGCGAAGGTCCCGGCGGAACTCGACCCGTGACGCTTCGCCTTGACGGCCAGCACCGCGAACTCCAGCGCCTCCCCCAGCAGGGCCAGGCCCACCATCCCCGCCCAGAACCATATGTCGAAGCCCGGAGCCAGAGGGTGGGCCAGCCGCCACAGGAAGGTCAGCCCCAGCAATATCCAGTTGGCGGGCAGGCCGAAGACGTTCAGCACGAGGATGAAGCCGAGGAGCGTCAGGAACGCGCCGGCAAACAGCGTGGCCAGGGGAAGCGGCAGGAAGTCCATTTCGGCTCCAAGCGCGGGCCCTCGTCAAGGGAGGACCCGCACATCCGGCATCGGGTCTCAGTCCTTGCGGCGCATGTCCACCACCCTGACCGCCTTGCCTTCCGTCTTCGGCAGGCTGCTCCCCTCCACCAGTTCCACCCGGGGCGTCACCAGTATCTCGCTGCGCAGCCGCTGGGCGATGGTCTTCTGCAGGCTCTGGAGCTTGCGCATGTCCTCCTCGAAGAAGGCGTCCCGCATCTCGATCTGGACCCGAAGCACATCCCCCAGCCCGTCGTTCTCCAGAACGATCCTGTAGTCGTGCCCCACGTCCGGGAAAGTCATGATGACCCGCTCGATCTGCATGGGATAGATGTTGACCCCCTTCACGATGAACATGTCGTCGGCCCGGCCGAGGATCCGGTCGATGCGCCTGTGCCTGCGGCCGCAGGGGCAGTCCCCCGGGAGGAACCGGGTCAGGTCCCGGGTCCGGTACCGCAGGATGGGCATGCCCTCACGCCTCAAGCTGGTCAGCACCAGTTCCCCCACCTCCCCGTCGGGCACGGGTTCCCCCGTCGCGACATCCACGATCTCCGGCAGGAAGTGGTCCTCCCAGACGTGCAGCCCCTGCCGCCAGGGGCATTCGAAGGCCACGCCGGGTCCGCTCATCTCGGACAGACCGTAGGAGTTGAAGACGTCCATGTCGTAGAGATTCTGCAGCCGGAGCCGGAACTCCTCGCTGTAGGGCTCCGCTCCCACCACGGCAACCCGCAGGGGGAAGGACTTGGGATCCTCCCCGAGTTCCCGCATGTGGTCGGCGAGGATCAGGGCGTAGGAGGGCAGGACGTGGATGGCCGTGGTGCCGAAGTCCCGGAGCAGCTTGATCTGCCGCCGGGAGTTGCCGGGCCCTGCGGGGATCGTCATGCAGCCGAGACGCTCCGCCCCGAAGTGGATGCCGAGCCCTCCGGTGAAGAGGCCGTATCCGGACATGTTCTGGAACACGTCGTCGGGACGCACGCCCACCATGTAGAGGCACCGGGCCATGACCCCGGCCCACTCCCCGAGGTCCCCGCGGGTGTGGCAGACGGCCACGGGGTTGCCCGTGGTGCCGCTGGAACTGTGCATGCGCACGATCTCCCGCCGGGGCACGCAGAGCAGCCCCAGGGGGTACTGGGAGCGCAGGTCGTCCTTGGTGGTGAAGGGGATGCGGGCGATGTCCGCGGGACTCGCGATGTCCATGGGGTCGAGTCCGGCAAGACGCTCCCTGTAGAAGCCGCATCCCGCGGCCCGCTTCAAGACGGCCCTGAGGGACTGCACCTGGGCCGACGCGATCCGGTCCCGGTCCCAGAGTTCGGATTCGTCGAGGAAGACGGAGGTGCCGTCGGAGGTCTTGGCGTCCGGAGAGACGGGGACCAGTTCCGCTCTGCGCTTCGTGTCGGCTTGGGGCATTTCTGACTCCGGTTCGTTCGTGCGTTTGTCCGCTTCGTCTGCGTGGGCAGGCGGGTGTCAGGAACCGCCCCCTGTCGTCGCCGGTTCCGTGCCATCGAAGATGTCCGCCGTCGCGACGGCGGCGGGATCCGCCCGTTGGCGGGCCGCCCAGCCCCAGAGGAGCCCGAGGCAGCCGGCCAGCATCATGTCGCCGTGGGGCGCGGCGAACATCCCCGCGCCTCTGTAGGCCTCGCGGCGCGGCCCGAGTATCCACGTCCCCGAGTCCTCCCCGGTTCCGCGATCCGGAAACTCCCCGGGGGAGAAATCCCCGGCGTGGACGGCCCCGTGCCCGCCGGTGCA
The DNA here is from genome assembly GCA_031272715.1 of Desulfovibrio sp. Classification (GTDB taxonomy): domain Bacteria; phylum Desulfobacterota; class Desulfovibrionia; order Desulfovibrionales; family Desulfovibrionaceae; genus Desulfovibrio. The sequence continues at coordinate 12,840 of JAISTH010000064.1, forward strand.
ACGCACCTCGTCCCCGTCGAGCGTCCCGCGTCTGAGGGCGGCCAGATCCTCGAGCACCTTCCCGGGTTCCCGCATCCCGGTGTGATGCTCGTAGAGGGCCCGCACCCGGCCCTTGAAAAGCAACGCCGCCACCGTGTGGCCGTTGCCGGCGTTGAGGACCGTGATTCCCTCCCTGTCGCATCGCTCCCGGATCGACGGCTCGGAGAGGGCCCCGAGGAGGACGGCGGTGCCGGTGTCCGCCACGGGTCCGCCGGTATCCGCCTGGAGCTGCGCAAGGCGCGTCAGCACCGGAGGGACATCGACGTATATCCAGCATTCCGGGGCGTCGGTCCGGGCGAGGAGCCGCTCCCAGAGGCGCATGCGCCCCTCCCTGTTGCGCTGGCCGTGGAGTCCGTGGTCCTGGGCCGCGGCCAGGAGGAGATTCGGCCGGGGAAGGCCCAACTGCCCAAGGCGCAGCGTCCAGGCCTCGGCGGAGAAATCCCCGAGGCGCACGGGAACGCTTCCGTCGGGGCAACGTTCGGCGAGGGCGACCCCCATGGCGCGCACGACGGCGGGGTCGTCGTGGAGGGCCTGGCCGGCGGATGCCGTCGCGGCCACGGCGAGTCCCGCCTCGACATGCTCCAGGACCGCCCTTGAGCAGCCTCCCCCCATGTTGCCGCCGAAGAGCCAGACGTTCCGACGCTGGAGGGCCAGATCCCGGATGCGCCGGGCGACGTCCCTCGCCGGAGCCGGCAGGACGAGCCGGGGCCAGTTCTCGCAGGGGAGGCCCGGGCGTGCCAGCAGGGCGTCCTGGGTCCCGTTGCCGATGTCGACGCAGAGAACCGGCCCGGTTCCCTGCAGAAAGGCTTCGATGTCTGCATTCATGGCGATCCCTTCGTGGATGGCGGACGCCTGATGGCGGTGGCCGGCCACGGGGGAGGCGCGCGTCGCTTCACGGGATTTCCCGGGTCAATGCCGGAAACGAGGCAGGATACACCGAAAGAGGAAAGGCCGCAAGGGGCAATGGAGGGCGCAACGGGGCCGTCGCACGTTTTTCCCTGCCCTGTTGCGCATGCCGTGGCGGTCGCCCTGTCCGAACGTGGCGGGGAAAATGCGTACGACAGTCCCCGCTCCGACTCATGCCACTGCGGACGCGTCCCTCCCCGCACTGGGGGAGGGACGCGTCCTTCAGGTCAGAAGGGCCAGATCATCGGGATGAGGAAGGTGCAGAACACGAGGTAGATCAGCACCAGCGGCAGCCCCGCCTTGACGTAGTCCATGAAGTGGTACCGCCCGGCCCCCAGCACCAGCGTGTTGGGCGGCGTCCCCACGGGCGTCGCGAAGGCGCAGGAGGCCGCGATGGCCACCGCCATGATCACCGCCTGGGGCGACACGCCTATCCCCTTGGCGATGGAGAGTCCTATCGGGCACAGCAGCGCGGCCGACGCCGTATTGGACATGAACTGGGTCATCCCCGCGGAAAGCACGAACAGCACCGCCGTGAGCAGATAGGGGGACGGCTTGCTCCCCATGATGGAAATCACCGTGTCCGCGATGAGCTTCCCCGCCCCGCTCTTGTCCAGCGCCGTGGCCACGGGCATCATCCCGGCGAAGAGGAAGATCGTCACCCAGTCGATGCTGCGGTACGCCAGACGCTCCTCGATGCACCCCGTGAGGATGAGGAATATCGCCCCGATCACCGCCGCCATCTCCAGCGGGACGCGCTTGATGTCCAGGGCCATGACCGCCACCACCACCACCAGCGTGATGCCCGTCAGCCACATCTTGCGCCGGTCGCGATGCACCTCGCCCCCCACCACCTCCGCGTTCTCCGCAACCGCCAGAGCCTCCTTCATGTCCGCTTCCTGCTTCGGCAGCAGCCGGCGACCTATGAGCATCATGTAGGCGATCCCCACGATCGTCATGGGGATGCCTATCTTCGCGAACTCGAAGAACCCGAAGGTGGGCAGGTGCGCGGCGTCCAGAGCCGCGTTCGCGATGATGTTCGGCGGCGTCCCGACGAGGGTGATGGTCCCGCCGATCCCCGCCGCGAAGGCCAGGGGCATGAGCTGCCTCGTCGGGGATGTCTTCGCCGCGGAGCAGATGCCGATGACCACGGGCATCAGGGCCGCCGTGGTCCCCGTGTTGGAGGAGATCGCGGAGAGTGACGCCGCGATCAGCATGGTGCCGAACATGAGGCTGCGCTCCTCGGTGCCGCAGGACCGCACGACGAGCCCCCCCAGCCACTGGGCGAGCCCCGTGTGGAACATGGCCGCGCCGATGACGAACATGGCGCCGAAGAGGACCACGGTGGAGTTGGAGAGGCCGGAGAAGACGGTCTTCACGGGGATGACCCCGAGAATGCCCAGGACGACCGCGCCGCCCATGGCCGTCAATGCGAGAGGGGTGATTTCGGTGACGAAAAGGACTGCCATCACGCCAAGCACGATGAGGGTGATTGTCGCGGGAGAAAGATCCATGGCTTGGGCTCCTCGGAAAACCGGAAACAGGCTCGTGGCGTCCACGGGACATCCGTGCCGCGGATGGTCGCGGTGTGCGCCGGAGGGCTTTCGACGGACGCCTTCGCGGGCGTTCGTCGGGAATAGAATGTGGATCGGAGCGGCACCCGCAGGGGTCGGATGGGGCGATCCGCCTGCGGGGAGGGGCGGGGGCTCCCCGCCGCGTCCGGGATTGCGTGCACAGGGTCGTCCGCCGGCTGATCTTCCTGCGACCGGCGTGAAGTAGACATCATACCGGAGGGATGCCTTGAAGGCAAGTCCGAATATTCTTGATCCGAGCCTGGGCAAGGCAGGCCGATCGCAAGAAAGGACGCCCGATCGGCCGCACGGGGCCTGTCCGCCGCAACCGCGCCCGGCCATCCGCCCTGCCGGTTTTTCTCCAACGTCCATCGCCGGACGTGGTGGTCCGGGGAGCGCGACGGCCTGCCCCGCCTCGATCCATCTTCCAAGCCATCGCCGGGGACTTCCGGCCGCCGAAGGACGGAACCCCCGGGAGGGCCGGACCGGCACTTGACAGAATTTGCCAATTGTGGCAGGAACATGGAACGTCTTCATCACTGGAACCGCGGGCGCCTGCAGGCCTCGCGCGGACCCCCCGCCCATCCGGCGCCCCCGCCAAGCCTGCCTCCCGGCATCAAGCCGCCGGGGTCTCCCCGACCCGCCTCCCGGATGCGGACGCGAACACGCAATCCCCCAAGGAGCCCCGCCTTGAAAGTCCTCGTAACGCCCCGTTCCTTCGGCAAGAACAACCCCGGACTCTTCGACGACCTGCGCAGGGCGGGGGTCGAAGTGATCCGCAACGACACTGGAGGCGTCCTGTCCAAGGAGCGGATGATGGCACTGCTGGCGGACTGCCACGGAGTCATCGTCGGCATCGACCCCCTGGACGCGGAGGTGCTGGCCGCGGCCCCGAGGCTGCGGGCCGTCGCCAAGTACGGCGTCGGGTTGGACAACATCGACGTCGACTACTGCATCCACCACGACATCACGGTCTCCCGCACGGTGGGAGCCAACAGCGAGGCCGTGGCCGACTACGCCTTCGCCCTGATGCTGGCCGTGGCCCGCAAGGTCGTGACCATCGACGCGAAATGCCGCAGGCGGGACTGGTCGAAGCTCACGGGACTGGACATCGGCGGCGCGACATTGGGGATCATAGGTCTCGGTGCCGTAGGACGCTGCGTCGCGGCGCGTGGGAAGGGATTCGGGATGCGGATCCTCGGCAACGACGTCGCCTGGGATCACGTCTGGGCGCTTCGGGAGGGGATCGAGCGTGAGGACGTGGACACGATCTGCCGGGAAGCGGACGTGATCACGCTGCACACGGCCCTCACCCCGGAGACGCAGGGCATGCTGGACGCGCGGCGCATCGGGCTCATGAAGCCCACGGCCATCCTGATCAACACGGCCAGGGGGGAGCTGGTGGACGAGGCCGCCCTGCTCGCCGCCCTGAAGGAGAAGCGCATCCACGGCGCGGGCCTGGACGTCTTCGTCGAGGAGCCGCCGAAGGACGACGCCTGGTACGAGTTGGAGAACGTGGTGCTGGGCTCCCACACCTCGTCCTCGACCCGGGGTGCCACCGAGACCATGGGTCGCATGGCCGTCAACAACCTTCTCCGGGACATGTCGGCATCCCGCTGAACGCCCGCAAGGGCTTGAACGGGCCCCCTGCCGTCGGACGCCCCGAGGCGTCCGCATACGGCTCGGGATGGGGGATCCCCACCGCCCCGTCCGTGGCGTCTACCCCGGCACCTCCGAGTAGCGGGGGACGGGCGGGGACGATGGCGAGACCGGCGCGGGCGCGGGAATCATCACGGGCTCGGGAACGGGCTGGTACGCGGGCTGTGGAGCGGCGGGCTCGACCCTGGGCGCGGACCTCGCCTGGGCCTTCGGGGCGGCCGCGGGCTTCTTCGCGGCGGAAGAGGTCTTCGTCGCGGACTTGGTCTTCGTCGTCTCCTTCTTCGCCGCATCCTTCTTGGTCGTGGTCTTCTTCGCGGCGTCCTTCTTCTTCGTCTCCTTCTTCGCGGCCTCCTTCTTCGTCTCCTTCTTGCCGGTTTCTTTCTTCTTGGCGGTTTCCTTCTTCTTCGTTTCCTTCTTGCTCTCCTTCTTCGCGGCTTCCTTCGCGACCGGCTTTTTCGCCGGCGGCGCGGCCGCCTCGGGCGCGGGCCCCGGGGACGGAGGCAGATCCCTCGCCTCGCCTCCCGGCTCCTCCATCCCGCCTCTCCCCCAGGATGCCCCGGAGGCCACGGGACCTCCCTCCTCGGCACCCGGAACGATGCGCTTCGGCGTGAAGAGGTAGCTCGTGACCAGCGTCACCCCCTTCACCTTCTCCGCCGCGCCTATGGCGATGCGTTCCTCCCTTTCGTCCTCCACCACGCCCAGGAGCACCACGCGGCCGTCGTTGACCTCGGTGTCGATGCGGGTCGAGGACAGTCCCTTGGCGGAGATGAACGCCGACCGCAACGCCAGGGAGACGGCCACGTTGCTGCCGCCGCCCGGCCCCTCCACCGGGTCGAACCAGTGGCACGTGACGGACGCGGGCTTGGCGCGCCACGCGATCTCCTCCACCTTGTCGCGCTTCTCGAGGGGCACGTCCCCGACGATGAAGACCTTCCCGAAATAGCAGTAGACCGACACGGACAATCCCGCGCTCAGGCTGTCCGTCAGGATGGACGTCTTGATCTTCGTGGCCATCGTCGAGTCCGCCGAGATGGTGTCGAAGAGACGCTTGTCCTCGTATATGCCGTAGGCGCACCCCTGCATCAGCAGCGTCAGGAGCAGCAGCGCGGCAAGACAGCCCCTCGCCGCTCCCGCGCCCTTCCGCTCCGTCAGCCTTCCGCCCGCGTTCCGTCCTGCGTCCATGTCTTCCTCCCCTTCTCCCCCGTGCTTCCCGTCGAACCGCCCCGAACGTCCCCCCATGCGCCTCACTCCCGTTCCCGCCGTATCCGGGCGCCGAGTCCCCCGAGCTTCTTCTCGATGGCCTCGTACCCGCGATCCACATGATAGATGCGCCGCACCTGCGTCGTCCCCGATGCGGCAAGCCCCGCCAGCACCAAGGCCGCCCCGCCCCTGAGATCCGAGGCCATGACGGGCGCGCCCTTGAGACGGGACACCCCCCGCACCATGGCCGTGCGGCCCCGCACCGTGATCTGCGCCCCCATGCGGCAGAACTCCGGCACGTGCATGAACCGGTTCTCGAAGATGCTCTCCTCCACGACGCTGGCACCCTCGGCGAGGCACATCAACGCCATGGTCTGGGCCTGCATGTCCGTGGGGAAGCCAGGATGGGGCTGGGTGGTCAGGTCGGCGCCCCGCAGGGGGCCGGAACGTTTCGCGAGCACCCCCTCCGGCGTCTTCTCGATCCCCATGCCCATGCTCCGCAGCTTCAGCACCACCGGTTCCAGTTCAGCGAAGGGGCAGTTGCGCACCAGCACCTCCCCGTCCGTGATGCCCGCCGCCACGAGATAGGTCCCGGCGACGATCCTGTCCGGAATGATGCCATACCCGCAGCCGGTCAGGGAGGACACTCCCCGGACGCGGATCTCGCTTGTGCCCTGTCCCGCGATCTTCGCGCCGCAGGCCGCGAGGAAATTGGCGAGGTCCACCACTTCCGGCTCCTTGGCGGCGTTCTCGAGGACCGTCTCCCCTTCCGCGAGGACCGCGGCCATGAGCACGTTCTCGGTCCCTCCCACCGTGGGTGTGTCGAAGTGCACGACCGCGCCCTTCAGGCTTTCGCAGCTTCCCACCATGTCGCCGCCGGCGAGGTCGAACTTCGCCCCCAGCCGTTCGAGGCCCTTCAGGTGCAGGTCGATGGGTCTCGCGCCGATGTTGCAGCCTCCCGGCAGGGCGGCGCGCACCCGGCCGAGGCGGGCGAGGAGCGGGCCCATGCAGAGGACGGAGGCGCGCATCTTGCGCACGATCTCGTAGGGGGCCTCGGGGTGGAGGTTCTTCGCGTCCAGCACGACCTCCTCGCCCTCCCGGCGGCATTCGCAGCCGATGTCCCGCAGGAGGCGGAGGGTCGTGACGATGTCCTGGGTATCCGGGACGTTCTTCAGGCGGACCGGCCCGTCCACGAGAATGGCGGCGAAAAGGATGGGGAGGGCGGCGTTCTTCGCGCCGCCGACATCGACGGTCCCTTTCAGGGGGACGCCCCCTTCGATGATCAGCTTGTCCATGGGACTCCCTGGGGTCGGCCGTTGGTGCGGGTGCGGCGTTTAGGCCTGGGGCGGCGAACCTGCGGATTTTCCGGGCGGCTTCCCGGACGGGCGCAGTATGGGCCGACTTTGGAAAAAGTCAAGAAAAACTGTCGAAACGCTCCCGGGCGGGACGCCGGAGCGGGGAGAGGAATGGATGGCGCACGGGAAGGTGCGGGATGGGGCATCGGGGACGGGAGGGGCAGGGTCCGGGGGCGATGCCGGGATGTCGCGGGTGGGCAGGGGATGGGGGCGAGCCGCGACCAGGGCGCCTCCCGTGGCCATGTCGGGGTTCCGGGAAGGAAATTCCGGAACGTGCTTGCATTGAGGACCGACATTGGTGTATAAGACCCTTTTGTGCGGCGGGAGTAGCTCAGTTGGCCAGAGCACCTGGTTGTGGCCCAGGGGGTCGTGGGTTCAAGTCCCATCTCTCGCCCCAGTTCCCATGTCTTCGCTTCTTCGGCCCGTGACGGGCCGGCATCCTGGTCCATGGCGTTCCGCGCCTTGCAGTTCGCCTCCATCATGCCACGTTCCGCAAAAATCGCAACATTTGCGTGCCAGGGCAGGGAGGTTCCGGAATCGGAAGGCCGCCCCGGGGCCATTCAGGCCGTTTTTCGCCGTTCGGACGCTTTTCGAGGGGGCACCGGTGGAGGATCCTTCGCCGCAATGGAGGTTCCATCGCCGCGGGGGACATCCCGATCCTGGGGCAGGGAGACGCCTTCGCCGGGATGCCGGTCTCGGCTTCGCGGGAAGGGAACCTGCCGGGCCTTCCGGGAGCGTCCCGAAGGGACGGCTTGCGCGCCGCGCAGGGGGCACACGTTCCAGGGAGAGGGTCCGGCGCGGGTGACGCGAGGGATGACAGGGCGGACTTGGATGTGCGGCACGGGAACGGGCGAGCGGGGACGGGGCGCCTGCCGTCCGGGTTCCCGGGGCGTTCCCCTGTTCCGCAAGGGCGATGGGGACGGTCCTGTGCAGGACGGGTCTCCCGCCGAGGGCGCGATCGCGCGCTTCACCGCCGGGTCCGGATCCGCGTCCGCAATCCCTGGTCTCGACGGCGCGTCGCGGCCTTCGTGGCGGTCCGCAGGGCCCGCTGTCCGTGGCCTGGCAAGGGATGGGAGACGAGGTTTTTACACTTTTGACACTGGACCACAATGGCAAGATGCTTGTGCTGGTGCCTCCCAAAAAGTCGTTTTCCTGCAAAATCGGCCTGTGGCCTTGCTTTTAGCGGTTTCGAGGCGTCACGAGGCCTTCGGCATCCACCAGCACAGCCTTCGGGCGTTCCCGGACCAGACGGTTGGCAGGGGTGCATCGGTGGAAAGGGCGATGTGCCGGGGGACAGGGGACGGCGACAGACCAGAGGGATCGCGCATGGCGCCCCAAAGCCACGGGTCTTGGTTCCGGGCGTTTTCCCGGCGTCGCCATGCGGAATCGGCGATGCCGCCTTCATGGCCTGCAAAAGGCTTTTATGGATGGCCTGCGGGGCATCCGTCTTTTTTAGGTGTTGTCGCCGGAGGTTCTGGGCAGGTTCAGGATTGTCAGTCAGGTGGCCAGTGCTGGTGCGTGTGTACATTACAATGCAAAATGTCGACGCAGAAATATCATGGTAATCCTTTTAGAATGCATTATGATTCATGCAAACTTTTTCAATATTTACACATATCCATTAAAAACATTTTATTATTGCAACACATTTTTTGTTTTTGAATAGTTTTCAGAACGAGAATATGAATACGGAACTGTGAATATATCACATGTCTTATGTAAAAGCAAGGACGCGCACAAGATGACGGCCGTTTCTAATGTGCGATTGCTGATATTGATGGATATGCGCAACACTTTGAAAGTAAAGTTATGGCTGTGACTATAATTCAATAAAAAAACAAATTGCATTCCAATAGTATTCAAATAGAATGAATTAACAAACATTGCAAATTTTGTTGTACGGCAGTATAACATCATTGACTAGCTGTCGGACGACAAGAAAAATTCTCATTCTGAAATCCGCTTTGCATAAGGGCAATGTTGCGAAGAAGTAGGAAGCGAACTATCCCATAATTGCGTACGCCATAAGTCCCATCATGGCCATGGCGCAACATGTTTCGACACTTTGAAGCGGATTGCAGAGCCAGTTCCATGACGGACGCACCCGTTCCGGATGCCGCACCCTGGCGGCGGAAGGCGGGTTGGCGTCTTTTTCCGGGTCGCCCGGGCGGCTTCGGGTGGCCATGCCGACCCTGTCCCCTGCCGCCCCGGGAATCGTCGTGACAACCGATCGTGCGGCACGTCCCGATCAATGCCGATAGGATCCCGTCCGTCCCGGAAACGGCGCATCGCCGGAATCCGAAATCCCTTACTCCATCGCGACATCGATGACGATGCCGGCCGGCCTTGATCCTTGCAATGCCGTCAAACGAAACGACATGAACTGATCCGGCGGGCATGCGCAGGGACGCCGCGGGCCGTCTCCAGGGACGCTCCGGAACGCGCCGGGGGACATCCCCGGGGGAGGAACCGTTCCGGGTTCGCGAGGGCGACGGGGCACCTGCGGACGCAAAAGGGGCGCGCCGGCATCCCCGACGCGCCCCGGAAGGTCTCGCGGAAGACGGGGCCTAGTGGCGCTTGTTCCTGCCCTTGTGGTGCTCCCCATCGTAGTCGTTGTCCTCGTCGTTGTCGTCCTCGTCGTCCTCGTCATCATCGTCATCGTCATCGTCGTCATCGTCATCGTCATCGTCGTCATCGTCATCGTCATCGTCGTCGTCATCGTCGTCGTAGTCGTAGTCGTAGTCGTCATCGTCATCGTCATCGTCGTCCTCGCCCAGCACGACGGACTCGAAGGTCGTGTCTATGCTGGTGACCCTCAGCGAGTCGATCTTGCCGAGGATCGCCTCCCGGATCATCTTTTCGGCCTCCTTCTTCTTCCCCTTGTTCACGAGATCGATGGACGCCACGATCTCCTCCCCCTCGGGGTGGCCCATGAAGATGACCAGATCAAGCGTGGGATACTCGCCGTCTCCGTAACCGCTCTCGCCCAACCTGAAGGCCGCGACGTGCCCGCGGTTGACGAAGTACTTCTCGTCGTCCGTGGTGCTTTCCAGCACAAGAAAATTCGCCATTGCTCCGCTCCTTGAAGATGAATGCGGCGTAGGGGACTGCGGCGGACCGGGACGCCTCCCGGGACGGCCGGGGGCCTTCCCCGGTGGCCTCCCCCGCGCGCCGCCACGCCCGGGATAGGGACTTCGTTCCATCCCCGCCCGCAGGTTCCACGCTATAGGTTCACGTCGCCCGCGCGGCCGACCCGGGACGGGAGGAACCGTGAGGCGACGGAAAAGGCATGGTCGCACATTGCGGCCAACCTGTCAAGCACGCGCAGAATGGGCGATTCCGGGGCACAGGACGCTTTCGGGAAAAAGTCTAGGCCGGATCCGCGCGACAAGGGCGATTCCCCCGGGACGAACGGCCTCCCAAAAAAAATCGCCGCTGGAGGAATTTTTGCATATGATGCACTTGAGCCCGAAAGGGTCCCTGGTGTATAGGAGAGGGAACCCGGGCAATGCCGGCACCCCAAAAGGGCCGACACCGCGATTCCAAGCCATTTTACGCAATCTTAACGGAGTTAGCCCATGTTCAAGACGTTCGCCTTCACACTCGCGCTGCTGTTCGCCATCGCCGTGGCCGGCCCGATGGACTGCAGGATTGCGTCCACGGCCGAAGCCGCCAAGACGCCGGCCCCCGCGCCGGCCGCACAGCCCGCTCCGGCTCCCGCACCCGCGGCCGCGGCCGCCCCTGCGGCCGGCGCACCCGCCGCACCCGCGCAGCCGGCCCCCAACCAGCCCCAGACCATCTCCGCGGAGGACTTCTTCGCCTGGCAGCTGGTCTCCGCCGAAAAGGGGAACAGGCAGAGCTACATGACCATCGCGACGCTCTACGAGCAGGGCGTGGGGGCCCCGAAGGACTTCACGAAGGCCCTGAACTGGTACGAGAAGGCCGGACAGGCCGGCATCCCCGAAGGGTACCTGAAGGCCGGGGACTTCTACATCGTGGGCATGGGCGCGGCCACAGACGTCTCCAAGGCCGCCGAGTGCTTCGCCAAGGCCGCCGAGAAGGGCCTCGCCCAGGCCCAGTACCAGCTGGCCGTCCTCTGTCTCAGCGGCCGCGGCGTCGACCAGGACACGGCCAAGGGCATCGATCTCCTGAAGAAGGCCGCCAACGGCAAGAACGCCTTCGCCGCCAACGACCTCGGCATCATCTACCTCAACGGGACCCTGGACCAGAAGAAGGACGTCAAGGCGGCCGTCGGCTGGTTCGAGAAGGGAGCCGACACCGGCTACCTCATGAGCATCATGAACCTCGCCAACATCAAGCGGGACGGCCTCGACGGGAAGGCGGACCCCGACACGGCCCTGAAATGGTACCTGATCGCCCAGAAGGGCGGCATGAAGGCCCAGGAGCTTGACCAGTCCATCCAGACGGTGACCCAGAAGATCGGGCCGGACAAGGCCAAGGCGGCGGACGCCGCGGCCCAGAAGTGGCTGGACGACAAGAAGGCCGAGGCCGAGAAGGCCCAGCAGGCGCAGCAGCAGCCGGCGCAGCAACAGGGGGCCCAGCAGCAGGCGGCCCAGCAGAAGGAAAAGGAGAAGCCGCGCAAGTAGCCGATTTGCGATGCGGCACGGACGCCCGGCGGTGACGCTGCGGCATCGGATGCGGACCGGAAGCCGTGGGCTTCCGGTCCGCGTTTTGCATCCTGCCGTCCGTTCCGGGTCCGCAGGAGGCGGATGCCGACGTCCTCTCCCCCGTCAGGCAGGGGGCGACGCCTTCGTGGAGTTGAGCACGGCGAGGACCGCCGTCTGGATGACCTCGTCGGGCGCATTGACGCTCTGGAGGTGGATGACCGCGGCGTTCAGCCTGTCCAGCACCGGGTCCTTGCCCATCAGGGCGGCGCGCCCCATGGCCTGGGCCTTCCCGGCGATGAACATCTCCCCCACCCCGCAGATCAGCCAGTTGGCGTTGACGCCGTAGTTCTCGATCCAGTTGGCGATGGTCTCCATGCGGGGGAATTTCTCCCCGTGCACGTAGTTGGAGAACGTCGCCTTCGAGACCCGTCCGGCACGCGCCAGTTCCTGGTGTTCGACGTTCAATGCGGCAGCGAGTTGCCTCAGTCGTTCGGAGAAGTCAGAACTGCTCATAGAAACCATGTATCCCCGATGTCGGCAATGGCGTACCGATCCCCCAAGTTCCCCGGGATGCAGTTGCAGGACACCATTGCCAATACCTTTACCGCAATATAGCAAAGCGTGGGACCCGTCAAGTCCTTTTTTTTCGTATCGCTGGATGCCTTTTTGAAAAAGGTGAACGCCAAAACACCCCTGATTGAAGCGTTATTCTACGTACCTATTAGCTATTAAGACTAATAGATATGCGATAAAAGCATACCTATTAGCGTATATGTCAAATCGCATTGCGTGGACGGTACGTTTTCCGAGGGAACTGATGCAGGGAAGCGTCAGGGATATTCGGAACCGTTGCGACGGCATTCCCTGGAAGGGCGCGGGACGCGTGGTCCGGAAGGGATGGGGAGGGAACGCGGAGTCCGGCGGGGCGGCACCGCGGACGCGGGACGCCCGGCGGCCGGAGACGGGGCCCTTGCCGCGAATCGGACCGCAGACCACGGCAAGCCGGGAACCGGGACGATCCGGGCGAGGCGAAGGCATCCCCGGGAACCGGGATGCGGGACGGGCCGTCCCGCGTCGCGGGGGACGAGAGCCCCCCGAGGAGCCCCCGAGGGAAGGATGGATCGGGAATCTCCGCCCGCGGGACGCGCTTCGTCCCGCGGACGGAAAGGATCTTCAGTTGGCGCTGACCATGACCACGGAAGGCTCGAGCTTCGTGATGCGCTGCGTGAGCCCTCCCATGGGCGCCGCATTCTCCCGGGGGGTGATGCCCGCCGCATACAGCACCTTGCGGACCAGATCCACCTTGAGGGCGTAGTTCACGTTCTGGGGCGTCGACCTGAACTGCCCCCGGACCATCTCCTCGTCCAGGGACCGCAGCAGCACCCCCATCACCCTCCCCTGGGCGTCGAAGACGGGACCTCCGGAATTCCCCGGCTGCACCGCCGCGTCCAGCTGGAAGAACTTCCTGTCCCCCCGCACGCCGCTGAGGGAGTTGACCCGTCCGAAGGTCGCCTTCATCTCCGGCCCCTGCAGGGACGGCAGGGGATAGCCCAGCAGCGTCACCTCGTCCCCCCGCTGCGCCATGAAGCCGTCCTCCAGGGACACCGGCACGGTGCGCGCGGCCACCTGCAGGATCGCTATGTCCATGGTCCGGTCGTGATGCAGGATCGTCGCCGGGATCGATCCCTGGCTCGTCTCCACCCGCATCTTCTGGGATCTGAGCACGTGGCCGCACGTGACCAGCACGCCGTTGTCCGTGACATAGAACCCGGTCGCCGTCACCTTGCCGGTTCCCCCTCCCCCTCCGCCCCCGCCTCCGCCTCCGGAGTAGTGGGCGGAGCACGCGGCCATCGCGAGGACGAGGAACAGCGGCGCGATGACGCGGCAGAACAGACGGATGCGGAACATCGACCCTCCTTCGTTGATGCCGGATGCAATGGCACGCCCGCACGATCCGGGCGCGACGGGGACAGGCCCCGCCCCCGTCGCGGGGGCGCCTGGCGATCGCGCCACCGCTTGCCCCCACGCCGCGCATAGGATACCCTGCATCGCTGCGCAACACAAGGGCCGTGCGTTCCGGCATCCCCGGCCCCGTCCCCGGCCGTCCCCCCCCCCTCACGAGGACGGCGGAAGGATTCCGCAGCACGTCCACGCAACCACGCACGCCCCATGCCCCCCGACGTCGACGACATCCTGCGCAAGGCGCGCCCCTGGGCGATCCTCGCGGCCCTGACCGCGGTCCTCACCATCGTGCTGAAGACGCTGGACGTGCCGGCCTCCTCGATGCTGGGGTCCATGGGGGCCGCCATCGTCCTCGCCCTCCGGGGAACCCCGGTGCACGAGCCCCGCTGGTGCCCGGTCCTGGGGCAGAGCGTGATCGGCTGCCTCATGGGGAGCACCCTCACGGAACCGGTCCTGGAGTCCATGGCCGCCAACTGGCCCATGCTCCTCGCCTGCGTGCTCTTCGCCATCGTCAACGGCCTGGCCATCGGCCTCTTCATGATGGCCAGGGGCTCCCTGCCCGGCACCACGGCGATCTGGGGGACGTCCCCCGGAGCCGCGGCCGCCATGGTCTTCATGAGCGCAGCCTACGGCGCGGACATGCGCCTCGTGGCCATCATGCAGTACCTGCGGGTCGTGCTCATCGCCGTCTCCGCAGTGGCCGCGGCCATGATCCTCCCTCCGGGGAGCGGCGGGACGGCGACGCCCCTCGCGACGACGCTCCCGCCCGGATCCATGTCCCTCCTCCCCACCCTCGCCCTGATCCTCGGCTGCGCCGCGGTGGCCCGGAGGATCCCCTTCGGGGCCGCCCCCATCGTCCTGCCCATGGTCCTCGGCGCGCTCCTGCAGCACTGGGGCGTGCTGCGGATCGAAATGCCGCACTGGCTCCTGGCGATCGGCTACGCCCTCCTCGGATGGAGCATCGGCCTGCGCTTCGACAGGGAGATACTGCGCACGGCCATGCACCTCCTGTGGAAGATAGTGGGGGCCATCGCCTGGATGATGGGCTCCTCCGCCTGTCTCGCCGTGTGGCTGGTCCTGGAGGCGGGGATCGACCCCGTGACGGCCTATCTCGCCACGAGCCCCGGAGGGCTGGACTCGACCACGGCCATCGCCGCCTCCTGCGGCGCGGACCTGGGACTCGTCGTGACCATCCAGGCCGGACGCATGCTCGTCGTGAGCCTCGTCGGCCCACCCCTCGCGCGTCTGCTCACGGCCGTCGTCCCCTGGCGGGACAGGTGTCCGCCCGTCCGGGACACGCCGTGAAGCCCGCCTCCCGGACGCCTGCGGCCATCACGTCCAGGATTTCTTCGGACCCTCTTGACGTCCGCCGGGAAATCGCGTAGAGGGCGTCACCCGAAGAAGGACGCACACCGCGGAACGACCCCCCGCGCCACCGCAACCCCCGCCCGGCAGGGGCGGGACGAGGTGCACATGGCCGCATACTACGGCGTCATCACCAAGAGCCGCAAGGGACCCTACCGCATCGAGTTCCCCGACCTGCCAGGCTGCGCCACCGCCGGCGAAAGCCCCGAAGAGCTCGACGCCATGGCCCGGAAGGCCCTGGAGATACACCTGACCGCCCTGCACAACGAGGGGCGCACCCTGCCGCCCCCCTCGTCCCACGCGAATCTCCACGAACTCCATTCCACCGCCAAGGACTTCTCCGGGCTCACCCTGGTCGTGGCCTCCCCCTCCACGAAACGCGTCCGGGTCAACGTCACCATGCCGGAGTCGGACCTGCGCTACATCGACACCCTCGCGAAGAACTTCGGCATGGACAGGTCGGCCTTCATCGTCTTCACCGTGCTGCAACTCTACGCCAGCAAGTCCAAGGCGCAGCGGTAGCCGTCCCCTTCGCGGCCCCCGCATCCGTCCTGGAAGACCCTCCCCCGCGGCCCGCGCACGAGGCGGGCCGCCCCTCCCGAACAGCCCGCCCCGCAACGGAGGCACCCATGGACATCCCCCGCATCATCCTCAAGCCCTGCCTCAAGACCTACACCAAGGACCTGGACAAGGCCCGCACCCCCCTGCAGACCATCGACCACGTCACCGAACGCCTCGCCGCGGCGGGCCTGGACGTCCTCTCCGAGACCCGGCGCGTCGACGTCGGACGCCTGGGCATCCCGGTGTACCTCAGCATCTGCGGCGCGGACGCCCGGGCCGTCATGCCCACCCGCAAGCAGATGGGGAAGGGCTCCTCCCCGGAGCAGGCCAGGGCCTCGGCCCTCATGGAACTCATGGAACGCTTCGCCTTCTTCACCTTCTGGAGGGACAGGCCCGGCATGACGACCCTCTCCTGGTCCGAGGCCGGACGCATCCACGGCGAGGATCGCATCAGCGCCGAAGAGGTGCAGCGGTCCGTGAACGACTCCCTCGACCCCGCCACGGCCGCCGCCGTGCTGGACCTCGTCCCCTGGAGCTTCCATCCGGCGACGCACCTCGAAAGCGGGAGCGTCGTGTGGCTGCCTTTGGACTGGTTCAAGCTGCTGAGCGAATTCAACGGCACCTCGGCGGGGAACACCAACGAGGAATCCCTGCTCCAGGGGCTCTCCGAACTCGTGGAACGCCACACCTGCTGCATCGTGGACAGGACGAGGGCGACGACGGCGACGATAGATCCCGCCAGCGCGGAGGATCCCGCGCTCCAGGGCCTCTTCCGGGCCTTCGGGAAGGAAGGGGTGCGCCTCGTCCTCAAGGACTTCTCCTGCGGCATGCCCCTGCCCACCGTGGCCGCCGTGGCATGGGACCCCGCCACGTTCCCGGACTCCTCCGAGATCGTCTTCACGGCGGGCACCGCCGCAACCCCCGCCAAGGCCGCCATACGGGCCGTCACGGAAGTGGCGCAGCTGGCCGGGGACTTCTGCACCGGCGCGTGCTACGAGGCCTCGGGACTGCCCAAGTTCCAGCGTCTCGATGACATCGACTGGCTTCTGGAGGGCCCGACGGTCCCTCTGAGCAGCCTTCCGGACGTGGAAAACCGGGACATCTGCCAGGAACTGCGCAAGGCCCTCGCGGGATGCCGTCCCATCAAGGTCTACGCCGTGGACACGACCCATCCGACCATAGGCGTCCCGGCGCACTACTCCATCGGGCCCGGCTTCTCCTTCCGGGAGCGGGACAAGAACCAGAGCCTCGGGCTCTTCGTGGGGCGCAAGCTGGCCGAGCAGTCTCCGGAGAAGGAGGCGTTGGAGGGGCTCGAGGCCCTCGCCCGTCTCACCCCCGAGGCCCACTACATCCCCTTCTTCCACGGCATGCTCGCCCTGCGGGCCCGGCGCAACGGGGAGGCCCGGGAGTTCTTCCTGAAGGCCCTGCCCCTGCAGCCCGAGGCGGACTCCATGGCCCTCGCGTCCTTCTATGCCGGCTACGCCCTGACCCTGGAGGGGCGGTGGGGCGAGGCGACGCCGGATCTCGAACGGGCCGCGGACCTGTGCCCGGAGATGAAGGAGTACGACAACATGCTGGGTGTGGCCCGGTTCAAGGCCGGGGACTACGAGAAGGCGGCCGGGTCCTTCAGGCGGGCGCTCAGGCTGGACAAGGGGTCCGCGGTGGATCTCGCGAATCTCGGGCTGTGCGAGAAGTTCCTGGGTGATGGGGAGAAGGCCAGGGAGCATCTGGCGGGCGCGCTGGAGATCGATCCGTCCCTGGGCTTCGCGCGTACGCATCTGGAGGAGCTGGAGGGGAAGGTGGCCTGAGGAGGCGGGGAGTTCGGGAGGGGGTGCGGAGTTCGGAAGGGAGGGAGGAGTTCGGAAGGATGACAGATTTTGGCGGAGGGGGATTTCCGGGGCGTTCCGCCAGGATGCGTGGCCGGGGCGCCACATGGCGCAGGCCTTGGAAGGAACGCGCAGTTCGGAAAGAAAGCCAGATTTTATCGGAGGAATGATTTTCCAAGGTGCCTAGGGGAACGACCCGATGGGACCGGGATGCGCGGCTGACCCGAACGGGGACGGCCGGCCCGAACTTGGGGGGCGAACCGTTCCGCTTGGGGCTCGTGTCCGGAAGCGTCTTCAGGGAGACGCCCCCGAGCCGCCCCGGGGCGACTCAGGCACTCGAAGCCTGGGGGGCCGGGCCGTCCAGCACGCCCTTCGCCCAGTCCAGCCACTTCTCGCCGACATATCTCTTTTCCACCATCCAGCGCAGGAATTGCCGCAGTTCGGCATGGACGGGGTTCAGCTCGAGCCCCCTCTTCAGCTTCTCCAGGCAGTTCTCCAGATTGCCCTCCCTGATCCGGGCGGCGGAGGGGCCGGTTCTTTCGGCATCCATGGCCATCTCCAGATGGAGCCTCGCGATGTTCATGCACAGGTGCTCGTCCTGGGGGGAGACCCGGAGCGCCTTCTCGTAGTACTTCACCGCCGTCTCGTGCAGGGCCTGCTTGCGCAGCGTCGACCCGAACTCGTTGAGCAGGTGCTTGTGCTCCTCCTCGAAAGGCAGGTCCATGTCCGCCATGCGGCACACGATCTCCAGGGCCTTCGCCTTGTCGCCGGCGGACAGGTAGGTCATGGCGATCCCGAAGTTCGCCTTGAGGTTGTCGGTATCGACGGGGGAGGCCTCCCCGGGGGCATCCTCCGGGGTTTCCAGGGCCTGCCGGCGGAGCCACGGGAGGACGTGGTTCGTGTAGACCTCGGGCTCCGGCATGTAGTCCTGGAGGAGGCTCTCGAGGGTCAGGCTCTCGTCGGCCTCCGTCGGGATGTAGTTCGGGTCGAGGGCCCGCCGGATCAATCCCTGGGACGTCTGCTCGACGTACCAGAGGGTCTTCTGGGCGGTCTTTCTGGTGGTGACGCCTATGCCGATCTTCTGCAGCGCATCCGAGGAGAATACGCCGCGGATGGGGGCGTTGATGACGGGCTGGGCCGCCTCGGCCGCGGGCTGCGAAGGGGCGGGCTTCCCTTGCTTCTGGGCCTTGCCCCGGACGATGAGCAGGTCTTTTGCCCCGCCGGGTGGCGGTTTCTGGGGCGGTGCGGGAGGCTTCGCCCCGGCGCGGGCGACGGGTTGAGGGATGGGCTGCAGGGGCGTGGTCGTCCGACCGGAGTCGGGTGCGCTGCCGCGGACGATGACGACGCCGCTTCCGGCGGGTGCCGGGGAGGGCTTCGTCTGGGCCGGGGTCGGAGCCTGGACGGGGTCCTGGGCTTGGGGCTGGGTCTGGGGCTGTGCCGGAGGCGCGGCCGGGGCCTGGACAGGGGACTGGGGCGGTGCCTGGGTCCGGGGCTGGGCTTGTGCCTGGGCCTGTGCCCGGGCTTGGGCATGGAACTGCGCCTGGGTCTGGAATTGGGCCTGGGCACGGGCCGGCGCTTGAACCGGGGCCTGGACCTTGGCGTCAGGGGGGGCCGAGGGCTGTGGGACTTGGGGACGGGGGTTCGCCGTCTGCGAAGCGGCCCCTGCCGTCTGTCCCGGAACCTCCCCCGCACCTGCATCGTACGTGGTGGCGGCCGGCGACGCCCCACGCCCCTGATTGGGGACGGCCCCAGGAGCGGGATGGGGCGTCCCGATCTGCCCCGGAACCTCACCGGCACCTGCGTCATACGTGGTGGCGGCGGCCGCCGACGGCGCATGCCCCTGATGTGGAACGGGATGCGGCGTTCCGCCCTGCCCCGGAACCTCACCGGCACCTGCATCGTGCGTGGCGGCGGCCGGCGAAGGCGTCCGCCCCTGATGGGGAACGGCTCCTGGAACGGGGCTCGGAGGGGCGCATTGCCCCGGAACCTCACCGGCACCTGCATCGAACGTGGCAACGGAGGGCGAAGGGGTCCGCGCCTGATGGGAAACGGCCCCTGGACCGGGATGGGACGCGCCTGGCGCCGGCGTCCTGGCGACCGGTCCCGGACCGGGCTGCGACGCTGCGCCTCCCCGGCAATCGCCTTCCACGATGGACGCCTCGTTCGAGGTCATCATTTCCCCCTGAAAAAATCCGCATCGACACGATTTCGGGAACCGGGCCGCCACCCGTCTCGTCCCCGGTCGCGTCCGAAGCGCTACATCACTGCCGAAGATCCATTGTCCCCCAAAGAGACAACTTTGTCCAGCGTTGAAGCAACATGTGCCCTCGAATAGGCGAACCGGGCCGGAAGAGCCGCCATGGGCCCTTCCGGCCCCATGCAGAAAAAAAAAAGCGCCCCCATGAAGGCGCCGCGACCATCCCGTCCACGTGGACGCAATGCGCCCCTCGCGTCCGGCTAGCCCGGGAGCAGGGCCAGATAGTCGTCCCGCACCTGGTCGTACCACTCCCGCACGATCTGCTCCATGGAGAGACGCCGTATGCCGGTCTTCTCCACGATGCTGCACCCCCTGATGCACCTGTGGGCCTGGAAGCCGCAGACGACCACGGCGTCGCTCTCCTCGTCCTCCAGTATCCCGCGTATCCTCTTGAGTTCCCCGCCGCACCGGGGATCGAAGCTCTCCACCGACAGGGCCCCGCCGTGGGCGACGAGGATGTTCAGGTTCTGGGCCACCACGTCCTGGATCTGGGCGACGACGTCCGTGTCCAGGGGGACGTCCCGCCATCGCTGCAGCAATCTGTCGAACCACAGCGCGCTGATGGAGGTCTCGTCGGCGATCCTGGCGTCGAAACGGTGCACGTAGGCGTAGAGGAAGGTGTCCCGGGTCTCCTCGAAGTTGAGTTCCAGGATGAGGTCGCTGTTGTTGCGGCTGAGGATCGTCTGCATCGCGGCCACGAAGGCGAAGAAGAAGGACTGCTCCCGGGCCTCGTCCGGGGGGCCCAGGGCGATGCCGTCGGGAAGGCTCCTGCTGCCGACGCCCGTGAGCCTGGCGAACTGGCGGAGGGCCTCCACGATGTCTCCCCCCACGTCGTCGTCCTTGAAGACGTATCTGTAGCCCGGGATGGACGGAAGGGAGACGGACTTGACGGCCCTGGACTCCTCGTCGGGGGGCGGGGATTCGTCGTACTGGTCCGGCCGGTCAGGCCGGTCAGGCCGCTCCGACTGGGCGGACCGGGAGGGAGGGGGGGCCTGGGGGATGGGGTCGTGATGCTCGAGGGCCGCCCGGGCCTCCGAGAAGGGGATGATGCGCGCCCCCCGATGCTTGGTCTCGTCGTCGCCGTCCCCGTGCTGGGTTGGCGGCAGGCGACCGTCGGAACTTCCGGCCATGGAATCCCCCCATGGAATCGCCCGATGCGGGCGTCCGGGTGCTTTGGATCACGGAACGAACCGGCCCCCTATCTTTTGCCGGGCGAACCAGACCCTGCGGACAGCATACCGCAAGAGGACCAACGATGTCAAACCCTGATGCGAAATCGTCGAACATGGCCATCATGGCCGGCCGGAAACGTTGAACCGGAACCGGGACGCCCCGCTCCGGCACAGGTGAAGAAGGTTGCGCCGAGGGTATCCGTCCCGCGGACGCCGGTATCCTGCACTCGCCCCGAACCCGCCATTGGCGGGGCAATCCGGACTTCGCCGATGTCGGGACACTGGTGCCGAGGGGAGAAATGCACGCCCTCCTGACCCTCGGATCTCGAAGGGACGTGTGCGTCCGTGTGTTTGCGCAAGGCCTGCGGTTCCTCAGGGAGTTGCTGGGGACATCGCGAAGCGATCCCACCGGACGTTGCCAGATCCGCCCGGCAGGACGCCGCCAAGGCGCATCCGCCGAGAGCCGTTCCGCATGCGCCCCGGCAGCGGGTCCTATGCGCCACATGGTTTGGAACCCGTCGACGTCTCCGGTGGCCGCGCTCCGATCGCCTCCTTCCCATGCGATTACCAGGCCCCGAGGCCGAGGCGGTGGATGCGCCCTGAAGACTGGTGCCAGAGGCACATCCCCCGGCATTGGCATCGGGATCGTCCGAAAAACGCTCTCGTACGTGCCCCGACCATCCACCCTCCTGTGTGCGCCGGCCCGAGCCTGCCGATGCAGGGATGCCCCCGATGGCGCAGCATCATGAAAGGCACCACCCTCCGGTTCGGTGCCAAGGCTCACGCACGGTGAACGGCATCTTCTGGAGGGCGTCCGCGCAGATCCCCCGGCATGTCCCGGACGGGCCGCGCAGGTGTGCCGTTCCGACAGCGTGATCGCCCTCGAGGGCGTCCCATGCCGAGACAGGCCGAAGGATATGTCCTCCTGCCGAGACCCATGGCCGCTGGCGACCATCGGGATGCATGCCGGACCACGGGGTGTTTTGGCATCGCACCACTGCGGCGGGATGTGGTCTCCCGGACGGAGGACGTCGGGTGAGGCGATCGCTCTCCTTCCTATGCGTTCCGCACATATCGGGACCCTCCACGAACCCTTGAGTCGAAAGAAAGGCGGCCCCTCTTGCGAGGGGCCGCGGAACATGGGCGGAGAGGGGATGCTTGCCGTCCGGTCAGGGTGCGGCGGCCTTGGGCGGAGCAGGTGCAGCGTCAGGAACGGGAGTCGCAGTGGACTCCAGAGGTGGCGCCGACATCGCACCGGGGGCGGGCTTCTGGGGCTGCTCCTGAACCTGTTTCCCAGAATCGCTCTTGGGATTGGCCAGGGGCAAGCGATCCATAAGCAGATTCTCGATCCGGTCGAGCCGATTCTCGATCCGCTGGATGTCACGCCTGGTGATCTCCATGTCCAGGTCCTGCTTCTTGGCGATGGCCTTCCGGGCATCGTCCGCAAAGTAGTTGATGGCGCCGAGGACAGTGAATCCCAAGACGATGATGCCGACCAGCAACGACCAATAGTTGCGCTGCTTACTCTTGAGGGTCTTGATGTCATCTTTGAGGTCATCGATACGATTTCCGAGATTCCTATTGACGTCCCTGACATCTTCTTTGACGCCCCTGACACTATCCTTGAGGTCATCAATGCGCTTTCCGAGGTTCACATTGACATCTTTGACACTATCCTTGACATCATCAATGCGCTTCCCGAGGCTCACATTGACATCTTTGACACTATCCTTGACGTCATCAATGCGCTTCCCGAGATTCTTATCTACGTCATCGAGCCTTTTCTCGACGTTCTTGAGGCCCACCTTGACAATAGCGATGTCCATCTTGATGTCGTTCGAACCGCTGTCCGTGGTGGCGTGGTGCACATTGGCATCTTTCTCGGACTCAATGCCGATGTGATCGTCTGTGGCGGTCTGGCTGTTCTCGATGGCCTGCGGCCTATGGTTCGTGGGCGAATCCATGGCGGTGTCCTCCGATTCGGCGGTTTGTGGCGTGGAGCCGGATTCCATGGCGTCCTTGCGCTCCTGATCCAAGGCGGTGGGCGACCCGGCAGCCTCCGTGCCGTCCTTGCGATCCGCATTCATGGCGGGGGGCGATCCGATGCCTCCGAGGTTCCCTTGCGCACCCTAGGCGGGGAGTGTCAGTGCCGCCGTCCCGGCGATGCGATGGAACATCCCGCGACATGGTCAGTTCGTCGGTATGGGGGTCTGCGGCCTTCCTCCAGAAGGTCAACCAGCTGAACAAATCTGGCAACGTCATCGTCAAAGCCATGGGGAAACCGTCCTGTTCGAACCGCGTCTTCTGCGCGGGATTCCTTGCGTGCCTGCCTTCACCTTGTGCCTCTAGCATTCGCTCTGTTGTGGCGTCGTGTTGATTGCAATGGCATCCCGCACATACGCCGCCCCGCCGTTCCCGGTGAGGCGGACGCAGGCGTGGCGCATGCATCATCACGGGCCGTTGTCTTCCTGTTCTCACGTCAAGGATTAGCTCTGCATCAGCCGCAGCTCTGCATCACGGTGCGTACGGCGGGGAACGCCTACG
>JAISTH010000010.1 GCA_031272715.1 Desulfovibrio sp.
ACTAGGCGCAAAGCGCCGTAGAGCGGCTGATGCAGAGCTAATCCTTGACGTGAGAATAGGAAGACAACGGCCCGTGGATGATGCATGCGCCACGCCTGCGTCCGCCTCACCGGGAACGGTGGGGTGCCGTATGTGCGGGATGCCATTGCAATCAACACGACGCCACAACAGAGCGAATGGCACTGCTTCTCGTCGATCGGGTTTGGAAGACCTTCACGCCTGGCACGTACGCCGTGAAGAACGTCGGCTTCACGCTGGAGCGGGGGCAGTGTCTCGGCATCGCCGGGGAGTCCGGCTCCGGCAAGTCCACGCTGATACGGATCATCGCCCGCATCCTGGACCTCTCGCCGGGGCCGAGGGACGCCGGCGGGATCATCTGGCTCGAGGGGCGGGACATCGGCCTCTTCCGTCCTTCGGAGTTCGCGTCGTCCCCGCTTCGGGCCAAGATCCAGATGGTGTTCCAGGATCCGGTGAGCAGCCTGAATCCCTGCTTCACGGCGTTCCGGACCATCGCGGACCCCCTGCGGACCTTGGCAGGCATGCGGAAGAAGGAGGCGATACGGCGGCGGGTGCTGGAACTTGCGGACATGGTGCAACTGTCCCACGATCTGCTAAAGGACCGTCTGCCGCACCAGCTTTCCGGGGGACAGCAGGCGAGGGTGGGGATCGCGAGGGCACTGGCGCCGGAACCCGCGATACTGCTGCTGGACGAACCCACGACGGCGCTTGACGTCTCGGTGCAGGGCCAGATACTGGCGCTGCTGGACGATCTGCGCAAGTCCATGGGGCTGGCCATGGTCTTCGTGTCCCACGATCTCAGCGTCCTGCGCCTCCTGTGCGACAGGCTGCTGGTGATGCTCAAGGGCGAGGTGGTGGAGGAGGGAACCGTGGAGGCCATCTTCGGCGCCCCTCGCACCGACTACACCCGCCAGCTGATGGACGCCATGCCCGTCCTGCTCCCTCGTTAGCCTCGCCGCATGGCGCGGCGTTTTTCAGGAGGTGCGTCGATGCCGGACTTTCCTCGCCACCCGACACTGCCCGCGGTGCGTGCCTGGCACGAGGCCGGAGGGACGGTCCGGGAGGCCGCGTCCCAAGTTCTCGGGAGGATCCGCCGCACATCTCCCTCCGGCGTCTGGATATCCCTGGCTTTGGAGGAGACGTTGCAGGAGGAGGCACGCAGGCTCGATGCGCAGGCGAAACGGCTCGCCGCCGCGGAGCGGCGGCGGCAGTTCCCCCTCTTCGGCGTCTTCTGCGCCGTCAAGGACAACATCGATGTCAAAGGGTTCCCGACGACGGCGGGTTGTCCCGGCTATGCCTACACGCCGAAGGTCTCGGCACCGGTGGTGGCGAAGCTCCAGGAAGCGGGCGCCATCGTGGTGGGCAAGACGAATCTTGACCAGTTCGCCACGGGGCTCGTTGGCGTCAGGTCGCCCTACGGGGCCTGCCCCAACCCCTTCGATCCCGCATACATCAGCGGAGGGTCCAGTTCCGGCTCTGCCCATGCCGTAGCGGCGGGCATGGTCTCCTTCGCTCTCGGCACGGACACGGCGGGCTCCAATCGCGTTCCCGCGGGGTTCTGCAACGTCGTGGGGCTCAAGCCGACGCGGGGCGTCCTTTCCACGGAAGGGGTGGTTCCCGCCATGCGCACGCTGGACTGCGTTGGGATATTCGCCCTGGACTGCGACGATGCGGCGCAGGTCCAGCGTGTGCTGGCCGGCCCGTTCCTCCTCGGCGGGCGTGACGCTGGCAAGGGCGACTTGCGGTCGGAGTGGCGGGGCGAGCCCTTCGTCTTCGGCGTTCCGGAGCATCTGGAGTTCTTCGGCGACAAGGCGAGCGCGGCCCTCTTCAGGCAGGCCGTGGAACGGCTCAAGGATCTTGGCGGCACGGAGTGCCGCGTCTCTTTCGATCTTTTCCGGGAGGTGGCGGACGCGCTCTATGCCGGGCCCTGCGTCGCCGAACGATACGAGGCCGTGGGTGAGTTCCTGGAAGGGGATCACGATGGGGTGGATCCCACGGTGAAGGGGATCGTGCTCGGCGGCAAGCGGTTCACGGCCGTCGATCTCTACCGCTGCCACAAGCGGCTTGAGGAGCTGCGGAGAACCATCGGGCGGATGTGGCGGGATCTGGACATCGATCTTCTGCTGGTGCCCACGGCCCCCACCATCTACACCATCGAGCAGGTCCGGGCCGATCCTTTGGCCCTGAACGGGAAGCTCGGCTGGTACACGAACTTCGTGAATCTTCTGGACATGGCCGGGGTGGCGGTTCCTTCGGGCTTCACGCCCCGGAGGCTGCCCTTCGGGGTGACCATGCTGGTCAGGGCGCTGGGGGAGCGATGGCTGCTTCCCTTGGCGAAGGAGTTCCACGATGCGGCCGGTCTCCCCATGGGCACGGCCGGACGCGAAGCCTGCGAGGAGACGGCGATGGACGGACGGGACGAGGCGAAAGACAAGGTGAAGGACAAGGATGGAGACGAGGAGAGCATGGAGATCGTGGTGGTGGGGGCCCACATGCGGGGACTTGCGCTGAACGGGCAGCTGCTGGAGCTTGGGGGCGTGTTTTCCTGCGCCTGCCGGACCGCGCCCGTCTACAGGATGTACGCGTTGCCGGGGAAGCCGCTGCGTCCGGCCCTGCTGCGCACCGAGGACGGCACGGGGCGATCCGTCGAGGCGGAGGTGTGGAAGTTGCCCCGCAGGAACATCGGCGCCTTCCTCGCCATGATAAATCCTCCCTTGGGGCTGGGGACGCTGACCCTCGAGGACGGCCGGCAGGTGAAGGGGTTCATCAGCGAGGCCTATCCTCTGGCCTCGGCCACGGACATCACGGCTTTGGGGGGATTCCGGGCGTATCTTGCGACCCTGCCGCAGGAGGGGTAGTTCGTTCTGGCGGCCGGGCGTGCGGGCATGCCGGCGTCCTGGCGTACGTGCCGGGCAGGTGGAGGCCTGTGGGCGGCTTTTCGCAAACGGGGGCGAGGGTTTAGACGTCCGGACGGGATTGAGTATGCTCGCCCAAGAAGGAACGAGGGCGGACAATGCATTGCGACAGTGTGTTCATTCAGCAGGATCGGGTCGGATGTGATGGTTGGCTAAAAGAAAACGCAAGAAATATGCCAATATGATTTTCTGTTTGTTTGCGTCACCAAGCACTTCCGAGCTGACGGTAGACTGATACGTTTTCTGATCAAAATGTCCATCGTGATGCTCTTGACGCCGTTACTAGAGCACGTCTTAAAAATTAACTTGCAAAAGAGTCCAATACCAATTCTGAACATTAACTAATGAATAAAATTTTCTATCTGTACTTAAAAATACACGTGAACTGCAAACTCTTAATTGACTAAGGACATAAGGCATCCATTTGGATGCTTTTTTTCTCTGGTTACATTCAATCGCTTTCAATCGCATCGTAAGCACGGATTCGTACTCGCAATATTTATCCCAGATGGGAGCGACTTTCAAATTTTACACAAATTCTGCCCTGATGCAGATGTGCCCGGCAACAATTTGTGCATAGTCGACCCCAGGCCCATCGATCTCCTTGACCGCCTGCGCTTCGAGCCACACCGAGGATCCCTGTCCGTTTGCGCCGGATTCCGTCCTTTGGCCTGCTCCCCAGCATTGCCAGCACCAGTGGCGGCTTCTCGGGGTGCGTCCGGAAAAAGGGCGACGCCGTCCCCCGCAAAAACGGCGGCCAACTCCCCGAAGACCCGTGAAGGGAAGTCCCCGGGCCGTTCCGCGCCACAATCCCCATTCCCTTCCGTTCCTGCCCTTGCCACGACTTGCCGTCTGGTGGCGGAACCAGGCCTCCCCGGATTTCATCGCGTCTGCGCCAAGCCATGCCCGGTTCTTTTGCCCTGTACCCGTTTCCCCTGCGCATTTTGCCCTGTGCCATGCGTCCCCATCGGGAACGCCTGCTCCGCAACACCCCGCCCGCCTTCCATAATGCTGCGACCGTTTTTTCTTGCCGCCGAACATGGCGACTTGACAGCGCAGCGGAAAGCGGATATTTTAATATTTGCGCGCACGGTGCGATGCTTCGGGGACCTTGCGGCGACCCTTCGTCGGCATGTTTCCCCTTCGTTGTCCCATGCGCCACGGTTCCCATTACGGAGCGGTAGTTAAGTCGGTTATAACGCCGGCCTGTCACGCCGGAGGCCGAGGGTTCGAGCCCCTTCCGCTCCGCCACCGCAGATTCGTGAGGGTCCGCCGGCTTCACTAGGAACGGCGGACCCTCCTTTTTCCCGCGGAGGCGGCCTGTCCGTCCCGTGAGCGGCATCCGCGGCGGATGGGACATGGGATGCGGATCCGCCTTGCGGACGCCCGATCGACATCGACGCCATGAGGATGCCGCCGTCCAGGCCCCCCAAGGTCCGGGCCATGGAGGGCGGACGACCGGAGGCCGGGCCGCCACGTGAAGAAGTACCGGGACCACTACTTCCTCAAGGCCAAGCGGGAGAACTACCCCGCCAGATCCATCTACAAGCTCCGGGAGATGGACGCCAGATTCGGGTTCCTGCGTCCCGGGCTCAAGGTCCTGGATCTTGGGGCGGCGCCAGGTTCCTGGACCCTCGGCGCGGCGGAGAAGGTGGGCGCCGGGGGAAGGGTGCTGGCCTGCGACATCCAGGACACCACGACCCAGTTCCCCGCCTGGGTGACCTATCTCAGGGAGGACGTCCTCGCCCCCTCGGAGACGCTTCTCCGGGTCCTTGCGGAAATGGGCCCCTTCGATCTGGTGCTGAGCGACATGGCCCCCAGCACCACGGGATCGAAATTCACGGACCAGGCCAGATCCTTCGAACTGGCCATGGCCGCGCTGGAAAGGGCGCGAACGTGTCTGGTCAGGGGAGGGGGATTCGTGGTCAAGGTCTTCATGGGACCGGACGTCGAGGAACTGCGTGCGGCCATGAGGGAGGCCTTCACCGCGGTGAAGACCTTCAAGCCCCAGAGTTCCAGGGCCGAGAGCATGGAGACCTTCCTCGTGGGACTGCAGGCAAGGCTTGATCCGGCGTCCGCGTCCCTCGGGATGCAGGAAGGCGCAGGCGTGGCCCCGCCCCGGGAAGAGGGAAGGTAGCAGGCCGGTTGCATCGGCCATATAGTTGATGAACGGGCGGGGTGCGTTCCGGCCGGACGCACCCCGCTGTCGACGACCGCGCAAGCGGCAATTTTCCAAGGGAGAGATCCTATGTCCGGACACAGCAAGTGGGCGAATATCCAGCACAGGAAGGGCCGCCAGGACGCCAAGCGCGGCAAGATGTTCACCAAGGCGGCCAAGGAGATCATCATCGCCGCCAAGACCGGCGGGGACCCCACGGGCAATCCGAGGCTCAGGGCCGCCATAGCCGCCGCAAAGGCCGTCAATCTGCCCAAGGACAAGATAGATGCCGCCATCCGGAAAGGCACGGGGGAGGACGCCGGGGGCGACTTCGTAGAGGTCTTCTACGAGGGGTACGGTCCCGGAGGCGTGGCGGTCATGGTGGAGGTCGCCACGGACAACCGCAACCGCACGGTGGCGGACGTCCGTCACCTCTTCACCAAGCACGGCGGCAGCATGGGCGAGAACGGCAGCGTCAGCTGGATGTTCGAGCGCAAGGGCGTCATCGCCATCGAGAAGTCCGTGTGCGACGAGGAGAGGATCATGGAGGTGGGCCTTGACGCCGGGGCCGACGACATCGCCGACGACGAGGACGTCTGGACGGTCTACACGGCCATGGGGGACTTCGCCGCGGTGCGGGACGCCCTGGAGGGTGCGGGGATAGCCATGCAGTCCGCGGAACTCGCCATGATACCCCAGAACAGCGTCCCCGTGACGGTGGACGTGGGGCGGAAGGTGCTGAAGCTCATGGACGCCCTGGACGACAACGACGACGTGCAGAACGTCTACGCCAACGTGGAGTTCCCCGATGACATGCCCGAGGACTAGCGGCAGGAAGGGTGATGGCGCATGGCGGTCGTGACGGCCGTCGGGATCGATCCTGGCTCGCTGCGTACCGGATGGGGCGTGGTCCGGGAGACGTCGGGCGTCCTGCAGCTCGTGGACTGCGGCATCATCCGCACCAACCCCAAGGAGAGCTTTCCGAATCGCCTTGCCCACATCTATCGCGAGATGCTGGCCATCCTCGAGCGGCTGGAGCCCGAGGAGGCGGCCATCGAGGAGATTTTCACGGCGAAGAACGCCTCCAGCGCCTTGAAGCTCGGACAGGCCAGGGGGGTGGCCATCGCCGCGTGCGCCGCGAGGTCGATGCCGGTCCGGGACTACGAGGCGACCTTCATCAAGAAGTCCCTGGTGGGGACGGGCTCCGCCGAGAAGGAGCAGGTGGCCTTCATGGTGAAGCGTCTGCTGAACGTGAAGTCGGCGGACTGGGCGCTGGACACTTCCGATGCCTTGGCGGTTGCGATCTGCCACCTCACGATGCGCCGCATGGAGGCCTTTGCCTGAGGCCCTCCGCGGCGTTGCGTCGTGCCGGCGCCTTCCGCATCGGCCTTGGCTCGTGGCTCGCATGGGTTCGATGCCCGCTCCGGAAACGGTCCGACACCGCTCTGATCCAGGCGGCCAGCGCCGGCGGATGGGCTGCTTGCGGGCATCGGAGCCGTTGTCTGGCTTTTTCCCGCACCTGTCCCTCCCTTCGACAGGGGCGGCGGCGCCTCGGGGACGCGGGGAGCCGGTCGCCGGAGCGGTGCCTTCGAGGATGCTTGCTTGAGTGAAGGACGCCCGTCCATGCAGACGGCGCCCGTTTGACGGGCCGTCCCTTGACAAGGACGAATTCGGTCTTATTCCTTTAGAGTGAGACGGATTTGTTCGGAGGAACCTAATGCCCCACAGACATCACCCATATGGCCCCGGGTTCGATCATCAGTTCCGGCGTCCACACCCACTCGATGACGAACCGGAGCAGGCATCGCAGCAAGGTCATCACGAGCATCCCGGCCATGCCGGTGAGGACGATACCCCCGATCCTCTGAACGGCTACTGGCAGCAGACCGGCCACCCCCATCCCGCCGGCGGGAACGATGCGCCCCGGGATCCTGAAGTCCTGCCGCCGGATCCGGGCCCGGAAAATTCCGAGGCCTCCCCCGGTCCCGAGGGGGAACAGCCCCAGCCCCTCACCGAAGATCGCTTCCGTGCGGAACTGGAGGACATGCGCCTGCGCAGTGCGGCGGAGATGGAGAACTTCAAGAAGCGTCTCCACCGGGAGCATCAGGAACAGATGCGATACGCCGCGGAAAGGGTGCTGAGCGACCTTCTCCCGACGCTGGACAACCTCGACCTCGCCCTGCAGTACGGCGGCGGCGATGGCGATGCCTGCGCGGGACTGCTGCAAGGCGTGTCCATGACCCACAAGCTCCTGCTGGAGGCGGTGACCAAGCATGGGCTGGTGCCGGTGGGCGAGGAGGGGGAACCGTTCACGCCGGAGCGTCATGAGGCCGTGGGTGTGGAGAAGCGGGACGACATCCCTCAAGGGGCCGTGTCCAAGGTGCTTCAGCGGGGATACTTGCTGGGCGACCGTCTCCTGCGTCCCGCCAAGGTGCTCATCAATCAGTAGCGAACCCGCCCCCAGCGACGAACCCGCCCCGGAGGGCGGAACCCTTCACCTCTTCCCTGCGCAGAGAAGCCCGAACGAAGTGAGGGAGTGAATGCGCAGACCGATGTCGAATCGGCGTGACCTGGCGGATCGACCTGCGCCACCGGACAGAAAAATGGCAAAACGGCAGCTGCAAGGTTCTCATGGATATTGGGCTCCCAGAGGTCGATCCGTCGACTCTTCACAAGCCCGAACGAAGCGAGGGTTGTTGACGCAACAAAGAATCCGCCCCGGAGGGCGGATTCTTTTCGGGCGGTTCCATGGGGGCCGCCCGATGCGTTTATGTGGCCAGATCTGCGGCCGCAGGTCAGTCCGTGGGCCCCAACGTGTCGGAGCCTCGGGAATGGGACTCGACGATGCCCTCTGTATTCACGGGAATCCGGAGATCCGATTCGGTGGTCTCCACGATGACCTCCGCCTCGGGATGCGCTGCGCGCAGGGCCTCGTGCAGGGCGGCGGCATCGGCGAAGGTCTTGAAGGGGCCGGCCCGCTCGCTGTCTTTCGGGCTGTACCGCACGTAGTACGCCTCGTTCTCCCGCAGGATGTCGCCCTTCTCGTCGCTCACGACGTTGACGGCCACGTTGCCCACCCCGCGCTCGTTCAGGTCCAGCTGCTTCGCGGCGGCGTAGGAAAGGTCGATGATGCGGCCGCGGATGAAGGGGCCTCTGTCGGTGATGCACACCATGACGCTGCGGCCGTTCTCCTGGTCCGTCACCTTGACCACGGTCCCCATCGGAAGGGTCCGGTGGGCCGCGGTGAACGTGTACATGTCGTAGGCCACGCCGCTGGCGGTCGCGCCGCCGTGGTGGAAGGATCCGTAGAGGGATGCCTTGCCCTGCATGGCGTAGCCGTCCCTGGCTCTCTGCATCCACAGGGCCTTCTCGGCGGGGTCGGACTTCGTCGTGAGCCTCCCCTTGCCCTTCTTCTTCGCCGCGGCCTTCTGCCCGTGCTTCTTCCCGTCAAGGCTGGCATGCTTATT
Source organism: Desulfovibrio sp. (assembly GCA_031272715.1). GTDB lineage: Bacteria > Desulfobacterota > Desulfovibrionia > Desulfovibrionales > Desulfovibrionaceae > Desulfovibrio. The sequence continues at coordinate 8,559 of JAISTH010000010.1, forward strand.
TCCAGCCAGGCTGGGGTGCTTCTTCCCGTCCTTCGTCACGGCCTGCTTCGTCGCTTTGTCCTGCGATGCCTTCTTGGAGTTCACGGCGGTGGTGGCGAGGCGGACCCCGCCGGCACGGGTGTTGGCTTGTGTCGAGTGGGTGTCTCTCTGCGCTGTGGCCGTATCCCTTGGTGCGGCATTGACGGGGGCGGCGAGGACAAGGGAAAGGCAGCTTGCGGAAAGGAAAGCGCCGAGAAGCAGTGTGCGTATGTGCGTCATGTGGACCTCAAATGGATGTAACGGGATGCGGGATCAGAGTAAGGAGTCAAGTTGGCTTGGGACGTCCCGCATAGGTTGCTCAATCGTGATGGAATGGCCGTGGGGGGATTGTAGAGTGCGTATACGGCCGAAATCGTCCGTTGTCAAGTCCTCCGGCTGAGCGGGAAATGCCCGGGTCATGGCGGGAGAATCGGAGAGGAGGGGCGTTGTGGCGGCTTGTCGATGTGACGCCACGGTGCGTGAGGAGGAGCGGATCCGCGCACAGGGCGGACGGCGGCCGATCCGTCGAGTCTAGAGTTTTGCTATACATGCGGATCCGCGGCCAAGGGGGCGGTTAGGGACGTGGCATCTCCGGGAGACGGCCAGGGCCGGGATGTCCTCGTGAGGTGGTCAGGGCGAGGCGTCCCCGGAAGGTGCCCAAGGCGGGGTCATGGAGATCAGGCGAGGAATCGCCTGCATGCCGGTTGTCCAACCTTGCACTCCAGGATTGCCGGATTGCCGGAACCGAACGCCATGGTGGTGCTCACCAGGCGGAATCCAGGCCTTTAGGCCATCAGGAGCGCACCGATGGCCGGGTTTCCTCGCCCTTGGCGTGGATTTGCTCCGACGCCGCCGGAATCGGCATGGACTACGGGCGTGTGCATTCGTGTGCGGAAAAGGGCGAAACGGTTCCATGACGGCATGAGGTTGCTCTTGGCATAGTTTCGGCCCGGATGGGGGCAGGAAGAATAGTGTTACGTTTTTCAAAAACGTGCTACGATGGATGGCATCATCAATCCCGACCGACCAAAGGAGTCCGTCCATGCCCCGAATCCTTCTCGTCTTGGCCTTCCTTCTGATCCTGACCGCCTCGCAGGCCCATGCCCATTTCGGCATGGCCGTCCCGGACACCTCGACGGTGACCGATTCCAAGCAGAAGGCCGTCGGCGTGCGAATCGCCTTCGCCCACCCCATGGAAGGGGAGGGGATGGACATGGAACGGCCCAAGGCCTTCTTCCTGGCAAAAGGCTCCGCCAGGGAGGACCTGGCGAAGACGCTTTCCCCTGACACCTTCCTGGACCACAAGGCGTGGAAGGCCACCGTCCCCCTCCACCGCCCCGGCATCGGCTACCTCGTCGTCGAGCCCGAACCCTACTTCGAATCCGCCGAGGACACCTACATCATCCACTACACCAAGACGCCGCTTGCGATCTTCGGCGAGGAGGACGGCTGGGAGGAACCCCTCGGACTGAAGGCGGAGATAGTCCCCCTCACGCGCCCCTTCGGGAACTATGCAGGGAACGTCTTCACCGGACAGGTGCTGCTCGACGGCAAGCCTGCCGCGAACGTCACCGTGGAGGTCGAGCACTACAACACTTCCGGCCTCAAGGCGCCGAACGAGTATTTCGTCACCCAGGCAGTGCGTACCGACGAGCGGGGCATCTTCAGCTACGGCATCCCCTGGGCGGGGTGGTGGGGCTTCGCCGGCCTGTGCTCGGACAAGTCCACCCTTGACCACAAGGGGACGCCCAAGCCCGTGGAACTCGGCGCGGTTCTCTGGATGGAGTTCCTCCCGCCCCTCAAGGCGCGCCAAGGGAAGTGACGCCCCCACCGTGAAGGGACCGGGTCGCTCCGCCTTGGAGCGAAGCGGCCCGGTCCGTGGTAGAAACGCGCATCGGGAGGACGCATGCACATAGCCGAAGGGGTCCTGTCCCCGGCCGTTCTTGGCACTGGTGCGGTGCTGACGGCGGCGGGGACGTTCATCGGGTTGAGACGCCTCGACATGAACCGTTTGATGACGGTGGCCATGCTGTCCGCGGCGTTCTTCGTGGGATCCCTCGTGCACGTCCCCATAGGCGTCGGCAACGTGCACCTGCTGCTCAACGGTCTGCTCGGGGTTCTTCTTGGATGGGCGGCGGTGCCCGCCATACTCGTCGCCCTGAGTCTGCAGGCCCTGTTCTTCCAGTTCGGCGGGCTTACGACCCTCGGCGTCAACACCGCCACCATGGGATGCGCCGCGGTCGTGGCGGGATGGTGCTTCACGGCGCTGACCGGAATCCTCCCGGGATCCAGAGGGCTCAAGGTGGCGGCCTTCTGCGGCGGCGCGCTGGGCGTGCTCGTCGCGGCGCTCCTGACTGCGTGCGCCCTCGCCGGCACGGACGAGGGCCTCGTGGTCGCCGCGAAGATGCTGCTTGTCGCCCATCTGCCCATCATGTTCATAGAGGGATGCATCACGATGCTGGCGGTGGCTTTCATGGCCCGGGTGCGGCCGGAGATGCTCGCGTCGCGCCTGTCCGGCCGTAGGGGACACCCTTGCGATGATGTCGAGGATGCCGTGGAAACGCCCCGGCAGGAGAGAGGATGACGATGCGCATGCTGCGTTGGGCTGCGATCGCGGCGCTGCTCGTTTTCGCCGCGGGACTCTGCGGCCCGTGGTGCAGGCCAGCCTATGCCCACAGGGTGTCGGTGTTCGCCTGGGTGAACGGGGACATGGTTGAGACGGAAAGCGGCTTCTCCAGAGGCAATCCCGTCGTGCAAGGGACCATAACCGCATTCGACGCCGTTTCCGGGGACCAGCTCGCGCAAGGCGTGACCGACGCGGAAGGGCGGTACGCCTTCCCGGTGCCGGCGGCGATCCGCGGAAGCGGCCACGGTCTGCGCATACGGGTCGATGCCGGAGAGGGGCATCGAAGCGAATGGATCCTCGACGCCGGCGACATCCCCGGTTCCTCCGGCGAGGGACGCACCCTGCAGGCGGAAGCGACCCCGCCGTCCGGGAAGGGATACCCATCACCTGGAAAGGGGACGCCATCCCCCGAGACGCCATCCCCGTCGGCCTCCATGCCCTCCCCTCCGTCCGGGATGGCACCCCCTCCATCCGGGACGACACCCTCCGAACTGCGGACCATCCTGTCCTCCGTGCTCGACGAGAAGCTTGCGCCGATCCGCCGTTCCCTCGCGCTCCTCGAACGCCCCGAACCGGGGCTTCGGGACATCGTGGGCGGCATCGGCTGGATCGTCGGCATCGCAGGCATCGTCCTGTACTTCCGCGGACGACGCCGTTGAACATCGACGACGCCTCCTTCGTGCGGCCTTCCCCGATCGGCCGGCTCGATCCCAGAGTCAGGTTCCTCCTCGCCATTGCGGCCACGGTGAGCATCGCCCTTTTCCGCGACCCCCTCGCCTGCGCCCTCGCCCTCTGTCTTGGAGCCATCCTCGCCCTCGCCGCCAGGCTCCCCCCGGGAACGATCCTGCGGCGACTCGCCCTCGTCAACGTCTTCGTCCTCTTCGTCTGGTGCGTGACGCCGTTCACGACGCCCGGAGACATCGCGTTCCAATGGCACGGCATCGCCGTCACCCGGCAGGGGCTTTACCTCGCCACCCTGATCGCCTTGAAGACGAACGCCATCTTCCTCGTCTTCTGCGCCCTCATCTGCTCCATGCTTCCCTCCACCGCCGTCCAGGTCCTTGAGCGGTTCCATTGCCCCGAGAAGCTGGTCCTTCTGTTCCTGTGCTGCGTCAGGTATATCCACGTGCTCGCCGACGAGTGGGAGAACCTCTGGGTGGCCGCCAGACTCCGGGGATTCGAGCCAGGGACGAACCGTCACACATACCGGACCATCGCCAGCCTGCTGGGACTGCTTCTGGTGCGCAGTTACGACCGGGCAGGAAGAGTGTGGGAGGCCATGCGCCTGCGGGGTTTCAACGGCCGGTTCGGAGGGATGGCGACCTTCGACGCAGGCGTTGCCGACATCGCCTTCGGCATCGCCCTGGCCTGCGCCCTCGCCGCACTGTGGCTCGTCAACGCAGGGGCGCCTTGGGGGCCTGCGGACCCGCCGCTTTCCTGGGGGCGGGAACTGTTTCCTGGATGGAACCGTGGCTGATCAGGACATCTTCGAACTGGAACGCGTCTCCTTCGCCTACCGGACCAGGGACGGATGGCGCCACGTGCTGCGGGACGTCACCTTCGCCCTGCGCCCGGGCGACAAGCTCGGTCTCTATGGCCCCAACGGCTGCGGCAAGACCACGCTCTTCCGATGCATCACCGGGCTTGAACGCTGCAGGCGGGGCATCGTGCGCTTCCATGGCAAGGCGCTTGCCTCGGAGCGGGATTTCCGCCCCCTGCGCTGCGCCGTGGGCTACGTCCTGCAGAACGCCGACGACCAGCTCTTCTTCCCCACAGTGCTCGAGGACGTAGCCTTCGGCCCCCTGAATCTCGGCATGTCCGCCGCCAAGGCGAAAGAGCGCGCCATGGAGACGCTGGCCAGGCTGGGACTCGAAGGATTCGCCGGGCGTCTGACCCACCATCTCTCCGGCGGGGAACGCAAGCTTGCATCCCTGGCCACGGTGCTCGCCATGGACCCCGAGGCCCTCCTGCTGGACGAGCCCACCAACGGTCTGGACAGGGACTCCCGGGCCCGCCTCATCGGGATCCTTGCGGCGCTCCCGACGGCCCGCATCGTCGTCTCCCACGACTGGGACTTCCTCTCCCAAGTCGCCGCCGGCTTCATCACGATGGCGGACGGGAAGCTGACGGCGACCGCGCCGACCATCGCCCATGCGCACATGCATGCGCACCCCTACGGCGATGCGCCGCATGCCCACGACATCGTGGATTAGCCGGACCGGGCCTCGGGTGGCCCCAAGACGGACCCTGGCGGCGAACCCCCTCCATCGGCCCCGATCCTTCCATCCTTCATCCCTCGGCAGCGTCCACTCCCACGGCCAAGGCTCCCGAGGGGACGAAGTCTAGAAACGGCGATCCGATCGAAGGATTCTATCAACAGAGATGGTCTAGATTATTTTCAAAGTTTCTCGACTCTATCTCTAGCCGCATGCTGTTCGGATGGACCGCTGCAGTCAGACATTGCGTTGCAAATGTGGCGAAACTGGCCACCCCGGATGTCAAGTAAATTTCTAGACATATCATATCGCGTTCGCGAACCGCGAGGCAAGAATCCAGTGGACGAATTTGCCGTTTTGGAGTACGCCTGATCCCGCACTCGAGAAGTGCATCCCGGATGGCCGCTTCCGCAAAGAAGCGCCGGGATGATCCGCGGACAGGCCCGCATCGGGAGAAGGGGAGACCATGTCGCCTTTCCCGCCGACGGCCTGTCAAGGCGCCGCGATTTTGCCGCTCGTTCCCCCTAGTCCGGCAACATTGGAGGCACTCCCATGACGTCACGGAGCCCTGCAAGCCCCCAGGCTGAGCAGTCCGATTGTCCGTGCCGGGTCTCCGGCACATCCGACACCTCCGAAACACGGTCCCCGGAAGAAAGTCGGCCCGAAGAGCCCCCATCGGCCATGGAAAGGCCCCCGGCCGCCATAGTGGCCGTCGTGGACGACAACGAAACGGCCAGGAAACACCTGTGCGCCGTCCTCAAAAAGGAAGGCCACCTGCCCGTCCCTCTCTCCAAGGGCTCGTTGCTTCTCAGGATGCTCGAGAAGGCGCCCCAACTCCCGGATCTGATCCTGCTCGACCTCGTGATGCCGGAATTGAGCGGCTACGAGACGATGACGCGGATCATGGCCGACCCCAGGTTCTCCGACATCCCCGTGATCTTCGTCACGGCCGCCGGGGACGTGGATTCGCAGCTGCGGGCACTGGATCTCGGGGCCGTGGACTACGTCACCAAGCTCTGCGAGCCGAAACTGTTGCTGCGGCGCATCGCGACCCACCTCCAGCAGGCCCGGGACCGCAAGACCCTCAAACTTCTGCTGCGCGAACGCGAAGCCTACGTCGAGGCCCTGCGGGACAACCTCTCGGAACTCAAGCACGACATGCTCATGGCCATCGGGGATCTCGTGGAGTTCCGGGACAGCGTCACGGGAGGGCATTCCTCCCGGACCGTGCGGCTGCTGGACGCCTTCTGGGACGAACTGCTCCGCACGGGCGTCTATGCGGACACGCTCTCCACCTGGGACAAGGACGTCTTCCTGCAGTCCTCGCTGCTCCACGACGTGGGGAAGATCCCCATCCCCGACTCGATCCTCCTCAAGCCCGGCATCCTGACCCCCGAGGAGCGGGAGGTGATGAAGCGTCACACGGAGTACGGCGCCAAGATCGTGGATCGCATCCAGGGCGACTCCACGGTGAAGAAGACGTTCCTGCACCATGCCAGGCGCATGGCCGCCACCCATCACGAGAAGTGGGACGGCACCGGATACATGCAGGGCCTCGCCGGAGAGGACATTCCCCTCGAGGGCAGGATCATGGCCTACGCCGACGTCTACGACGCCCTCATCTCGGACCGGCCGTACAAGCGCCCCTTCCCAAAGGACGAGGCGTTGCGTATCATGCGGGAGGGTGCCGGACGGCATTTCGATCCGCACATGATGAAGGCGTTCCTGACCATCGTCCAACGGGACGACGTGATGGAAGACGGCGTTGCCCCCGATCCCGGCCCGGCTCCCGGGAACTGCCTCATGTCGGCGATGTCGGCCGCCGGCTGACGTCCCGTCTTGCGCGGATCCCTGAAAGGCCGGGTGTCTCCGGTTCCTTCAGGCGTACCCTTCGCGATGTTCCCCATCGCCTCGTTTGTCTTGGCATGGGCCATCGCGGCATGCCATCTGACTGTCGGCCGGCCATTCCCGAAGAATGTCACGGCCCGGCGCTTTGGAGAGTCTGTTCATCATGGACGGCTTTGTTCCTGTTGTCGAACCCACCATATCAGTGATTGTGACCTTCCTTGCCATCGGCATAGCCGGGGTGGCCGCTCCTTGGAAAAACCGTGCGAAGGGCATGCTTGCCCTTAAGTTGGCTTTCTTCTTTTCTTCTACTGTGTTTATTTTATCTTTGTCAATATTTGTTATTGCTGTCGACTACGATAGATTTTTGCACATACATTCTTTCTATTCTGTATTAGATAATCTCTTGCATTCATTTATAAAATTTCTTTGGATGAGTGCGCCGTTTGCATTGACATGCTTAATTTATTCTATTGCTATAGCACGTTTTTCGCATGACATTGTAAAATATGATTTAAAAGGAAAAATTCTTTCAATTGCATTTATTGCTATTTTATCGCCGTTTGTAGCGGCATTTGCCGTAGACATAATTGACACTTTGATCTGGCCTATGAATAATGTTTTGAGTTTTCCAGTTGTCGAAAAATTAATCGTAAATGACACTTTTCCTATAAACGTAATAATCACTGCAGTAGGGACGGTAATTACAATATGGTTTCTAAAAAAGATTTATGCAACAGACATTATGACTGTGCGTCAGTTTGTAAGATCTCTTAGGAAAGTTGAAGTTAATTAACACGCTAATTGCAACAATGTCTAATATTTTAAGAAAATGAAAAATTTGCAATGATATTATTTGTAAATGATTTTAACTTTTGCATAGCATGCATTCAGTTGACTGAAGGATGCTCGTTTGGCATCTATTTTATAAGTCCTGTAAGCAATAACAATTTAACGTGTCAAAGGCGTTACTCGCGTATTGCGGCACTATCAAACAGTTTCAGGAGGAGACCATGAGAGCATTACTTGCAATCGTAAGTGTCTTAGTGTTTTGCTTTTCTATTGGAGTGACTCCTAACGTGGCCCATTCTGCGACAAAGCCAACAAAGACCAAGTCTGACGTGGCAAAACCTGCCTCCGTGCTCTTCATCGGAAACAGCTTTTTCTACTACAACAACAGCATGCATACGGTTTTCCTGAACCTTGTAAAAGCTGCAGACAAGGGACACAAGATCCGCGCCACTTCTACGACGATCTCTGGCAGTGGACTGTCTTGGCATGACGTAAATGCGTACTTTGATCCCAAGGGTGTCGGGTCCTACTCATTCGTCGGGGACAACGAGGTCGTCTTCAATCCTATCGATCGAAAGCCCTTCGATGTCGCCATGATGCTCGATTGCAGCCAGTGTCCCGTGCATCCGACATTGCGGCCTGTATTTTTTGAATATGCGAAAAAGCACTGCGATACCATCCGCAAGCACGGTGCGGAACCCGTCCTCTACATGACTTGGGCCTATGCGGATAAGCCGGAGATGACCGAAGGACTCGCAGAGGCATACACGAAGGCAGGCAATGACAATGGCATGCTGGTGGTTCCTGCAGGACTTGCCTTTGCCGCATCCATCAAGGCCCGACCCGACATCAACCTCTATCAGGCAGACAAGCGACATCCCAGCAAGGCAGGAACCTATCTTGGCGCATGCACCGCCTATGCGACACTGTTCGGGAAATCGCCTGAGGGAAGCACCTACGTCTTCGGGTTGGAACCCGATGTCGCGGCATCCCTTCAGAAGACGGCGTGGACAACGGTCAAGGAGTATTTTGGCTGGAAATGAGGCTATATACGTTCATTGCAATACACACCAATGCGAGAACTGAAGATGGGGCTATGCAGGAACATCTGCACAAGCATTGATGTTGCATGATATGGGCATGACATAGAATTTTAGAGGGCCATCTTCGCAATTTTTTTTGCGAGATGGCCCTCAGGATTTTTGCGGCTCAAGTTTTTGTGCTTTAATGTTCCTTCTTGTGGCCAGCATGTGTCAGGTAAAGAGCTCCAGAGACGAGTATGATGCCAGCGGCCAAGTACAATAAATCTAGAGGGCTATTATATGCAATGCCTAAAGAATGCTCGAAAAATGCCACGACGAGAATCATCAAGATGACTTTTCCTAAGGACGTCTTGAGGTCGTCAAGGCTATTGATTTTAAGCCAGTTAGGTCGAGTGTCTTCCATTCTGCTGGCTGGATCAATCTTGCTTACAAAAAGTTCGTAAAGACCCATGCTGAAAATGAGCAACACGGTCGCAAACAGATAATTGTCCACTGATTCAACGAATATGGCAACGAGATTATCCGCCTTGTGCTCAGCGCCTAGGCTGAAATGCAAACATTGCTGATAGAATGCATGAACTCCACTTACAATCTGCATCGTACCTTTTGCGAACATCACGAATGACGCGACCAGCGATCCGATGACCGCAAACAATGTCAACATGCGTGCGTTGAACAGGCAGAACTCAAAGACCTCTTCTATAATTTTCATGAAAGAGTCTCACGTGTTAAATTGTTAATGGAAAATTGTAACTAATCTAGAATATTTTTTAAATCAATACCAATGATATTGATCAAAAAACACATGTATTATATCAAATAACAGATATGCCCCTTGCAGAAGGGGCATAAAAAGTTAGCGAAAACAATGAGCATAAATGCGGGCCTATCTTTACTTAGCTACCATCGTAATGATATCGGCAACTTGTAATGGTGAGCGTATCAGAGTCTTCATCCCATGAATAGACCAAGCGATGTTCAGAGGTTATTCGGCGTGACCACATGGCAGAAAGTTCATATTTGAGGGGTTTCGGATTTCCTTCTCCGAAAAAGGTGTACGTAATGCAGATGTGATCAATATATTGATACGTTTAAGTACCTTTTTGTCGGTCTGTTGCCAGTAAAGATACTGCTCCCATGCCTGACTGTGCCACGCAAGTATAGCCACTATTTAGTCTCTTCAGTGACATCTATAAGATCTCGCTTAACAGTCTTACCTTGTTTTATTTGCTCAAGACCTTCGCGGATTTGTTTGGCATTCGCAGGGGAGCTCAAAATGTGGGCGGTCTCCTCCAAGCTCTTGTAGTCGTCCAGAGACATAAGAACGGCGGGACGCATGTTTTCGTGAGTAATCACAATAAAGTCACTGGTTTCTGTGACATCTGCCATAAGAGTTTCAAGGTTCTTCTGGGCTTCAGGGAAATTTATGACGTCAAGCATGGTGTATCTCGTAATGTTTATTGTGGAATACTAATAAAGTAAATTTTCATTTCGGGTTAATGTGGGGCAGGCAAGGGACTCCAGTGTTAGAATTCAAAAAAATTGACGAATATTTAGTGCAACTTCTTGTCAGACGCATCAGGTTTGAAAAGATAAAAAATACGGTCTCAAGCGACCTGACTTCCAGTCGAGGACTGGGAATCTGTAGGGTGCATATCCGACATGGGGCTCACCTTTGTCCATGCGTGTGACGATACATGATCTGGAATGCCATGTCAACCCCATGGAAAGAAATCTGTCGGTGGGCCGTCAATACTGACGGCCTGTAGGGGGCGGCCTCGTATAGGTTGGCATTTCCTCTCTTGTCCAAGTCCCGATGGAACGGGTAACGAGTCGTTATTCTCCTTTATGCCGGCCATGCAAGCGGAGTCCGTGAAGTCTGCATCCCTGCGCCCGACGTGTCGATCCCTTCGCCGGCTACTGCCATGGCATCTTGCGCAGTGTAGATGTCCGATGCGGTGCGTGTCCTCAGGGTCTTGGCCCCCGGATGGGGACCGGAAAGCCACCCTTGCGAAAAAGGGTCCCCGGTCTGACGCCCGGAAACCCTTGCTATTTGGTGGGCAGTACAAGACTGCTTGCTCCCCACCGGCCATGCAGGCGGTTGAAGCGTCGTCCTAAAACCGCTTCGTCCTAAAAATATCCTAAAAACTGGGCGCCCTTGGAAAAAAATCTCCCCCGATAAAATCTGAACGGCGGGTTCGTCCCTTGGTCGGGTCCGGCCACACTTGAAAATCATTCCCCGGCCCCCTTCCGGACCTGACGGAGGATTTTTGCGGGGTCTGGGCGATGCCGTCCACGCTGGGCGTTCCGCAGGTCGGCCGTCGTCCTGGCGGCCTCCGCATACCCTCTGTGGCGAGGCGTGCATTTTTATATTATTGATATGTGGAAAAGGCAAGGCCACGCGGGGCGCTCCAGCGCATGGGGTCCGCAGGGCGGATTCCGCTCTCATTCGAGAACACCTTAAACGCATACTGGGGGTAGCCGATGACAACGGATCAGGAAGTGGAGGAAATAATAGCGGAGATGAGCAAGGTCAAACACGACCCCGGCAGGGCGTGGGCAATGCCGAGTCCCGAGAAGGTGCTTCTGACGCTCTCCCCGGACAGCCGGAAGGCGTTTCTGGAGACAATGCCCAAAGGACAGACCGACGAACCCCTGCCCCGACCTCAGACCGACGAACCCCAAGAAGCCTCGCAGACGCCGTCCTCTGTAGAACAACCGTCTGGTGAAAGTCACAATGCCGAAAGCGGTCTGACATTCGAGGATGCTGTCTGGCTGGCCCGAGAGGGGAAACTTCCTGAAGGGTTCTCCCAGTGGGAACTGGCTAATGTGAGGGGCCTAACCGTGGCCCATGCGGCCGCAATAGGCGGTCATCTCCCGGAGGGCTTCGACCATTGGGAATGGGCCGACAAGTACGGCCGGACCGTGGCCCACGAGGCGGCCAGAGGTGGGCATCTGCCGGAAGGGTTCTCCCAGTGGGAGCTTGCAGACAAGGACGGCAGTACCGTGGCCCATTGGGCCGCAAGAGGCGGTCATCTCCCGGAAGGGTTCTCCCAGTGGGAGCTTGCAGACAAGGACGGCCGAACCGTGGCCCACACGGCGGCGACGCATGGCCACCTGCCTGAAGGCTTCGACCAGTGGGAACTGGCCGACGAGGACGGTATGACGGTTGCACAAGTGGCGGCTCTACACGGGCATCTGCCCGATGGTTTCGACCAGTGGAAATTGACATCGGCGGATGGCTGGACCGTGGCCCATTGGGCCGCAATAGGCGGTCATCTCCCGGAGGGCTTCGACCATTGGGAATGGGCCAACGAGAACGGCGTGACCGTGGCCCATGTGGCCGCAATAGGCGGTCATCTCCCGGAAGGGTTCTCCCAGTGGGAGCTTGCAGACAAGGACGGCCGAACCGTGACCCATGAGGCGGCGAAGCATGGCCACCTGCCTGAAGGCTTCGACCATTGGGAATGGGCCGACAAGTACGGCCGGACCGTTGCCCACGAGGCGGCGAAGCATGGCCACCTGCCTGAAGGCTTCGACCAGTGGGAACTGGCCAACAAGGGCGGCGTGACCGTGGCCCACGAGGCGGCCAGAGGTGGGCATCTGCCAGTCGGCTTCGACCATTGGGAACTGGCCGACAAGGGCGGCTGGACGGTCGCCCATTCGGCCGCAATAGGCGGTCATCTCCCGGAAGGGTTCTCCCAGTGGGAACTGGCTAATGCGAATGGCTGGACCGTGGCCCACGAGGCGGCGGAGCACGGTCATCTCCTGGAGGGCTTCGACCATTGGGAATGGGCCGACAGGAACGGCCGGACCGTGGCCCATGAGGCGGCGGAGCACGGTCATCTCCCGGAGGGCTTCGACCATTGGGAATGGGCCGACATTAGCGGCTGGACCGTGACCCATGCGGCCGCAAGAGGCGGTCATCTCCCGGAAGGGTTCTCCCAGTGGGAACTGGCTAATGCGATAGGCCGAACCGTTGCCCACGAGGCGGCCAGAGGTGGGCATCTGCCCGAGGGCTTCGACCATTGGGAATGGGCCGACTGCAACGGTTGGACCGTGACCCATGAGGCGGCTCTACACGGGCATCTGCCCGATGGTTTCGACCAGTGGAAATTGACATCGGCGAATGGCTGGATCGTGGCCCATGCGGCCGCAATAGGCGGTCATCTCCCGGAGGGCTTCGACCATTGGGAACTGGCCGACAGGAACGGCTGGACGGTCGCCCATGTGGCGGCGGAGCACGGTCATCTCCCGGAGGGCTTCGACCATTGGGAATGGGCCGACAAGTACGGTGTGACGGTCGCCCACATGGCGGCGCAACACGGCCACCTCCCGGAAGGATTTGACAGATGGAATCTGGCAAGGACTAACGGTTGGACAGTAGCGCACGTAGCAGCAGAATACGGACATCTGCCCGAGGGGTTCGACCAGTGGGATTTGACATGGGCGAATGGCTGGACCGTGGCGCATGTGGCGGCCCAGTTCGGTCATCTCCCAGATGGCTTCGACAACTGGGAACTGGCCAACAAACTGGCGGACAATGAAGGCTTTACGGTCGCCCACATGGCGGCGCAACACGGCCACCTCCCGGATGGCTTCGACCAGTGGGATTTGACATGGGCGAATGGCTGGACCGTTGCGCACCATGCGGCGCAACACGGCCACCTCCCGGATGGCTTCGACCAGTGGGATTTGACATGGGCGAATGGCTGTACCGTGGCGCACGTAGCAGCAGAATACGGCCATCTGCCCGAGGGGTTCGACAGATGGAATCTGGCAAAGACTAACGGTTCGACAGTAGCGCACGTAGCAGCAGAATACGGCCATCTGCCCGAGGGGTTCGACCAGTGGAAACTCGCCAAGCCGAATGGCTGGACGGTCGCCCACGAGGCGGCGAGACACGGCCACCTCCCGGATGGCTTCGACCAGTGGGATTTGACATGGGCGAATGGCTGTACCGTGGCCCATGTGGCGGCTCTACACGGGCATCTGCCCGAGGCGTTCACCCATTGGGAATGGGCCGACGAGAACGGCCGGACCGTGGCCCACGAGGCGGCGCAATCGGGGACGCTGCCCAAGGGCTTCGACCATTGGGAATGGGCCGACAATAGCGGCAGTACCGTGGCCCATGCGGCCGCAATAGGCGGTCATCTCCCGGAGGGCTTCGACCATTGGGAATGGGCCGACAAGAACGGCTGGACGGTCGCCCATGCGGCCGCAATAGGCGGTCATCTCCCGGAGGGCTTCGACCATTGGGAATGGGCCAACGAGAACGGCTGGACGGTCGCCCATGTGGCGGCGGAGCACGGTCATCTCCCGGAGGGCTTCGACCATTGGGAATGGGCCGACAAGTACGGCTGGACCGTGACCCTTGCGGCCGCAAGAGGCGGTCATCTCCCGGAGGGCTTCGACCACTGGGACTGGGCCTACAAGGACGGCTGGACGGTCGCCCATGTGGCCGCAATAGGCGGTCATCTCCCGGAGGGCTTCGACCACTGGGACTGGGCCGACAAGTACGGTGTGACGGTCGCCCACATGGCGGCGCAACACGGCCACCTGCCTGAAGGCTTCGACCATTGGGAATGGGCCGACAAGTACGGCCGGACCGTTGCCCACGAGGCGGCGATAGGCGGCCATCTGCCGGAAGGGTTCTCCCACTGGGAATGGGCCGACAGTAGCGGCAGGACCGTTGCCTACAAGGCGGCGATAGGCGGCCATCTGCCGGAGGATGTCCCGGATCATGTGCTGAGACTGGTAGACGGCAATGGTGCTACCGTTGCAGAATGGGTCGTCAGGCGCTCTCGATTTTGGCATGTGCCGGAGAACCTGCTCACAAGGGCCGAGAGCTTCCTCCGGAAGCTCCGTGAAAACGCCCCAGGGATCGTTGGCGGAGAATCGCCATGCAACGAAAACACTGATGTCGGAGGCGCCTCCGGAGGCCGGCCAGAAGGTGTCAAACATGAGCAGAGGGAACAAGGAGGATTGCCGCAGACACAGGACGTGGACGTTGCGGACGATTCGTCTTCCCCGGCGGACCCAAGGCCTGTAGATGTCCCCATGGGAGTTTCAGCTCCTCCGTCTCTCTCGTTCCCTCCGTCTCCATCATCGTACCCGCATAGGCTTCGTTTAGTCTTCCTTGGTGTGCTTCTCGGCATGGCATTGCTACTGTCCGCATATGCGGCGTTCAACTTTCTAAGGAATCATGATGCATCCTCCTCTCGGGCTACCACGCTAGAATCATCGGCCACTAAATCTCGGATTGAATCTCATAAAAAGATGATTGATGAAATTATAGAAAAATAAGCGTCTCTTTTCTCTACAAATGTTCTTACTTTGAATTATTTTTTCGAAGCTTTTAATATTGCATATGGTTTATTAACATTTATTTTTAACCTACGCCATATGTAAAAAATAATAACAAAAACCTCTAGGGTGACGATATCATTTTTTTAACCATCTAAAAAAACGGAGCAATTATATGCATACAATTTACAAGTTTACTTTAATAGCTTTGGTCGTTGCAATTTGCCTGGGTGCATCAATTATTATTGCATCGCCGATCAACGTGCAGGATGATACGAAGAGAAGTGAAACGCAATTTGACACGATGACGAAGGATGTTTTGGCTAATGAAAATAAAAACAATAACAATGAACAACTAACAAAAGCACAACAACCAGTCCCTACTAAAAAGATATTTAGTCGCAATGCCACAAATGATGTAAACATAAGCATAGTGTATCCTGTGTTTGGGATCAAAGCCATTGACGTAGATATAGAACGTTGGAGTAATGAAATCTATGCAAATTCTTATTCAGAAGTTATTAAGATTTTCGATGCAGCACCAGATGATGATATGTGTGAGAGGTTAAAACACGATGCTGGTTTTGAAAAATGTCAGGTATCAGGTGATTTCACGTTTTCATATCCTTCCCCTAATGCAATTTCAATAGTATTTTCAATACATAAATACTTTGGTGGCGCGCACGGTACAATAGATTACATAGGCCGTACTTATGATGTGAGTTCAGGTAAGAAACTGGATATTAATGACATCTTCAAATATCCAGATATAGCACTAAAGCTCATGTCAAAATGGTCTTTAAAGATATTGACTGAACGTTTTTCTAGAGAATCTAAGAATTTGGGGTTGATAGAGGGAGGGACAGCTCCTAGTATGAAAAATTTTTCATGCATGTCTCTTACGCCTGAAGGAATAAGCATAACCTTCGAGGAGTATCAAGTGGCACCATATTCGTATGGGCCTCAAGAGGTGGAGATCCCTCTAGCTGTACTATCAGACGCCCAACCAGTCATGCGACTGTGGGGAAAGTAAGTCTTCAATGCGCCCTTCACGTATGCCATCTCCCGCATTGAAGAAAGCGAACCTACGAAAGGTTACGGGTTGAGGATGGTCCCGGCCCTCTCGCAGCGTTCGACGATGATCCTGTGCAGGGCACGGGCCGCCTCGGGCGTGGACGGCCGGTTGCGCTCCGCCGGGGTCATCGGGACGAGATTGCCATAGGCGTTGAGGCGCCAGCCATGCTGTTGCTCCAAGGTGAGGTTGACCCTGCGGACGGCGTCATCCAACTGCTCGGGCCGGATCCACCAGCCCCGGCGACTGTTCGTCCGCCACGGCTCGAACCCGATGGAGGCCAGTATCCGACCGATGCCGTCCTCGGAGTATGGCACCTTGCCCGGACGCCTGAGCGTCTGGGCAAGCCACTGCCTGATGCTGGCCGTCTCCACACGGCCACCTGCGGCCTCGATGTCATGCCGCCTGCAAAGCAGGGCGTCCAACACCCTGCGCTGTGTCGGGGTGAACGGATCCGGCGGCGGGGGGGCGTAGTTGATCATGACTATCTCCTAGGTTGAAAAGGCGGAGGGGGTGAATGCCCTATCTGGCTCTGTGTTGCAGGTTGAAAAGGGGGAGAGGGGGGGTGAATGCCCTATCTGGTTCTGTGTTGCAGGTTGAACTAGCCATTTCCTCCTCCGGCTGGGGCATAGGGACGCAAAAACCGTGCCAGAAAATCGGCCCGAGGGGGGGGTCGATGGGGGGGTGAGTGACACTTGGCACGCAAGAACCGTGCCAATGGGAGGTTCGGCAAGGGGGGTGAATCCACGCCGTCCGCCCTGCTGGCCGCTCCCGGCCCCATCCCCTAAATCCCCTATCCCTAAAGCCTAAAACACATACTCCTAATAAAAAAAAAAAAAAGAATGGTCAGTGTGTGAGATTTTTTTATAAGCCCCCCCCATACGTCTAGGGATAGGGGATTTAGGGGAGTTTTTCCACTTTCGCCTACAGCCGAGCGGGTTTGCGCCGCCCCTAAGATTTTTGGGCTTAGGGGAGGCGGTTGGGAAAGGCGGCCAGCCGGGCGGGTTTGATTTACCCCAGCGTTTAGGGGGGAGGCTTCATCCTGCATCACAGATCGAAACCTCCCCCCTGCGTTCGTCCTGCTACACAGCAGGAACGTCCTGGCCCCAGCACACGCCGTGGCTCGCGTGCTTGGCGGAGGCGATGGCCTGCATGTCGGGGTCAGGGTAGCGGATGATGTAGACCCGCTGCGTGTTCCCCAATCCCGGCAGGGTCACGCCCGGTTTGCAGGCGTACCGCGGGGAGCCGTTGTTCTTCTCTTTGCTGATGAGCACCCCATCGTCGTGCAGGATCCTCTGCGCCCGTTTGTAGTCGAGTCCGTCCATGATCTCCTTTCGGAACACCTCCGGGAAGACGTAGTAGGTCGTCTGGCCCGTCTCCCGCTCCGTCCGCCTGCATCCGGCCCGGTTGGGCACGGGCCTGTCGGAAAAGCCGTTGACGTCCTGAAAGCGGCTCTCGCCGTGCTGTGCGATGAAGTCCCGCATCCGTTCCCGGATGCGCTGGTCCTCGGTGTCCCCGGCGGCGCCCCGGTCGTCGAGCCATTCGTGGAAGATCCGTTGGCACGTCTGGAACGCATGGCCCGGCGCCCACGGCACGATCCCGGCAGCGGTGGCCAGAGTCCCGCCGATGGCAGCGAGGGCGAACATGCTCGCCACATACTTCACCTGTCCGCTGGCATCCTTCGGGAGGCCGAACATCCCGACCACTTGGCCGATGCCCCTGGGGATCGCCTCGACGCCGGGTTTGTCCACGAGCCACTGGAGGTACGCCCTGAAGGCGTGGCCGTGGTGGGTCCGGGCGGCTTGCCTGATGGCGTTGGCGAAGGCCTCCGGGCTTTCGAACACGTGCAGGTCCTCGAAGACGCCCATGCCCTTCCCGGCATCGGCGGGGATGTCCACGATGCGGACCAGTTGCCCGGCGGAGGCCTCGGTCTTGCTGTTCCTGGCATTGCACTGCCTGACCATGTCCTCGAACCTGCACTCGTTTGTGGAGAACCAGAGCACGTTGAATGTCAGGGGCTTCCGGGCGGAGGTGTCGTCCCGCATGCGGCCCTTCCCCTGCCCCATGGAGAACATGAATGCCGCCTTGGCCAACACCTCGGGTGTTGCCACGGACATCTCGTCGAGGCAGAGGAGCATGTTGTTGTGCAGGGCGGCGAGCGGTTCGAGGAAGTTGTCGGTGGTCCGCCACGTCGAGACGTATCCCCCTGACGGCGAACCCTTGCCGTAGACGGATGCGGCGGCGAGGTGGACCGTGGTCTTGCCTGAACGGGACGTTCCGAACAGGTTGACTCCGCCGCCGTCCATCCCGGCCGGTTCCGCCAGCGGGGCGGCGAAGGCCCAGCAGAGTGCGAACATGAGCCGGGAGTTTCCGTTGGCCCACGTCCCGATGGTGTCCCGCCATCCGTCCGACGTCCCGCCCTTGGCGCAGATGTTTTCCACGTCCGGGCTTGCGAGGATCAGCGGCTTCGCCGACTGCCCGATGATCTCGCCATTGGGCAGGACGAAGGCACTGAGGGTGCCGGGCCACCCGGTCTTGGAAACGGACAGGAGGAATCTGTCCTTGGGACAGTCGATGAGGTAGTTGGCCAGCAGCCGGGCGTGAGTCGTGTTCGACGACAGGTCGAAGCCACCGTCCTCGAGGATGTCCATCCATGCGCTGGGGTTCGAAGCCCGTAGCTGGGTGTATTTCAGCGGCACCGTGCGGGTGACGTCCTCCTCGACCCTCTCGGGGGCGAACCTGACGGCCACGCCGCAGCCGAACGAGTCCGTGTCCGCCATGCCGCCCAGAACCTCGAAGGGCTGGCACACCCGGACGGGGATCGTCTGGGCCCTCTTCCCCGTGCCCACCTTCATCGACCCCCAGAGGCTGCCGTCAGACGCCCAGAAGAACCCCGGAACACCGGCAGGGGCACCATCGGCGTCCTCTGCCGCATTGGCAGGGATGTCCCTCGGCTCCTTCAGTCCCGCAGCCCAGCCGCTGGCGAAGGTGCTGTCGAACTCGCTGGAACCATCGTCCCCATCGGGGTGGCATTGCCGCCATGCGGCATGCAGCGCACCCCTCGCCAGTTCCTCCTGGAGGTAGCCGCCGCCATCGGGCCGGGTGCCATAGTGCCCAAGGGCGAGTGCGGCATTGTTGAACGTGATGTTCCGGAAACCGTCCGGCGCAGTGGCCACATTGTGCATCTCGCCCAGCACCGCAGCCCGGACGTAGGGGCGCAGCCCGTTCAAGTCGGAGACGGTTTCGGCGGGGAGGATGGCCAGCATGGCCTTCCTCTCGGGGGAGTCGCCGCCGGACGCCATGCCGAAAAGGGCGTCCACCGGGGCCGGGGCGATTGCCACTCCCTTCGGCCCGTCCTTCCGCAGGTATTCGACCCACGCCGGGGGCAGGTCGGCGATGTCCGTGCCCCAGTTCTCCCAGGCATACCTGTTGCCGCAGGGATGGATGCTCGGCTCGACAACGATGTACGCCTTGCCATCGGCGCCCTTGACGTCCACGCCCGGCCCGAGGATCCCCTTGAGCGGGACGTCGGGGTGTTTGTAGATCAGGTGCCGGCCCCCGCTGCCCGTCCGCTGGACGAGCGTGTCCGGGAGCGGCCCCAGTTCCTGTTGCAGACGCTCCAGCGTCTCCCGGCCATGGGCGTCCACCTGAACGCCGTCCTCCATCTCCGGGGTGCCGTCATCCTTCCACCGCAGACCGTCAACATCGATGGCGAGGATGCCGATCTCACGCCCAACGACCATGCCGATGTTGCCGACATGGCCCGACTCGGGCGCACGCCACGGTCCCCGCACGGGCACTTTCGATCCGGGTTGCAGTGCGAGCAGGTTGAAGTTCGGATCTGCGTACCGCCTGATCGACTCCATTGTGATGGCTGGGGGGTGGGCTTGACACTCGAGGGTGCTCGGGTTAGTTTGGCAGATATCCATAGATTCACCAGCCTATAGGGTTGAGACCCCGCCGCCCGGCCTTCTCTTTCGGACGGCGGGTCGTGTTCTGCCCCAGGCGACGCCAAGGGCGAAAAATGGCCTAGACATTCCATGTCACGGCGAAGTCCTCGATTCCGAGTTCACGAGCCGTCTCCTCCCTCAGCCAGACGAGGGGCATGCGGGAACTGCTACAGTATCGGCAGTCCTTCTCCCACACCTTCAGCTTTCCCGAGCGCCGTCCGCCTTCACGTGGTTCGGCGACCTCGAACACGGCCCAGTCCTGCCGCTCCTTCTCGCTCCACCTGTTGCGCCACCGCCTGTGGACGAAGAACGGCATCCAGCCGCCACCTTGTTCCCCCTCCATCGGGGCCACGCTCGTGAACGGCGGGGGAGACTGCTCCGCACTGGCGCAGTCCTCGACGGCCAGCGCCTTGGTGACGCCCCGCGACAGCCAGACGTGCCGTCCATGGATGACGAAGTCGGTGGGAGGCACTTCCACGGACACAGTGCCGCTCTTCCGGCAGGGACAGTCCAGCGTGAACTTCCGCGCAATGCCTTCGCAGGTCTCGCCTACGTTGCCGAAGCGGAGCCACTTCAGCACACGCTTCAGGGTTTCAAGGCCATATCCGATCATGATTAACTCCTTCATGTTGTAGGTGATGGCTGGCCACCACCCGTCCTCCGCAGCGGTCGCCCGTCCAGAACCCTCCGGGGGGCGGGAGGCGCTTCGAGTTCGTGCGGAACCACATAGGGTACCTGCGCCCCCCCTGCCTCCCGGCCGGTCCAAACACTCCGCCCCTCATGCCACTGCCGCCTTCGCCTCGGGGCCGGGACGGCCAGCGTCCTGCTCCGCCTCCTTCGCCCTGATCCATGCCTCCACTGTGGACTTGCGCCATGCGCTCCACCTGCGGCTGAGCTTGATGGGACGGGGGAACCGACCCTGCCAGCAGGCGTTCCACAAACCCTTGACGCTGAGGCCCAGCAGGGTGGCGACAGTCTCCGCCCTGAGCATGGGATCGAAATCGGCGATTGCCTGTGCTGTGTCCATGGTGTCCTCCATGTGGATGTTGTCTCGGCCCGCGAGAGGACCGTAGGGAGCAATTTTACGCACTCGCCACGCACGGGTCAGGTGACAAACACAAAAAAAACCGCCCTATGGAGGGCGGCTTGCGGAATAAAATGGGTGACAGTTTCAGGGTGACAGTTGAAGTCCGGGGAGTCCTGGGTTTTTCCCCCGCAGGTCGTCGCATGGCTTCTTTGCGCGACTCAGGTAATTGCCAACCTTATCCTCGCCATAGTCGGCCTTAAGGTGGTTGTAGGGAACGGCGCTAAGCCAATCCAGCAGGATCGTCATGTTCCTCTTTTCGGCATCGGTGATGCGCCCGGCTTCGTATTCCGCGCTCACAAATCCACGCCATGCGCCGATGTCGGTTGCGGCGTCGTGCCGCTCTCTCTTTCCGTCCAAGTCGGCTTTGCGGAAGACGATGCCCACTACGGATGGCCGCAGGTGGCCGTCAAGCTCAAGGTCATCGAACGGGCCGAAAGCGAGGATACCCTTCTGCGTCTCGCCATTGGTGGCACGGTAGTAGGGCAGTTCCTTTCGTTCGATCCGGCGCAGCAGCAACTCCCCACCAAGACACACGGCACGGTCTGTGTCCTGGCCACCGCAGGGTTGGTCGCACCGTTTATCACCAGCTTGCCCATGAGGACACGGCTCCCCCGCTGCAAGCGGCTCTCCGACACGGAAACAGGCGTCTGTCCAGAATATCGGGTCGGTGACTGGCGCCAACTTTTTCTGCGAGTACGTGGCACTCATGACGCCACCCCCGCAACCGTCCGGGTGCGGGAGACCTTGGCCACGGTGCGCCCCTCCCGCAGGGCGTCGAGGCAGTCACCCCACCACTGGGCCATCTCGGTGCGCTCCGCTAGGTAGGTGCTCCGCATGTAGCGGCCCTTGATGCCCCCCACCTGATGCGCCAGCGCCGCCACGACGATGTCGCTGCTCCAGCCGCTTTCGTGGAGCAACGTGCTCCCGGTGGCCCGGAAGCCGTGAAGGGTCTGCACGTCCGGGCCGATCCCGGCGATGCGGAGCAGCTTCCGGGGGGCATCGATGGTCATCGTGTCGGCCTTGCCACTCCTCCCCTGCGCCGGGAACAGGTATCCCGAGACCACGGTGAGGGGGCGCAGTTCCGCGAGAACCGCAACGGCCTGTCGGCACAGCGGGACGATGTGGTCCCGGCGCAGTTTCGTGCGCTCGGCGGGGATGCGCCACACGGGACCGTCGCCGTCCAGATCGAACTCGTCCCACCGGGCGACGACCAGTTCCCCTGGACGGCACAGCGTCAGCGGCAGGAGACGCAGGAAGGCCTTGACAACCGGGTTCCCCTCCACGGCGTCGATGGCCCGGAGCACCCTTCCGACCCCGTCCGGGGTCGTCTGGGCGGCGAAGTTGCCGCCCTTGTGGGACTCCATGCCGGCCACCGCCCCCGCCGCAGGGTTGACCCCCACAAGCTCGCGGGCGATGGCGAAGTCGAAGACCCGCCGGGCAACCGTGACAACCTGCTTGGCCGTGTAGGCCGTCAGCGGACGGCTCACGCCACGGTCCTCCACCGGGGCCTCCACGCACCCGAGGATGTCGTGCCTCGTCACGGCGGCGATGTCCTTGCCACGGATCGGGTCGAGCCGATCCAGATGGATGCGGATGCATCGCAATGTGCCATCGGACAGGGCGGCGCAGGCCTTCTCCAGCCAGAGGTCGGCGACCTCGCCGAAGGTCCGTCCGGGGAGCTTCGCCGCCTTCCTGAGATCGGGCTCCTCGCCACGCGCGATGCGGCCCTTGGCCTCGGCATGCGCCGCACGGGCCTCCATCAGCGACATCTCGGGATAGTTCCCGAGGGTGATCACCCGCACGGTGCCCTTGCCGCCGGAGCCTACGCTGGAGAAGGAATACCGCCACGTGAGGGCGCCCTTGGGCTTGCAGTCGATGTGCAGACCGTGGCCGTCATAGGCGCACCACTTCCCCTTGTACCTCTCGCCGGGTCGCATGGCCTTCAGGGCCTTGTCGGTCAACGGCATCTCGCACCTCCAGTTCGGTTTAGGACGGCGGGGCTTAGGATGCCCCGCCGACCTAAAAATATCCTAAAACCGGGGGCGGATGCAAGAGGTGTGTCGAGGAATCGCAGGGAGCTGAAATCCTTGCTGGTGGCCGATTTCGTGAACCTTTGGGATGTATGGGGAACTGGGGGAAGTACTGGTGGGCAGTACAAGACTTGAACTTGTGGCCCCCGCCGTGTGAAGGCGGAAACACACGTAAAATAAGGCTTTGCGAGGCATCCCACTTTTTTTCACAAACCGTAACAGAATCGCTTGACACCCGCATTGTTGGCGGATATGCTGGCATCGGTGTGATGGTTTGGGTGGCGATGTGAAAAGGTGTGCTTCACAAGAAAAGCGTACCCAGAGCGTACCCAAAAAACGGCTTCCCGGCCTACGGAGATGCGGACATGACGGAAGGCAAGCGTACCCAGGAGGACGGCCTGAAGGCCGATCGAGCCTGGAAGAAGACGAAACAGCCCGGAATCGAGTACCGGGAACACCCGACGCGGCGATACGGCCCGGGGCCGGATCGATACTTCCGGATCCGCATCAAGGTGGACGGCCGCGACCGGGCGATGGGCATAGGATGGGCCTCGGAAGGCAAGACCGTCGATGATGCCGCCGCCAGGCTCGTCGCGCTTCGGGACGCCCGCAGAACTGGTGAAGGCGCCCGAACGCCCGAGGAACTGCGCGAGACCAACCGCGCCGAGGCGGAGGCGAAGCGGGCCCGGGCGGTGACGGCGGAAAAGGCCGCGACGACGCTCTCCGGGTTCTGGGAGAAGAACTACTGGCCATCGGCGCAGACGAAAACCGCACGGACCGTGGAAACGGAACTTCGGTACTACGGCAAGTGGCTCGCACCCGTGCTCGGCGACGTCCCGTTGTCGAAGATCGGGCCGGACCACATCGAGGAACTGGTCGCCTCGTTGGTCAAGGCGGGCAAGACCGCCGGGACTGTCTCGAAGGTGACCGGGCTGTTCGGCGCCGTCTGGAGCCGTGCGAAGCTCAAGGATTACGTCTCCGGCGACTGCCCGGTCCAGCGGGTGGCGCGGCCGAAGGTGGACAACAGGCGGGTGCGGTTCCTGACACCGGCCGAGGCGACCGCCTTGCTGGACGGGTTGCGGGAGCGCAGCGAGAGCGTCTACGGCGAGGCGGTGCTCTCGCTCTTCGGCGGGCTGCGAGCGGGCGAAGTCTTCAACTTGACCTGGGCCGATGTGAACCTGGCGCAAGGCACCTTGACCCTGCGGGACACGAAGAACGGCAAGACCCGGTTCGCCTACGTCACGCCCGAGATGAGGACCGTTCTGGAGAGCCGCATGAAGGACGGCCAGGAACCGAGCGGGCATGTGTTCCCGACCAAGAGCGGAACCCGCAAGGAGTACGTGAGCGGCTCCTTCGACCGGACGGTCGCGGCTCTGGGCCTGAACAAAGGCGTCACGGACGCCCGGCAGAAGGTCGTGTTCCACACGCTGCGCCACACCTTCGCAAGCTGGCTTGTTCAGCGAGGCGTTCCGCTTTACGAGGTCGCCACGCTCCTGGGACACGGCAGCATCGCGATGACAACGAGATACGCGCACCTGGCGCCCGGGTCCGTGAAGGCCGCCGCGATGAGCCTGACTGGCGCTCTGGACGTGAAGACGGCAAGGGTCCACGAACTGCACGGGCGCTTCCGGAAGGCTTCCGGCGGCGGGGAACCGGTGGACGAGGACTAGACGAATCACCCACGGCCTAGGCGCCGACCGTACACCGGCGCCGAAGAGCGGTTCCTCTGCCGCCTGGCCGTGGGACACCCAGAGGACACGCACACCGGAGGAGGTGCGAGGTGGAATGGTCCTACGGCGCCGTATGGGCGCTTCGCAAACATCTGGATTTTGACCCGAGCCAGGCCGAGTTCGTCGTCGTGCAGGCTTCCCAGGCTTTCGGCACCGCCGTTGTCCACCCGCCGTCCTGGCCGTGGGACGTGTGGCTTCCGTCGTGGGACCGCTCCGTCCCGCTCTGCGACAAGGCAACCATGCTCACGATGGCGAAGACTCTGCGCGAGTTTCTGCTGGATCCGGCATCGGACTGCCTATACCATTTCAAGACGTACTATTACGGCGGTGCGGGCGCCTATGCCCACGCCACGCTCGAGCATGTGAAGCGCATGCTGGAAGATCCCTCCTGGGAAACGAACGCCGCCACAACGGAGGTCGTTGCGGGACTGGTCCTGGACGGCTGCGACGTGCGGATCGACGCGCTTGCCGCCACGTTGAAGCATCTGGAATTCACCTTCGGCCAGGAACTCCCGCTGCCCGTGCCGTGGAATCGCTGGCTCGAGGAGCACGAGGAATTCATCAAAGCAGCGAAGGACAGGATCCCGGACAACCCGGACTGGAGCGGCCTGGGCGAAACCGCCGACCATCCTCGGGATCCCGGCGATGAGCGGGCTTTGACGCTGGCCGAGCAGAAGACCGCCTGGATCGAACTGTTGCCCGAGGAACCCGTCGCGAATCTCTGCCGATATTTATGCCAACTGGCCACCGAGCGGAACAGCATGTACCGCTATCCCGACGGGCGATGGAAACCGCAGTTGTGGATCGATGCGCGATGTGCAGCAGGATTAGGTCGCGCCAAGACCTCCGGCAAAAGGTCCGACGCCGCCGCCGCCGTCGCATGGATGCACCGGAAGTTCCCGTCCATACGCAAGGCATGCGGCAAGCACGGGCTTACGTGGCCGCCCGGACCCGACGATTGGAATAAAGTAAGCGTTTCTATCCGCGATTTGGCAAGGCGTAGAAATAATGCCATCACGGCATCCTCCTACCAACAATATAAAAGGAGGGTTCCCCGATGGTGGCAGCAGCAAAAGATCCCGCGAT
>JAISTH010000018.1 GCA_031272715.1 Desulfovibrio sp.
GCCATGGGCGACGAGGAGAAAAACATCGATGGTGCGTAATGATTTCGCATCGCACGACAGGGGGGGCAGAAGTATATGTGGGAGGATGGGGGTATCAACACACTACCTGAAGAGAGCTATGTCATTTCTGACATATTGACGGTTCTCGCCAAAAGACGTCTAACCTGAAAGCAAACTGCCCGATCCCCCCATGTCATTCCCGCCACGTCCCCGCGAACCGTGACGGCGACCCCGGGATCGCGCCGCCCATTTCGGGCCCCTTCGCCTCCATCCAACCACGAGGAGCAGGGCGTATGAACGAAAAGAACAACACCCCGAGAAAGGGCGGCATCACTCGCCGCCGCTTCCTGGAACAAACCGCACTGGCGGCCGCCGCGCTACCGCTGGCGGCTCAGGCCGCGAAGGCCGCCCAGGCGCCCGCGCCGGCACCCGCCGCACCCCCCGCGAAGCCGAAGATGCGCTACCTCTTCGCCGAACGGGCCTCCTGCACCGGGTGCCGCGCCTGCGAGTACGCATGCTCGCAGTTCCACGAGAAAGGCGTCACCAGACCGGCCCTCTCGCGCATCCACATCACCCGCTACAAGGGCATCGTGGACGTCCCCAACATCTGCTGGCACTGCGAGGACGCCCCCTGCATCGCGTCCTGTCCCACCACCCCCAAGGCCATCAGGAAGGTCAAGGAGACCAACGGCATCGAGTTCATCGACGACAAGACCTGCCTGGGCGCCAAGTGCAACAAGTGCATCGAGGCCTGTCCCCCGAAGTACCTGCGCCGCAACCCCGACACCGGCTGGCCCCTCTTCTGCGACCTGTGCGGCGGCGACCCCGAGTGCGTCAAGGCCTGCGAGAACATAGCCCAGCAGGAACTGGCCCCGGCCCTGGTGACCAAGCCCACCGGCGGCGGCGTCAACCTCACCTACCGCGACGTGACCGGCGACGAGGCCGCGGAGTCCCTGATCCAGAATTTCTACTTCCCCAACAACGAAGGCGGGAGGTGAGCCATGGCCGCTCCGAAGGGTTGTTATTTCGGCAAGCTTCTGGACGTCGACCTCACCAGCGGCAAGATCAGCGTGAAAACGCTGGACGAGGAGATCTACAAGACGTATCTCGGCGGCATCGGCCTCGGAGCCTACCTGCTCTACTCCGAACTCCCCGCCAAGATCGACCCCCTCTCCCCCCAGAACATGCTCTGCGTGCTCACGGGGCCCCTGAACGGCACCGCCTGTCCCGCCTGCCGCCTCAACGTCTCCTTCAAGAGCCCCCTCACGGGCATCTACGGCCACACCCAAGTGGGCGGCCCCATGGGGAACGAGGTCAAGTGGTGCGGATGGGACGGGATCATCTTCCGGGGCAAGTCCCCCAAGCCCGTCTACCTCCACGTCGTCGACGACAAGGCTGAACTCAAGGACGCGTCGAAGCTCTGGGGGAAGGACACCTACACCACGGACGAGATGCTGAAGGACGAGCTCAAGGACAAGGATCTCAAGACCCTCGTCATCGGTCCCGCCGGCGAGAACGGCGTGCTCTTCTCGGCCATGATCGTCGACCGGTTCCGCGCGGCCGCGCGCAGCGGCGGCGGCGCCGTCATGGGGTCGAAGAACCTCAAGGCCATCGCCGTCCACGGAACCCGGGGCGTGCCCCTGGTCAACGTCGAGGCCTTCAACAAGGCGGCGAAGCAGGCCACCGAGGCCGCCCGGACCCAGGAGGCCTGGGACGGCATCAAGCGCATGGGCACGGCAGTGCTCATCGAGAACGCGAACTTCAACGCCGGCACGCTGGTCACGAGGAACTACCAGACAAGCTGGTTCCCGGACGTCGGCCGCATCGGCGCCGAGGAGGCCTACCGCACCTTCTGGAAGCGCAACGTCTCCTGTCCCAACTGCCCGGTCCACTGCATGAAGGTGGGCGTCCTGCGCAACACCAACTTCGACGGCCTCATCGCCGAAGGCCCGGAATACGAGACCGGCACCCTCTTCGGCAGCAACGTGGCCGTCTCCGACTTCGACTTCATGATGAAGGCGGTGGAGTACTGCGACGCCATGGGGATGGACACCATCTCCGCCGGCGTCGTCTGCGGCTACACCATGGAACTGGTGGACAGGGGCATCCTGGATCCCGACAAGGACCTGGACCGGATCGACATGCGCTGGGGGAACGGGCAGGCCGTCCTTCAGGCCCTTGAGGCCATCGCCTTCAAGAAGGGGAAGGCCGGGGAACTGCTCGGCATGGGCACGAAGCGCATGGGGGAGAAGATCGGCGGCGACGCCCCCAAGTACGCCATGCAGGTCAAGGGGCAGGAAATGGCCGCCCACGAGCCGCGAGGCTTCAAGGGCAGGGGCGTCTCCTACGCCCTGGGTCCCCGGGGAGGCTGCCACCACGAGGGGAACAACCCCCAGGGCCAGTCCCTCTGGACGATGATCGGCTCCACGGTCATGTGCACCTTCATCGGCGGCGTCCCGCTGAACAAGGCGAAGATCAACCCCCAGGTCATCTGCGACATGCTCAACGCGGGGGCCGGCTGGAACTGGACCCCGGACACCTACTGGACAACGGCCAAGCGTCTCATTACCCTGCAGAGGTGCTACAACTACCGGGAGGCGGGCATCACCCGCAAGGACGACCGCCTGCCCGAGCGCTTCAAGGAGCCCCTGCCCGAAGGCCCGAAGAAGGGACAGACCTTCAGCGAGGAAGACACCAAGAAGATGCAGGACGAGTACTACGCGTACTACGGTTGGGACGACGACGGCATCCCCACCGAGGCGACCCTGACCCAGCTGGGCCTGGGCTACGCCATCAAGGACATCAAGAAGAAATGACGAAACGGCCGCCAGCGCCGGGGACGGGGACCTCGCTCCCCGCCCCGGCGACAGGCGGCGACAGGCGGCAAGGATGGCCTGCAAGCGAACATCCCTCTCGAGACGAACGTTCCTCCAGATCGGCGGCGCCGGCATCGCGGCGGCGGGTCTGACCGCCATCGCCGCGAGCACGGGTGAGGCCGCCCCGCCCCGCCCCCCGGGAGCCCTCGAGGAGGGCGCGTTCCTCGCGCGCTGCGCCCGGTGCATGCGGTGCGTCGACGCCTGCATCCCCTTGGCGTTGCGCCCCGGCGGCTGGCTCGACGGCGGCAGGAACCTCGGCACCCCGGTGCTGGATCCCGCCAAGTGCATCTTCTGCATGGAATGCGTGCGGACCTGTCCCACCGGCGCCCTGGAGAAGATCCCCAAGGCCGAGGTGGACATCGGGGAGATCGTCATCGTCCAGGACGTCTGCCTCGCCTGGCGCAAGACGCGACGCTGCGACATCTGCTTCAAGGCCTGTCCCGCCAAGGCCATCACCATGCAGGACCGGCGGTTCCCGGTCCTCTCCAAGCCCGAGAAATGCAACGGCTGCGGCATCTGCGTGCGGCGATGCCCCGAGGCCGGCTCCATCCTCATGACCGACAAGGGGGCCAACCGCCCTGCGCCGCCCCCGGGCCACCTGCTGACGCATCTGGAGGACAGGGTCGGGCCGTACGAGATCGCCCCGCCACCCTGGTCCCAGTGGTTCCAGAACAGACTTCTCACCCTGGCCCAGCATTTCGGGCTGGCATCTCGTTGAGGCGGCGGGGAGGGACGTGTCCATGACCGGAAAGGCTGCGGGACTTCCCGTGCTCGTCGCGGGGGGAGGCGTCGCGGGCATGCAGGCGGCACTGCATCTCGCCGATGCCGGCGTCCCCGTGGTCCTGGCCGAGCGGGAGGGATTCCTCGGCGGCCAGGTCTTCCGCCTGGACAAGGTCTACCCCACGGACCACTGCGCCTTCTGCCCCGTCTGGCCCAAGGCCAGGGCCTGCAGGAGCCATCCCCTGATACGCCTTCGCCTCAAGGCCCGCCTCGAGACCGTCGAGGAGGACGGAGAGGGAACCGTCGCGGTCCTGCGCGTCGCCCCGGACGCCGTCGACGCCGACCGCTGCGTCTTCTGCGGACGGTGCATGGCGGCCTGTCCCAGGGGGGCCGTCGTCGGACGCCCCGACGACATCCCCCACGATCCCTCGACCGCCCCCCGGGCGATCGTGCTGGACGACCTGTGCGACGGCTGCGGCGCCTGCGCCGCGGCCTGTCCCGCCAGCGCCATCGAAAAGAGCGCCCTTGGCCGGAGGGAACCCTCCTTCGAGCGGATCCCCGTCAGGACGGTCGTCCACGCCACGGGCTTCAGGGAACCCGTGCCCCATCCGGCGCCGGAGTTCGGGGCGGGAACCCATCCGGACATCCTGACCGCCATGGC
Organism: Desulfovibrio sp.; assembly: GCA_031272715.1. Taxonomy (GTDB): domain Bacteria; phylum Desulfobacterota; class Desulfovibrionia; order Desulfovibrionales; family Desulfovibrionaceae; genus Desulfovibrio. Next base: position 4,258 of record JAISTH010000018.1, read on the forward strand.
CTTCGAGAAATTGACGGCGGAATTCGCCAAGGGGGACGGCCCGCTGCGCTGCCCCTCGGACGGGCGGCCGGCGAAAAGCGTCGCCTTCGTCCAGTGCGCCGGGGCCAGGGACATGCGCCACATCCCCCACTGCTCGGCCGTGTGCTGCATGCACGCCTCCAAGCACGCCCGGTGGCTGAAACGCCGCGACCCCTCCCTCGACGTCGCCATCTACCACACGGACCTGCGCACCCCGGGCAAGGGGCAGGAGGCTTACATGCGCGCGGCCAGGGCCGAGGGGGTCCGGTTTTTCCACGCTCGGCCCGGACTTGTCGCGCCTTTGGACCAGCAACGCGCGAAGGGCGTGCTGTTGCGTCACGAGGCCGCAGAGAAGGTGGCGTCCACGGTCGTGGACCTCGTCGTCCTGAACGGCGGTCTCGCCTGCAATCCCTCGACGGTCGACGGCGCGACGCCGGGCAACGGGACGGATTCCGGACGTCCGGGAATTTCACGGGCCTGCGGCTTCTGCCGGGAACCGGCGGACATCGCGAGATCGGTCATCCAGGCGGGAGCCGTCGTGGCAGCCCTTCTGCAGGAACTCGCCGATTGCGTCCCCGGGGACGCCATGGAGGCGAGCCGTGGCTGATGCGGTCGTCCTGTGCACCTGTTGCGGCGCCATGGAGGAAATCTTCGACATGGCGGCCATCGAGGAGCGCCTTAAGGGGGGCGGATCCGCCCCCGTGCCAATGTGCGTCGTCCCGCGCCTGTGCAGTCGGGAAGGTGCGAGGCTCGCGGCCGACCGGATGAGGCAGCTCCCGCCGGGAGGTCTCGTCATCGGAGCCTGCGCCTTTTCGGCGCGGGGCGACGCCGTCATGGGCATGCTGGCCGAGGAGGGTGTCCGGGACATCCCGGTGCACTGGGCCGACCTGCGGGAAGGTTGCGCCTTCGTCCACCCGGGCGACGCCAAGGGCGCAACGATGAAGGCCGCCGACATCCTCGCCATGGGACTGGCCGACCTCGGACGGGCCGACGGTGGCGCGCCCGTCTTGCGGACGCCCCCGCATCGGCGCGTGCTGATCCTCGGAGGCGGCCCGGCAGGCCTCGCCGCCGCGAGAGCGGCCCTGCAGCGGGGCGTCGACGTGACCCTCGTGGAAAAACGCCCCGCCATCGGGGGGATGCTCCCGATGCTCCGGAAACTCTTCCCGGACATGGGCTCCTCCTCGGACATGCTGGCGCGTCTCGACCTTCCTGCGGGAGTCGACCTTCGCACCGCAACGGCCGTCTCGGAACTGCGGCCCGCCCTTGGGGGCTTCACGGTCACGCTGAAGGGCGTCAAGGGCGACGGGAAACCCGAGGAACTTTCCGTCGGCGCCGTCATCCTCGCCATGGGCGGACAGCCGGTGCTGCCGAAGGGACGGCTGCGATACGGGGAGCTTGCCGGCATCGCCAGCCAGATGGAACTCGAGACCCGGCTCGCCAAGGCGGAACGCAATCCCGACGATGCGGCGTCGCTTCCCCGCAAGGCCGTCTTCGTCCAGTGCGTCGCCGCGCGGGAGGACGACCGCCCGTACTGCAGCGCCGTCTGCTGTCCCGCCGCCCTGAAGAACGGCATGCGTCTGCTGGAATGCGTCCCCGACGCCGAGGTCACGGTCCTGCACCGGAACGTCTGCATGCCCGGGCGCGAACTCGAGAGCTTCTACCGCCTCGCCAGGGAGCGAGGGGTGCGCATGCGGCCCATGGATCCGGAAGTCCCTCTGGAGATCCTGGAAGAGGACGGAAAAGTGTCCGGGGTGCGCATGCAGGATGCGTCAAGCGGCGAGACGGTGACGCTGCCCTGCGACGGACTTGCGTGCAGCACGCCCGTGGCCCCTGCGCCCGATGCGGCGAAGCTCGCGGCGATGCTGGGCGTCAGGCTGGACGACATGGGATTCGTCTGCGGCGAGGAACCCGCGCGTCCCCTGGAGACCCCGGTGCGGGGCGTCTTCTGCTGCGGATCCGTGCGCTGGCCCTGCACCGTGGCCCAGGCCGTCGAGGAAGGCGCCGCCGCAGGACTGCTCGCTGCGACCCACGTCGCGGAACCGTCCGCAACCCCCTCGTGGAGGCCCTTGAACGTCGCCCACGCCACGGCCACGATCCTCGACCGGGATTGCAGCGGCTGCGGCAGGTGTCTCGCGGCGTGTCCCCACGGCGCATGCGTGCCTGACCGGGGTTCCGGGCCCCGGAGAACCGTGGCCGTGCTCGCCGACCGATGCGAGGGATGCGGCGGCTGCGCCGCCGTCTGTCCCACCGGTGCGGCCCGCATCGCCTTCCGGCCCGTGGCGGGCGTGGTCGAGGGCCTGCGGCGCGTTCTGGAGGTGGCGTAATGAGCGCCGTCGCGGTCTGCTTCGTCTGCCAGTGGTGTGCGCAGATCGGCGCCGAGCGTGCCGGCAGGGACAGGCTGCAGCTGCCGGGCGGATTCGTGATGGTGCCCGTCCCCTGCGCCGGCGCCGTCCCCGTGGACGTCGTCCTGCGGGCCTTCGCCGACGGGGCGGAGGGGGTGGCCGTCCTCGGCTGCCATCTCGGCGGATGCCACCACAACCAGGGGAACCGCGGGGCATCCGTGCGACTCGCCCTTCTCGGGGCGACCCTCGCCACCCTCGGCGTGCATCCCCACAGGCTTCTGGTCAGCTTCGGCAGCGCCCACGAGGGACACCAGTTCGCATCGGTCGTCGAGGGCTTCATGACGCGTCTCGGGGCCCTGTCCCAAGGCGCCGATCTCGCCCTGCTCCGAGGCCGGCTCGAAGGCGCCGCCCTGGCTCCGGGATGCGACCTGCCGCCCCGGGAGCCCGAAGCGGGCGCACCGTCCCCCCTGCCTGCCGACATCCTCGAGGAGGCGAGACGGCTGCTTGCATCCGGCGAAGTGGGCCATGTCCTTGGACTCGCCGTCACGGACGGAGGCGTCCTTCCGGAGGTCTTCTCCACCCCCCAGGAACTGGAACGCGCGGTCGCGGCCTCCAAGTATCCCCTCGCCAAGACCTTCTGGCGTTTCATGGGCGGCATGCCGCAGGGGACGAGCGCCGCGCTCGTCTGCCGTCCCTGCGACGCCCGGGCCGTCCGGGAACAGACGAAGATGGCCCAGTACGAGGGACAGACGGTCCGCTGCCTGACGCTCGGCTGCTCGGAGGAGGACGCCCACAAGTGCGGCTGCGCCAATCCCGGCGTCGACGCCCCTTCCTACGTCGCGTTGCCCGATCCCCTGGCGGATCTCGACCCCGCCGGCCGCATCGCCTTCTGGCGCGACTCCTTCCAGCGGTGCATCAAGTGCTACGGCTGCAGGAACGTCTGCCCCGTCTGCATCTGCCCCTCCTGCCGTCTCGAGGACGAAACCTTCGTCCCGCCAGGGATCCTGCCGCCGCCGCCCCTACCCTGGCATGCATGCCGCGCCCTCCACGTCGCGGATCGCTGCGTCGGCTGCGGTGCCTGCCAGGACGCCTGTCCTTCGGGCCTGCCGCTGCTCGCCCTGCATGGCTCCCTGTCCGGACATCTCCACCGGGAATCCGCCTATATCGCGGGCATGGGCATGACGTCCCCCATCGCCGCTGCCATGGCAGCGCAAGGGCCCTGCGGCGGGCCGCCACCCGCCTGGGGCGAGCCGGGAGGCGCACGGGGCGCCGATCGGGAGGTGCGCCATGGATGAGCGACGGAACATCCTCCGGCAGCTCAGGCGCCACCATCGCCTCGATGCCTGCGTCGCCTGCGGCAAGTGCTCGGCCGCCTGCGCCATGGCCGCCATGTACGACGACATCTCCCTCGCGTGCTCGCCCCGCGCCTTCGTGCAGATGGCGCTCCACGCAGAGGAGCCGAGGATCCCCGAGGAAGTCCGGCGCTGCGTCCAGTGCGGCAACTGCACGGCGACCTGTCCCGAAGGCGTCGATCCCTCGGGCCTCATCCGCGCCCTGCTGCAACTGGACGGTGCATCAGAAATCCGCCGCTGCGCGCGATGCCGCCGGGAACTGCCGCCCCCCGCCGCCCTGGCCTGGCTCGAGAACGCACTGCCCAAGGCGGAGCCGACGGGCCTCGAGGACGCGCCGCCCCGGAGCGCGTCGGCGTTCCTGGATCTTTGCCCGGTCTGCCGCAGGCAGGCCTTCGCCGAGACCATCTGCAGGGAGGCGTCATGAACACGCACGACGCCCCGAGGAAGGCGGCCCCTCTCCCCTATGCACCCCAGAAGGCCGTCCACCGGCCCTTCAAGGGGATATCCACGTTGCGCTTCGACCCGGCAAAATGCACCGGGTGCGGCCTGTGCCGGAGCGTGTGCGGCGGACGGGAGACCGGCGCGTCCCAGCCAGGGCTCGGACGCATACGCCCCTGTCCCCTCCCGTCATCCGGGGGCAGCTTCAGCGTCTTCTGCCAGCACTGCCGCGACCCGAGATGCCTCGTCGCCTGCCCCCAGGGGGCCATCAGCCGGGACGCCAAGGGCGTCGTGGGGATGGACAAGGGGCTCTGCGTCAACTGCGGCCTGTGCCAGCAGGCGTGCCTCGAGGCCGCCCCCATGCGCACGGCCACCGGGGACGTGCGCAAATGCGACCTGTGCAAGGGGAAAACGCCTCCCGCATGCGTCGATGCCTGCCCCAACGGGGCCCTCACCCTCGACGCCGGGAAGAAGGCCAAATGGATAGGCTGGCTGCGCTGGCCCGTCCAGACATGCTCCTTCCTGCTCCTGACGCTGGTCCTCGTCGGCTCGGTCTGCTCCCTCAGCCTCGCGGCCCTGGACATCGCCTGCCCCACTGGCGTGGCCCAGAACATCTTCTCCTCCAAGACCATCCTGCTCACCACCGTGATATCGGCGGGCCTGCTGATCCTCCTGGCCCTCCTCGTCGGACGGGGCTTCTGCGGCTGGCTGTGCCCGTTCGGATTCATCCTGGACGTCGTCGACCGCCTGGTCCCCAAGGTCTTCCGCCTCCCTCCGTGGCTCGGCAACCGCCTCAACAAGTACGGCGTCCTCGCGGGAGCGCTGGTCGCATCCGCCGGGACCGGCACCCAGGCCTTCTGCACGGTCTGCCCCATCGGGGCCGTGTGCCGCTCCTACGGCGTCCAGTCCACCCTCGGCGGGGCGGAGATCGCCGTGGTCCCGCTGATCGCGGGTCTCGACCTCGCCGGCAAGCGGTCCTGGTGCCGCCACTTCTGTCCCGTGGGGGCCCTCTTCGCCCTGTTCTCGCGTCTGAGCCCCCTGACCGTGCACATCAATGCCAGACGCTGCCGGAAGTTCTCCTGCAAGCGATGCGCGGACGTGTGCCCCATGGGCATCGTCCCCGCCGCGGATCTCGAGGACGGACGCACCCCGGACATCAGCCGCGCCGAATGCATCACGTGCCTGCGGTGCGTCGACGTCTGTCCGTACAAGGCGGCGCGGGTGCGCTTCAAGCTTCCCGGGCTCCCCTCCTTCGGGAAGGCGCAGAAACCGGACCCGGCCTGATCGAGGCGCATCCCGCGGCCGCGCCGTGGCGCACGCGGGACCGGAAAACAGGCAAAACGCGAGGAACACTCCCGTGACCACCCATCCCCCAGCATCCCCCGCCGACTACTTCCACAAGCGCCTGCTGCTGGTGGACTGCGCCGCGGGAACGTGCCGCACGGAGATCTTGCCGGACGGCGCGCTGCGGGACGGCCTGGCCGAACCAGGAGGCCTCGGGGCGACGCTCGCCCGCCGCCACGGCGGCCTCTGTCTCGCGGCCGGCCCTCTCACCGGCGGCTTCGCCCCGGCCAGCGGCGGTCTCGGCATCTTCGGCGAGGACGGCCCGGCCGCCCACGTCCCCCTCGGCCACGGCACCGCCTTGCGTCTGTGCGGCTTCGACGCCGCCGTCCTCGTCGGCCGCGCGAAGGAACCCTCCATCCTGCGCTGCCGGTACAATTCCGCGACCCTCGGGACATGCGCCCCGAGGATAGACGGGCACACGCTGCGCACCTCCCTGCTGGCCGAGACGGAAAACGGCATCGCCAACATCCTCCTCGCCGTCTCCCCCAGAGGCGCGGACGCCTGCGCGGCCGCAGGGCTCGAACACGGCCCCGCCTCCCAGGGCCGTCTCATGGCCCGCCTCATGGGCCGTCACGGCATCGTCGCCATCGTCCTCGAGGCCGAAGGCGTCCTGCCGCGGATCCCCGTCCCCCTGAAGAATCCCCTGCAGGAGGCCGTCGCCGCAGGCATCGGTGCCCCGTCCCTCGACGGCTGGATCCGCGAGACCTTCCAGGAGGGGCACACCCCGCCCCCGGATCTGCACGGGAAGCCCGCCGCCTGCCATCACTGCCCGTCCCCCTGCCTCGCCTGGCTCAAGGGGGACGATGGCTGGATCCTGTGCGCCGACCATGAAGGCGCCGCCGCGGCCTTCGAAAAATGCGGCGCCGAAGCGCCCATCCTCCTCGCCCGGTGCTTCCGCCTCGGGCTCGATGCGGCCCTGTGCGCCCCCCTCGTCCCGGAGAAGGTCCCCCTGGAATCCGTCCTGACGGACCTCGCGACAAAGGCGACCCCACCGCCGGCCCCGGGCGGCCTCGACCTCGCGGACCAGACCGTCGCCATGGGGCTCGCCCTCGGCCTCTGCCCAAGGTTCCTGCGCCGCAATCCGCGGATCTCCCCGGATCTCGCCGCGTCCCTCCTCGCCCCGGACATGGCCGAGATATTCCTCTCCTCCCACGGTTCCAAGGAGGGCGCGTCATGAGCACCCGCTTCGTCCCCTCCCTCTGCGCCTACTGCGGCACCGGCTGCGGCGTCGTCTACCAGGTGGCGGACGACGTCCCGGTGGCGGCGCTGCCCAATCCCGCCTGCCAGGTCAACAGGGGCCGGCTCTGCATCAAGGGATGGAGTCTCGCGGAACACCTCCGCGCACCGGGCCGCCTCACCACCCCCCTGATACGCCATGGCGCGGACACGGTCCCCGCCTCCTGGGACAAGGCCCTCGCCCTGACGGCGGAGCGCCTGCGCCGCGTCATCGACAAATCCGGCCCCGACGCCGTGATGGTCCTCTCCTCGGCCCGGATCACCAACGAGGAGAACTATCTGGCGCAGAAGTTCGCAAGAACGGTCATCGGCACCAACAACGTGGACCACTGCGCCCGGCTCTGCCACAGCGCCTCCGTCGCCGGCCTCGCCGCGACCCTCGGCAGCGGGGCCATGACGAACTCCATGGAGGACCTCGAGAAGTCCCGCTGCATCCTGATCATCGGCTCCAACACCACCGAGTGCCATCCGCTCCTGGCAAGCCGCATACTGCGGGCCCGGGCCGAGGGCGCCGCGATCCTCGTGGCCGATCCCAGGACCACGCAACTGGCGGGCATGGCGACGCTGCACCTGCGCCTCGCCTCCGGCACCGACGTCGCCCTGCTCAACGCCATGTGCCACGTCATACTCCGGGACGGGCTGCAGGTTCCCGACATCGCCTCGAAGACCGAAGGCTTCGAGGAGTTCTCCGAAATGGTCAAGTCCGTGGATCTCGCGGAAACCTCCGCCCTCACGGGCCTCCCCGTCGCCGACATCGAACGGGCCGCCCGCCTCTATGCCAACGGCCCCTCCGCCATCTGCTACGCCATGGGGATCACCCAGTACGCCAGCGGCACGGACCGCGTGGGCGCCTGCGCCAACCTGGCGCTCCTGTGCGGCAACATCGGCGTCCCCGGCGGGGGCGTCAACCCGCTGCGAGGCCAGAACAACGTCCAGGGCGCCTGCGACATGGGCGCCTTGCCCGACAGCTACCCCGGCTACGTCAAGGTCGCGGATCCCAAGGTCAGGGAGGCCATGGCCGCGGCATGGGGCACGCCCCTTCCGGATCGCCCCGGCCTCAAGCTCACGGAACTGCCCGAAGCCATGCTGGACGGGCGCGTCAAGGCCCTCTACGTCATCGGCGAGAACCCCCTGCGCAGCGACCCGGACATCGGCCACCTGGCCGAGGCCATGAAGTCCCTGGACTTCCTCGTGGTCCAGGACATCTTCCACACCGCCACCACGGCCCTCGCCGACGTGACACTCCCCGCCGCCGCCTCGGCGGAGAAGGACGGCACCTTCACCAACACCGAACGCCGCTGCTCCCGCCTGCGCCGCGCCATCCCACCCCCGGGGGACGCCCTCCCCGACGGCGACATCATCGCCCTCCTCGCCAGCGCCATGGGACACCCCTGGAAAACGCGGGACGCCGAAGCCATCTTCGACGAGATGCGCGGCGTCGTCCCCTCCTACGCCGGCATGACCTACGAACGCCTCGGCATACAGGGACTGCAGTGGCCCTGCCCGACCCCGGACCACCCCGGCACCCCCATCCTCCACGTGAACGGCTGCACCCGGGGCAAGGGGAAATTCATGCTGGCGCGACAGATGCCTCCGGCCGAGGCCGTCGACGATGCCTACCCCTTCACCCTCTCCACCGGACGCAACTTCGCCCACTACCACACCGCCACCATGACCGGCGCCTCGCCCACCCTCGCCCGGGAGGGCGGACACGTCTACGTGGAGATGCATCCCTCGGACGCCCAGTCCCTCGAAATCGCCCAGGGGATGCGGGTGCGCATAGACTCCCGCCGGGGCGCCATCCACGCCTATGTCCGGATCACCCCGGGCATCCGCCAGGGAACGGTCTTCGTCCCCTTCCACTACGGGGAAGGCCCCGCCAACGCCCTGACCATCGCCAGCCTCGACCCGGTCTGCGGGATACCGGAATTCAAGCGATGCGCCGTGCGCATCGCGCCCGACGAGGCGTCGTAGCCAACGGGCCGCGAAACGTTGGGATGGCAGGCCCGAAAATGGACAGACGTCCCGCATCCGCAGACGCTTTTCCCCGACCCGGGGGGGCCTACCGCATAGGGGAGGTCCTGGACGAGGAACGCAGGGAGGAGGTCTACGCGTTCCGCTACGCCCATTACTACCGGCACCTGCCCGGCGCCGAAGGCGTGGACGCGGCGGGATGCAGGGTCGTCTCCCCCCACGACGCGGCGTCCACCCACATCGTGGCCCTGGATCCCGAAGGACGCCTTCTCGCGGTGGGCACCGGCACGCCGGCGGACCTTCCCGGACTGCCGGAGCACTGGAAGGAACTGCTGGACCTGCCGCGCCTCGCCGCCTTCGATCTCTCCAAGGTCCTCGTCTACTCGCGGCTGGTGGAACGTCCCGACTGCCGCGGAGGGACCCTCTTCCTGGAATTCTTCAAACACTGCGCGCGACTCTTCACGGCGGCGGGCTTCCGCCACACCGTCCACTACTGCGCCCCGTCCCTCGTCGCCCTCTACGAGCGCCTCGGCTACCGGTGCTACGGCAGGCCCCGGACCCTCAGGGAAGGGACCTTCCGCATCCCCATGATCCTGAACGTCATCGATCACGAGCACCTGCGCCGCGCCCACCCGGCCTTCCTGAGAGCCACGGAAGGGGTTCTCCCTCCGGCGGACGAGGCGCTGGTGGCCAGGGTGCTTCCCGAGACCGGGGAGATCCCCCTGTGCCTGCAGGACCCGCCGGAGAGACTCGAACACGTGCGGCGCCTCGCCCCGGTCGGCGCGGCCATCCCGGACTCCGCCGCGGCGGCCCTGCGCCGGGCATCCATCGTGGACATGGATCCCGGAACCAGCCCCCTGCTGTGGCAGGCGCCGGCGGACTCCACGGACGATCCGGACATCCCGGATCCCCCGCCCCTCTGGCACGTCCTCTCGGGAAGCTGCACCTTGGCGGGCCCCGACGGGACGACGGAGGAACGGCCGGCGGGCTCCTTCATCGACGCCGGAGGACGCTCGGCCATCCGCTGCACCGCCCCCGGCAAGCTGCTGCTGCTCGGAACGAGCGGACATCCTTCCGGGACCAGGACACCCGTCCCGGAGGTCGCCATCGACGGATGGCAGGACCTGGGCGTCCACCCCGTACGGACCGCCCTCTGACGGACGCGGTCCCCACGCCAACGCGGGAGTCGCCAATGAGCGCCATCAAGACACCCGGAGAGATATGCCAGTTCGTGAGCGACCTCGGCGTCAAGAAGGCCGCCGCATCGGCATCCTACCTCATCCTGCTCGGCGTCCTCGCCGGGGCCTTCATCGCCTTCGCCGCACAGGGCTCCAACATGGCCGCCTTCAACCTCCTGGCGGATCCAGGCACCTACGGACTCGGACGATGCCTTGCCGGGACGGTATTCCCCACGGGCCTGATGCTGGTCCTGCTGGCCGGCGGAGAGCTCTTCACGGGCAACACGCTGATGGCCGTCACCCTGGTCCAGGGACGCATAAGCTTCGGGGCCATGCTGCGGAACTGGGGATACGTGTATCTGGGGAACTTCCTGGGGTCCGTGCTGCTGGCCCACATGATCGTGTCCAGCGGACTCCTCGGCAGCGGCGGCGGACTTCTGGGCGGGGTCACCGTGAAGATCGCCTCGGGGAAGGTCTCCTACTCCTTCGTCGCGGCCTTCTATCTCGGCATCCTCTGCAACTGGCTGGTGTGTCTCGCGGTCTGGCTGTGCTTCGGGGCCGGGGACATGGCCGGCAAGATCCTCGGCGTCTTCTGCCCCATCTGGCTCTTCATCACCTCCGGCTTCGAGCACTCCGTGGCCAACATGTACTACGTCCCGGCGGGGATCATGGCCAAGAGCACCGCGGCGTGGGCCGCGGCCTCGGGACTCACGCCGGAGAAGCTGGACGCCCTCACCTGGGGGGCCTTCATCTGGAAGAATCTCCTGCCCGTGACCCTCGGCAACATCGTGGGCGGATCCATCTTCGTGGGCATGGCGTACTGGTTCGCGTACCTGCGGCATGGCCCCGCGACCAAGGCGTGACGCGGGAAGGGAGGACGAGGGCGTGGCCGACTTGACCGACGCGAGCCGGGACGGCGCAACCACCCTCGTGCCCTGCGCCGCCGCGCGCTTCGCCAAGGGGGTCTGGAAGGACATCCCCGAGGTGACGGCCAGGGAGGAACGGGTGCGGGTCGTGCACGGCTCCACCTGCAGGAACCTCTGGGCCTGGCCCTTCGATCTCGGGGATCTCGCGCTGGGACACGTGCTGCTGGAATGCCTGCCCCGCCACAACCGGACGGACGGGCCGGAGCGCCTGCCCATGGCCGAGGACGCCCAGTGCCACCCTTGCGGGGTGCTGGCGGACACGACCCGGGTCCCCCTGCGCACCGGGACGGCCGTCCAAGAGGATCCCGAACCCGGCCTGCACGTCCTCGCCGTCCGCCTGGGCGCCCCGATCCCCACGGCGGCTCCCCCGTCCCCACTTGACGCCGAGGCGATCCTGCGCACCATGAAACGGTTCATCGCGGAGGGCGGGCACTGGGACGCCACGGGATCCTTCCACAAGGCCGGCCTTCTCGACGCCGCATCGGGGGACATCCTCCACGTCGTCGAGGACATCGGCCGGCACAACTGCCTGGACAGACTGACGGGCCACTGCGCCAGAAACGGCATGGATCCTGGAGGCTTCGCCCTCCTCGTCACCGCAAGGCTCACGGGCAGCCTCTACGCCAAGGCGCGGCGGGCCGGCTTCGGCTTCATGGTGAGCCGCAGCGCGGTGACCGGCGCCGCCCTCCTCGCGGCCCAGGAGGAAGGGGTCACCCTTGCGGGGTTCTGCCGCCCGGGGGAGGAGCGGTTGACCGTCTTCCACGATGGCCGGGGCCTGATCCGCCGCTGACGGCGGGACGCGGGGATGCCCACCCCGCCACGAAACCCCGGAGCGGCGCGGAAAACACGCCGATCCGGGCACGGACGAGGTTGCCATGGAACGCATGTGGGACGCCCTCGTGGCCCGGCAGACCGGATACGTCAACTTCACCTCCGTCACCAACGCCGCCCTCGCCGACACCCCCGTCGCCGTCGTCGGCACGGGAGGCAACGGCGCCGTCCTCGACCTCCTCGTGCGGGCCGGCTTCATGCAATTCACCATCGTCGACCCCGACACAGTGGAGCCCTCCAACCTGAACAGGCTCCCCTTCTACCCCGAAGACGCGGGCGCCCCCAAGGTGGCATGCTGGAAACGGCATCTGCAGCGCCTCAATCCCGAATGCACCGTCGAGGCCCACCAGCGCCCCGTCACCCGCAACGACGGCCCGTGGCTCGCCGACGTCCTCTCCAGGGTCTCCATCCTCTTCCTCGGCACCACCGACCACGAGGCGAACCTCGTGGCGGGAAGAACCTGCGCCGAACTCGGCCTGCGCATGATCATCGGCCCCGCCTCCTCCGGAAGCGCCATCGTCACCACCTTCACCCACGACAACGGCCTGACGTTGGAGGGGCTGGGGAAATTCGGGACGGAGGGGATCCCCCTCCAGCAGGTGGACTACGAGGCCCTCAGGCAGCGCCACTTCACGGCCCTGGCCTTCCCCGGGCGCAGCAAGAACTACCTCCCCGAGGTCTGGGAGGGGATCAGGTCCTGGACACATCCCGCGCGGTCCTGCGGCATCTTCGTGCGCCTCGCCAACAGCGTCATGGCCTTCGAGGGGGTGAAGAACGCCATCGACCTCAAGGGTCTCCCCCTGGAAGGCACGGGCATCGTGAGGATACCGGAGGTCCAGGTCTTCGACCCGAGGACCGGATGCGCATACAGGTACAACGCCCTGACCGGGGAGATAGGCATCCCGGACTGGCTCACGGGCGCGGTGGACTGGAGACCGGGGCCGACAAGGGGCGGCGCGTGAAGGGCGGCATGACGTTTTTGCGGACCGGCGTCGCCGCGGCATCGGCTTGCGTCCTGTGGCTTGCGTTTGCCGGGACGTGCGGGGCGTCCTCGACGTCCGCCGCGCCCGGGGACGCCCCGAAGGCCGCCGGGGAGGGATCGGGGCGGATGATCCCGAGCCGGACGTTCAGGCTTCCGGATCTCATCACCCCGCAGCCCGAGGACACCCCGGGAGGCGAGGCCCCTTGGGAATACCGCTTCGAGGGGGTGAAGGAGGGGCCGACGAAGAATACGGGGCCGAAACCCGAGGCGCAGACGAAGACGCAGTGAGCGTGGGCGGGGCCGATGCTTCTGCATCGGGGATTGCGGCAGGGCGATTGCAGGAAGATTGCGCAAAAAAGTGCCACCCATGACTCTGTCAAAGTCATGTGCAAGTGTATACATCACTTTTGAACGGTGCCGTGTGGAGCGGAATCACACCGCATTGGTCGGCTTTTGGCGGCCTTCGGCGAAAATCGGCGATAAGCCTATCCAAAAAAAGGAGAAATGATTATGGAAAAAATCCACGGAGAACGCCATACTCCTGAGTACACGTCGAGAGTGCTGGAGGATTTGCACGCCAACAAGGATCTCCAGAAGGTGTCCTACCTCACATTACCGGATAGAGAGATTGACCCTGAAATCTCAGAGGAACGTCTTGCGCGCGTTCCCAAGATGCTCGAATCCTTCAAGAGAATGAACATCTGGGGGACAAACAAGTGATTGAACCAGTTGAATATATTGACGAGGACTTCGGACAGCGCTAGGACAAAGATGGAGATTTGAGCCAAGTAGCTGGACGGTTGTCTTCTTCCAGACAGAAATATTGTTCCCGATGATTCCTGCTACATGCCAAAAGCGGAACAAATCTACAGCCTCTGACTAGCCACTGCTCCATATGGCGTGAAGTCAATGTGATCAATCGGGGAGGAAGAACTTTACTTTTCAATTCGCTCGGCGATGACACGCAACGCCAGATCCTTGACTCTCTCGCCAGCCTGTTCTTTGGTCGTTCCATGGATGCCACGTCAAGCGTGGCGATGCCGCGACAGGCAGAGACGTCTCCGGTCATCCATCACGCAAGGGTCGTTCGCCCTCCGTCCCGGCACCCCACCACGTGGGAACATCCCCCGAGCGGCATGCAATCGCCTTGCGATTCGGGCATTCGATTGACGCGGGCCCCGGAAAGGCGCACCATGGGCAAGGTGGCGCACTGAGAGACCGCCTCGGAAGGACCGGAGGCAGGATCTACGCGACACGGCGAAGCGCCGCAAGGCGTCCGCCGCAAATGACCGTTCACGGGCCTGCAGGCCCAAAAGGGGAAGACGCCAATGGCCGGACACGACTTCGACCAGATCATCGACCGCACCGCCTCGGACAGCATGAAATGGCGCTATCTGCCCCCGGGCGTGCTGCCCATGTGGGTCGCGGACTCCGACTTCCTGTGCCCTTCCCCGGTGCTGGAGGCCCTGCAGAAACGCATCGCCCACGGCGTGCTCGGATACCCCAAGGGCGACGCCATGGTCGAGGAGGCCGTGCGACACTGGCTGCACACGCGCTTCGACGCGACCATCGGTGATGGATGGGTCGTCCCCGTCCCGGGCCTCTGCACGGCCATCGCGATGATCATCGAGACCTTCACCGCCCCCGGGGACGGCGTCGCCGCCTTCACCCCCTCCTATCCGCCGATCATCAACCTCCCCGTGAAGCTCGGCCGAAAGAGCCTGCACGTGCCCCTGGTCCGCGAGAACGACGGCTACGCCGTGGACTTCGACGCACTGGAGGCCGCTCTCGCCCAGAAGACCACGACGCTTTTCATCCTGTGCAGCCCCGAGAACCCCACGGGGAAGGTGTTCACCCGCGAGGAACTGGTCCGCATGGGCGAACTCTGCCTCAAACACGGCGTCGAGATTCTCTCCGACGAGATCCACTGCGACTACGTCCACCACGGGCGGCACGTCCCCTTCGTGGCCCTCCCTCCGGAGATCGCCTTCCACGGCATCACCGCCACCGCCCCCAGCAAGACCTTCAACATGGCCGGCCTGTTCGCCTCGGCCATCGTCTCTCCGAACCGGGACAAGATCGCCCTCATTCGCAAGAACATCGACGCCCACAGTCTCCACGTGAACGTCCTGGGACTGCACGCCCTGCACACGGCCTACATGCACTGCGCATCCTACGCCGACGAGGTCTGCGCCTACGTGGGGGAGAACCTGCGCCACGCCGTGGACTTCATCCGGGAACGCATCCCCGTCCTGCGCACCTACATGCCCCAAGGCACCTACCTGCTCTGGATCGACTGCGCGAGACTCGGCCTCGACCGGCAGGGGCTCACGGGCTTCTTCATGGGCAAGGCGAAGGTGGGACCGTATCCCGGGTGGGAGTTCGGGCCCGAGGGGGAGGGGTTCGCACGGCTCAACCTGGCATGCCCGCGCAGCACGGTCACGGAAGCGCTGGAGCGGATCGCCGGGGCGGTTGCGTCCCTCGGCGGATAGTCCGGCACTGGCGCAATCGCGCAAGGGGCCGCCACGCCGTGGCACGACCAGGTGCGTCACGGCGATGCCGCGGGATCCGCTGACCGGAATCCACAGCTGAAGACCGCCCCCCGCGCCGCATTCCTGTCGCAGCAACCGCCATCGACGGGGGGCGATCCCGCCTCCCGTCCTCCCCACCCCCGGGCCTTCCTTCCGCACGTCCCCGAATCCGCCACCCGGAGATCGCCAAGGACGCTCCCTGCAGCGCCTCCCGCCGTCGCCGTCCGCGCAGTATCCAAACTCGGGCAAGCCCTTGACAGCCTGGCCCGAAATCGATCATTATGTCCTTTGCGACATACACGAAAACAGGCGATTTCGTGTCAAGCCCCATGCCTGCCTCGGCGCATGCCCCCCGCGTGCCACGGCGGCGTTCCCCGCGGCCACGACCATCCCAGACAGGCGTGCCTCTGGCACGGATCCGGTGCAAGACCATGGACGGACGCACCCCTGCCGTCCATTCCCATCAACCCAGGAAGCACATCGGAGGGCGCCATTCCGCCCGGCGAAACTCCGCCCGGGTTCCCGCGCGCACACCACATGAAACGTTCCCCGTTCCGCAAGACCGCATTGCTGATCCTCCCCCTCATCGGCTGTCTCGTCCTGTCGGCGTGCCTCGCCGTCGCCAACGCCCTCGCCGACGAGACCATCAAGATGTCCACCACCACCAGCACGAGGGACTCCGGCCTGCTGGAATACCTCCTGCCGGAATTCACCAAGGACACCGGCATCACCGTGCAGTACATGGCCAAAGGCACGGGCGCGGCGATCCGTGACGGCTCCGACGGCAACGTGGACGTCATCTTCGTCCACGATCCGGCCCGGGAGAAGAAGTTCGTCGCCGACGGCTTCGGCACGCAGCGCTACGAAGTGATGCACAACGACTTCGTGCTGGTCGGCCCCGCCAGCGATCCCGCCGGGACGAAGAAGCTCGATGGCGGGAAGAACATCCTGGGCTCCCTGAAGGCCATCGCCCAGAAGCAGGTCGTCTTCGTCTCCCGGGGCGACGACAGCGGCACGCATGCCAAGGAACTCGCCCTCTGGAAGGCCTCCGGCGTCCCGCTGACCAAGACGGTGCAGAAGGTCATGAAGGCCGGCAAGGAAGCGGAGGTCACCTTCGAGGCCCCCACCGGCGCCTGGTATCTCTCCATCGGCCAGGGCATGGGCAAGACGCTGCAGATGGCCGAGGAGAAGATGGGCTACGCCCTTTCCGACCGGGGCACCTTCATCCAGCAGAAGTTCGGGAAGACCCCGCCCACGTCCCTCGAGATCCTGGTGGAAGGGGACAAGGACCTCTACAACCCCTACGGCGTCATCCCCGTCAATCCCGCGAAGCATCCCCACGCGAAGGTCGATGCGGCCACCAAGTTCGCCAAGTGGCTGGTCTCGAAGAAGGGCCAGGCCCTCATCGCCAACTACAAGCTCCAGGGCAAGCAGCTGTTCTTCCCTGACGCCATTCCGGACGCCAAGTAGGCCGTCCCGCGCACGCCCGCGGCGGGGGAGGGATTCCTCCCCCGCCGCATGTTCCAGCCAACGAGGAAGGCGACATGTGGGACATGCTCACGGACAGCCTGCTTTCCGGGCTCGCCATGATCTTCGGGGGCAACCCCGAACTCTATCTCATCGTCTTCGTCTCCCTGCGGTGCACGGCCATAGCGTGCCTGATGGCCAGCTGCATCGGCATCCCCCTCGCCTTCTGTCTCGCCAACTACGAATTCCGCGGCCGCAGGGGCTGCATCCTGCTGCTGAACACCCTCCAGGCCCTGCCCACCGTGGTGGTCGGCCTCTTCCTCTACATCTTCATCTCACGCCGGGGCATCCTCGGCCCCCTGGACCTGCTGTACACGTGGAAGGCCATCACCATCGGACAGTTCATCCTCATCCTGCCGCTGGTCACGATGTTCGTTCTGGCCGCCCTGAGCCGGCTCGACGAGCGATACCGGCTGACGGCCCTCACACTTGGGGCCAGCGAACGGCAGGCCGCCTTCGCGGTGTTGCGGGAGGCGCGTTTCGCGGTGGTCGCTGCGCTGTGCGCCGCCTTCGGACGGGGCATCGCGGAGGTCGGGGTGAGCATGATGCTGGGAGGGAACATCAAGGGCTTCACCCGCACCATGACCACCGCCATGGCCCTGGAATACGACAAGGGGGAGTTCACCTTGGCGCTGGCTCTCGGGATCGTGCTGCTGGCCGTGAGCTTCATCCTGAACTGCGGCCTGGCCGTCTTCCAGGGCAGGACGGGACGATGACGCCGCTGTACGGCCTGCGCGGCCTGAAAAAACGCTTCGACACCCGGCAGGCCCTGGACATCCCGGAACTCGACCTGCAGGGCGAAGTCATATATGGACTGCTCGGCCCCAACGGATCCGGGAAGACCACGCTCCTGCGTCTTCTGTCCTTCATGGACGCGCCCACGGAAGGGGAGATACGCTTCCGGGGCGAACCCGTCGCGCCGGAGACCATGGCGCGCCACAGGGCCAAGGTCGTCTGGGTGCCCCAGTCGCCGGTCATGTTCACCGGTTCCCTCCTCTACAACGTCGCCTACCCCATGGCCATCAAGGGGATCGGGAAAGCGCCGCGGCGGGAACGGGCGATGGAGCTTCTGGCGAAGGTCGGGCTGGAAAAGCTCGCCAACTGGCCCGCCGCCAAGCTCTCCGGCGGCGAGGCCCAGCGGGGGAGCATAGCCCGGGCGCTGGCGGCGGGGGCCGAGGTCATCCTCTTCGACGAACCCACGGCCAGCGTGGACTACCACGCCCGGGAAGACATCATCACCCTCATACGGGAACTGCACGGGGAGAGAGGCATTTCCGTGATCATCGCCACCCACGACTTCTTCCTCGCCAGGGAACTCTGCGAACAGTACGTCTACCTCTTCGACGGCAGGGTCGCCGCCATCGGCACCGACGACCCGCTGCGCTCCGCGCCCTTCTGAACCCGCCAAATCCCGGAGGCGGCCCTTTGACATCCTTCCTGACCCTCACCCCGGTGCCGGAACTTCTGGCCCACATCGCCTCCTTCGCCCCTCTGGAGGCAGAGGACGTTCCGCTGGAGGAAGGGGCGGGACGCACGCTGGCGGAGGATTTCCGCAGCCCCGAGGAGCTGCCCGGCTTCGACAGGTCCGTGGTGGACGGCTTCGCCGTCCGGGCCCGGGACGTCTTCGGGGCGGGCGAAGGCATGCCCGCACTGCTGTCTTGCCTCGGGGAGATCCCCATGGGGGCCGTCCCGACGATCACGGTCATGCCCGGAACATGCGTGCGCATATGGACCGGAGGCATGCTCCCCCAGGGGGCGGACGCCGTGGTCATGCTGGAGTACGTCCGCCAGGTGGCCGATCCCGACTCCGCGGACGTGGAACTGACGCGCCCGGTCGCGCCAGGGGACAACGTCTTGGCGAAGGACGAGGATTGCGGGCTCGGGGAAACGCTCATTCCCGGAGGGCGGCTGCTGCGGCCCCAGGAAGTCGGGCTGCTTGCGGGTCTCGGACAGGAGCGGGTGCGGGTGCGGCGCAGACCCAAGGTCGCCGTCATCTCCACCGGGGACGAGGTGATCCCCTACGGGCGGCGCCCCCTTCCCGGACAGGTGCGGGACGTCAACGCCGTCACCCTGGCGGCCCTCGCCCGGGAGGAAGGGGGGGAGGCGAGGTTCTTCGGACTGGTGGGGGACGACGAGGCGACCCTCAAGCGTCTGGTGGGGGAGGCGTTCGCCTGGGGCGACGTCGTGCTCGTCTCGGGAGGATCCTCGGCGGGACGCCGGGACTACACGTTGAACGCGCTTGCGGCCGTTCCGGGATGCTCGACGCTGATCCACGGCGTCGCCGTGAGTCCAGGCAAGCCTCTCATCTTCGCAAGATCCGGCGAGAAGTCCTGCTGGGGCATGCCGGGACACGTGGCCAGCGCCCTCGTCTGCGCCCACGTCTTCCTGCGTCCGCTCCTGCGGCGTCTGCTGGGTCGGGACGACGGAAACCGGATCGAGCATGTCGTGTCCGCCCGCATGACCCGCCCGGTGCCCTCGGTCCTCGGTCGGCGGGACTACATCCGGGTGGCGCTGGGTCGCCCCCTGGAGCCGGGGGACGCCCCCACGGCGATCCCCGTCCTCGGCAAGTCCGGCGCCATCTCCACCCTCGTCAAGGCGGACGGTCTCGTCGTCTGCCTCGAAACCGACGAGGGCATCCCCGCAGGAACCCTGGTCGAAGTCGAACCGCTGCGCTGAAGGCGCATGCACGGCGATCCCGGCAGAGCAAGGAGGAACCATGGAACGCAACGTCTATCTCAAGCTCACGGACGTCGACGAGGCCCGCACACGGTGGTTCGACGCCCTGGAGGCCGGGGACCGGTCCCCTCTCGCCGTAGAGGAGGTCTCTCTGGAAGCGGCCCGTCATCGCACCCTGGCAACGCCCGCCGCCGCCCTGCTCTCCTCCCCGGCGTTCCACGGCGCGGCCATGGACGGCATCGCGGTGAAGGCCTCCGACACCTTCGGGGCGTCCCAGCACAGGCCGAAGACCCTGCGCATCAACAAGGAGGCGTTCTGGATCAACACCGGCCAGCCCCTGCCCCAGGGATGCGACGCGGTGATCATGATGGAGAACGTGATCCCCCGGGCCTTCGAACCCGACGCCGTGGACGTCGAACAGGCCGCGTTCCCATGGCAGCACGTTCGCAAGCTGGGTGAGGACATGGTGGCCACGGAGATCCTGCTGCCGCCGGGCACGGTGATCGGCGCCTACGAACTGGGCGCCCTCGCGGCCGCCGGCATCCTGCGCCCCGCCGTCTTCGCGAGGCCCAGGGTGGCGATCATCCCCAGCGGCAGCGAACTCGTGCCCCTGGCCCAAGCCGACCGCACCCTGCTGCAGCAGGGCAGGCAACTGCCGGAATTCAACTCCCTCATCCTGTCCGCCCTTGTCAGGGACGCGGGGGGCGACCCGGAGGTCCTCGGCATCGTGCCCGACGACCCCGGTTCCATCGCGGAAGCCCTGCGGGAGGCGGTCAAGGGGCCATACGACCTCGTGGCCGTCAATGCCGGCTCCTCCGCCGGAAGCCACGACTTCACCGCCCACGTCGTCGCGGAGGAGGGGGAGCTTCTCGTCCACGGCGTCAACGTGATGCCCGGCAAGCCGACCATCCTCGGAAAGGTGGGAGGCAAGCCCGTCATCGGCGTGCCGGGCTACCCCATATCCGCCATCATCGCCTTCGAGGAGTTCGCCCAGCCCCTGCTGACGCTGTGGCAGAAACGGCGCATGCCCCGGCGCGCGACCGGCGCCGTGACACCCTTCCAGCCCCTGCCCTCGAAAGCGGGCCTCGAGGAACGGATCCGTGTCAAGCTGGGCCGGGTGGGGGACAAACTGCTGGCCGTGCCGCTGCCACGGGGCGCGGGCACCGTGACGAGCCTCTCCCGCGCCGACGGCATCATCGCCATCCCTCCCGCAAGCGAGGGCATCCCGGCGGAGACGCCCGTCACCGCCGCCTTCCTGCGGACGCAGGAACAGATCGACGGCGCATTGCTCGTCATCGGCAGCCACGACAACACGCTGGACCTGCTGGACAGCTTCCTGCGCAAGCGCTTCCCGCGCTTCTCCCTGGCATCGGCCCACGTCGGCAGCATGGGAGGTCTCACGGCCATCAGGAACGGACACTGCCATCTGGCGGGAAGCCATCTGCTGGATGCCGCAACGGGAGTTTACAACCAGGCCGACATCGCAAGGCACCTCGCGGGCATCCCCGTCAAGCTCGTGCGACTGGCCGACCGGGAGCAAGGGCTCATCGTCATGCCGGGCAACCCCGCCAACATCACGGACATCGCGGATCTCGCGAGATCCGGCGTCACCTTCGTCAATCGCCAGCGGGGCAGCGGCACAAGGGTGCTTCTGGACTACAGGCTCTCCAAGCTCGGCATCTCCCCGGACGCCATCCAAGGGTACGAGAACGAGGAGTACACCCACATGAACGTCGCGGCGGCGGTCCTTTCCGGACGCGCCACCACGGGGCTCGGGGTGCGCGCGGCCGCCAACGCTTTGGGGCTGGAGTTCATCCCGGCGGGGGTCGAGGAGTACGACCTCGTGATACCCGCGCGCCACTGGGATGACGAAAGGATGCAGGCCCTCATGGCCGTCATACGGTCGGCGGAATACAGGGACGCCGCGACGTCCATGGGCGGATACATAATGGTTCGGACCGGCGAGGTCGTGTGGGAGTTCGCCGGCTGACGATAAAAACTGCAAGTCAGGAGGTCACCATGAAAAGACTTGGAGGATTTCTCATGGCACTGTGCGTATTGCTCGCCGCGGGCATGTCTGCGCCGGAGGGGGCGTTGGCGGCCGCGGGGGAGATACGTCTCTCCAGCACCATCGGCCCCGTGGATGCAGGGATCGTCCCTCTTCTGGCCAAGACCTACGAGCAGAAGGCCGGCGTCAAGATCACCTACGAGGCGGCCGGCACCGGCGCGACCCTGGACAAGGCGAAGACCGGCACCTTCGACATGGTCATGGTCCACGCCCGCAAGCTGGAGGACAAGTTCATCGAGGAAGGGTACGGGGTGGACCGGCGTGACGTGATGTACAACGACTTCGTCATCCTGGGGCCCAAGGAAGATCCCGCCCACATCAAGGGCATGAAGAGCGCCCCCGAGGCCTTCGCCGCCATCGCCAAGGCCAAGGTCCCCTTCATCACGAGGAACGACAGGTCCGGCACCCACGTCAAGGAGATGGAGGTCTGGGAGAAGGCCGGCATCGTCCCCGACGGGCCCTGGTACGACCGCTTCGTGGACGGCAAGAAAGGGAACAAGGCCACGACGATCTATGCCAACGAAAAGAAGGCCTACACCCTCATGGACAGGGCCACCTACCTGACCCTCAAGAAGGAGATCGCCCTTGTGCCGCTGGTGGAAGGTGACAAGATCCTGCTGAACTTCATCGCGGTCATCGCGGTCAACCCGAAGAAGTTCCCTTCGGTAAACGCAGCCGGAGCGAAAGGGTTCATGGACTGGCTGGTAGGCCCTGAAGCACAGGGCATCATAAAGACCTTCGGTGTGGATGTCTATGGCGAGCCTCTCTTCTTCCCGAATGCAAAGAAATAGTCTTGGGATGGCACTACGGAACTTCTGAGTTACGGATAGATGCAGTGTGATGACAGGGGGAGCGATCCCCCTGTCTTTTTTTGCAAACAGATGTCCACTGTGCTTGGCAGTCGACACTTCTCTCTTGCTTGGCATGTTTAGGCAGGATTACTGTGATCAAAACAGTTGCGTCGCATCTAAGTGCAGATCCGGCACATGGCAAGACCGGACGATGAAAGCCAAGATGCATGAAGCGCCCTCAGGCAATGCCTTCACGATGGCCCCATCGGACGCCTGCCGACACGCACGGCGTGGACACTGGCCGGCCGGCCGGTGTGCCGATGCCCCGAGCGCCCCATGCTGTACATGCCCCGGCGTCCATGGTACAGAAAACCCCATGGGGCCCCACCGCCCGCACGGCCCAACGGCCCGCCATATGCCCCGCGACTGCGGCGTCCCGCGAACGCATCCCGGACACGGACCGAACGGCGAGACCCAAGAGCCACACGATCGCCGCGTCCATCGCCTGCCAGATGGCTTCACGCCGAACCGGGCATCATCCTTGAAGCATGTCGGGCCACTCCGGGAATCGGCTTGCGTGCAGGCCGACGCGGTTCCCGCCTCCGCCGTTTCCTCGCAAGGCGAAGGCCAGCGTCACCTCGAACTGGCACGCATGGCCCCACCTGCCAGGCCATGCCACGAATCTTCGACCACGGGAGGTCGCTCATGGGACGCGTGCTCAAGATCGACATGACATACGGGGAATCCGGTTTCATCGATGTCCCGCCCGACTTCGAAGGACGCGGCGGACGGGGACTGGTTCCCGCCTTCGCCTCGGATCCCACCCTCGAACCCCTTGCCCCGGACAACACCCTCGTGTTCGCCCCCGGCCTGCTCGCAGGCACCAGCTGTCCCGGCAGCGGGAGGATCTCGGTGGGGTGCCAGAGCCCCGTGACGGGATGGCTCGTCGCCTCCAACGCCGGCGGCATGGCGGGACACCACCTGAAATGCATGGGCATAGACGCCATCGTCATCGAAGGGGCGCCCGATCCCCCGAAAGGATTCTTCAACATGGTGGTCACGAAGGACGGCGCGAAGGTGGCACCCACGTCCGTCCGCAATCGCAACATCTCCAAGGCGCTCCCGGAACTGCGCGGCATGTACGGGGATGCATGCAGCTACATCCTGACGGGCATCGGCGGGGACCAGAAGTGCCCCATGGCGAACATCGCCGTGACCGGGCCGGACCTGCAGCCGTCCAGCAGGTTCGGGAACGGCGGCGCCGGCGCCGTGTTGGGGTCCAAACTGATCAAGGCCATTGTCATCGATCCCCGGGGTGCGCCTCCCCTGGTGCCGATGTCGCCGGAGTTCGAAAAGGCGGTGCAGCGTTTCACTGAACTCGCCAAAGAGACGTCCAAGGCGAAGACGGAACGCGGCAAGGGATGCATGCCGAA
The DNA here is from genome assembly GCA_031272715.1 of Desulfovibrio sp. Taxonomy (GTDB): domain Bacteria; phylum Desulfobacterota; class Desulfovibrionia; order Desulfovibrionales; family Desulfovibrionaceae; genus Desulfovibrio. The sequence continues at coordinate 27,905 of JAISTH010000018.1, forward strand.
CTGCGCAGTCCCCTGCATGCGGAAAGCCCCGGAGGGCAAAGGGGTCACGGCGGAAAAGAAGCCGAAGGCGTTCTCCTTCATCGCCAAGACAGACCCGGAGTTGGCCGACAAATTCATGGATCTCTGCGATGACATGGGGCTGGGCGCATGGGAGATCGCGCGAAGCGTGCAGACACTTTCCCCTGAGAACAAGCCACCATGGAATGTGCTACTGAAGAATATCCGTGGACGAAACCCGGCTGGCCTGTTCATTCTATTTCAAAGGCCTGAATTATTTGCCGAACGCATGGGGATACCCGTAAGCAATCTCTACAATCCTTGGGCAGAACAATCTCCCGAAAAAACCATGGAAGATTGCGTTATGGATGAACTTGGCCTTTGTCGCAAAGCCTGTGTGAAGGCACTGAAAAATATAGATGGTCTCCACACTGCCGCAGAGATGATTTCCGCACTGCTGCATAAGGAGGTTACTGCCTTCGACATCTCGGAAAACTCCTATAATACTGCTTATTTCGAGATGAGGTACCGCAGCAGGATCCCATTCGACAAATAGATGATGGCTAACTTGATATGTAATCCTACATGGAACATAGGTATCGCAGAAGATTATGATGCGAATGCAAAAGCGCTTAAGGAGTGACCCATGGGACTTTCGATCAAGCTTTTCGTCGAGAAGGATGGCAAGTACATCCTGGGGACTGGACGAATCGGACTCCTGAAGTCCATCCCGCAGCTTGGGTCGTTGCGCCAGGCGGCGCAGCAGTTGGGCATGAGCTACCGCTGGGCCTGGGGCCGTCTGAACACCGCCGAGACGGAACTCGGCATCCCCTTGCTCTCCCGCAACGTCAACACCGGGAAGAACCGTTCCATGTCCCTCACGCCCGAGGGCGAGGCCATCGTCAAGTGGTTCGAGGAGACGGAGCGCGAAGTGAACGAATGCCTCGCGAGGATGGAAAAACAGATGCCGGAGCCGCTCAAGAAGGCGCTGGCCAAGGACAGCGGAGCGGATGGGGGATAGGAACGCCGGGGACGGACTTCCGGGAAGACGCCCTGCACCCCGCAACGGCACGCCCGCGCGCCATGCCCTTGCCCCTCCCACTTCCCGTCGGCCCGTCGGCGCATCCCGGACCCTGCCCAACCGGACGGCTTCACGGTCCCCCCATCCTCGTCGCCGCTAAAGCCTTCGCGGATTCTGCCGATATAGTCTGCGAGTCAGTTGCTGTCTCTTGTCATTGGGGAGGAGGCGCGCCGGGGCGATCGTCGCTGCAGTCGACCCGGCGCCACCTCGAACCCCGTTGCGCGACAGGCTCAGGAAAACCAAGGAAGGCCGCCCCAGTGGATCCATTCGAAAACGCGCACCCCTCCACCCCGACGGTCGTCGGGCGGGGAATCGCCCCCGTCCGGGAGACGCCGGTCCCGCATCCTTCCACGTCCTCCGCCGGAGGCTGAACGCATGTCCCAGACCAACATCCTCTTGGAATCCGGCACCAACGAACTCGAGGTCGTCGAATTCTATCTCGACGAACCCGTCCCCGCAGAAGGGGCCGTCGACCCCGCAAACGGAACCGAAGGGCCCCACTATCGCGGCCACTACGGCGTCAACGTGGCCAAGGTCCTCGAGATCATCCGCATGCCCAAGGTGACGGAACTGCCCGAGGTGCAGCACCCCAGCGTCCTGGGCGCCTTCAACCTCCGCTCGAGAATCATCCCTCTCGTGGATCTGGCCGTCTGGCTGGGGAAAAGCCACACCGACACCACGTTCCAGGAGATGAAGACCATCGTCACGGAATTCAACAACGTCACGACGGCCTTCATGGTCTCGGGCGTGAACCGCATCCACAGGATCAGCTGGGAGAAGGTGGAGCCCCCGAACAGGTACGTGGCCACCGTCTCCGACAACACCGTCATCGGGGTCGTCCAGCTGGAGGACCGCATCGTCTTCCTGCTGGATCTGGAGAAGATCGTCGCCGACCTCAACCCCAAGCTGGGACTGCGCCTCGACGATCTTGGAGAGGACTGGACCAACGCGGGATACCGGGCGCTGATCGCCGACGACTCCGCCCTCGTCCGGGAGATGCAGCGGGACCTTCTGGAGAAGGCCGGCTTCACCGTCGAGGTGGTGTCCAACGGCAAGCTCGCCTGGGACCGGCTGCTGGAATTCAAGCGCCGCGCCGAGGAGGAGAACCGGCCCATCAACGACTTCGTGCACGTGGTGGTCTCGGACATCGAGATGCCGGTCATGGACGGTCTCAACCTCACCAGCAGGATCAAGGAGGACGGCATACTGAAGAAGCTGCCCGTGCTGCTCTTCTCCTCCCTCATCTCCGACAAGCTCCGCCACAAGGGGGAGAGCGTCGGGGCGGACGGCCAGATTTCGAAGCCCGAGGTGGGGCATCTCGCGCGGCGCGCCCTCGCCCTCATCCATGAGCGGCAGGCGGCCACGGGCTGATCCGGCCAAACGACCCGCCCGCCAGAGATTTTCCGGGGCGATCCGCCTCCCGCCCCATCCGGCTCCACCGTACGCCAGCACGGTGGAGCCCGCTTTTTCCAAAGCCGCCACGGAAAACGGCCACTGCCTGCGGGTGACGAACGCCCGCCCCTCGGCCGCCACTCCATGCCCGCGACCCGGATCCACGACCGAAAGCCGCGCACCACGCCCTCGGCGAAGGCCGGGACAGACAAGCCACCGCCATGGGGAATCCGGCACGCATCCAACGGGAATATTCCGCGCCTTCCAGACCCATTGCACGAAAAATCGGCTCGAAGGCATGACGCTTCGGGGGACTCGGCGGGCATGTCCGTCTGATTGCAGGTCAGGTTCAAGGTCGGGATGCGACACGTCCTTCAAGCGGCCTGACAGGCCATTCCCCCGCTGTCCTTGTCGTCTTTGGCAGGGCGAAGTCCCTCCCATGTCAAGGCGATTGTAAAAAAAATGACGTTGACGGAACCGGGATTCCTGAACAGAAAGGGCCCCGCGAGGGGGCCCTGTGCATTCTCATTCCGCATAGGAAGCCGGCGTCTTGGTCGGGGCCGGCGGCTGCGCCCTGAAGGTGCGGTCCAGCGTGGCGTCCAGCCGGGCCATGGTCTGCACGCTCTGTTCGTAGGCCTTCAAAGCCATGTCCGAGGACTTGTCCGTCTCATGGTACATGAGGGCGACTGCCGCGACGATGGTGGCGATGACCCACCATCGGCTATTGCGGGTCTCCCTGGCGTTCTCCTGCGAGGCCCTTTCCGACCGATACGCCGCCTTGCGTATTTCCTTGGAAACACCCTTCATGGCCGCCTTCACGGCCGTCTGGATATCCTGAGTCCGCTCCATCTCGCCCACCCTTTCCTCTATGGTACGGAACCGGGATCTGAACAGAAAGGGCCCCGCGAGGGGGCCCTGTGCGTTCTCATTCCGCGTAGGACGCCGGCGTCTTGGTCGGGGCCGGCGGCTGCGCCCTGAAGGTGCGGTCCAACGTGGCGTCCAGCCGGGCCATGGTCTGCACGCTCTGTTCGTAGGCCTTCAAAGCCATGTCTGAGGACTTGTCCGTCTCATGGTACATGAGGGCGACTGCCGCCACGATGGTGGCGATGATCCACCATCGGCTATTGCGGGTCTCCCTGGCGTTCTCCTGCGAGGCCCTTTCCATCCGATACGCCGCCTTGCGTATTTCCTTGGGAACACCCTTCATAGCCTCCTTCACGGCCTTCTGGATATCCTGAGTCCGCTCCAGGTCGCCCACCCTCTCCTCTATGGTTCTGTTCATGCTTCACCTCGCTGCCTAAAATCAATGTGCACTCGCTGTTTATGATTCGCAGTATGAGCTCCTCCCGCCGGATATGCAAGCCCCCTCCCGTCATGCGTCCACGTCCAGGGCGATTGCGCGAAATATCGGCCGCAGGCCATCGTGCGGGGCAGGCACGCACCACAGGGCAAGCCCCTCGGAAACAGGGCATGGACCGGATGTTCCTGCAGGGTACGAGCATTGCGGCGAACCTGAAGGGAAGCGGCATCCTGCCAAGGTCTCCTTGGCCGATGCCCGTCCGCAGTGCCGCCGGCGATCCTCCTCGCTCCGACGGCCAGGTGGAGGCGCCTGGCCGGAGGGAGGCATCCGCCTCGCCAAAGGCCGAGGTGGACCATGATGCCGTTCCGATGAGCAGGCGGGGACTGCAACACGAAGATGGGCCCTCAGGTGGCAACGGCGACCGTCTGTTCTCGGTTCGCCGCAGACGGGGCGAATGCAGGCAAAGACGCCGATGGAACGGGACCCCCTTCCCCGAAGCCACGTCATCGGCCGATATGCGTCCATGCGCAGGCCTGTGCGCATGTTCCCCTCCCCGATGGCCGATCTCCTCGATCTGGGAACCACTCCATCCCGGGATGGACGGTTGGAAAAAATCGGAACGATGGCCAGCCAGGCGCAGTATCATGCGGACGGGCCCGGCACGGTCAACCTGGCCCCCGTTCATGCAAACGCCCTGCGCACTTTCTTTGCAATGGCCTCCCCGCTCATGTAGATTCCCATGTCTTCCCCTCTCCAGCGGGGCCTGCCACGACCACAGCCACCCGGTGCGGAGACCCGTCAACCATGCAAGGAACGCTCTCCATGGCCCAGAACATCCTGATCATCGGCGGTGTCGCCCTCGGACCCAAGGCCGCCTGCCGCTGCAAACGCCTGCTTCCCGACGCCAACGTCGTCCTCGTGGACGAGAACACCTACATATCCTACGGCGGCTGCGGCATCCCCTACTACGTGTCGGGAGAGATAGCCCGTCTGGACGACCTGCGCTCCACTCCATACAACACCGTACGAGACCCGGACTTCTTCCGGACCATGAAGGGCGTGGCCGTGCGCACCGGAACCCGCGCCATCGCCGTGCATCGCGCCGAACGGACCGTCACGGTGCGAGACCTGGCCACGGGAAGGGAGGAGGATCTCCCCTATGACAGACTGGTCCTGGCAACTGGGGCGCGTCCCCGGGTTCCGGACATCCAGGGTCTTCCCATGGGCAACGTCCTCACCCTGACGAATCTCGAACATGCGGATGAGGTCCGCCGTCTGTGCGAGGCGGGAAACATCGCCAACGCCGTCGTCATCGGGGGCGGATTCATCGGCCTCGAGGCCGCCGTGGCCCTGACGGATCTCTGGGGAGTGAAGACGACCGTCCTCGAAATGATGGACCAGGTGCTGCCAGGCGCGCTTTCCCCCACCATGGCAAGGATGGCCCTCGAGGACATGCGGCGCCACGGCGTGGACGTCTTCACCGGGGAGCGGGTCGTCAGATTCGAAGGAGAGGGGAACGTCCGGGGCGTCGTCACCGACGCCCGCAGGATCGACGCCGACCTCGTGATCCTCTCCGCAGGCTTCATCCCCAACAGCGAACTGGCCAAGGCCGCAGGGCTTGAGGTCGCCCCCTTCGGCGGGGTGATCGTCGACGACCACATGCGCACGTCGGATCCGAACATATACGCCGGCGGGGACTGCGCCGCCGTCACCAGCATCATAACCGGCAAGCCCGGCTACCTCCCCCTGGGCAGCATGGCCAACCGGCAAGGCAGGGTCATCGGCACCAACATCGCGGGCGGCGACGCCACCTTCCCCGGCTTCGTCGGATCCTGGGCCGTCAAGCTCTTCGACCTGTCCTTCTGCGGCGCCGGACTCACCGCCGACAGGGCGCGCAAGGAGGGATTCGACGCCATGGGCGTCGGCGTGGAACAACTGGACAGGGCCCACTTCTATCCGGAAAAGCACATGCTGGGCCTGGAACTCGTGGTGGACAGGAAAACGGGACGCGTTCTGGGCATCCAGGGAGCCAGCCCCGTCCCCGACGCCATCAAGGCCAGAGTGGACGCCGTCGCGGCCGTGCTGCAGCATGCGAGGCCCACGGTCGGGGACATCTCGAACCTCGAAGTCTGCTACGCCCCTCCCTTCGCCTCCGCCATGGACGTCGTGAACGTGGTGGGCAACGTCGCCGAGAACTGCCTGGCGGGCCGCATGCACCCCGTGACGGCGGAGGAGTTCGCGAACCTCTGGGAGAAAAGGGCCGAGAACGGCGTCTTCTTCATCGACACCCGTCCGGCGGTCGCAGGGCGGCAGATCGAATCCAGACATCCCGAATGGCACGCCATCCCCCTGGAGGAGATCGAGGCGCACGTCGGCGACATCCCCAAGGACCGCCCTGTGGCACTCGTGTGCAACACGGGCCTTCGGGCCTACGACAGCGGCCTCATCCTCGCAAGGCACGGCATAGGAGGCGTGACCAACGTCATGGGAGGCATGCAGGCGCTGGGGAAGATCGGCTTCGAGCCATAGCAACGAAGAAGGGGCCCCGGACGGGGCCCCTTTTCAAAAGATTGCGGCATCGCGACGGGAACCGCGAGGTCAAGCCATCGCTACCTCATCGCCGCGGTGGAGCGACCAAGCAGGCACAGGCTCAGCTGCGCCACGCTCAATCTCGTCTTCGTCGGGATGCCGTGGAGCCGGTGCCGAATGAATTCGGCCATGTCCAGCGCCACTTCCGCATCCCGCAGGATGAAGCGACTCTCCTTTCCGTCATCCTCGCGCGCCACACGGTGCCCGAGGCCGCACACCACAGTGCCGATCTTCCCGCAAAGCTTCCTTGAGCCTTCGTTTACGGGGGCCGTTCGACTGGTCGCAGTTTTCCCCATAAGCATCCCTCCCTCACGGAACGCCCTACATTGCAACGAGGACACAGCGCATGAGCCAAGCGCCCGGCCTTCTCCGGCGCTGTTTCCTTCTTCACTTTAGGTGCTTATCGGCCTGGATGGCAAAAGCAATAGGGGAAACGCCCGAAAAGGTCAACCCGGGAACCGGGCGACCGAGGGGCAAACGTCCGGGGGGCTTTCGCCTGAAAGCAGCACCCATGGCCACTTTGGTCGGGTCTTCATCCCTGGCGGGAAAAATGTCCCCAGCCCTGCGGGACCGCGAAAATCCGCCACAACCGGCTTGCAAAACGGATGTGGCATCCGAGAGGAAACGCCAAAAGCGCGCACAAATGCACACGTCGACACACGGATGCGTGTGATCCGCCTCACCCATCGAAAACCCGTTCTCCATCACGGCCAGACACAGGTGCACCATGGCGCGGGACGAACCTTGACCTTGACGCTGGATGGCGTACTATCCGCACGCAGGTCGCACAATCCGCACCCGTCCGAGGCGCCGACACTCCGCGGGCAACTGCGGCTGGACGGCCATGGGACACGGGGGCGCCCCCGCCCACGCCCCTCATGCAAGTGGCCTGGCTGCCAGACATTGCCGAGTTTTCAAATTTCCCTGTTCCATCTCAACTGCGATGGGGTTTTGCCTAGCCCCGAAATCGCAAGATCTCTTTATCTGTCTCAAAGACTGCCAAAGAGTCTAGGCGTACTCTTTGATTTAATTTTTAACTTCAGCTAAAAACTCGAGAAGACAACCAACTGCAATATTGCATCGGAGGATCGCACCATGTTCTACAAGGACTTCAATGACTTGCGTCTTTCCGCACTCGGCTTCGGCAACATGCGCTTACCGACACTTGAGGGTGGCGGCATCGACACGAACAAGGCTGATGAAATGATTGCCTATGCATTTGAAAATGGCGTAAATTATTACGATACTGCATATGGCTATCATTCCGGTGAATCAGAACGATTCATCGGGAAATCACTTTCCAGATTCCCTCGTGATTCTTGGTACTTGGCGAGCAAGTTTCCCGGGTACGAAAAAAGGCCGACATGGGATCCCAAAGAACAGTTTGAAGAACAGTTAAAGAAATGCAATGTTGAATATTTTGACTTCTACATGCTGCACAATGTATATGAGCACAATGTCAAAACATACCTCAATCCCAAGTGGAATATTATCGACTATCTTCTCGTCCAGAAGAAATCTGGCCGTATCCGACACTTTGGCATTTCCACACATGCAGGGACAGAAACATTTTCGAAGTTTATTGAAATGTATGGCGATGAAATTGAATTTTGTCAGATTGAATTAAACGCCCTCGACTGGACTTTGCAGGATGCAAAAGCAAAATATGAAATATTGACTGCACGAGGAATCCCGATCTGGGTCATGGAACCCGTCAAGGGAGGAAAGCTCGCATCCTTCTCCGAAGACAATGAGTCAAAGCTCAAAAAGGCACGCCCGAACGAAAGCATTGCGGCTTGGGCTTTCAGGTGGCTTCAAACATTGAACCTTGGCGTGACATTGTCTGGCATGACAACACTGGAACAAGTCAAAGACAATGTGAAAACCTTCTCTGGCGGCCAGCCGCTGAACGATAACGAGAAACAAGTCTACGAGGGCATTATCGCAGGCCTGACGGACTTGATTCCATGTACGGCATGTCGCTACTGCTGCGAGGGATGCCCACAGTCCCTTGACATCCCGACCCTCCTCCAGTTGTATAACGACTGCCGTTTCACCCCATCTATGGTCGCATGCATGGCCGTCGATGCCATGAAACCCAGCAAACGGCCGTCTGCCTGCATCGCCTGCGAAGCGTGCATTGAAGTCTGTCCACAGAATATCAATGTCCCTGAAGCGTTCAAGGATTTCCAGTCCATTCTGGACAAGATGGAGCGATTCGTGCCACCGGCAGAGGAGCATGACGATGAAAACTAGGCCCAGAAACATCCTTGCTATTATCCTGATCGCACTGCTATGCGTTTTCCTTTCACCCAAGGAGAGCAATGCCATGGACACTGACCACGGAACGCAGAACATGTCTGCAGAATCCAAAGGGATGGGGCCAGCGAACAAAATACTTGTCGCCTACTTCTCAAGGGCAGACGAGAATTACAATGTAGGCTATATCGAGAAGGGCAATACCGAAATAATCGCCGAGATGATCGCAAAGCAGGTCAATGGAACATTATTCCACATCAAGACAGTTATGCCGTACCCGACAGGATACAAGGAATGCACTGAAGTTGCGAAGAAAGAAAAGGCTGACGGCGCACGGCCGAAGATTGTGGGAAAGGTTGAAGACTTCGCAGACTACAACATCGTCTTTCTCGGCTATCCAAACTGGTGGAGCGATATGCCTATGGCGGTGTATACATTTCTCGAAAGCTATGATTTTTCAGGAAAGACAATAATTCCATTTATCACCCATGAAGGGAGTGGACTTTCCAATACGGTAAAAAGTATTGCGGAATATTGTCCAAATGCGAAAGTCCTTGATGGTCTTGCGATAAAGGGAAGCATCGCACAGAAATTGCGAGACGAGGCACAGAAAACCGTGACAAACTGGCTAAGCAAAATCCCTGTATTGCATTAAAATGATTTACATTACGCAAATTTTATTTTTATACTAATGTAAGTGCATGAATATGTATATTCCAAGAGCACTTGAGCCTAGTTTCAAATGCACCATAAGAAACAATCCTGTGTCTGCAATTATAGGCCCAAAATATAGCGGAAAGACCGCCATCGCCAAACATATTTGCAATACGACGGAGAATTGCTGTTACCTTGATCTCGAAAAAGATACTGACCTTGCTAAAATTGACGAGGGCATGCGTGCGAGTACATTCTTAAGAGACCACATGGATGGTTATATCATACTTGATGAAATACATTTTCGTCCAAATATTTTTAGTGTGATGAGGCCGCTCGCTGATGAGATAGCACACTCACGTGACAATAATTTTAGAATAACACATCCTGCTCGCTTTATCGTACTCGGATCAGCATCTCCCACACTTCTAAAACAAACTAAGCAGTCATTGGTTGGAAGAATTTCCTACTGGCGCCTCACAAATCTGTTGGTCACAGAGATCCCTAATGTTGACATGAGGAAATACATCATGCGTGGTGGCTTCCCTTCAAGCTACCTTGCGACAGACGCTGAAGAGTCCGCAGCTTGGCTGAAAAGTTATATAAATGATTTGTTAGATAAAAATTTATCACAATGGGGAAATTTCTCCAGTGAGGCCATGGCTCAACTATGGGAAATAATCACATATCATAATGGACTGAAAACAAACGACACTAAAATAATTGGCTCATTCCAAAATCACGCCGACGAAGCAAAAGCATACATACAGCTATTGAAAAGACTATACTTAATCGATACAGTCGGTCTATATTCTTCAGATCCTTATAAATTAATAGATATGACGCCAAAGATATTTATTGCTGACTCCGGGATAGTTCTTGCGTCAATGGGTATTCAGACGTTTGAGGCGTTGACATCCCCAGCGAATGCAACAATCTATGACATAATCTGGAGGTCAATTGTACTCGTACATCTCAGAGCTTGGTTTCCAGACCTTCTGGAACACAATATATTCTTTTATCGTGATAAGAAGCAAAATGAGATTGATTTAATACTTTACAAAAATCAAAAATTATTCGCGATTGAATGTAAAACATCTCCAAATGCCTATCTATCATCTGTGACATACGCCGCTATGAAGAAACTTCAGATTCCTAAAGAACACGCATTTATTGTCGCACCATTCCCCTCTTCAGATGGCAAAGCAAATGCCATTACACTTCCGGAATTACGTGACAGTCTTAAATTCATACTGTGCCCTCTTGAAGACGAAGAATGATACACTAATTTCAAGTGAATATCTCATTGCAAATGCAGATAATCTGATTCATTACATCATCATTACATATACTTTTTTTGAATCTAGGTATTAATTCTGCAAAAACTTCCAATCGCACTATATCTCATCTCGTTGCACACTTATGTAGAATCTCAATTGTGCAGCGTGATACGGTCAAAATCTTCTCTAATAGATATCCCGGATTGAGGATGTTTCGGGGATGGATCCATGAGCCGCTCTATGCCCAGCATGACTCCTTACTCCGCTGGACCGAACTGCCGCTTCCTGCACCTTGCATTCTCGCCTCCCATCCCCCGCTCCACAACATAGCCGGCCGCTCCTGCCAGAGTCAACACGAAAGCGGCCCACCCCAGAACTCCAAGGTGGGCCGCTTCGGCATTGACGTTGGCGCTGTGGCTAGAATTCCATCCTCAGCGTGCCAAAGATCCCATGTGAAGTCGTGTGCTCCGAAACCAGGAGGCTATAATTGAGGCCCACCCACACGTCGTTCTTGCCAAACTCGAGTCCAGCCGTGCCCTGGTAGGCGATGTAGTCCATCACGCGGACGCGCAGATCCGCATTGTCGTTTATCCCGGTGAACCTGACTCTGGACCGTCCCTCCACGTCGCCCGCAGCGGGGATGACGACGAGGTCCACGCTCGGCTTCACCCGCCAGCCGTTGCCGGTTTCGATGTCCTTCACGAAGGCGACGCCGACGGGGAAAGTCCAGATGTCGTGATGGACGGCATCGGCGTGGAGGACGGAATTGCCATCGCTCTTCACGTCGTAGGGATGCGTGGCCAGGTGCATGTACCGGGCCCCTGCGTGGGGGACGATGTCCACGCCCGGCGTTTCGACCTTGTACTCAAGCTTGACGCCGGCGGAGAGGGCGTAGCCCTGGATGTCGGCCTCGAGATCCGCCATCCGCATCCTGTCCGGGACAGCCTGCCGCATCGTGCTGTAGGATCCCGTGTAGTTGACGTCAGCCACTGCGGAGAAATGGTTCACGGCAAAGCCGCCGTACGCTCCGATGCCCCAATACGTAAAATTGTTGGTGGTCTTGGCGAGTTCCCCTGAGCCCTCGGAATACCCGCCGCCCATGCTGGCACTGAGGCCGACCCTGACCATGCCGGCGGCCGTATAGTCAGCGCCGACGGACACGCCGCCCAGACCGCCGTGCCAATCCATCTTGAAGTTCCCGGCCTTCATTCCCCAAGCGTTGTGGGACTGATAAAGGGGCATGATCCAGAGGGCCAGTCCATTCTTGCTCATATCATCGCCCACCGCGCGGTTCACGGTGCCCCTCTCGTCCTGGACCATCATGCCGCCGCCCATGGGATTGGCGAGGGAGAGCCGCTGCGTGGCTGCACTCATGGCCGCGTCCGAAGCGATCCTGGTCATCTGTGGGGCTGCGCCGAGGGTGGCGACCCGGGCGGCGGACTCAATGGTTCTTGCGGCGAGTGCGTGGTCACTTCCGATATATCCGGTGTTAATCGCACGTGAGATGAATTTCAAGCCCCCCTTGGACGAATAGACCGTCTCGTTGATATCATACTTTTGAATAACATCGTCTACGATTCTTGCCAGTTCACTATCAATTTTAGGCCAAGTGTTTGCACTTACTGTTGATATTTTAATTCTTAAATTTTTTTTATTCGTGGCAGAAGTTATCCATTCGCCTGTCAATATAATCAAATCAGAATCCGCACTAAGCCTGTTATTAACCCAAGCATTGTCATTTCCATTATCAGCTATTTCTATATTATTACCAAGAATCGTATATGGCAAATAACTTTCGCTATCTGCATCACTGACTTTTGCGCCAACTATCTTAAGTTTAGCGCCTGCGCCAATATAAGCACTAGTCGACTTTGCAGCTGATATTGCACCGGCGGGCTCTTTTGCAGCCTTTGCTGAAACGACTAGCATTGTATTATTAGCAAAATGGATCTTACCACCCTCAACACTAGAAGCTAGAGTTGATCCCATTTCTGAATTGACACTAAGGCCTGTGCTATCGCTAAGTTGTATCGGTGAAAAAATACCAAGTGCTGAGACTATATTCCCTTCGGAAAGTGGGCCGACAATCGTTGGCAGAAGTTTTTCTAAGGTGTCATTTGTCACACCAGATGGAAGATACTCTGGCGTTCCAATGGCTAAATAGGAATTCTGTCCAACACCTACGTTGCCATTTAGGTGATATATATCACTTGTACTATTAATTCTGTCCATATCTTTAATATACATTGTTGTTGACGGCAAGCCCCATGCTGGATCAACGAGAAGCATTCCACTATTTAATACAAGTTTATCAACCTTAACAGTTGTACCTGTTTCAGTATTGTAATCGTCATCTTGACCTACTTCTATTTTTTTACCGGCTGCTCCTTCAAGTGTGTTAATATTCGCAACAATACCGTTAGAGATGACAGAATCATCCTTTAGTACTAGTGACGATTTTATTTCTAGCTTGCCGCCTTTTGCATTCATATTATATGCATACACATTGTTTGCATTTAATTCACCAAAATCCGAGACAAGTTCTTTAATAGCCATTTTATCTGTTCCAATATCTGATAAATTTGTACCATTTTTTATTGATAGTTTACTTCCTGATTGAATGACAAGACTTCCCGTCTTATCAGTTTTTGTCTCAACTTTTTCTGTGGTAATATTTCCAGCAATATATGCTGTTGCATTACTACTATCAAACGTTATATCTTTAATATTTTTTTCAACGCCTTTGGTTCCGAGTGTTAATGAAGCATTATCTCGAAGCAAAGCGCCTGCAGAGTCACCATTTTGTAGTGTTATTAGATAGGGTCTATCATCTGCACCAGCAATAGTAAGATTTGTTCCGATACTTAATTCGGTGACATTTTCATCTAATCCAACCATGCCTACGACACCTGAAAGGTATGTATTTCCAGAATTATCATTTTTTGTGTTAACTATTATGTTTCCTTCAAAGTTAGCTCCAAATTGTGCCGGTAGACTAGTAGGTATACTACTATAACTAATTTCATTACTCTGATCAGGCAATATCCCAGATATATTACCCAAAATTATACCATCGCCTGTTGAAAAAAATTGATCGTATACTTTGTTAAAATCAGCTGAGCTGTACGTATAGTCATAGTCAGTCAAATGAATTATACCAGTGCTAAATGTACCATTTATTGTAACATTGCCATTTTCTGAGTTAAAAACAAGCTTTGCATTTTTTTCAAGCGAAAAGCTTGCAACGCTTCCACCGACAGCATTAAAGCCTATAATTCCATCATCCCCAACTGTTATTGTATTGCCACTTGCTAGCACCCAATCTCCAGTATTTATGCTTACCAGCCCATTTATAATATGTATATCTGCATTAATGCGTCCAGATTTTATCAATGAGTCTGTAGCAGGTTGGTCACCTAGATTTAAATATGTTCCTACATTTGGTTTCGTATTGTCATTGCCAAGTATTAATTTTTTACCATAAATACTACCATGAGTTAAATTAGTGTCTTGTGATTCTATGTAAATATTCCCATTTGCAACTGTTGTCTCTTTTGCCAAATTTAATCCAAGTGTATAAATTTTACCATAATCAAAGTCTAATTTTAACGTGTTTGCAGTCCCGGAAAAAGTCAATGTGCCATAGATATGAGTTTTTTGATGTTCATAGCCCGTTATATATCCAGATGCTCCTTTTAGATCATCAATAGTATATGGGGCAGGTAGTGCACTACCAGATATAAACCATGCAGGATCAATTGTTAAATTATCTATGATGTATAACCCATGATCCTTGACACCAGTGGTATCACCGCCTTTAATAATAATACTACCTCCATTATTTATATCAGAATTTGCGACTCGTCCTATAAGAGATAATAGCTGATCGCCTGTCAAATATAGACCGCCTCTTCTGAGTTTTATATCACCATTATTTCTAAGTGTTGCACCATTATTAATGTGTATATCATAGCCATCATATACATATAATGTGCCACCAGAATATATCTCCAACTTATCAGTATATTCACTGGCATCTGTTGTTGTCTTCTCAACAGTCTGGTTTGCTGGCACTATAATATCGCCGGCTTTTGCGTTATCTGAGGAGAATACCAATAACACGGTAATAAGTAATAATAGCATAATAGCATTCAATATAGCACACATATTGAGTACTATCATATAACTTCCCTGGAGATTTTTCAACCAATTCCATGAAAACATTTTGCCCTCCTGTCAAATATATTGTAGTGAATAAATTAACAGAAAAATTCGCTAATTAAGTAACGCATGGGATATGAGCGGCAAGACAGCAGCAACGCACCGTCACCATGCGGTGAGGCACGTGGCGCAAACGAGGAGAGGCCGCGAGCGGATTTAGCTAGCGGCTGTGCAGAGAGAGAGAGAGAGAGAGAGAGAGAGAGAGAGCAGGAATCGTGCCAAGTCGTGGCGCGACAAACGAACTGCATGGGTAGTGTTGACCATGTCCTACTCACTTCGGGACAGCTGTGTTCCCCACAGGACATCCGCCAGTCGATCGAACGGGATGCTCCGCACACATGCGCCAGCGCACGAAGAGCGCCGACATCCAAGCATCCACGCCGACCGCCTCCCGCCTGCACTACCCCTGCATGCGAAAGGACGTTCAGGCTAGCCTCCCAAGTGGCGCCCCGTCAACCACCTGCACGCATGGTCTCGAAGGAAAAAAATTGCTGCCCCGACATGGCTCATCCCCGCCAATGACGCCGCTCCGCTCTCCTCGACACTCCCGGATTCTCTAGAAATTCTCGAAACCCTGCCCGAAATTCGACCCCCTCGACGACCGATCCGGCGAACCCCGAATCGGATGCCGAACCGGCGATTCACGAGAAGGGAGGACGACCGGTCCGCCATATCGACAACGGCCCCGCCATGGCCGGCGAAGCCCTCTGATGCAATTTGGCCGAGGTTCTCGGCATGGGCCTCAAGTTCAACCATTGCGGAAACCCCCGACACCCTGGATGCGCGGCCGTCCCCCTTGCCAGATCCCCTCCGCAAGCCCCATCACACGGACAGACATCGCCTGTACACGGCCATGATGGCCGTCATTCCGGGCAATCCAGCCATTTTGGGCGCTTGCAGGAAGCCCCCCGCGGAAGTATGCTGGTCTGTTGCTGCATGAGGACACGTCCGCGGGGAGGGAAACCGTCACCTTACCGCGGTCAAGGCTCCGCCCCGCCTGCGGTTCCGCCCCTTCCCAGACATCTTCGGACCCATGATCGACTACGCCCAGAAGCTCAACGCCGCACAGCTCGAGGCCGTCACCTACCCCGACGGCCCCATCCTCGTGGTGGCCGGCGCCGGCACCGGCAAGACCCGCACCATCGTATACAGGCTCGCATGGCTCGTGGAGCACGGGGTCCCCAACTCCTCCATCCTGCTCCTCACCTTCACCCGCAAGGCCGCGGCCGAGATGCTGAACCGCGCCGGGAACCTCCTCGACCAGGGATCCCTCGGCATCCAGGGAGGCACCTTCCACGCCTTCGCCTTCAGCGTGCTGCGACGCTACCCGCCCCTCTGGCTCGAAGGCAGGCGCTTCACCGTCATGGACGGCCCGGACATCTCCGATGCCATGGCCATCTGCAAGGAAAGCGTCAGGGATGCGAAGGGCACGTCCTTCCCCAAGCCAGCGGCCCTCGTGTCCCTGTTCAGCAAGGCGCGCAACCTCGAGCTTCCCCTCAGGGAACTCGTGATGCGCGACTACCAGCACCTCTTGATGTACCTCGACGCCCTTGAGGCCATCGAAAAGGCGTACAGCAAGTATCGCCGCGAAAACTGCCTGCTGGACTTCGACGATCTGCTCCACGAGCTCGAAGCGCTCCTGTCGGCCGACGATGCGGACGCCGCGGCCCTGCGCCGCCGCTACTCACACATCCTGGTGGACGAATATCAGGACACCAACCGCATCCAGGCGAGGCTCACGCGACTGCTCGCCACGCCCCTCGCCGGGGAGACCGGCGGGAACGTCATGGCCGTGGGGGACGAGGCGCAGTCCATCTATTCCTTCCGCGGGGCCAGCGTCCGCAACATCCTTGATTTCCCCGAGACCTTCCCGGGAGCGGTCGTCGTGCGCCTCGAGGAGAACTACCGGTCCACCCAGCCCATTCTGGACGTCGCCAACCACATCCTCCTGAACGCCTCGGAATCCTACAGGAAGAAGCTCTTCACCAGGAGAGGCGAGGGCGTTCCCGTGCGCCTCGTGCGCCCGCTGAACGCCGACTCCCAGGCACAGCACGTCGCCAAGCGCATAACGGATTTCCTCAACGCCTACGCACCCTCACAGATCGCGGTGCTCTTCAGGGCGGGCTTCCATTCCTTCTCCTTGGAAGTGGCCCTCTCCCGCGCCTCCATCCCCTTCCGCAAATACGGCGGGCTCAGATACACGGAATCGGCCCACACGAGGGATTTTCTGTCCTTCGCCCGTCTCGTCGTGCATGTCGGCGACCTGCCCGCCTTCACCCGCGTGGCCGCCATGCACCCCGGCGTGGGGGCGAAGACGGCCAAACGCTTCCACGATATCTTCATGAAAGACGGAATCGAGGCCTTGGAAAAGGCGCTGGCCAAGCACCCCGACCTCGCGGACGACATCGCCTTCGTCCGGGAGCACGCCGACTCCCCACCCGGCGTGGCCCTGCCCGCCATACTCGAACGCTACACCCCGAGACTCCAGAAGCTGTATCCCATGAACTGGCCGAAGCGGGCCCAGGACCTGGACGAATTGCTGCGCATGTCCGCCGGCTACACCGACATGGAACTCTTCCTGGCGGACATCTCCCTGGAGGTGCCGGACGACAAGGAGGGCGGCGAACACGTCGTCCTGTCGACGGTGCATTCGGCCAAGGGACTGGAGTGGGACGCGGTGTTCATCATCGATCTCGTGGAGGACCGATTCCCCTCCTACCACGCCAAGAAGGACAGGCAGCTCTTCGAGGAGGAGCGGCGCCTCTTCTACGTGGCCTGCACGAGGGCCCGCCATCGGCTGGAACTCTACTCCCCTCTCACCGTCTTCAACCAGAAGTACCAGTCGAACGTCACCGCCGAACCCAGCTGCTTCGTCAGCGAACTGCCTTCCAGCCTGCGGGAGGAGTGGGTGGAGATGAACAACGGCAAGCTCGTCTGCGCAACGCTCCGGAGCGCCTCCGGAAGTCCGCGCACCGGGCCCGTCCAGGCGGAACCCGTCCAGGCGGAACCCGTCCAGGCGAAACCCGTCCAGGCGGAACCCGTCCAGACGGAGCCGATCCCGTCCGCAGGCCCAGCGAAGGAAGGGGCGCCATGCAGGCACAGGATCTTCGGCGAGGGGAAGATCGTCAAGCTCGTGACCCACGAGGCGGCGGAGGTGTCCTTCGCGAACCACGGCATCAAGACCATCATGGTCAGCTATCTCACCTTCGACGATCCGCCTCTGGAAACCATCCGGCTTGAGCCCGTCCCGCCCGCTGACCCCGCGAAGGAAGGGGCGCCATGCAGGCACAGGATCTTCGGCGAGGGGAAGATCGTCAGGCTCCTGTCCCCCGAGATGGCGGAAGTGTCCTTCGCGAACCACGGCATCAAGACCATCATGACCAGCTATCTCATCTTCGACGATTAGCCCCCGCCGGGCAACCCCATGTCGCCACTGCTCTCGGAAGACGCCATCCTCGCCCGCATCGCCCGGCACTTCCCGGAGACGCATCCCGGCCTCGCCGTCGGGCGAGGGGACGATGCCGCCCTGCTCAAGAGGGGGACGCCCCTTGCGGTGAGCACCGACATCTTCCTGGAGGACGTCCACTTCCGCGATGCCTACTTCACGCCTGAAGACGTGGGGCACAAGGCCCTGGCCGTGAACCTCAGCGACATGGCCGCCGCGGGAGCCGTCCCCGTCGCCTTCACCATGTGCCTCGGACTCGGGACGGACGTTGACGCCGACTGGCTGGACCGATTCCTCCAGAGGATGGCCGTACTGGCCAAGACGTTCGACGTCGCCCTGGCAGGGGGGGATCTTTCCCGCTCCCAGAGGACGATGATCGCGATCACCATCTTCGGGGCCCAGGAGGAGGAATTCCTCCCCCGGGGCGGCGCCGCCCCCGGCGACTGCATCTTTTGCGTCGGTCCGCTGGGGCTCGCGAGAGTCGGCCTGGACGTGCTGGAGACCGGAGGCCGCAAGGAGATGGAAAGCTGGCCGGATGCCTGCGCCGCGCACCTGCGCCCCATCCCCCTCGTCGCCGATGGCCTTGCCATCGCAAGGCAGCCAAGACCCTTGACGCTCATGGACATCTCGGACGGCATCGTCCGCGACCTGCCACGTCTGCTTGCGGCGGGGGGCCGGTCCGATCTCGGGGCGGAACTGCTCCTCCCCCGGGAGCGCCTGCATCCTGAAGTGATGCGCCATGCCGCCGGCAAGGGGCTCGACCCCGTGGAACAGGCGCTGCTGGGAGGCGAGGACTACGGCTTGCTGGGAACCTGCAAGCCCGCGGCCCTTGCATCCCTTCTGGCCGCCGTGCCCTGGGCGTTTCTCTTCGGCACGGTCACCGGGGACGGAAAGATCTTCTGCAACGGCAGATCCCTGGCGGCGTTGCGGGGATTCGACCATTTCGAGGCCGGGACCTGACCTGCAGGTCGATGGATCGGATCTCGACCTCCGGAGGGGACATGCCATACTCGGACATGATGTTGAGGGATGCGCCGCTGGCGAAGAAGGGAAAATACCGGCTGCCGGGGGGCGAGGACGGGTTGTATCTGGAGGTCGGCACGGCCGCCAAGTCCTGGCGCATGGACTTCAGGTTCAAAGGCAAGCGCAGGACCATGACTCTCGGGCAATATCCCGCGGTCTCGCTGGCCGATGCCCGCAAGGCGAGAGACGCGGCGAAGGCCTTGTTGCGCCATGACATCGATCCCGCCGCCGAGGGGGGACAAAGGATGAAGGAGGCGCACAAACGGGTGGAGGACAGGGAAAGGCGGAGCGGGCTGCAACACCGAAGGTCGGTGGCGTGCGCCAAGCTGTGCGACCTGTGCCGTGAGGCCAGCGCCAGCGGACTCATGTGCGGTTGCAGCGGGAACGCCAGCGTTCGGGTCGCCGGCAACGACTTCGTCATCACGCCGACGGGAAGACGCAAGAGCGCTCTGACGCCGGATGACGGCATCCACATCGTCGAGGGCCGACCGCTCGACCTGGTACGGCCTTCGTCGGAGATGCCGATGCACCTGGCCGTCTACGAGTCGAATCCCTTCATCCTGACCATCCTGCACACCCATCCCGAGGCCCTCTCGGCCCTGGGCCTGCTGCGGCCGGACGGGCCGCTGCTGCGGTCGGAACTCTTCGAGACGAAGGCGGTGCGGAAACGGCTTGTCCGGGTGCCGGCGCTGCCTCCGGGCAGCGAGGAACTGGCCAGGGCCGTGGGGCACGCCGCAAAGAGCCATGCGGCGATCTGGATGGATCTGCACGGTCTCGTCTGCGTGGGGGAGACGAGCGAGGAGGTCCTCGCCCTGAGCGAGGCCCTGGAACATCTGGCGAGAATCGAGCTGCTTGCGGCAGGCCGAGGTGCGCAAGCCTGAGGTCACCCCTCCTGAAGCATCGCGGCGATCTCCTCGCGAAGGATCTTGGCGGCCGCTGCGGCGGCGGCCTTTTCCAAGGTCTTCTTCATGCGGGGTTCCAGATCGGACACCGTCTGCTTCAAGGCCTCCAGTTCCGTCTCCAGATTCCTGACCGCGCCCTCGGACGCCTCCCGGTCCTGTTCCACCGCCGCGGCGATCATTTCCGCAAGGCCGGTCATCAGCGGGCCGTTCTCCTCCAGCAGGGCCTCGAGCGCCTCGATGCGCTCCCCGGCGTTATGGAGGGCCTCCTTCATTTCGTCCGGAGCCGCTCCGCCTTCCGCCTGGGCGCCCTTCTCGGCGATCCTGGCTTCAAGGGACTGCATCTGCGACTCCAGCGTCTGATGGACCTCGTCGATCCGGTCCGCGATCTGGATGCCGAACTCCTCCAGCACCGCCTCCATGCGGGTGAAGACGGGGCTGTCCTCGTGAAGGATCGCGTCCATGACGTCATCCAGCGCGAGAGGCGGCTGGCCGTGCTGGGCCTCCAGTTCCAGGATGCGGTCCTGGGCGACGGAGAGGGCGGTCTCGCAGGACTCGAGACGTGTCAGCAGTTCCGTCATGTCGATGGGCTGATCCATCCCTGAAGGCTGCTGGGGGCGACGCCCGGAGGGGGCGTCAAGGGGCTCCCGACCTTCGGCCTGGGGGACGTCCTCTTCGGCCGTTCCGGACGGGGCTTCGTCAAGCGGAGGCTGGTCCGGGGCCGGGGCGGACGTGTCCGCCCCAGGTTGCGGCGTGGCCGCGGCCTGGGCCATGAACGCGTCGAGATCCTCCGTGGAAACCGGCGTCTTCGGGGCCGTGGGGGCCGAAGGCGGCGGGGCGGGAGCAGGTGCCTCAGGCTCGGGGGCAACCTGCCCCTCGGCCAGCAACGCATCCAGATCGTCCGAGGAAAGCGGCGTTTTCGGGGCCGCGGGGGCCGAAGGCGGCGGGGCGGGAGCGGGTGCCTGAGGTTGCGGCGCGTCCTGTGCCTGGGCCAGCAAGGCGTCCAGATCGTCCGAGGAAAGCGGCGCTTTTGGGGCCGCAGGGGCCGAAGGCGGCGGGGCGGGAGCGGTCGCCTGGGGTTGCGGCGTGTCCTGCGCCTGGGCCAGCAAGGCGTCCAGATCGTCCGAGGAAAGCGGCGGCGCGGGGGCTGCAGGCGACGTGGGAGCTGCTGGCGGCGTAGGGGGTGCAGGCGGCGCGGCGGGTGCCTGTGCCTGGGACTGTTGCGCTGCGCTCGCTGCCGCATCGGCATGCGCCAGCAGTTCGTCCAGATCGAAATCATCCACCGGAGCAGGAGCGGGAGCGGGAGCCTCAGGGGGCGCCTCGGCCGGCGCGGATTCCGGCTCGCCCGCGTCCGGCGTCTCGGCCACGTTGATGGCACCGTCCACGGCCGAAATGAAATCATCCAGGGCCGCGGACATCTTGGCGACGCCCGGGGGTTCGGGAAGGGACGACGCCGTCTCGGCCGGCTCGGCCGAAGGAGGTTCGGCGGGTTCCTCAGCGGGCTTTCTGGCCGGTTTCTTTTTCTGGTCGGGCGGAGCCACGGCCGCCGCGAGCAGGTCGTCCACTTCCGCGATGGGGGCCGTCCGGGGCTGCTCGGCGGGAGCCTCGCGCCGTTGCGGAGGACCGCCCAGACTGCCGAGACTCGCGAAGAGATCGTCCGCCTTCCCCATGCCGGACATGTCCAGCTTCTCGTTGGGATCCACCACCCCGGGACGTTCCTGTCCCACGGACTCCACGGGCTTCCCCGATCCGGCCTGTTCCGACACCCCGACCATCTGGTCCAGCAGGCTGTCGACGTCTTCCTCGGACTGGTCCGAAGGCGATCCGCCGAGATCCGGGCCCCCCCCGTCCTGAGAGGCTTTCCCAGGTTCCTGCGCACGGCTCTCACCCTTCTCGATGAGGTCGGTGAGGTCGAATATCTCGCCGTCTTTCTCAGGAGTCTGTGTGGCCATGGAAAAACCTCTCGCGTTGCTGGGATCCGCAGATCCGCAAAACCGCCAAGGGCGCGTCCCGCGATGCGCCCGTCGCCCCGGGGGACGATGCGCGGCACTGCCCATCCGGCATCGGCGAATCCTCCCGACACCGAAACGTCAAGGTGGCACGATTTATGCTATGTACGTCAATATCCCCGAACAGTATATCCCGGTTCGCCCGGCACGTCCACCTTGCCGATTCGAGCGGGCACGCTCATGTCTTGTCGGACGTTTGCCCGCGAACCTTTATGGGGTCCGTCGGCGTCCAACCCTGGGTCGCGTCCGCGACTCCGGCCTTCCGTCCCCGGGGCCCGGACGCGAAAGGCCGCCCCGAGGCGGCCTTTCGGAAGGGTCAGATGGCGTTGCCGGAGGCAGGCCCGTGGACGGCTAGGGGTGACACTTCGACTTGGCGCATCCCGTCATATCCTTCTTCTTGTCCGGCTTCTCCGCGACGAGCTTCGTGTGGCACTCGAGACAGGTCTGGTGCTTCAGTCCGGTCTTGGTGTGGATGGAGGCGTAGAGGCTCTTCTCGCCCTTCTTGGCCTTGAGGTCGTCATGGCAGCCGGCGTCCGCGCACTTCTGGTAGTTCTCCTTGCCATTGACCTCGTGGTGACAGACGGCGCAGTCCACCTTCTCGTGGGGCGCATGGGGGAACTTCACCGTCTTCTGGGATCCCTTCACCTCCAGCGGTTCCTTGGGAACGTCCGGACGGGCGGCCAGGGCCGGGATCGCAATGGCCAGCATGAACGCCGCGAGCAGCGCGACAAGGCTCTTCATACAAAAACTCCTTATCTGAGGGCTCAAAATGGACACGTGGCCTGCTTAGTCCCATCATTGTCCACTGTCAACGCCGCATGCGGCATCGGACCTAGCCGGGACTGGGATGCAGGACGGCCGACCCGCGTCGCGGGGCGATGAAGACGGGCCTGACTCGGGCACGGACGCATCGGCATCGAGACTGGACGGAACGGATGCTCGAGACCAGGAAAGCGCCGTCCACAAGGATGCCGACGATGTCGAGGAACCCGCAGGGAGTATCCGAGGATGGATTCCATGCGGACTTCCCCGCGGTCGGCCATGGCTCGATGCGGTCTTCAGGATCCTTCGTCACCTGCCGCGACCCGGGCCGTGTCCTGGTCCTCCCCCGCCGCCCGGACCTCCCGGGCCTCCAGGGCCTCCCGCGCCCCCGCGCCTGCCGTCCGCGAACCACACGACGCCCACCAGCAGCAGGAACCCCACGGCGCTGAGCCAGTACAGCTCGTTGGCGGCGATGATGAAGGACTGCTGCGTCACCTTCCCGGCGACGTACCCGGAACTCTGCAAGGCGTCCATGCCGAGACTCTGCAGACCCTCCAGCCTCTCCCGCACGTAGGGGGAGAAGATGTCCACGCGCTCGGTGAGCCGCGTGTGGTGCAGCGCCTCCCGCCGCTCCCACAGCGTGGTGTAGACGGACGTGCCGATGGCCGCGAAGAGGACCCGCACGCAGTTGAAGAGGCCCGCCGCCCCGGCCATCTGGTGGGGTTTCAGGCGACTGAAGGCGAGGGCCGTCAGCGGGGCGAAGAAGAGCGCATGGGCGATCCCCTGGAAGAACTGGGGGATCATGACGAACTCGATGTCCATCATCGGGGAGAACCAGCTGCGCGTGTACATGCACGCGGCGAAGATCCCGAAGCCCAGCGTCGCCAGAACGCGCAGGTCGACCCTGCCCATGTTCTTCCCCACGATGGGCGCCATGGGCAGCTGCAGAACCCCGATGGGCGCCGCGGCGAGCCCCGCCAGCGTCGCCGTGTACGCGTACTGGGACTGCAGCAGCAGCGGAAGCAGCACCACCGTGCCCATGAAGATCATCATGCCGAGGCTTATGCAGACGACCCCGATGGTGAAGTTCCTTTGGGTGAAGAGCTTCAGGTCCACAACCGGATGGGCGTCCGTCGTCTCGAAGACGATCAGGAAGGCCAGGGACACCACGGCCGTGATCCCCAGCACCAGGATCTCGGTGGAATTGAACCAGTCCAGCTCCTTGCCCCTGTCCAGCATGATCTGGAGCGCCCCCACGCCCAGCACCAGCAGGACCAGGCCGACACGGCTCATGGGCTGCGCGCTCCGCCTGCTCTCCCTGTCCTTCAGCAGCGCCCAGCACACCACCACGACCACCACGCCCACCGGCACGTTGATGAAGAATATCCACCCCCAGTGGACGTTGTCGCTGATCCACCCGCCGAGAAGCGGCCCCAGGATGGGGGCGATGGAGACGGTCATCCCCCAGAGGGCGATGGCCATGTTCTTCTTCGACTGCGGGTAGTTCACGATCAGCAGGCTCTGGGCCAGGGACAGCATGGGGCCGGAGACCGCCCCCTGGAGCACCCGGAACGCCACCAGCATGCCCAGGCTCGTGGAGAGGCCGCACAGCAGGGACGTCAGGGCGAAGAGCCCCGCGGACAGGAGGAAGAGCCTGACCTCACCCAGCCGCCTCGCAAGGGGGCCGGTGATGGGCAGGGAGATGGCGTTGGCCACGGAATACGACGTGATGACCCACGTCCCCTGGGTCGTGGAGGCCCCCAGGTTGCCGGCGATGGTCGGCACGGCGACGTTGGCGATGGTCGTGTCCAGCACCTGCATGAACGTCGCCAGGGGGAGGGCCACGGTGAGCAGCGCCAGCGAGACCCCCGACAGCGGCGGATGTCCGGCTTCAGCTCCCTGTTGCATGGGCGGCGCCCCGGGCGTGTTCGCGGATGATGGCGGCGATTTCCGCATCGATCTCGGCAGTGTCCTCGACAAGGACGTCCGTCGTGCTGGCGGGAAGGTCGGGAACGGGCCCGCCCCCCGCCTCCGGGGAGATGTCCACCTTGACGATGCAGGAAAGCCCCACCAGGAGGGGCGTGCGTCGCAGTTCCTCCACGTTCAGGACGATCCTCACCGGCACCCGCTGCACCACCTTGATCCAGTTCCCGGTGGCGTTCTCCGGGGGCAGGAGGGAGAAGGCGCTGCCGGTCCCCGGAGAGAGGCCCGCCACGATGCCGGAGAAGCTCTTCGAGCTTCCGTACATGTCAACCTCGATCATCGCCTTCTGTCCCGGCTTCACGTTCTCCAGCTGGCCCTCCTTGAAATTCGCGTCGACCCACACCTCCTCGAGAGGCACGACGGCCATGAGGGCCGTGCCCGGCGTCACGTGCATCCCGACCTGCACCCCCCGCTTGGCGATCCTTCCCGCCACGGGACTTTTTATGGTGCAGCGGCGCAACGCCAGCCACGCCTCGCGCACGGCGTCGCTCCGGGCAAGGACCTGGGGCTGCCGCTCAACCGGCGTGTCCTGCACCAGGTGGAAGCTGCGGGCCCTGTCGTGACGCGCCACCTCCAGCGCCATGACGGCGATGGCGAGATTGTCCCTGGCGTGTCCCATCTCCTCCTCGCTGACGGACATGGGGGACGTGCTCTTGCGACGGCGGTCGTAGTCCCCCTGGGCCCTCTTCATCTCCCGTTCCCGCAGTTCCACCAGCGCCGTGAGGCGGGCGGTCTCGGCAATCTGGCCGCACACCGTCCTCACCGCATCCGCGAGGGCCGCCCGGGCCCGCTCGAGGGCCAGCCGGGCGTCCGTGTCGTCGAGGACGACCAGGATCTGCCCACGGGCCACCTCGTCGGTGACGTCCGCCAGGACCTCCTTCACGTTCCCCGCCTGGAACGGCACGACCCGCGCGATGTTCCCCGCGACGTAGGCGTCGTCGGTGGACTCCTCCCACCGCAGGAACATGAACCAGTAGCCGGTGCAGCCAAGAGCGACCAGCGCGAGGACGGCGCAGAGCCGGATCAGCAGCTTCTGCCGCAGATGCGGGTTGCCCGCGGGAGGATTCTGGCCGGGAGGGCCGCCTGGCGGTCCCTGGGCGGACGGGGGAGAGGCGGATTCGTTCACGTCGGGTTCCCTCCGGATGCCTCCCCGCTGGGGGAGGGCCGATCGTCGTTGTCGTTCAAGGCCCGACCCAGGGTCCGTTTGACCCTGGCCAGGATGGAAAGGCACATGGCTATCTCGGCGTCGTCGATCCCGGCCCAGGCCCGGGCCAGCGTTCCCAGGGCGACCTCGGCGCATCGTCCCTGCATGGCGTCGGCCTTGGGCGTGCTCCGCCACATCCGGCGACGCCTGTCCCGCGTGTCCACGCTGCTGGAGACGAGTCCCTTGCGCCGCATCATCTCGAGGATGCGGCTCATGCTGGACTTGTCGACGCAGGCGCTGGCCACAAGCTCCTCCTGGCTGATCTGCCCCCGGTTCCAGACATGCACGAGGACGCCCCACTGCTCGGCGGTGACGTCAAGTCCCGCGTCCTGCATGCTCCTGCGCATCAGGGTCCGCAGAAGGCGGTTCGTCGTGATCGTCATGTACCCGAGGGACATTTCAAGATCGAAGAAGGTCGGTTCCATGAAAATGATTGTATATGCAACCGTTGATGATGTCCACAAAAAAAGCGCCCCGAAGGGGCGCGCGGGGTCCGCCGGGGGAGGGCCGGCCCGTGGCCGGCACCTCCCGCCGCGGCGCCTACCAGCCGTGGCCGCGACCGCCGCCCCTGCAGCCCTGTCGCATGCCGCCGTAGACGCCCTTCTCCGCCAGCTTCCGCTTCAGGGACGCCCGCTCCACGAAGAGTTCGGCCTTGATGTCCGCGATCTCCTTGTAGAGCTTCTGCACCTTCGGGACATCGACGGCGCCCGTGGCGTAGTAGATCGCATCCAGTTCGGCGCGCTTGGCCTGCAGCTGCTGGTGCATCGGCCCCACCTTCTTCTCGTGCTCCCGGCGCAGCTTCTGCACGTCCGCCACCTGCTCGGGGGTCAGCCCTTCGGGGCCGAATTCCGGACAGTCTCCAGGGCCGTATCCGAATCCGGGTCCGTGTCCATGGCCGGGGCCGTATCCGTGGCCAGGGCCGTGACCAGGACCGCGCATCTTCATTTCGGGGGCGCCGGGACCGCCGGGGCCACCAGGGCCGCCAGGACCGCCAGGCTCTGCATTGACGAACATGGGCGCGCCCAACAGGGATATCATCGCCAGGGCGGCAATAATCGACTTTTTCATTTCAGGCTCCTTTCCTCGGTACGTTGTTGTGCATGACATCCATGCACGCCACTCCCTTGGCAAGGGGTGTGCCAAGACGGGGGGATCCGAACAAACCCTTGTTCCACGCGGGATTCTCCAATCCGCCAGCATAGCACAGGATGGGGCATCTGGCCAAAAATTACACAGGGTCCGGGGCACATCGTGTAAAAACTACACAGCCGCCCGTCGAACCTTGCCTTCATGCACTGCCCAGGATGCCGAGGCGTCCCGTAGGTCCACGTGCCCCATGGACATCCACTCGCCGGCGCATCCGGCCATGCGCCGGGACGTCCGGGGCGCATGCCGCACGAGTTCCAGGGGACGCCGCCGTCCCGGAGACGATCCCTCCGCCGGATCCGCTCATGGCGACACTCTGGCACGGCCTTTGCCTCTCCCGTTCCGCCCCTCTTCCTCGCGCACGACCCGTCATGCTCCGCAGCCCTGCGCTTCGCCCAACCCCGAAGGGCCACGCACACGGACCCTCGCGAGACAGGGGACCACGATCGTCTCCCTTTGACAGGCGGCGTAGCACATGAGTAAGAACGAAACGGTTCCCGCAGCCCACCCCGCAAATTCCACACCCCCTTCCAGCGTGGCGCACCAACACCCCCATCCCGACGGACACCCACCGCAGACGGACGATCGCCGCAATCGCCTGCCCCACTGGCTCGTGGGGGGCGTCTGCGCCGTCCTGGCCCTCGCGGTGACCGTTCTGGTCCTGCACAACGCCCAGCGGAACCGGCAGCACGTCCTCGCCAACTACCTCGACAGGGCCGACGCGCTGATCTGGGCCCTTGAGGCCGGCACAAGAGCCTGGATGGCCTTCGAGACGGAACGCACCATCCTCCAGCCCCTGATCGAGGAGACGGCCAAGCAGCCCGGCATCGTCTACATGGCCGTCATCGACGGGGAAGGGCACGTCATCGCCCACAGCGACAGAGGTCTCGCAGGGTCCTCCCTGCCACCGGAGGCCGTCCCCGCCGGAGAACCCCAACTTGCGCCCCAGTGGCGCATCAGAGACCAGGACGGGACCGCCGTCTGCGAAGTCTACAGGCAGTTCGCCCCTCTCAGGGGAGGCTTCGGCGGCCCGGGCCGTCACGGTCCTTTCAGGGGAGGTTTCGGCCCCCCCGGCCCATATGGACCGCACATGGGACATCGTCCCGGCCACGACATCATGCCGCCGAGAAACGGACCACGTCCCCTCGTCCGCGAAGGGACCGACTACACCGCCCTCGTCGGCTTCGCCCACGGCCCCTTCGCCGCCGCCATCGAACAGGACTACCACAGCACGCTGCTCGCCGCCGCCCTCGTCGCCGCCCTCGGCATCGGAGGCCTGCTTGCGCTCTTCTGGGCCCACGGATACCGCCGATCCAACTGGCTGCTCAAGGTGACCCGGGCCCTCGCCGACGCCGTCGTGTCGAGCCTCCCCTGGGGCCTGCTGACCACCGACACCCGCGGCCGCGTCACCATGATCAACGCCGCCGCCCTCTCCCTCCTCGACATAGACATGGAGCACGCCATGCACAGGGAGGTGCGGGACATCCCGGGACTGGACTGGGACGCGGCCCTGGCCGGACAGCTGGACGGAAGAGTCGCCGACCGGGAGACGACCGTCGTCCGCGGCGCAGAATCGATCCCCATCAGTTTCGCCGTCTCCCCCATCCGGGACGAGGACGGGACGGCCCTGGGACAGGTCTTCCTGCTCAGGGACATCGCCCAGATGAAACGGCTGCAGCAGGAGGCGCGCCGCAACGAGCGCCTTGCGGCACTCGGGAACCTCGCCGCCGGCGTTGCCCACGAACTGCGCAACCCGCTGAGTTCCATCAAGGGGCTTGCGGTCTTCCTGGCAGGCAAGGTGGCGTCCGGCGCCCCCACCCAAGCGGCGAAGACCATGGTCCAGGAGGTGGATCGCCTGGACAGGGTGGTGACGCAACTGCTGGACTTCTCCCGCCCCGGCTCCCCGCGGCTGGCAAGAACCGACCTGAACGACGTCGTCCGGCATACGCTGACGCTGGCGTCCTCCGACGCCCTCGCCAAAAACATCGAGGTCGACTTCCTCCCGGAGACGGACGTCGACGCCGTCGCCGTGCTCGGGGACGCAGAGGAACTCACCCAGGCCCTCCTCAATCTCGTCCTGAACGCCATACAGTCCATGGACGACGGCGGGACCCTGCGCATCCGACTGGAACGCCGCCCAGGCGACGACGGGGCCCCCGTTGTCGCCATGGCAGTCACCGACACGGGATCCGGCATGACCCCCGAGATCCAGGCGTCCATCTTCACGCCCTACTTCACCACGAAACCCTCGGGGACGGGACTCGGACTCGCCATAGTCCGCAAGATCGTGGAATCCCACGGCGGCCGCATGGAGGTGGAAAGCTCCCCCGGACAAGGGAGCACCTTCCGCGTCCTTCTGCCCGCCATCCCGACGGAGCCAGGGACATGAACGCGAAAAGGAAGCTTTCCATCCTCGTGGTGGAGGACGACGAGGGCCACAGATCCATGCTCCAGACCCTCCTTGCTGACTGGGGGTATCAGGTCGCCCAGGCCGTCGACGGCGAGTCCGCCGTGGAGCAATGCCGACAGACGCCCTACGACCTCGTCCTCATGGACGTGCGCATGGGAGGCATGAGCGGCATCGAGGCCCTCGGGGCGATCCGGGAATTCAACCCCGCCATCCCCATCCTCGTCATGACTGCGTATTCCGACGTCAAGGACGCCGTGCAGGCCGTCAAGGCCGGTGCGTACGACTACCTGCAGAAACCCCTGGACTTCGACGACCTCAAGCTGAAGCTCGAGCGGGCCGCGGACCACGCCCATCTGCGGGAGGAGAACCGGCGCCTGCGGGACGCCGCAGGCACGGACGACGCCGGCATCATCGGCCGAAGCCAGCCCATGCGGCAATTGCTGGAAATGGTCGCCGCCGTCGCGCCCTCGGACGCGACGGTCCTCTTCACGGGGGAGTCGGGCACCGGCAAGGAACTGCTCGCGAAGACCCTCCACGCCGAAAGCGCCCGCAAATCCGGCCCCTTCATCGCCGTCAACTGCGCCGCCATCAGCGAGAATCTTCTGGAATCCGAACTCTTCGGCCACGAAAAGGGGGCCTTCACGGGCGCGGACAGGCGCCGGGAAGGACGGTTCATGGCCGCCGACAAGGGGACCCTCTTCCTCGACGAGATCGGGGAACTGCCCCTCGCCATGCAGGCGAAGCTCCTGCGGGCCATCCAGGAGCGCGAGGTCCAGCGGGTCGGCAGCGACGTCCCCGTCAAGGTGGACGTGCGCATCGTGGCCGCCACCAACAGGGATCTGCAGGAGGAGGTCCATAGGGGGGGATTCAGGCAGGACCTGTTCTACCGCCTGAACGTCGTCACGATGCACGTCCCGGCGCTGCGGGACCGGCCGGACGACATCCCGCTGCTCGCGGCCCACTTCCTGCGCATCTTCGCGGACAGGAACGGCAAGACGGTCAAGGGGTTCACCCCCGCCGCCATGGACAGGATGGTCAAGCACGCATGGCCCGGGAACGTGCGGGAACTGGAGAATTGCGTCGAGCGCGCCGTCGTGCTGCTGGTGGGGGAATACGTGACCGAGCGGGAACTGCCCCCGACGCTGGCCACGTCCGATGGGACCGCGGAGGGGAGGGGCTGGGACTTCGCCGGACTGACGCTCGAGGAGATAGAGCGGGCCGTCGTCGTCGACACGGTCGAGAGCGTCGGCGGGAACAAGAGCGAGGCCGCCCGCAGGCTTGGCATCTCCCGCAAGACGCTCCTCACGAAATTGCGGGATGCGGAGGGGGACGGCGCCACGTGAGGGAGTCCCGGGGCGGCGACCGCATGAGCCCGCAGTCAGAAGAGTTCCATGCAGGAGGCGCGATCCTGGATGACGGTCAGAGGGAAGCGCCTCGCCCTCGTTGACGCCCCCCTGGACGTAGAGGGACGGGCTAGCCGCCATTGCGTTGCACCGTTCCGGCACTTGTGTGCATGACGCCTCCATCGGGATCGATGGCGAGAATCCTGATCCCGTTCAGACTGTCGCCCACGCGCAGGGCATGCAGGCGACCCTCCGCATCCTCCACCGCAAGTCCCGATCGTCCGGACGGCACGAGTTTCCAGCCCTTGATTCCCGCCAGGTTCGCCCCGGATCCGCCGGATGCCGCCGTTCCCTTGCGCCCCGGAGAGGATCCGGCCGCAGGGGCGACGTTGCCTTTTGCCTTGTCGACCGCCTTGGACGGCGGGATGGAGACGGTCTTGGCAACGGAAGGCTTGCCCTTGGCCTTGCCGGTCGCCTTGGCCTGCCGCGACCCCGCTTGCCTGGCCGGGGTCGTCCCCGGAACTGGGGCGATGCCCGGGACTGCAGCGATGCCCGGAACTTCGGCGATGCCCGGAACCGCGGCGATGCCGATGGTTTCTGGCCTTTGCCCGGGACGGCCGGACACCCCTTCGGCTCCCGTAATCGCCCCAACCGCCCCGTCCGCCATGACCGAAGATACGGTCGGGATGCCCAGAGTCGCAGAGAGACTTGACGTGATGGTCGCCACGGGGAACGACGAAGCGCCAGGAAGCGTCTCGACGATGCCGGCCGGCTCAATCCCCTGCCCAGGGATATCCAGCGTCCACTTCGCTTCCAGAAGAACGTTGTTCGCCTGACTTGCAGCAGCCGGGACGCCGGGATTCCTGGAGGATTCGGGTTTCCCTGATGCGGCGGGAACCGGGTCCGGGATGGTGAGCGGTTCCCGAAGGCCCTCGCGCTCCGGCACGGATGCCAGGGAGGGACGTTCCGGCGGAGACGACGCATCCATCATGAACACGATGGCTGCGCCGCACAGCAGCGCGAGCAACACCGCGATGACGGGCGTCCACGCCATGCGCATGGAAGGATCCGTCCCGCCCTGCCCCACCGTGACCGTGCATCCGTCGCCGAAGCGGACATGCACATCGTGCCGACATTGCCCAAAGCCTTTGCATGAACAGTGATTGCGGCACCCGGATGTGCCGCGTACCGACCGGCCCCTCGGCCCATCCCGCCTTGCGCCGACGGAACCATTGCCCTCCGCAGCGTCTACGGGCCGCATCACGGCCCCCGTGTCGTTCCTGTCCTTCATGTCGATACCCACGTTCGGCTTTGCGGCCATGGCACCAGGCCCGTCCGCGGACAGAGCCGCGGAGAAGGCGCCGCCGGACCGCGTTTCATGGCGATTGTCCTCTTCGGACGCATCCTGGACCGATGCTCCTTTGGTTTGGCCATCCCCGGCCATATCCTCCCTCGTGACGTCATGGGGGGCCCCGTCAGGACCGTCCAGAGGGCATTCCTCTCCGACGGCCTTCTCGGCGGCTTTCCCGATGGCTTCCGCACCGCCATGCAGGACGGCCTTCTCGCCCGAGGACGCATCGCAGTTCATGACGCCCGGAGAGGCCCCGTCGTCTCCTGCCCCTTGACGCAGGGGAACGGCATCGACCGTCGCGGCGTTCGTTTCCACGTTCCTCCGAGCCTCTTCGCCTGCGCCGTTTCCAGCGCAGGAAGGCGCTTCGGTCTGGAATCCGGGCGCCTGGGAATCATTCAGGCCCTTCCCAGAGCACCGGGGCGCCGCCACGTCCGTGTCCGGGATACCCACGGAATCCCGACAACCTTCCCCCCGCGCTATCGGCGATGTCACCGAATCCAATGCTTCCGTCACCACGGCGGCCCCCTCTGCCCCGACTTTCGGTGACGGGCCGTTCCGGCGCGCCATGCGCCTGGGGTTGCCGGATGACCGCGGCTTGCCGCGAGTCCCGTTCTCCGGTTCCTGGCCATCCTGATTCCGGCCTGCCAGGGCGATGCCGCTTTCCCCGAAGCCGATCGCCGGGATCCAGTGCGAGACGTCCCACGCGTCTCCCTCCAAAAACGAGGCGAGATCCAACTCATCACCACAGCAAGTCTCAGCCGAGGGCGGATCAGGCGCCGTTCCTTCGGCCGCATCCATCTTCCGCTCCATGACGTCCGCAGACGCCCGGGGACGCTCCACGGGAACGGTCGCGGCCATGTCGGCGACCTTCCCGTGCCGCTCTTCAAAAACGTGCACGATGGCCTCCGGAATGCGGCCCACCCATGCCTCCAGCACGGGTTCCCGCCCGTCGAAGCCCGGGACGCCCAGTTCCGTCGCCGACCTGGCGATGCCAAGGGCCGTCATCACGGACCGTGCGGCAGACTGTACCGCCTTGATCGCGGCTTCCCTCGGTTTTTCAAGTCGCCGCCGCGACGACCTCGACCCTTGCGCCGCGACCAGTTCCGCGATGCGGCTTTCCGCCTGCTTCAAGATCCCGGCGGCCTTTGCGGCCTCCTTCGCCGCCCTTCCCGCCGTCGCGGCCGTCGTCTCGGCACTGGACCCGTCCGACGTCGAGACGAGGAGATTCAAGCCCTGCTTCGCCGCGGCCTCCCACCGCACGGCCATCCTCGCAGCGGCCTCTGCGGCATCCCTGGTCTCGGCCAGGATATCCTTGCCCTCCGGCGCACCGGACCCTTTATGCGCCATTTCCTCGGACACAGGGCGGATCCCGTCGCCTTCGATGGCGCCCCGCACCTCTTCCGGCACGTTGCATGACACTCCCCCATGTCCATGGTCCGTGCCTGCATGACCCGCTGGCCCGATGGAGGACTCGAGGCCCTTGCCGTTGTGGAAACTTCTCATGCTGTGCTCCATGTTTGACCTACCGATGCGAGTTTGCGGATTTTCGGCATAGATTGATTCGGTTCTGATGTGCCCGTGAAATGCTGGGCGCATCTAGGGGACTATGTCACATGTGACAATATAAAATATCAATATCTTACATATTGCCATAGAATTCGATTTCATTCATGTTTCTTTTAGTGCTTATCTACAGAATAGGCGTTTTTTCATATTTTTTAGATATTCCCGCTTTTCTTCAGTTTCTATTGAAAACAAATCGATATTTCCACTTGCTTGATTAGGTTGTGGCAAATCTGCTGGAATATCATTTGGCATCCATACGATACCGCCATTATCACTCTCTGACAATCTAACAGTGAACGGTTTTGCATCATCTCCAAAGACATCGCGCGCCTTAGTCAATTGCACTTTGAACATCGCACCATCAGACATTTTATAACTTTTTGGATGCGTGAGGCTTATAACAGTATCAAGGATGTCTTCTTTGGAGTTTGATCCACGTTGTTCTCCGCTTTTTCCTTGATGATGGATAAGCAATACAGATATATTTCTATTTCGCATTTGCAGCAGCCATTCCTGCAATGCTCGTTCCGTTGCAATGCCGCTCCCTTTGACAAGCGTTGATAGATTGTCAATAATCAGAAATTCAATGCCATGTAGATTGCACTCGAGTATGTCCTGCCCTTCGGTTGTCGCAAGGTTCAACTTTCTCGTGCCGTTGCGAAGGCGATCAGAAGTGATGATCCGTAGGTAGTCATGTTTGACGGTGATGCCCATTCCCTTCTCGAGACCAAAGAGACGCTCCTTGAGCGTTCTTTCGGGCATCTCGCCGTCTATGTAGAGGGTCTGTACCGGTCTCGCGCATCGCCAGCGGCCGAAGACGCTCCCGCCGTACGCCGCCGCCAAGGCGAAGGTGAGAGCCACGTTGGTCTTGCCGACGCCCCTGAAGGCGTGAAGCATGATCAATCCCGGCTTCGGGAGCACGGGGTTGATGATCCACTCCTGCTTTTGCACCGGCATCGACCTGAACGATTGATAATCGATCGCCATAACCTCCCGTTCGACGGACGGCACCGGAGGATTGCCACATCCAGGCGCACTCCCCAAGGCGTCATCCAGCATCCGTGCGACATGTCCCTTGCCGTACCTCGCATGCAGACGGTTGAAGTCGGCCGGTCCCTCTCCATCCCGCGCGATCAGAAATTTCGCGTCTATGGCCGATGCCGCCTTTTCGGCATACGTGGCGGCCTGACCGTCATCCGTCCCCGTGTCCTGGTCGACGCAGAGAAGGATCGCACGCTCCGGGTACCGCCTCCGGGCCATATGCGCCACCGGTGCGAGATTTTCGGCCTTGAAGGCGACCAGCACGGGGTGTCCCGAGCATTCGTGAAGGGACAGACAGGTCGCCAACTCCACGCCGATCAGCAGGGGCCCCGTGGACTCCATCCGCCCGATGGGGAAGTGGCCGCCCTCCCTGAAACCGTTCGAAAGATACATGCCGCCGTCTGCTTCGATGCGCAGCACGCTCATGCACTTGCCGCCCACGTCCAGAATCGGCACAAGCAGCGACATGTCACGCACCAGCAGGCCTTTGCAGGGGACGACACCCCTTGCCGCAAGATAGGGATGCCCGGTGCAGGCTGACGCCGTGCCGAGTTCCTTTGCTGCACCGATGGCAGCATCGGTTCCCTGCAACATCACCGATTCTCCGGCCGAAAGCCGCATTCGCCCCATGGATGGTCCTGACAGCGAGTCATGTCCGACCAGTTCCTTGATATACATCTCGTTGACGGCTGAGGCAGCCCGACATTCTTCCATGTGATCCACCAACGTGTTCATGATCATGTTTCCCTCCCTGCTGGCCGGGAACCCGGTCAAGGGTTCCCGGCCGACCTCGAAGCATCCGTTCCATCGCCGCAGGATACTTGAAATACCTTCAAGTAACTACTGTCGTGATGTTCTCCCATCGAAACCAATGTTTTGCTGATTGCAGCTCCTGTAGCCTTTATCGGCAATTGCATCGGACATTGACCGTCCGAGCACGTATTGCCGATACTGTCTGTTGAAGCAGTCCGCCATAACACCAATCACCCATACTTGCCATATATCTCACTTGGCCAGCGTATCAATATTAAATTCTGAATATTCAACGTCATACTCCATTGTTATGCTGATGTTATACATGTATTCGATAAATTGATGTCGATACACATATAACATCAATTTATCATTAATTACAAAAACACGCATGAAAAAATGTCGTGAAGCTACCCCAAGATTCATTACAAATGTTATGAATTATTGTTTTGCAATCCTCCATGATTTTCTGGATTTCTCCAGGGTCTGTTACGTCTATCAGACTATCAACAAGGGAAAGATAGTCCGTCGTCAATTTTATCAGCTTATCAAACTCACTTCTTTGCTCTTCATCTTCGATATGCATGATGGAGTCACGGATAAACAAACTGCTCATGTACCATTCGGAAATCATGCTCGCTACGTTTTCATACATATCGTCGACTCTCCACACATTGCCAGGAATGCGGTCCGACTCTCCCCAAAAGAGTCCATTGAACTCTTTGGGGCAACAAATCCCTTCTGCCTGTCCGGACCACTCTTCGTAATCGGAGTGGTTGATGACCGTTATTGACGAATCGTCGAGTTTCATGTCGCTCTCCTATTTTGTGAATGTCTCCAAACACCTGGGGCGGGCAACGGACGCCCTCGATGCGGCATCGTCGCCGTCCGCCGCCCCACCCCGTGCTTCCGGTCCACCCGCTATCCGACGAAGGTCGCCGAACCCGTGGCCGCCTCGGCCTTCCCCAGGACGCGCTTCGCCCAGTTCACCAGCGAGGGGTCGCTCTTGGCGATGCCGGGGACGCCCTTCGCCGTCGCTTTCGCGGCGGCATCCCAAGATGCGACCAGGGCCTTGGCGGCGTTTCTGGCCAGCTTGGAGGCCTCGGCCATGGGCGCTTTCCACTCCCAGGCCTTCAGCAAGGGCGCACCCAAGGAGGAGGCGATGTTGTCCGCCTGCCGCATCACGACCAGGTTCGCGGCGGCCTTCCCGGCCGCCAACAAGACAAGGACCGCCTTGTTGGACGCATGAGCCGCCGCCTTCGCCGAATGCATTTTCGCCGTCATGATGGAGGCCTCCATCTCGGGGGCCTCGGAGACGGCCATTTCGGCCTGGCCGGCGACATCGTCGTTGCGTGCGGCCTCCTTGATCGCGGCCTCCGCAACCACCATGATCCCTTCGTAGTTCGCCCGGGAGGCATCAAAATCCTCCTGCGCCGAGGTCTGCACGGGCATCGCCGTGGAAGCCGTCGTGACGGCGGGGGCGACCTGCATGGGCATCGCCTGGGGCGTCATCGCGACGGCGGGGGCGACATGCGTGGGCGTCGCCTGGGGCGTCATCGCGAGGCCGGGGGCTACCTGCATGGGCGTCGCCTGGGGTTCCATCGCGACGGCGGGGGCGACCTGCATGGGCGTCGCCTGGGGTTCCATCGCGACGGCGGGGGCGACCTGCATGGGCATCGCCTGGGGTTCCATCGCGACGGCGGGGGCGACCTGCATGGGCATCGCCTGGGGTTCCATCGTGACGGCGGGGGTGACCTGCATGGGCATCGCCTGGGGTTCCATCGTGACGGCGGGGGCGACCTGCACGGGCATCGCCGAGACCGCCGGGATGGCGCCGTCCGAAACCAACCCCGACAAGGACGAGGACGCGAGATGGGTCTGTTCCGGGTCGGCGTTGCCGATCGTGGCCGTGTCTCTGGACATGTGATTCTCCTTTGCGGTTGAGGTTGAGAGCATCGTGTCCCCAAGCGTGACCGCACCGGGGCACTGGATCTGTTCCATGCCGGCCTTGCCGACCGCGGATTTGCCCTTGGCCATGTGGATCTCCTTTCCGGTTGAGGTTGAGAGCGTCGTGTCCCCTGGCGTGACCGCACCGGGGCACTGGACCTGTTCCATGCCGGCCTTGCCGACCGTGGACTTGCCCTTGGCCATGTGGATCTCCTTTCCGGTTGAGGTTGTCGTGTCCATGCGGGGTCGCACCGGGACGTCCCTACGTCCCGACCCGCAGTTCAAAGAAAACGCGGCACGTGCTGTTTTTCTTTGCGTATGCGAACTGTATCACGCTTTTCCGGAAATGTCAAGAGGTCGATAGGAAATTACCAAATTTTTTTTCTGCAGGCCATTCCCCGCATGGCTGTAAGGCGAGCGCCGTGTGACGGCATCGCGCCCAGGACCATGCACCGCCTTTCGAGGACGCGCCTCCCCAGGACGGACACCCCAGACCCCAGAATTGCACGCCCCGCGTGGAGCGGCCGGGATTGACACGGTGCGTTCTCGGCCTGTACACCCATGTGCTCGCCGGCTCCCATGAGGAAATAGTCGATGCCATTTCCATGGATATGCTCGGCAGCGACGGCCTCCGCCCATCGCAGCATGTCGCCACGCTCTCCCGCCACGGATCGGCGCCTTGTCCCCAAAGCCGCCATTGACGGGGCTCGCCGATGATCTCCAAGGTGAGGTCTCCATCCCGCCCTCCCTTCAACGTGAAGCACGTTGCCTCGACGTGCAGGGGGAAGGTCTCCCGATTGGATGCCGGGACGCCCGATGTGGGCCGTTGCAAGAGCACGTTGTCCTTCTGGCGGATCGCCGACAATGGAAACATATGAAAAAACCTCGGTTTTTGGGGGGCCAGCTGCTCGCGCGTTCTGCGGTCTAAAAATGGCGCCAATCGCCACTCTGAGGCCATCCCATCCAAAGCGGGCAACTCGATCTGGATGTGCGTCGCCTTCGATGCCCTTGCCCCATCTGGTATTGCGACCATACACCCAATTCCCTGTTATGTCAATAGCTATTTCCTGCTTTTCGAGAAATTATTTTTGCCGCCGCTGATGGCCGCCCTGGTGGCGGGCCGGAGCATGGGCGGGATGTGTCGTGGAGGGGACGGGACGTGTGGAGGATCTCTCCAAGAGAAGGCGAAGGGCAGGACTGGGCTTTGGGGCAAGTGTGCGCTGGGCCCGGAAGGAGGTGCAGGACGGGCCGCGGCATCCGGATCCGCATTGAGCGGCGTGGCGGATTTGTTAAGCTTGCAAGGCGGGGCCCCGCGGATGCGGATGGGCATTGAGGAGCAGGGCCGTGAGACGATGCCGTGCGGT
This sequence comes from Desulfovibrio sp., assembly GCA_031272715.1. Taxonomy (GTDB): domain Bacteria; phylum Desulfobacterota; class Desulfovibrionia; order Desulfovibrionales; family Desulfovibrionaceae; genus Desulfovibrio. The sequence continues at coordinate 66,924 of JAISTH010000018.1, forward strand.
GATGCGTTGCGCCAGCGGGAAATCCTCGGGGCTCGGCCGAAGGGGGAAGGGAACAGGGCATTGAGGAAGGGGTGGAGCGGAGAGATGTCCCGGAGTCGCAGGCCGGCAACGCCAGGACCTCATCCGGCCGCAACAGCGCCCGTCAGGCCCATCAGAGGATCCAAGCGCTCCGTCTTGCGGCGGGAGATCGCCATGGGAGCGCGCTTCTTCCAGGTTGGGAGGGAACGGAAACGGTCTGCGGCGACTGGCCTGCTCCGGGCATCCCGAGTCAACCTTCCCGCTTCAAGCCGTACCCTCTGGGGGTGACCATGAGGTTCCCCCACTGCCTGCTCTCGCTGTTCCCCACCATCACTATGGAAAGCATGTCCGCGCCCTCGGGGTCGAAATCCGCCAGCGGGGCGACCACGGCCTCCTGCCCGGCCCTGAAGGCGTTGCGCACCATCCCCACCGGACAGTCCGGTTCCCTGCGCATCTTCGCCATGTCCAACGCCTCGGCGAGATATCCCGGACGGCCCCTGGACCGGGGATTGTGGAGCACGAGCACGAAATCCCCATCCAGCGCAGCCTCAAGACGACGGCGTATCTTCGGCAGGGGGGTGAGCAGGTCGCTCAGGCTGACGCAGGCAAAATCGTGGGTCAGCGGCGCGCCGAGCAGGGACGCCGCGGCGCACAGCGCGGGAACGCCCGGGACGACGGCGAAGGGGACGGTCCCGAGCAGTCCCTTGGCCTGCAGAAGTTCGAGGACGAGCCCGGCGAGGGCGTAGATGCCCGGATCCCCCGAGCAGACGAGGCAGGTAGGCTCGCCGGCGAGAGCCGCCGCCACCGCGGCCTCGCATCGCTCCACCTCCCTGCGCATGCCGGTGGCGACGATGCGCTTCCCCTCCCGCAGTTCCGGAGGGACGAGTTCCAGATACGGCCCGTAGCCCGCAAGGCATGTCGAGGAGACGATCGCCTGCCGCGCCTGGGGGGTGAGGCAGCAGGCGTCCCCGGGGCCGATGCCCGCCACGTGGAGAGGAGCCGCCGCGCTCATCCGTCCCCGACGTCGGTGCCTGAGACCGCCACCGCCAGCGTCATGGAACCCTCGATTCTTCTCTTGGGCACGACGAGGCTCGCCTCGGGCCACCCTGCGGCCATCATTGCCGCCGACTCGCACACGCTGAAGGGGCGGCATCCAAAGAGGCACCCGGCGGCCCCGGAGGGATTCGGGGTCGGCACCTGCACCAGCTTGTCGGCGGGAAAGGTCTTCAGGGGCAGCCCCAGGGACCTGGCAAGGCCGACGATCGCGGCGTCCGTCGCCTTGGGGGCGACCGTGGCGATGGAGGCGATGGCCGCGGGCTCCAGTTCCTCCTCCTTGACGATGCGTTCGAACGCCGCCATGAGCCGGTCGGGGGCCACTTCAAGACGGCATCCGACGCCCACGTGGAGTCGCGGCACCGCCACCCTGAACGTCTTTGGGGATGGAGGGAGGACGCGCCAGTGGATCGTCACGATGGGCGTCCCGTCGTCGGGCGCGGGGACGCCCTTTCCCGCCGCCTTGCCTTTGCGCCGCGGGCCGGGGGTGAAGCCGTCGGGCAGTCTGGTGAAGAGGGCGTTTTCCCCGAGGGCGCGGCACGGATCCCACAGGGTGAGCTTGTGGCCTTCCAGCAACGCCGCCTGCGCCCGCGGCAGCGCGTCCCAGTCGAGGATCGCGAGACCCGCGTCCCGGAGGAGTTCGTCGAGGGCCCTGGACGGTCCGGGGAGGCTGTCGGAGGCCGTCGTGATCACGGCGGCCGGGCCGAGGATCCGTGAGATGTGCCGCGCGAGGCCGTTGCCGCCTCCCCAGTGTCCCGAGAGGACGCTGACGGCGTAGTTGCCCGCGGCGTCCATGACGACCACGGGAGGATCGACCCGCTTGTGGATCAGGAGGGGGGCGATGCTGCGCACCGCTATGCCGATGGCCCCGACGAAGACGTGCGCCTTGTGGCGGTGGTACTCGCGGGCCATGAAGTCCCGCAGCCGGCCGTACGTCGCGACCGAGTCCGGGGCCGATGCGAGTTGCGCCTCGAGCGCGTTTCCGGGAGGGCCGTCCGTGACGAACCGCTTCGGGACGCTCAGCCGGCAGCGCAATCCGCCGGAGGAACCGGGCGGAGACCACGGGGACCGGTCGAGGGCCGCGAGAAGCCGGCAGGCCAGGGGAAGGGCGCCGCTGCTCAGCGCATGGCAGAGCATGGCATCCCCTGCCGTCCGGGTCTCTTCTGCCGTCCGGGTCTCTTCGGCGGATGTCCCGCGGCCCCTGGAGGTCATCTCAGAAGTCGACGGCCTTCGCCGCATCGAGGGCGCGTTCGAAGTCCTCGTCGCTGTGGGCGAAGGACACCATTCCGGTCTCGAAGGCCGATGGCGCGAGGTACACGCCTCGTTCGCGCATCCCTGAGTAGAAGCGGGTGAACCGCCGCTGGTCGCAGAGCCCCACCTGGGCGAAGTTGTGGACGAGCTCGGGGCAGAAGAAAATGCCGAACATCGAGGCGATGGAGGGGGTCTGCACGGCGACGCCCTTCCGCGCGAGGACGTTCCCCAGCTCGTTGGCGAACTTTGCGGTGCGCCGTTCCAGGGCGTCGTAGTCCTTCGTCTTGAGGGCCTGCAGCGTGGCGAGTCCGGCGCTCATGGCAAGCGGGTTCCCGGAAAGGGTCCCCGCCTGGTACATGTTCCCCTGGGGCGCGACCATCTCCATGTAGCGCCGTTTGCCCCCGAAGGCCCCGACGGGGAGGCCTCCGCCGATGATCTTGCCGAGCACTGTGAGGTCGGGGTCGATGCCGAAGCGTTTTTGCGCGCCTCCGTACGCCACCCTGAAGCCCGTGATGACCTCGTCGAGGATCAGGAGACTGCCGTTGGCCTTCGTCAGTCTCCTGAGCCCTTCCAGATAGCCTTCCTGAGGCAGCACGAGCCCCATGTTGGCGGCCACGGGTTCCACGATGAGGCAGGCGATGTCTTCGCCGTGGCGGTCGAAGCATTCCTCGGCGGCGGCGAGGTCGTTGTAGGGAACGAGAAGCGTGTCGGCCACCACGGCCGGGGGGACGCCGGGCGTTCCCGGGATGGCCAGCGTGGCCACGCCGGAGCCGGCGGCGGCGAGGAAGGGATCCGCATGGCCGTGGTAGCAGCCGATGCACTTCACCAGCATGGTCCTGCCGGTCGCGGCCCTTGCGAGGCGGAGGGCGCTCATGGCGGCCTCGGTTCCGGAGTTCACCATGCGCACCATATCCACGCCGGGGAGGGCCTCCACCACTTCCCGGGCGAGGGCCAGCTCCACGGGGCAGGGAGCCCCGTAGCTCGTGCCGCGGCGGACCGCGTCCATGATGGCCCGCTCCACGTCGTCGTCAGCATGCCCAAGGATCATGGGTCCCCAAGAGAGCACGAAGTCGACGTACTCCCTGCCGTCCACGTCCCAGAGCCTGCTGCCCTTGGCCTTGTCGATGAAGAGGGGGAAGCTGTCCACGTTGCCGCAGGCCCTGACGGGACTGTTCACCCCGCCCGGTATGCATGTCCGGGCGATGTCGAAGAGTTGTCGCGATTTTTCGTACATTGGTGTCGCCTTCGCTCTGTTGTGGCGTCGTGTTGATTGCAATGGCATCCCGCACATACGGCACCCCGCCGTTCCCGGTGAGGCGGACGCAGGCGTGGCGCATGCATCATCCACGGGCCGTTGTCTTCCTATTCTCACGTCAAGGATTAGCTCTGCATCAGCCGCTCTACGGCGCTTTGCGCCTAGT
>JAISTH010000015.1 GCA_031272715.1 Desulfovibrio sp.
AATGCGTGGCCGGGCGCCGCCTGCCGGGTCACGCCCCCCCAGGTCACGCCGCAAGGGTTTCGCCTGGGCCGCTCTCATCCCGGGCCTGAAGGCCCGGGCTTTCCCGCGGCTACTGTAAATTCATCATTGTGGGCACAACATGTTATTGGCATCTTGTGATATTGAAAAAAAAATAATTGATTTTGCGTTGCCGGGCCACATGAATACACAGGTAGCCATGTATTGCAACTTATTGACTATCTTGATGATTCCGCCTCAAATTGCTCAAGAAATGTTTTAATGTCACTTATCTTATTGAATGTTGCCGGAGGTCCATCAAATCCCTGCGGGACGAATTCGTACACGTCTCCAGCGATGGCAGCGTATTCAATGCGACGAAGCTTTCCGTTCACGGTCAAACAGACTGGGACAGGATTTTCATGGGGCCCCAGATAATTCTTAACTATCATCTGTTCAACAGACTCCTTGAACTTTTTCTTAATATCATAAGGAGTCCCAGTTCTGGAGACCTTGATCTCGAAAACATAAGTTTTTGCTGGGAGCTGAAGGACTATGTTAGGCTGACCGAGGTTGCCATGGTATTCTATGTCAACGTCGAAGCCTGCGGTCCTCAAAAAAATAAACAATGGCTCTCTATAAAAACATTCAAGCGCAAAATCGTCCCGTGCTTCCGCTTTCTCAAAATCCTCATGCGGACTCCATGAAATGACACGATAAAATGTCGTAAAAATTCCTGCGTAATTACCATTTAATAGATTATTTCTAAATTCTTTTATCTGCTGTGACTCTTCAATTTTCGAACTAAAGAAATTACGCTTGACTAATCTAAGCATAGCCGTCCGTACTTCCTGATTCGGATACGTCAGGTAGTAGTCCAACACTTTATCCGACTTTTTTGCTGTGAGATAACCAGCCTGATAAAGACAAAGTGCCGGTTCAAGCAATTGCGTTATCTCCCCAGGTGACTCAACAAGGCTAAAGGGGATTTCGTATTCACTGCCGTCAAAATCTTCAAATTTTACATTTCTCGAGGAGATATATTTTTCTATGAATTCTTGACTGCCAGTTTCAATCCAATAGTCCCTAAATCGTCTGCTTGAAAAAAATGAAAGAACAGAGACGGGATTATATACTGAAGATTCTCCACAGAACGTATAGCCATCGTAGTATGCCTTCAAATTCGTGAGGAGCCCTTCAACGTTCATATTCAGTGCTTCTGCAGTTTCTGGTAAATAGTCGGAAAAATTGTCGAAAATTTCTTTATCCGTATACCCAAACATCGTACAGTAATCTTGGTTTGTTGAGAAGTCTACTATATTATTAGCCGCAGAGAAAATTCCAATTTTAGAAAACTTGCTTATGCCCGTGATATAGGCGATATGGATATATTTATCACATGACTTAATTCGTCTATAGAATCCACGAAGGACATTACGGATTTGCTCTTGATAAGTAGGGTCATCGTATGTATCCACAAGAGGGCAGTCATATTCGTCAATAAGGATGACTGGCTTCGCATGTCTTTCTGCGATTTGCGAGATGAGGGTTTCGAATGCGCTTCCCAATGAAATGTTGCTCACTTTGATATTGTTTTTCTCCGCCATTATATTAATTTTTTCAATAAGCTCACCTCTAAATACATCAATTCCTTCGTCAGTGGAGACCGATGACATGTCAAGGTAGATGACGGGGTGCGGTTGAAAAATTGGATCATCGAGATGACCCTCGATCGCAAGTCCATTGAACAGATCTCTTCTGCCGAGATAGAGATTTTCGAGCAAGCTTATCATGAGCGACTTGCCGAACCTTCTCGGACGGGAAAAGAATACTCGTGTACTTTTACCAAAAAGTTTTACGAGATATTGCGTTTTATCAACGTAAATGGAATTTGTCTCTCGAATCACCTTGAAATCGTAAGTGTCGATCTTTATTGGCTGTAAATTCGACATTGCGTAAACCCCCTATCATTAGCCCTTAATGATATTTAAAAAGTAAAAATTTTTGCACGCTGTGGGATCGCGTGATGTCACAATGGCCATGGAGTGAGTTCGATAGGAGAAATGACAAGTCGCGTTTGCATAGAGCAAATCTCAGTGTTAGGACAGTTTCTGGGTATATTGCAGCAAAAACGTAATCATGGCGTGTAAAGCGTCTAACTCTTGAAATTTCATCCAAAGTTTCTGAACCACGAACTGTACTAATGTACAGCATTGCATTGGCTATCGGATCGCTGAAAAAGCAATCCTTGTTAAAGATAGTTGGCAGAAACGGAAGTCGCTCCTCAACTGCCACAAGTAGCGGCCTTGCCATATCCCCGATGTAAGACAATCCGTCTCGCATCATGAGGAACGCTCAGGACATCCGCTACATTCCCAGCGACTGTCGCTGCAGGGTCGCATACACGGCATTCATGCAATCCTCAAGGGACCTAGATGTTGCGATCTCGCCCATCAACGTTTTTAATTTGTCGGATTCGTGCATGCTACGTATCCTGTCCTTAAGGGATTCAGGATACGTGGGGAAGCGATTGACGACGAAGATGAGCAGACTTTCCTGCAAACCTTTCCGATAGCCCTCTTGAAAGCCCTCCTGCCAAGCTTCAATCCAAGCTTCAATCCAAGCTTCATACCAAATTTTCTGTCTGACTATCTCTTCCAAGTTCTTGCGATGTTCTTGAATTGTTGTGCCGAGTGCCATGTTAATACCCCCAAGACGTAGACGATTTCCAATCAGAGCGACAGAAGAAACTTACCTTTAAGTTTTCGTGAACGATCCTTGCTTCGTTCGCACGTTTTTGTTTGCCATCAGGCCTCAGTCACGTATCCCGGGTAGTCTGTTACGTTTACCCGCAGTCTTATGCACGTCATCTGTGCATGTCGATTCTCTAACCAGGGAGGCTGTTTTGGCATCGGAAACATCAACGATAGCGAATGGCTCCGAGCAAACGACTATACACAAAAAGATAGTTGGCAGAAACGCAAGTCGCTCCTCAACTGCCACAAATAGCGGCCGTACCATATCCCCGATGTGAGACAATCCGTCTCACATCATGAGGAACGCTCAGGGCATCCGCTACACTCCCTGCGACTGTCGCTGCAGGGTCGCGTCCACGGCATTCGTGAAGGCGTTAAGAGACCCGGATGTTAGGACCTCGTTCATCAACGACATCAATTGATCTGATTCATGGATGCCGAGTATGCTGGTGCTAAGGGATTGAGGGGCCGTGGGGAAGCGTTTCTCGACGGCGAGGAGGAGACACTCATGCAGGGTTTTCTGCCGGGTTTCCTGCTTTGTTTTTGCATAGAAGTTCTGGGTCCGATTCAGAATTCTTGGGTCGAGTTCCATGTCCAAATCTCCTAGAATGTGAATGAGGTTTCTTGAAATCTCATCCGTAGTTTCTAAATCACGAACTGTACTAATGTACAGCATTGCATTGGCTATCGGATCGCTGAAAATGCCATCCTTGTTATGATTGGTTAACAAATCCGTAAACTTTTCCACCATTAAATTCACAATATCAGAGTGGTCGTAGTACTTCATGACAAATATTGGAAAAGTCCAAGGCCATCCTTTGTCAATTAACATATCTGAAATTTCAGATAAATAAAAAATTTTAATATTGAGTAAAGGCGCACGAAAAAGTCCCGTAGGATCTTTGATGCGGCAAAACTGAGCGAGATCGACGAGCTCTTTTCTCGCTCCGTGCATAATGAGAGTGACACATGGGCATAGCATTATGCCCTTCTTGATACTCCTCCTGTAGGTATGGATATACGCCGCGTAGTAATCAAGCAATTGCACTATGGTGTACGGGCTGTCGAATGCCTTGAACTCCCAGATGAAGGGTGCGAGCACGCCGATGGCGAAGGTCACGAGGCACGTCAAGATGATGTCAGGCCGGAATTGCTTCATGAGCCCAGTAGAGATTACTGAGCGTCGGTTCTTCAGCGTGTCGAGATCGAAATGATCCAAGTTACCGTCGTAAATGATCTCAAACAACGGACTCGCGAATTCCTCTTGGGAAAACGTGACAGAGGAATAGGCGTCATGTGGGCTGTCTGCGATCTTGAGGGAGTTCTCAAGATTTTGTGGTGCATTGCTCATTGTAACCTCTTCCTGTCTGTTCGTAATTCTGCTGCCGTTAATTGCCGCAACGTAAGGGATCATTGCGATTTAGAAAATTTTGCAGCGTCTCCGGCTTTCATCTGCGTCATGGGCAGGATTCCGCTGTCTTCGCGGCACGCATGAGGCACGGATACCGTCCTCGGGGTGTCCAGAGAGTCACCTGCGGCCGCGGCAAGCGCTTCAGGAGGGCGGCCCGGCCAACTCAAGTCCCCGATCCCCCGGCTCTGCGCCGCCTCGCGTCTTCTGATGGCGTCACTGTCTGTTTTTGCCGGGGTATCGCACTCTGACTCTTGTACCCGAATACCCTCCTGCTGTCCAGATCGCCGCCGAAGCTTATCACGTCACTTCCCGTGCAGGTCGCCTCCGAGGGGACAGACGACGAGGACACCTGAAGGGTCAACGACCTGCAGGGGCCCGAGGCCCGTATCCTCCGTGGCACGTCCGTCATCGGTCCATGCGGATGGACGCATCCACCCGCATGGACGCGGACGACGAAGGGGACCACATACAAGGCTCGCGCCTTGGAGGGCGGTCGAGGACGCAAGTCCCGGCCCTTCCCGCCTGTAGGCCTAACTGTGTGGGTACGAAACTGTGTGGGTACGACGCTGTTGGGGATACGACGCTGTTGGGGATACGTGCTGTGTGGGTACGTGCTGTGTGGGTACGTGCGGCTGTGTCGCTGGGCAGCCGGCTCTGGGAAAGCCGAGGTCTGCTCGCGGAAATGCAGCATACGCAAGGACGATTGGAATGTCAACACCTTCCGGATATTTTTCTCCCGGCCGCCACCACGGCGGGGAAACGGGAAAAAATTGATGTCGAAGGATAGACGGCCGCCAACGGTTTTTTCCACATTCGGAACTCGGCTGGTCCACTGTCGTCGCGACGTCCGCAATCTCGGGATTTCCGCCGTACAGGCCGTCATCCGCAGGGAGACGCCGTGCAAGGCAACTCTGATCCGTTGATTGGGTTGGTGCTTTTCCGAAAATCACCAGCACAACCTTCACGCGACACTGGACCAGCGCAAAACGGGAAATACCGCCATATGCGGCGGGTTGGCGATGCCGCCTCCCGGCCCATGTCGCGCACGTTCACGTTCCTATGCGACAAAGCGTCTCGACACCCACATCGGGGGTGCCGACGTCCCGTGGAGTGCGCCAAACGGGCGCGGCGATGAGCGATGTGCAGAAGGCGCGTGGCGCCTTTGCGTTGCGGGCAGGGAAGCGGAGGACTTCGCCTGCCGCTGCCTCTCGAGCCAAAGCGCCTCGATGCTGCAAGGACAGTCGCCCCGTCCGCGGCCCGAGGCTGCCGCCGGGCGCCAAGGCCGCCACTGGGAAAATCGCCCGTCACGCGGACGATGTCCATGATGTCCACGTCCTCGGACATCGTCGTCCATCCGATCCTCGCCATCCGGCATCGCCAGGGGCAGACGCCGTCCCGCGCGGACCGATGCCGGGACGCCCGCCACATGGCCGCCCTTCAGATGGAGAGATGGAAGCCCGACGGGCCCTCATCGGCACAGCCGAGATCGGATCCTTCCTCGGGAACGGGGAGACTGGAGGACGGTCGCCTCCCCGCCATGGCCATTTCAGGGCCTTTATCCATGGACCGGCACGTTCGGATGGGCACTGAACTTGGCGATGAAACGGGACCTGGACGCAGCCGGCCTGCTCATGCAGGCCGGGGAGGTTCCTGACGCGGCAGGCCGTGGGACGTCCTCCCGATCCCCGCCCGAACTGAACGCCCCGGCAAGTCGTGCGCAGATCATTTGCAAGAAACATGCCAACACATGCGCCGCAGCGATGCGCCAGACCGTAGCCTCGACGCAATCGTCGCCATGGCAGCCGATGCCAGTGTCATGCCGCCCAAACGATTTCCCGATTCTCGGGAAAAAACATCTCCCCGACAACGCCCACTCTCAAAGCCGTCTCCATCAGCCACCACCACCGATGTCGTGGGTTTCACCTCCTGGTCGCACCCCGTGCCTGATTTTTTTCATCATGCGTGAACCCGCCTCCTTCAACGATATCCCGGCACCAAATCACCTCTTGCAATTTCCATGAAATAATGCTATGTTTTCATCATGCGCATGAAAACCCCGCCCCCCCGGGACGCCCGTCCCGCAAGATCCGACCGCGAAGGCGGTCCCCCACGATCAAACGCCACGAGGTCTCCCCATGTCCAGGTCCCCCTTCCTCATCGCCCTCGGCATCGTCGTCGCCCTCGCGCTCCTCGTCCCGGCCCCGGGCGCCATGGGCACGGCGGAAGCCGCCGTCCACCAGGCGCTTCCCGCCGTGTCCCAACAAAATGACGGGGAGCAGTCCTCCCAGGCTCTCGACGGCATCTTCGGCAAGGGGTGGCAGAACCTCTCCGGGGCGGCATCCCTGATCCCCTCGGCGGTTCTCGGCGGGGACGGGCCGTCCCTGATCTGCGACATCATCGGGGTGCTGAACGCCGCCTGCGCCGTGGCGGTGGCCTGGATGATCATCATGACGACCCTTGCGGGCTCCATCGGCGCCGCCCACGAGGGCAAGGCGCTGGCGGGCCGCTTCTCCTCCCCCTGGGTGCCGATACGCTTCTCCTTCTCCCTGGCCGCCATCACCCCGGTCTTCGGCGGGCTGAACGCCATGCAGCTGCTGATCCTCGCGGGGATAGGCGTCTCCATCGACCAGGCGAACACGGTGTGGAACAGGGGGCTGGAATACGTGGCCAGCTACGGCGTGACGGCGCCCAGCAACGCCTCGCCCCACATGCACGATGCCGCGGCCATCGTCGGAGGGGCGGCCCTGTCGGCGACCCTGATCCAGTACGCAGGCACCGCCGGGGGCTGCACGTTCCCCGGCGCCGCCGAGGGCAACGGCTACGCCGCGGCCATGGAATGGCAGGACGAGGGGGCCAGTTGGGTGCTTCTGCTTCCGGTGCCTGACCGATGCGGCTCCTTCGAGGGCGGCAGGCTGACGGGGCTGTCGCCGGGGGATTTCGGGGGATTCCGCTTCGGCAAGGCCGGTGCGGCGTCTCCGGAACTGGCCCGGAAGCTGGACGAGACGAAGAAGGAGGTCGTGGCGTCGTTGATCGAGGGGTTGCAGCCCCTCGGGAGGAGCGTCGCGGACAGGACCTACCGGGAGGGGGACGAACAGGCGGCGGCCTCCGCCATGCAGGCGTACGCCGCGGCGTACGTCCAGGCCATGCGGAAGATCGCGGCTCTGGGGGACGAGACGCGGGAGCGGAACATGGCGAGATTCCTGGAGCATGCCAGGGAGCGGGGCTGGTTCCTTGCGGGATCCTTCTACTGGATAGCCTCCGAGGCAAACGCCCAGGTGGAGAGCGCCATGAAGGACGACACCGCGTATCTGCCCCCTGACATGGAGACCCTTGCCCAGATGCAGGTGATCCGTCCGGACTGGGCGACCAATGCCGTCCGCGTCCTGGCGGACGTGACGGCGAGGGTGCAGGGGACGCCTTTCACGGCCAGGGACGGAGAGATCGTCCTGAAGAAGGCTGGAGGGCAGGCCGCCACGGGCATCTGGGCGTATTTCGCGGACCTGACGGAACTGCCGGCCAGGGCCGCCCTTGACGCCATCGACGGCACTCCGGACGCGATCCTCGGCATCACCCGCATGGCCCGGTCCGCCCTCAACGCCTGCGAGGGCGGATTGATGGCCATGGTCGCGGCGAAGAACGGGGCGCAGGCGCTGGCGGGCGGGGTCCGGGCGCTGGGGGACGTCGTGGGCTGGCTGCCGAAGGTGGGGAAGGCCGCGTCGAGTCTTGCGGACGGCGTGTCCGGGGCCATCACCGGGACCCTCGCCGACGTCATGACGCTGGCCCTCGTCGTCATCGTCCCCTTCGCCATGGCCATGTGGCTCTTCGCCCACATCATCCCGGCCATCCCTTTCCTGACGTGGGTCGCCTGCATCACCGGGTGGATCGTCCTGTGCGTGGAGGCGGTGGTGGCCGCCCCGATATGGCTCGTGGGGCACTGCCTGCCGGAGGGGGACGGATTCGCCGGGGTCAGCGGCCGCGCCGGATACGCCCTCTTCCTCTCCATCCTGCTCAGGCCCCTGCTGCTGGTGTTGTCGATGTTCTGCTGCATGATGATCATGCATGGGACGGGGAGTCTTCTCGGCGTCCTGTTCACGCCCTACATGGACTCCATCGGGGCGGTCGCCGGAGGGAACGTGGGCGTGGGGGCGGCCATCGCGCTGATGATCCTGCTCGGGGTCACGGTGGGGCTCCTGACGTGGAAGGTCTTCGAGATCGCCACGGTCATGCCGGACAGGATCATACGCTGGGTCGGGCAATTGCTTGCCAATCTCGGCGACCATGGGGAGCGTCAGACGGTGGGGGACGTGATGGCGGCGGGCAGGTACCGGGGGATGCCGACCTATCGGCAGACCGCGACGCAACTCGGCAGGATGGCCGGGGTGGGCGACGATGGACGGTCGGGGCAGGGAGGCAACGGAGGGGCGAGGCCGGGAGGCGCCCGGGAGTCCTTCTCCGGGCCTCACGACATCGGGACCGTCACCGAGGGCAGGCATCCCCGGAGGGAGGGGATGACTGGAATGCCCCAGGGCCGCTCCGGCCTCCGGGAGGGGGGCCGCGGCCCTCGCAGGTGAGTGTCGGGAGGAAGGGGGCATGGGGATGTCCGCCTGCGCGCGCCATTGCACGGCTTGCGGGGATCAGCCATGAGGAGGATGTCTTGGGGGGCCGCCCCGATGAGGGCGGACCCCGATGGGATCCCTCGGCATCGATGCGGGCTTGGGGGCAAGCAACGCGATATCCGCCCTGCTGGCTCAACGCCCGGTCACCCCCGTCCCGGGCATGCAAGCCTGTAGCAGGATGCGCGGCCGAAGCGGTCCGGGGCGTCGATCCCTTGCCGAGGCCCATGAGGACAAGGGGGTACGCCCCATCCCAGGGCGTGCAAGGCCGGACGCAGGATGCGAAGCCGAAGCGGTCCGGACCATCGGTCCTCTGCCGAAGCGCATGAGGACGAAAAGGGGCCGTCCCGTCCCATGGCGTGCAAGGCCGGACGCAGGATGGAAGACGAAGCGGTCCGAGGCGTCGATCTCTTGACGGGGTGCGGGAGGATGGGAAGGGGTGCGTCCGTCCCCGGGATCTGCCGGACAAGGGGGATATCCGGGATGCGCCGGAGGGGGGAACGGCCCGGTTGCGAGATCGGGCGGCATCGTTCCCCGGAAGGACGCACCCAAGGACGACATGGCGCGGCCACGATATCCGCGGAACCTGCAGGGACGCCCCGCCGGATACGCGGTCGGCGGCAAGGCGGGGACGTCTTCGAAAACCGACGGGGACGCCCGTATCCCTGCCCCGTCCCCCAGGGACAAAAGCCCGTCCAGGTCCCGTAAAGGCCCTCGAGACCCCGTCCCGACTCGTGGCCTGGAAGATGCCCGTTCCCTCGCATGCGGGCCGCGCAGCGCCCTCGCAGACCCTCCCGCGGGACGCCCCCGGCCCCCTCAGAGCACCCTGCCGGGCTTCGCCCGCAGCATCCAGGTCTGGATCGGATGGTCCATCTCGGTCCAGAGTTTCTTGTACTCCATCTTCGGCCCCACGATCGGCCCCATGTCGTACCGCTCCGCACCCTCCTCGCAGAGCCACCGTATCTTCTCGATCTGCATCAGGTTCCCGATGGAGTGCCGCTTCCAGTCGTCCGCATAGCTGAACTGCTGCCCCCGGTAGATGCCGCCGACCTTCCCCCCGAAGATGAAGCCGATGTCCGCGCCCTCGTGCTTCGCGAAAATGACCCGCCCGGCCCCGTGTTCCGCCAGCCTGCGCAGCATCGCTTCGTAGAAGTTCCTGATCGGGGACTCCGCCATCCCGCAATGCCCGAGCCCCTTCCAGCTCGTCAGCTCCACGGCGATCAGACGATCGAAGGTCCCCTTCGCCTCCTCCGGCGTCAGGGGAAGGACCCGCTCGAACTCCACCCCCCTCTCACGGGCGAGCCTGAAGGACTTCTTGATCTTCTGCCTGAAGTTCCCCGACCTTCTGGAGAGGAAGCCGTCCAGGCCCCCCTCCAGGGACGCGGAGCACTGCGCCCCCCGGCTGTACAGGAAGAAGTCGTGGGTCCTGCGCAGATGGGCGTGAAGCTCCCGGAGCAGGGCGCTGTTGGGCCGCACCGCGCTGACGGCGATGTCCGGGAAGACGAAATCGCCGCACTGCCGCCGTATGTAGGCGATGGTCTCGGCCAGCAGTTCCGGCGCGTTCCTGCCGAGCAGGGGGCAGCCGAAGCACCAGTCGGTCTCCAAGGGCAGCAGCATCCTCAGGGTGCCCTTGAACCACAACTGGGAGAAGGCGATGATGTTCCCCGCCGCCTCCTCGACGGTGGGGATGGCCTGCTGGGCCAGAGTCTCGCAGAAGGAGAGCTGCCAGAAGTCCGAACTGCAGAAGGGGTCGGCCTGATCGGACTCCAGCGCCAGACGCGTCCAGACGTCGTGCAGTTCCGAGAAATCGTGCCGGGTCGTGGTGCCCTCCTCCCCCGTCGCCTGCAACCTCGGGACTGCGTCCCTGCGGCCGCGCTCCCGGGGACGATGTCGCCACGACGGGGACGGGCGCGTTCCCGCCGTCCCGCGTCGCATCCGGAACCGCTCCTCGGGGAGCCCCCCGGGGCGGACCGGAACCCGGATCAGTGATCGAGGCCGTGCCTGCCCCGCAGGCGCGGCGACTTCCCGTGTCGGGCGGCTCCCCTTCCTCCCGGGGACGAGTCGGAGACGTGGCCGCTTCTGTCCGGGAACAAATCGTCGCTGTCGATCCCGTCATCCCGTCCCGACGGCGGGGCGGTGAGCCAGTGGATCACGTAGGTGGCGGCGATGACGAGAAAGAGGGCGAGCAGCACCCCTCCCCAGTATTGGGCGTCGCCGCTGTCGCAGTGGACCACGACCCAGGGGATGGCGAGGACGCAGCCGAGCCGCAGCACGTTGGAGACGGTCAGGCCGTGGCGCCGGAACGCCGACTCCCCGCCCTTGCCGCGGTGGCGCGGCTCTTCCGTGACGCCCCATCTGTCGGAGTGGACGAGGGTTCCGAACATCATCGACCGCATCGCCTGTGCACTCATTTCTACCTCCCGGGTTGCGGATGTGCAAGTCCCTGCCCTTGCAAGAATCGCACCCTGGAGGTCGATGCACCTCCGGCGTCCCAGGGGGACGGAGGAGGGGCGGGGCCGTGCGGGCCTTTGCGGCGGCCGGGAGGGCGTCGGGGAATTGTCGTCGTGGGCGCCCGACGTCTCGACGGAGGAGGACCCGCACCGGCAATTTTTTCCCGGTGCGTCGGAGCGGCCCATGGATGCGGCGCGGGGGCAGGCGTCCATCGCGGCTCCCCGGCGCAGGCATCCGGAACCGGCCTCGCTGTGGGGGCGGGAGGTGGGGACGGCCGCGGAGGGCATGAGGTCGCAGATGGGAATCGCGTTGCAGGCCGCTTCCCGATCCAGGCGGTCGCCGTTGATGGGGCGCGGCCAGTAGGCGTCCGCCCCCGGTCGTCCGGACGCCAGGGCGTCGCGGCCCGGGACGAGGCCGCAGGAGTCGCGGCACGCCTTCGGGGGGTGGCCGGGGACGGTCTCGCCAAGCCAGGGGATGCGCGCCCGGGCCGCCAGGATGAGGGCTTCGGAATCCGGCCTTCCGCGCCTTGTCGCGTTCCCGGTGGGGGCGCGGCGCGACGGGACATCCGGCCGACGGGAGGCGTGTCGCGCCCGGGCGCCGTCCTGCCCGGAGGGTTCGGTCGGATTGCCGTTGACGAATTCCAAGGGATCCCTCCGCGAATCGCAAATGGGCGCGCTGCACGAAACGCTCTGCCGGCCCGCCTGCGGGCCGGTCCGATGCGATCCGCGGATCCGTGCGGACCCCATGGTCCGCGACGTCGGGGCGCATCCCGCCGCCCGCCCGGGCGGACGCCCCCCTCCGCAAACATTCCGCGGGAGTCGGCGGGCCTTCGCGGTCCCGTTCCCCGCATCCGCAAGAAACGCGCGATCCCGGGCGCCAGACGGTCACGGGACCGTCGCGCACGCCGACGGGGATCGCCGGGACGCCCTCTCCACTCCGGACCGGCATGTCCGCAGGGAGCGGCGGCGCCCCTCCTTCACTGCATCAGGCCGTCACCATTGACGCACGAAGCGCACGAGCTGGTTGTTGTAGATGCAGAACATTTCGTCGCTGCCACTGAACTCCGCGGCGTTGAAGGTCTTGCCCTCGTCGGGACTGAGGTACCAGACCTTGCCGTTCTCGGCGACCCTGTAGAAGGCCTTGAACTTCTTCTCCCCCGATGCGTTGGAAACGATGATCTCCTCTTCCGTGAAGGTCATCGTCCCGAGGTCGATGGTGGGCCTGTACTGGCCGTCAGGAAGCTTCTCGACGATGTCGACCTTCCAGGTGCCGAGGATCGGGTTGCTTTGGCCGGTCAGGAAGAAGTAGCCGGCCACGCCTGCCACGAGAACCACCGCAAGCACCACGACCACGAGCACGGGAAACGATCTGGCGGAGCGCTCGGGCATCACCAGGGGGTTTCCTTCCTGCTCCAGATTGGGCTTTTTTCCCAGATCCATCTTCCCTCCCCGCGAAGGCTTTGAGCCAAGGTTTGTCACGTTTGCGCATTAGGGCACGCCGTCCCTGGGAAGCGCCGGCGTCCCTGCATGGTCCCGCAATCCGGCGGTGCGTCCCGGAGGGGGTTGCGGGGGTCAGAGGACATCCCTTTGCACCGTGAGGGACTGCCATTATCCCAAGCAAAAAAAAATGTCCAGTGTTTCAGACTCCACCGAAAATTTTTTCTGGATCAAGCGGGGGATCAGGGGAAGGGATGGGGTGCGGACGAAAGGGATGGCGGAAACGCCGGGCGTTTTGGGGCCGGGAGGGAAGGCGCGGGGCGTGGGGGACGGAGGTGAGGGCGGGGATTCTTGCGGGGCATTCGATGGATGTGGGCGTGTCTTTTGCGTCCCGTTCTTGCGCGGACTGCGGGATGAGAGTCGCGGGACGTTCGAGGGTGTCGGAGGGAGGTGTCCGGGGGGTGGAATTCCGTGGAGGGGGAAAGAAGCGCAGTCGTCGGCGGCGCGTGTTTTTTCGGGGGGATGGGGGCGGTTCGGGTCCGTCGAAGGGACGCGTGGCGGATGACCGCGGCGGGAGTTCGCGGCGAGGCGATCGTTGGTGGATATCCGTGGCGAAGATGCATGTCGCGACATCCATGCTGAAGGCGCGAGGCAAAAAAACGCGGCAGAAGTCCATGGCAATGGCCATGGCGGGGGCATGGCGGATGACGGTCCGGGACGGGAGCGGCGCATGGCCTTTCGAGGGATGGGGGGAGAGTCGAGGACGCTTCGTTGCAGGAACATCGGGCCGATCTTCGGGAAGCCGAGGGGTGGCGACAAACGCAAAGGGATGGCGATGGAGGGATGGGCCAGAGGCGGATGGGGACGGGACGTGGGGATGGACGAGCCCCGCATCCCCGGGCGCGTCGCAGGGCCTGGGATATGGGCGCAAGGGCGGGGGTGCCGGAGAAGGCCGGAGAGCGCGATGCCTTGGCACGGGGCAAATGACGGAGTCGCCGGGGGAGGATGGACCGCCGGATGGAACGGCCGCCTCCGGGCCCATGGGGGGACATCGGGGACGGCCTTGCCCGTCCCCGGGGGGGGGGTGGATGGCGCCGACGTGACATGCCGCGCAGGTTCTCTCCGTTGCTTGTCCGGTCCAAGCCTCCTTCCCTCCCGGAGTCGCTCTTCACTCCCGGAACCGCCCTCCCCTTCTGGAGCCGTTCCTCCTTCCCGGAGCCTCCCTCCCCTTCTGGAGCCGCCCTTCCCTCCCGGAGCCGCTCTTTCTGCCCGCACCGCCCATTGCCCTGCATTGACAATAACGAACGGCGACACCCGGCACGGGGCCGGTTCAGGATGACGAGGGCGGGGAGGATTTCGGCATGGGGGCTGCCGGCGGCTCTTCACGGGCGTGGAAGCGCCACGGTCAAGTCTGAACGCTTGTCCAGCACGAAGAGGCGGCTCTTCACGGGCGTGGAAGCGCCCTTGTCGGCATCGGTCTCGATGGCGTTGGCGACGGCGGCTCCCCATGCGGACGGGACCGCCCCCCCTTGCAATTTCCGGAAAAATGGTCTATAATTTCCGGAAACGATGCCGCGCCGCGACACGGGACTTCCCCCGGAAGCGTGCGGGGCGCAAGGAGACGACCCATGGGTACAGGACTTTCCAGGTTCCTGCCGGACAGCGTCAAGGCGTGGACGGGATGGGACGATGCGCTCGCGTTCGCGAGGACCCTGCCCCGGGGACCGGACGGGGAGAAGCGGCGGGAGTTGCTCGAGAGGAACCTCGAGGAGGCCGGACGCATGCGTTCCCTCCCGTTCCGGGACGTCCTCGCCGCCTGGGGCGTCGACACCCCCGAGACCCTCCAGGCGGCCGCCATGGGCCTGCGGCGCCGCCGTCTCGCCGGGGCCGCCCTGACCCTGCTCCTTCTCGCGGACTGCTGCCTGCAGCTGCTCCTGCCCCAGCCGGCCTTCCTGCGGACCGTCCACTGCGTCTCGGCCATGTGTCTCGCCGTGGCCGGGGCGGCGCTATGGACGACCTCGGCCTGGAGGCTGCAGGTGTTCCGCCACGGACGCTTCGTGCCGTACCGGGAATGGCTCCTGCGCCTCGGCAGGGTCTGGGGGAGGAACGGGGCCGCGGAACGCGCCTCCTCGTGAGGCGCGCCCCTTCCGCCCGTCTCGTCCGTCCCGCTCGAGTCCCGCCTGCCTTGCGATTTTTTTCAAGGTCGTTTCAGCCGAGACGCCCGTGGCGCACGCAGCCTTGGCGCGCCCCACCACATGCCTCCTCCAAAAACGTCGCGCCGGCATCCTCGAGGCCCATGCCTTGGAGGATGCCGGCGCGATCCTTGGACGCCCCGCCGTCAGGATGCCCGATGCGTCAGCGGGGGGCCACCCTCGGACAGAAGTCCTGATCCCGGTCGCCCTGGAGTTCCCTGGGGCCGCCCTGGGCCTCGGCCATCAAGGATCCGTCCTGGGTGAGACGCGCCGCCTCGACGGGAACCTCCCCGGTGGGCACCACGACGTCCGTCACCATGCCGTTGCCGGCAAAGGTCGCGGCGGCGCGGAACGCCCGCATCTCGTGCTGCCCGTCCACGAGTTCCGAGCTGTTGCGTCTCGCGTTCACCAGGGACAGGATGCCCCGCATGGTCCACTCCCGCTCGGGATCGTTGGTGAGGCTGAAGCGGGACACCAGTCTCCGGTCGTAGGGCAGGCAGTCGTAGGCGACGACGCCTTCGCCCTGCAGCTGGTCCTGCACGACTTCGGCCACGTAGGAAGCCCGCTGGTCCGGGGTGGAGAGGCCCTCCTTGTACAGGTGCTCGGGCTGGATATGCAGGGCCGCCGTCACCCGCCCCCCATCGTCCATGGCCCTGACGATGAGTCCCGGGGAGATGGGCTCGAAGCTCCTGCCCTCCACCGCGACCCTGCGGAAGCGCTCCTCGGCGTAGTGGCAGATGAGCCGCCCCTTCAGGTCCCCGGGGTCGGTCCGGAAGATCCCGGGGAGATCGAAGCCCTGGTAGCTTCCCCGATAGCAGGGCTCACCCTTGACGGCGCCGATGTAGGCCCTGGCGATCTCGTAGTAGTTCGCCTTGGGGTTTTTGGCCAGGGTGTCCTTCGCCGTCTCCATGTGGAGCTTGCGCAGGTGTTCGGGGATGAAGAGCGCCAGGGAGCCGTGGCCCAAGGAGAGGTTGCGCTTCGCGGCCTCGGCGTTGCTGGCCATCATGGCGAGCCACTTCGCATCCAGCTGCGCGCCGCGGTCGATGCAGTTGATCTGCAGCACGCCCCCGGGCTCGAGGCGGACGTCGGGTCCCCGGAAGGTGTTCCCCTGGCGGCAGGCCTCGAAGTCCAGGGGCGCGGAGGTGCCGGGGGTCTGGGGGGGCGGCGGGGGGAGCACCCGCACGGATCTGCCGTCGGGGAACGTGACGCCGTTGATGGCGACGGCCTTGCCATCGGCGTCCTCGATGAACTCCGTGACCGTGACGATGCGACGCACCGAAGGGCCGACCGAAGGTCTGATCATGTTCATGGCGACTCCTTTGCTTGGAGCAAAATTAGTGTTTTCTCTCATAGTGGGAAATGTAGCAGTTATTTCCGGAAATGTCAAGCCCAAGATGGCGGGTGGCTCCGGACGGCCATGGGGGCGGGTTTGCGGGGGGTTGCGGGGAAGGGTTCGCTGGGACGGGATGCCCTGCGGGGAGGGTCGTCACGCCGGGGAAGCCTCGAGGACGGGGCCTATGGGGCGGAGGATGCGCCGCCTGCGGCATCCGGGACTGTCGTCTCGGGGGGCAGGAGGACGTCCAGGTCGAGGACGGTCGGCGGGGCGTCGGAACCGGCGGCGGCCTTGGCCGACGCCAGGTCCCTGGCCGTGAGGAGCACGTCCATGATGACGGGGAGGAGCAGCGACATGGATGGGGACTCGGGCACCGCCCGCAGGCCCAGAAGGGCGGTGGGGCAAGGTTCGATCCGCACCCCGGCGACGCTCTCCGGGATCACGTCGTAGGCCAGGGTTCCGGCCCGGCACAGGAGGAGCGGCAGAAGCCCGTCCACGCTTGCCACGTCCGCCGCATCCAGGTCGCACTGGAGGAAGCGGAAGCGGACGCCGGGCAGGACCTGCCTGATCAGGGCCAGGACCGCCCCGGTGAGGGAGGGGCGGAGTGCCTCGGGATCGGCGGCGGGGAGGATGTGCTCCGGGTCCGCGAGATCGGCGAGACTGTCGAGGATGTGGTGGATTTCGATGACCTTGGGATCCATGGCGGACTCCTTGGGTTGCGGTTGCCGGGGATATGGCGGCCATGGGACGCGGCCCCGGGGGGCGGAGACGGGGGACGCGCAAGGGTTCGCCCTGGGCGTCGGCCGGGGCCTGCCCGGCATCCGTCCTAGCCCCGAAAGGCGAGCATGCCACAATTCCGGGAAAATTGCAAGCTTTTTCTTGAATAGCAGGAAATGATAATCGGTGACGGTGGGTGCGGGAGACGGCGGCCATAGGGACAAGGTCCATGGAGGAGGCCAGGAGGGGGGCCAGGAGGAGGGCAGGAAGGTTCCTCGAGAGGAGGCGGGGGAAGGGACGCCTCCGGGCGGGGCGTCGCGATGGGGATGCCGCAGTGGGACGCCGCGGGGGACGGTGGCTTCCGCCATCCTCAAAGAAGGATGGACGGGACGATCCCCCGGGATCGCTTCACGGGCAGCGGAGAGATGGCAAGGACGCCCCGGGGCGTCCAAGGCGGGACCTGGAACGGCGTCGAACCGGCGGCGGATTCCGGAAGGACTGGACGACATCGGGGAGCGTGCCAGCGAGGGGCAAGACACCCCTACGACAGGTCCTCAACGTCCTTAAGCCGGCATGGGGGCCATCCCCGACACATATGCCCCGCCGGCAGGTTTTCCCGCAAGGGTCCCGGCCTGCCCCTGACCGTGTCCATCGCCCCGGCAAGAACGGTGCATCCCCGGCCTCGCCTGCCATGCCCAGAGGGACCACAATCCGCCTCCGGCCGCTCCGGATGCCCCAGCAAGAGCCCCACATCCCCGGCATCGCCTTCCATGCCCAGAGGGACCACAATCCGCCCTTGGCGGCTCCGGATGCCCCGGCAAGAACCCCACATCCCCAGGCATCGCCTGCCATGCCTGATGCTGCCACAATCCGCCCCCTGGCTGCTCCAGTGCCCCGGCAAGAACGCCACATCCCCAAGCATCGCCTGCCATGCCTGAAGGCGCCACAATCCGCCCCTGGCTGCTCCAGTGCCCGGCAAGAACGGTGCATCCCCGGCATCGCCTGCCATGCCTGAGGCTGCCACAATCCGCCCCTGGCTGCTCCAGTGCCCGGCAAGAACGGTGCATCCCCGGCATCGCCTGCCATGCCTGAGATCGCCAAGGGCCACCCCAACAGCGCCACATGCCCAAGCCAAAGTGCCTCATGCCCAGGCGAGGGCGTCTCGCCCCCAAGTCCCCTCGCCTGCGACCACCCTCTCCCGGCGCGGCCACGGCACGTCCCCATCCCAAGCATGCCCATGCCCCGCCCTCTTCCGGAACAACGCCCTCTTCCGGAACGGCGCCACTTCGGGAACGGGCCAACGGACGCAAAAAGGCCGGGCCGGATTGCTCCGGCCCGGCCTCGATTCCCTCCTCGCAGATCAGTGCATCACCCGCACGGGACGACCCACCATCGACTCCCGGAACGCATCCATCGGCCGAGGGCCTCGCCGCGCTCCGTCTCCGGGACTACCGCCCCCAACCGCCGGGCTTCGCCTCCCCCGGCCTGCCATTGTCGTCCTGCGCCCGGTAGTCGCACCCGTCCCGGAAACCCGTGCACCCCCACCAGGGGCCGTAGTTCCCCTCACGGCGCGCCAAGGGACGACCGCACTTCGGGCACTTGTGCTCGCTGGACACCTGGGGCCGCGCCCACTCCTGGCCGGGTTGCCCATCCTCGTCCCGGGCCCTGTAATTGCACCCTTCCCTGTAGCCCGTGCATCCCCACCAGGGACCGTAATCCCCCTCGTGCCGGGCCATGGGCCGATTGCACCTGGGGCACCTGTGCTCCTCGAACACCTGCGCCTGGACCCGCTCCCGGCCAGGCTTCCCCCCCTCGTCCCGGGCCTTGTAGTCGCACCCGTCCCGGAAGCCCGTGCATCCCCACCAGGGACCGAATTTCCCCTCGCGCCGGGCGAGGGGGCGATTGCACCTGGGACACTTGTGCTCCTCGGACACCTGGGCCTGGACACGCTCGCGGCCGGGCTTCCCGTCCTCGTCCCGGGCCTTGTAGTCGCACCCGTCCTTGAAGCCCGTGCATCCCCACCAAGGGCCGTAGTTCCCCTCCCTGCGCACGAGGGGCCGATTGCACCTGGGACACATGTGCTCGTCGGACACCTGGACCTGGCCACTCTCACGACCGGGCTTCCCGTCCTCGTCCCGGGCCTTGTAGTCGCACCCTTCCCTGAAGCCCGTGCAACCCCACCAGGGGCCGTAGTTCCCCTCGTGCCGCGCCAGGGGACGACCGCACCTCGGGCACATGTGCTCGTCGGACACCTGGACCTGCGCGCGCTCACGGCCGGGCTTGCCGTCCTCGTCCGCCGCCTTGTACTCGCACCCTTCCCTGAAGCCCGTGCAACCCCACCAGGGGCCGTGGTTCCCCTCGTGCCGCGCCAGGGGACGGCCGCACTTCGGGCACTTGTGCTCGGAGGCCGGGGCCCCTCCGGAACCGCCTCCCGAGGCCCTTCGGGAACCGCCCTTCTCGCCCATGCCGCCCTTCTCGCCCATGGCGCTGCCATCGGATTCGAATATCTGATTGATCATCGGTTGCAACCTCGTGCTGTAGTCCGTGACGACGTCCAAAAACGCCCGCCTTCCCTCCGCGACGTCCAGAAGCTGATCCTCCAGCGCCGCCGTGTTGGCGATGTCCACGATGGACTTCGGGGCGAGATCCACCACGGACCGCCCGAGATCCGTCGATAGCAGGGCCTTCCGCCCCGCCGTGGTTATGAAGTTCCTCTGCTTCAACGTCTCGATGATGCCGGCCCGGGTGGCCTCGGTGCCGATGCCCGACGTCTCCTTCAGCCGGGACTTCGCCCCGGGGTCGGTGACGTACCGCGCCGCATGCTTCATGGCGTCGATGAGCGTGCCTTCCGTGAACCGGGCGGGGGGCGTCGTCCGCTTCTTCAACACATCCACCTTGCCGCTGGCGCAGGCGTCCCCCTTCTTCACGTCGGGCAGCGCCCCTGCCTCGCCACCGGCACCGCCTCCATCCGCGGCCCCGTCTTCGCCGTCATCGTCCCGGTCGACCTCTCCGTCCGTCCCGGAACGGGCCCCCTTCCCCTTCTTCCCGCCTCCGCCGAGGAATCTCGTGAACCCGGGATCCAGCACGATGCGCCCGTTGGCCTCCCAATTGGTCCCGTTGTCGAGGGTCACGGAGATCTTCGCGGTCTGGAACTCCTCCGGGGGCAGGAACTGGAAGAGATAGTTGCGCACGATGAGCCTGTAGCAGTTCGCCTCGGCATTGCCCAACTTCGCCCCCGGAAGCACGCCCGTGGGGATGATGGCGTGGTGGGCGGTGACCTTGGACGTGTTCCACGCCTGGGACTTGCGCTTCACGTCGCAGGCCGCCGCCATCTCGGCGAACTCCGGCAGGTTCCCGAGACTGGCCACTATGTCCGGGGCGTCCGCGAACTGCTCCATGGGGAGGTATTCGCAGTCGGTCCTGGGATAGGTGGCGAGCTTGCCTTCATAGAGGTGCTGGGCGGCGTCCAGCACCTCCTGGGCGCGCATGCCGTACCGCGCCCCGGCGTCCTTCTGCAGGGCGGAGAGATTGTAGGGGAGGGGCGGCTGCCGCTTGCCCTTCTTGCGCTCCACCGCGGCGATCCTGCCTTGCCGCTCCCTGCTCTCCTCGGCGATCCTGCGGGCCTTCTCGAAGTCGACGATGCGCCCTTCGGGATCCGTCCCCTCCATCCCCTCGGGGATCCTGAAGATCGCGGGGAAGTTCCCGGCCTTGTGGCGGATCTCGGCCTGCAGGACGGCATGGTCCACGGGGACGAAGTTCTCGATGGTCCTGTCCCTGTCCACCACGAGCTTCAAGGTGGGGGTCTGCACCCGGCCGATGGAGAGCGCCCCCCTCTGGCCGTGGCGCCAGCCGAAGATGGACATGGCCCGGGTGAGGTTCATCCCGCCGAGCCAGTCCACGCGGCTCCTTGCCAGGGCGGCGTCCCGCAGGGGCGCGTACCGGGCGTTGTCCACGAGGGCGGCCAGGGCCTTCGCCACGGACCTGTCGTCCAGGGAGGCCAGCCAGAGACGCAGGGTGGGGCCGGAGTAGCCGATGTATTCCAGCAGCTCGTCGACGATGAGCTGGCCCTCCCGGTCCGGATCGCCGCCGTTCACGACCTTGCCGCACTTGGAGACGAGGCGGCGGATGACGGCGATCTGGCGGTTCACCCCGGCATCGGGGAGCTTCCCCTTGCGCCTGGGTTCCAGCCGCCAGGACTTCGGCACGATGGGCAGGGCCTCCCGGCGCCACGGCCAGCCGTACTGGGATCCGTAGCCCTCGGGCTCGACGTGCTCCAGCATGTGGCCGAAGCACCAGGTGACGGCGTCACCGCCGACCTCTATGAAGCCCTCGCGGCGGGCGCCCGTGCCGAGACCCTCGGCGATGGCCCTGCCCATGTTGGGTTTTTCCGCGATGAACACCCTGTCGTACATCCTCCCTCCATCCTCCTGCAACCAGTCAGGGCCGCCCGCTTCGGCATGAAGCGCGGAGCGGCCGGAACGGCCGCCGGCGGCGCGTGCCTTGGGGTTTGGCGATCCTCCCTTCGACTTGGACGGGCCCCCCTTGGTCCTCGGCAGGCCCCCTTGTCCGTAATTCCTGCTTTTCATGAAATAACTTTCTCCTTGCACTTTGTTCCAAGAAGTGGTATGGTCACAATACACGAAAAGGAGGAATGTGTCAAATGCCCATCCAATGCACGACCAAACCCGCGCCGATCGGCGCCGAGTGGACGCCCGTCACACGGCCGGCCACCCCCATGACCCTGGCAGACCCGGGAGACCCGCAGAACCGGAACGCCCCGGGCCCGGCGGAGAAAAACATCGCCGCCCACGACGCGACCCCGAACCCCCCGGGAACGGACGGGATCCCCGCAGGGACCGATCCGATCCGCGCCTTCTGCGCCGAGGCCGCGGCCGTCGCCCCAAGCAGGACGCTCGCGATGCTGGAGGAGTTCGGACGCAGCCATCCTCCGCATCACGGCGCGCTCCTCGCAAGCTTCCGGGACAACGTCCCCCTGGATCCCGTCGACGCGTGGAACGTGGTGCGGCAACGGGCGCGAAGCGCCGCGAAGCTGGACATCCTGTCCCGCGTCTTCTCCGAGGAACGGCTCAAGACCATCGCCACGGCGCTCCGACCGGGCGCCGAACCACCGGAGGACCTGTCATGACCGTGCGCACCTTCGCCCTCGCCCTCTCCCTCGTCTGCCTTCTCGCGCTCATCCCCCGGGACGCCCTTCCCGCCGCGACGACGGGGGGCGGAACTTCCGCCGAATGCGGCGGGGGCCAAGTCCCCCAGGGGGTCTGGCCCAACTGCTCCCCCTGCGCCGGAGAGGCCGGGGCGGCGATGGCGAGGCAGATCATGGCGCGCAGCGCCGAAATCCTGGACCAGACCGTCGTCCCCGTGGACGAGAGCTTCCTGGAACGATGCCTCGGAGGCATCCTCGACGGCTTCTGGCCCGGCGGCAACGTCCGGGTCGCCGACTTTCTGGAAATGGCCTGCCTCGTGCTGCGGGGGTATGCCATGGACGCCGTCTCGAAGCTCAGGAGCGCGGTCGGGTACGGTTTTTCCGCAACCGCCCCGTACGGGCTGGCGTCGGTGGACGCGGGCTTCGGGCACTGGCGTCCCGGCGTCACCGTGGCCAGCGGCGCCGGCGCCGATGCCGAGGCGCTGAAGCGGCGTCTGCGTCCGGACTTCCAGAAGGCTTTGCCTGGCGGGCAGTGAACGCGCAAAATGAGGGACGCCCCCAACAGGGGGACGGCCCAAAGGGGGGACGGCCATGGGGCCGTCCCTCCCGGGAGGATGCGCCCGCCGGGGATCATGCCTCATGGCGGCCGGCTTGTCAAGGGCGAAGCCCCGGCCGCATGGCGGACGAGACCCACGGGAACGGCGGCCTCAGCGGTCGGGAGCGCGACGGGGCAATGGATGGAAGGAATTTTGGGGAGGCCGAGGGACTGGACGAAGATGGGTGAGGCCGCTGCGTTCCGGAAGGGATGGAGCCGCCCGAGAGCAGTAGTATATTGTGACGTGTTCATGGAGACGGCGCGGCTTGCACGAGAAGTCGGCGTATCGATTTTTTGCAGATTGTCAGAATTGCCCACATGCACGCCATAGCCATATCTCCACATGCACGTCCGTCTCCCACATATTGCCCTGCATTGGATGCCATGAAGGGATTGAGCGAATTCCTACTGAGTGTTACGATAATAATGGTGTACTTGAAATCATGCCGTGCTATTTTCAATATGCTGGCAAATATCTGCTGTGCACGCCATTGATATTTTCTGCAACTTTGCAAAATGTCGCAAAAGATATATTGAAATATTTCCCCGTATAAGATTTTGCCCTGCCAAACAAAGCACATCACATCACGCATAAAGAAGTGTCACGCCATCATCCATCCCTATGGCATCCCCGAAACAACGCTTAAGACATCGATACGCACCCAAGACTCATCTGAATCCAACAGGTCTCTCGCCCCATCACCTCACGCCATCTGCCGCAAAACGCCGCTCACGCCCCCTTCTTGCCCGAGCGACCCACCCATGATACCCTCCGCCATCCCGACACCCCCACCACAACGCCCCTGGAGACCACCATGCCTACCTCCCCCTCCCCGGCTCCCGGACCGGACCGCCTCCTGCGCGTCGGCGTCGGCGGACCCGTGGGCTCCGGAAAGACCGCCCTCCTCCTCCACCTCTGCCTCGCACTCCGGAACCGATACAACATGGCCGTGGTCACCAACGACATCTACACCAAAGAGGACGCGGAATTCCTCCTGCGCCACGACTGCCTGCCCGCCGACCGCATCGTCGGCGTGGAGACCGGCGGCTGCCCCCATACCGCCATCCGCGAAGACGCCTCCATGAACATCGACGCCGTGGACTCCCTCGCCCGCCTCCACCCCGGCCTCGAACTCGTCTTCATCGAAAGCGGCGGAGACAACCTCTCCGCCACCTTCAGCCCCGACCTCGCGGACCTCACCATCTACGTCATCGACGTGAGCGGCGGCGACAAGATCCCCAGAAAAGGCGGCCCCGGCATCACCCGCTCCGACCTCCTCGTCATCAACAAGACCGACCTCGCCCCTTACGTCGGCGCCAGCCTCGACGTCATGGCCCGGGACGCGCGCCTCATGCGCAAGGACCGCCCCTTCGTCTTCACCCAACTCCGCGACGGAGAAGGCGTGGACGAAGTGACCCGCTTCATAGTCCGCGAAGGGATGCTGCGGGACACGTCGGCATAAGCCCCACCCCTCAATGCGGGACCGCCAGCCAGCAAAGAAAAGGCAGGAGCGCCGCCGCCACATACCCCGCGACCTGCCCCAACCCCGGCCACCCCCTGCGCAACCGCAAGGCCTCGAAGGCCCCCAGCGCCATCCCGCACCCGAGTCCCGCCACATGGGCCATGTAGTCCGTGTTCCCCCCATCGGCCCCCAACATCGCCAGAAGACCCACACCCGCCACCAACGGCATCATGTAGCTCTTCCTGTTCCACCCCGTGCAGGCCATGAACCCCGACTGCAACCCCATGCACGCGAAAAGCGCCGTGGAAAACCCTATGCTCGTGACGGCGGAGTTCCGCAGCACGACGCAGACCCCGTTCCCCATCGCCCCGCCCAGCATCGTCAGCCACACCGCCCTGCCCGCCCCCACGAGCCTGGCCGCGAAAGGCAGGAAGAACATCCCGAAGGCGACGTTGCCCATGAGATGCCCCGCATCCGCATGCAGCTCAAGCGCCGTGACCGTCCTGTACCATTCCCCGTAGATGCGCACCCGGACCGTGTCCAGAGCCCCCACGGCATCCCAGGTCCCCACGGGAGGGAACCAGTCCGGAACGGGGATCCTGCCGCGATTCCAGCCGTTCCAGAGCAGCAGCATCAGCGGGAAGAGACAGGCGGGCACCCACCTGGGATGCAGCGGCGGATGGGCGGGGCGCACGACGCCGCCCCGACGCTCCCCGCTGAAATCCCCCAGTTCCGCCCAGGCCTTCTCCGTCAGCAGGGCCGGCACATACAGATGGTCCCGCCCCTCGAAAACGCTGAGCTGGTAGGGGATGCCGCAGGCGGTGAGCACAAGGGGCCAGTCCCGCCTCTGGACGTGATCCTTGAGCCCCTCCGGCCCCGTGATGAGACGCCAGTAAGGACTCAGCCCCAAGGGCCTGCGCCGCATGGCCCATCCCCCAGGCCCCCTGTGCGTCCCCCAAGGGTCGGGGGCTCTCCGCCCTCCCCAACCGTAGTTGCGCCGGGAACCGCCCGAGCCGTGGGCCTGCCTGGGGCGCGAGGAAGAAAAAGCCCCGGCAGAGGACTGGCGGGGCTTGGAAACGCGGGACAAGACGGTCTCAGGACTTGTGGCCGACGAGGGGCTTCACCACCTTGCCGGATCGCAGACAGCGGGTGCAGACCATGACCGTCTGCACGGCGCCGCTGGAGGTCTGATGCCGCACGCGCTGGAGATTGGGATTGAAGCGGCGCTTCGTCTTGATGTTGGAGTGGCTGACGAGGTTGCCCACCTGGGGCTTCTTGCCACAGAATTCGCAGGCCTTGCTCATGATCGACGTCTGCGCGGTTGCCCCGGCGGAGGCCGGGGAGGAAACGCAGCCTCCTTGGATGTTCCTGTGTGTTCCGGCGGGTTGCCCGCCTCCGGGGATCGGCCCTCCGGACCCTGACGCCTTTGCCAAATGCGCGAAAGAAACGACCTTAGACCAAGGGCGGAGGGATGTCAAGCCCTTTGCCGTCCCGCATCGCGGCAGGGAAATCGAGGCGCCCCGACGCCCCCGCTTTTTCTCCGCGGCACCCACAAGGACGGGAGAACATCGGCATCGGGCCCCGCCCTCCATGCTCCATCAGGCCGGGACAGGTCCCGGGCCGGGGCGGGGAGACGGACGCCGCCGTCCGCCGGGAGGGTCCTCCATCTCTTGCCGCACGGCAACTCTGCGTTGCGGCGGGCCTGCGAGACGAAACGCCTCGATCGGCGTCACCGGCGGCATGCGATCACAGGGAGACGGGAACTGCGCGAGAGGATGCGGGGATGGAGCGACGCTGTCCGCCCCAATCATAGAATCGCCAATGCCTGCGGAACACTCGGGGGCCGTCATCTATCCATCGTCTTCGCCCTGGTCCGAAGAGCCGTCAGGGATCGGCCCTCCCCGCGTCTTGCACAATTCCCTAAGCACCGCCTCCCCATCATGACGCGTCACGCCTGCACGATCGACCATTGCCGCCCCGTGCCTCGATCCCGCGGCGTCCTTACGCACCCGCCGGTAAAAACGGACGCTCTCGCCGATCCCGTCGCTCTCGAAAGCCTTCCTGAATCTTGAAGTGATCGTTGCTTAGAAATTTCAAACAAGATGCATAGTGATTTTTTTGAAATTTTGTTCAACGCACTATTGTCACAAGTCTTTAAGGACCTGCATGAGATTTCTTCTTCTCCAGTGCTCCTTCCGAACATTTTCCAAATAGTCTCTCCATTTTTCCTGCAAATTCATCGTAAACATCAGCGACTTGATTTCCTGCATGTAGCGTGCGCTTCTGGGATAACTAGGTGAATCCTTAAAAGAATTTTCTGCGAGGAGTTTCCATATGGCGAGTGCACGCTCAGGAAATTGCGTATGCACCAACAAGGCTACAGATTTAAAAGTCGATTCAGTGTCCGGACTTCTTGATAATGTAAGTTTATCAAGCCATTCAAGGGCATCTTGTGCATTCTCTTCGAAGAGAGCAATGCCAACTCTTGTTGTATCATTGTGACCGATCATAGCACTTTTCATCGACTCATTGGAATAATCAGGGAATGGCCAATCTGCATGCTTCCATGGAAGCGTCCGTTTCTCGGCATAATCGATCAAAGGCTTGCGTAACTTCGGCCACAAGGAAAGCATTTCTGCAGTGTCCTTGCACGATTTGTATGTTCCTACAGATGCGTATTCTACGAAATCTTCAATTTGGCACAGCAGCAGGGGATGCCAGTTTTTCTGGTGCTGGTAGATTTCCATCATGCTATTGCGCAATTGATCGACATCGTTTTTTCTAATTTCCTCTTTTTTTGATAACCCTTCTTGAACCCATTTCATGGCGTCATCATATTTCTTGTCATCAATAAGACGCCTGACGATATCCGTATAGCTATTTGCCCAACGGGCTTCAATTTCACAAAATGGAATGATTTCGGATTTCCTCCCGGAATTTTCCAATGCCTTGATCAACCAATCCCTCATCGGATAATATCTTCTTGATGAGTTATTAGCATCCGAGTCTTCACTTTCTATCTTATGGAACCCATCAAGGAGTGTGTCGGCAACTTCGCTCCAAGCACTCTCCGCAAGTTTTTCATCTGTATATTCAACAATCTTGCAGCCAGAGCCGTAGCATTGAGTGCAAGCACTCGATTTCTCAATTGCCCATAAAATCTTCTGTGCTCCTGACAGTTTCGATTTTTTCATGGCATCGACAAGTAGTTCACAACAACTATCGATGCCCGTATCTCCACAACTAGATACATTTTCGTCTCGAAAGAGATCGTCTAACTTTTGCAGGAATTCATCGCCATAGGAAAAGAGCACGTCTGCATTGCCAGAGTTCAAAAGGATCTGCATTTTCAAGGAAACGCCAGAGAAGTCGGGCTGCTTTCCTTCATACCAATCGTCGTAAAAGTACTCGTCTTCGCAAAGTTCATCGACTTCGAAAGAAATATCGTGCAACAAGATGTTTTTGTCGCCGTCGGTCTTTTCCTTTATTTCACCAAGGAGGGACGCACGCAGACCATTGCAGTATCTGCAATGCATCGGGAGTCTAGAGATGCATTCATTTTTGCTTAATGTTTGCAAGTAGTCATTTATAAGACTTAGTTCTTTCATATGAAAGCTCCTTTGATCTTCATATTCGGATGTTTGATATCAGCTTTCGTTCTCATACAACAATACACCGTCTTGTTTCAGTCTGTCGTTATTATTGCTTTCAATTGTCACCTCGTCAAAGCGTGTCTTCTTGAACGCAATGAATCTCATCCGCCTTCTGCCAAATTTATTGGCATCAAGTAAACCATACAAAGCGTCTTCCAATCCGTCAAGGCTCACGTTGTCAGGGACTACGACAAAGACATCAAGGTCATCATCCTTGTCATGGTCACCCCACACGGGGGCACCACCAAGCCAGATTTCGAGACAGTCGGGGACGGCGGGACTGTCAACATGCACGCAGTGACCTTGCGGCAGGGCGTCACGGATTTGGGTTTATACTGAGCGGCTACGTGGGCAGAATGACTTTACTACATTGTCGTTACAGTTAGTTGGTGGTGTGCCAAGTTGTGAAACTGTAAGGCAAAGATTAGATGAGATAGCAAAAGACCCTTGTGCCATCCCCTATATATTCAACTGCATGGAAAAAATGTTGGACAAAAATGACTACCAACCGCCATTAGTTGAGCTGACATATAAAGATAAGCATGGGGGAATAAGTTATAAAAATGTAGTTGTAAATTATA
>JAISTH010000097.1 GCA_031272715.1 Desulfovibrio sp.
ACCGGGTCGGCGTCTTCGAGAGGAGGGGCGGAGGGGGTGACGGAGGTGGGGTGCGCTTGGGGCCTATCGGCCGAAAGCTATACGTACCTAGGCGATTCTCGATAACTTAGCAGTATTGATCCCCGCCCTGCGAAAGGCCAAGGACCGTCCTCCCCGGCCCTTCCCCGCCCGGCTCTTCCCCGGCAGGGACGCCCCTTGACGCGGGCCGTCTTCGGAGGTAGTCCTCCCCCCATGGAGCATCGTTCCGGACTCGCCTCATCCCCTTCCTCCCCCCCATCCCCAGCCACTCCCGCAACCGGAAGCGCCTCCACGCCCCGGTCGACGCATCGCCTTGAACTTTCCGCCCCGCCCGGGGACGCCGACCTCGTCTCCGGCCTTCTGGCCGGACTCGTCAGTTTCGGCTGGGAGGAGCAGGGCGCCGACGATGTCGAACCCATCCCGGGAGACGCCGGGGCGTCCCCCCCGGACGGCCGGACCCGCTTCGTCGTGCACTGCGACGACCCCGCCTTCCTCCAGGGCGTGGCCGACCGGGTGCGCTCCCTCGCCCCAAATGTCGAGGCCGCCCTCGACGAGGTTCCCGCCACGGACTGGCTGGCCGCCTGGAAGGTCTTCTTCGAACCCGTGTCCTGCGGCGGCCGCTTCGTGGTGCTGCCCCCATGGCGGGCCGACGAGGAGGGCTTCGAGGGCCGCACGCGGGTGCTCGTCGAACCCGGCGGCGCCTTCGGCACCGGACATCACGCGACGACCGCACTCGTGCTCGCCGCCATCTCCGATCTTCTGGACGCCGGCGGCATCACCCCCCAAGACCGCTTCCTCGACCTCGGAACCGGGTCCGGAATCCTCGCCATCGCCTGCTGCACCCAAGGCCTCCAAGGCCTCGCCCTGGACGTGGACCCGGTCGCCGTGGACAACGCCCGGGCCAATGCGGCCCTCAACGGCGTCACGGGACTGCGCGTGGAATCCGGGAGCCTCGAATTGGCCCAAGGACCCTACGATCTGGTCCTGGCCAACATCCTCGCAGGACCTCTGATCGCCATGGCCGCGGACATCGTTGCGCTGCTGGCCGCAGACGGCCGTCTCGTGCTGTCCGGGATCCTCTCCCGGCAGGCCGGGGAGGTGGAGGCCGCATACGGCAGACAGGGCCTCGGACCCGCCAGGATCGTGACCGAAGGGGAGTGGGTCGCCCTCGTCTGGGAGGGCGGTCGCCACGTCCATTGAGAGATTTTGCGCATCCGGCCGGGGGGCCGGAAGCGACCGCGGAACCGCGCCGATCCCGTTCACGGCCGGCGCAGAAGAGCAAGGAGCGACATATGGCAAGAACGGTGACGTTCCAGGGCAACGTCCTGCACCTGGAAGGCGAGCTGCCCGTCAAGGGCGCGAAGGCGCCGGACTTCTCCCTCCTGGCCAACGACCTCTCGCCAAGGAGCCTGGCGAGCTATCCCGGCAAGGCCTTGGCCATCCTCACCGTCCCCTCCCTGGACACCCCGGTGTGCGACATGGAGGTGCGGCGATTCAACAAGGAGGCTGCGAGCCTCTCCGACAGGATACGGATCCTGGCGGTCAGCTGCGACCTGCCCTTCGCCCAGGCCCGGTGGTGCGGCGCGGCCGGCATCGGGAGCGTGGAGACCCTCTCGGATCACTACGCGACGAGCTTCGGCAAGGGATACGGGGTGCTCGCCACGGAACTGCGGCTCCTGGCCCGGGCCGTGTTCGTGGTGGATCCGAGCGGCACGCTGACGTACGTCCAGCTCGTGCCCGAGATGACCAACGAACCCGACTACGCCGCGGCCCTCGCGGCCCTGAAGCCTCTCGCCTAGCGGACCCTCCGGGTCCGCTCACTTGCCCATGGCGTTCATGAAGTCCTTGTTGGATTTCGTCGGCCGCATCTTGTCCAGCAGGAATTCCATGCTGTCGATGGACGCCATGGGCGCCAGGATCTTCCTGAGTATCCACACCCGGTTGAGCACGTCCTCCGACAGGAGCAGGTCCTCCTTGCGCGTGCCGGTCCGGTTGATGTCGATGGCGGGGAATATCCTCTTCTCGGACAGATGGCGGTCCAGATAGATCTCCATGTTGCCCGTGCCCTTGAACTCCTCGAAGATCACCTCGTCCATGCGGGAGCCCGTGTCGATCAGGGCGGTGGCGATGATGGTCAGGCTCCCCCCCTCCTCGATGTTCCGGGCCGCGCCGAAGAAGCGCTTGGGCCGCTGCAGGGCGTTGGCGTCCAGACCGCCGGAGAGCACCCTGCCCGAGGACGGGGTGACGGCGTTGTAGGCCCGCCCGAGCCGCGTGATGGAATCCAGCAGGATCACCACGTCGCGCTTGCGCTCCACCAGACGCTTGGCCTTCTCCAGCACCATCTCGCACACCTGGACGTGGCGCTGGGGCGGCTCGTCGAAGGTGGAGCTGATGACCTCGGCCATCTTCACCGTCCGCTCCATGTCCGTCACTTCCTCGGGCCGCTCGTCGATGAGCAGCACGATGAGGTAGACCTCCGGGCTGTTGGCGTTGATGGCGTTGGCCAGGGACTGGAGCAGGATGGTCTTCCCCGTCCGGGGAGGGGCGACGATGAGCCCGCGCTGGCCGCAGCCGATGGGGGCCATGATGTCGATCACCCGGTTGGAGAGGTTGTCCTTCCCGTTCTCCATCACCAGCTGCCGATCGGGATAGATGGGCGTCAGGTTGTCGAAGAGGACCAGGTTCTTGGCCAGTTCCGGGGCTGCGAAGCCGATCTGCGTCACCTTCAGCAGCGCGAAGTATCGCTCGCCCTCCTTGGGGGGGCGGATCTGGCCGGAGACGACGTCGCCCTTGCGCAGGGAGAACCTGCGTATCTGGGAGGGTGACACGTAGATGTCGTCGGGGCCGGGCATGTAGCTGCACAGCGGGGAGCGGAGGAACCCGAAGCCGTCGGGCAGGATCTCGAGGACGCCGTCGCCGAAGATCGCGCCGTTCTGGGAGGCGCAGTTGGAGAGGAGGGCGAAGATGAGTTCCTGCTTGCGCATGGAACTGGCGTTCTCGACTTCGAACTTGTCGGCGAGAACCATCAGTTCCTGCATGCTGTTGGTCTTCAGGTCCGTGAGACTCATGGCGCTGTCGGGCGACGGCACCAGGGGGGGTTTCTTCTTGCGCATAACGATCCGGTGTTGGAAGTTGGTATGTGTATGGTGCACGCGATGGCGCATCGCTGCGTCCAGCGCGTGGGGGGCTGTGGTGGGCGGGTCTCAGAGAGCGGAGAGGACGTGTCTGTGACGTGTGGCCTGCGCTTATCGCAGCTTGCGCGCCATTGCAAGAAAAAAATGCGCGTTCCGGAAGTTTTTCTCCCCCGGCTTCGGGGGATCGGGGACTCGGGATCAGGATGGCTGCCGCGGCGCCACCGTGGCGGCCTGGCCGTCTTCCTGCCTCTCCTTGCCTGCCGGCATGTAGCGTTGCACGAGCTCCTGCCGCATGGTCGCCTCGGGGATGTCCAGCACCTGGGACAACTCCCCCAGCACGAGATCCAGTGCGTGCTCCTGCAGACGGCGTTCGCCGAAGGACAGTTCCTTGGTCTTGCCCTGCACCAGCAGAAATTGCAAGACCGATGCCAAGGTCTCGAGATCGGACTGCTTCAGGCGGTCGGTGTACTCCCTGAACCTGCGGTTCCAGTTCTGCCCCCCGGGGACCGGCCGATCCGTGTCGTTGTACAGGCCGTCCAGGATCGTCCGCGCCGTCTCGGGGGGCACGAGGGAACGCAGCCCGACCTTGTCGGCGTTGTCCACGGGGACGAGGAGGGTGGCATCGTTGGACAGCATCCTGACGACGTACAGCAGACACGACACGCCACCCAGATCCTTGTTCTGGATGTGTTCCACCCTTCCGACGCCCTGGGCAGGGTAAAAGACGAGGTCGTTTTCCGAAAACATGCGTGGGGCGAGGGGTTTGGCGGGCCTTGGCCCATGCCGTGGGGCGTCGCGATGGAGGCGAGGGGGGATGTTGGCCGTGCGATGCCGATGCCCACGAAACGTACGCCCTTGCGCACGAAATGTCCAGGGGAAATTTTTTTGCCGTCGTCCCGGGGGCGAAGGGCGCCAAGGAGGCAGGTTCCGGCGGATCCGGAGGAACCGCGCGGACGGGAGGTTCCCCCGACGACGTGGTCGGAGGTCGGAGGAGAGACGGAATCTCGCGCCTCCGGGAATTTCCCCTTGCCATCCTCCGTGGAACGGGTGTATGCTGGCAGGTCCAACAACACACACCCCGGCGCGATCCAAGGGTGCCGGCCGTCCCCGGGGGAGGCCGGTTGACGATGGGACCGGGGTGGAGGCGCAACCCTTTCGGAGGAACGATGGCCTACGTTACCATGAAACAGATGCTGGAGACCGGCGTCCACTTCGGCCACCAGACGAGGCGGTGGAATCCGAAGATGCGGCCGTACATCTTCGGGGCGCGGAACGGCGTGCACATCATCGACCTGCAGCAGACGGTGAAGCTCTTCCGCGTGGCCTACGACAAGGTGGTGGAGACCGTGGCCGGAGGCGGCAAGGTGCTCTTCATCGGCACCAAGCGCCAGGCCCAGGAGGCCGTCGCCACCGAGGCGAGCCGGGCCGGACAGTTCTACGTGACCAACCGGTGGATGGGCGGCACCCTCACCAACTTCGCCACCATCCAGAAGAGCGTGGAGCAGCTGAAGAAGCTGGAGGGCATGTTCGCCGACGGCTCCATCAACCGCTACCAGAAGAAGGAGCGGCTCCTGCACGATCGGGAGATGCGCAAGCTGGAGGACACGCTGGGGGGCATCAAGAACATGGAGCGGCTCCCCCAGATCGCCTTCGTCATCGACCCCAACCGGGAGGACATCGCCGTCCGGGAATGCCGCAAGCTGGGCATCCCCATCGTGGCGGTGACGGACACCAACTGCGACCCGGACCTCATAGACTACATCATCCCCGGCAACGACGACGCCATCAGGGCCATCAAGCTCTTCGTCACGGCCTTCGCCGAAGCCTGCATGGACGGCGCCGACCAGGCGAAGGACCGCCCGGACGGCGGGGACCCCGAGGCCGCGCTCCAGCGGACCGCCGAGGCCGAGGCGGAGGGGGATGTCGACGCCGGAGAGCCGGAACCGTCCCCCGAGGACGAGGCATAGTCCCGGCCGTCCGCTTTCCATTGACGTTGCGAGAGGACAGCGCCGCCGACGAGGCGGCGCTGCCCTTTGTATGATGGATTCTTTCCCGGCCCGACGGGCCGGACATCGGCGGAGATGACGCGATGGCGATCACAGCCCAGCTAGTGAAGGAACTGAGAGACAAGACCGGCGCCGGCATGATGGAC
Source organism: Desulfovibrio sp. (assembly GCA_031272715.1). Lineage (GTDB taxonomy): Bacteria > Desulfobacterota > Desulfovibrionia > Desulfovibrionales > Desulfovibrionaceae > Desulfovibrio. The sequence goes on from JAISTH010000097.1 coordinate 5,305, forward strand.
TGCAAGAAGGCCCTGGTGGCGGTCGAGGGCGAACTCGAGAAGGCGGTGGACTGGCTGCGCCAGAAGGGCATGGCCAAGGCCGCGAAGAAATCCGGCAGGGCCACCAGCGAAGGACTCGTGGTGCTGACCATGAGCCCGGACGGAAAGCATGCGGCCTTGGCCGCGCTCCAGTGCGAAACGGACTTCGTGGCCCGGGGGGACCAGTTCCAGGACATGGCGAAACGTGTCGCCGAGGCGGTCCTCGAGCATTCCCCGGCGGACGCCGAGGCCCTGACCGGGATCGTCGGGGAGGAGCTCACGCAGCTCATCGCCTCGGTGGGCGAGAACATGCAGCTCGGCAAGTTCAAGCGGCACTCCAGCGCGGGCCCCAACGAAGTGCTGGGCAGCTACGTCCACGCCAACGGCCGGATCGGGGTCCTGGTCACCCTGACGTGCGGCGATGCGGCGAACGTCGGCAAGCCCGAGGTGGCGGCGCTGGCCAAGAACCTGGCGATGCAGGTCGCGGCGGCCAGCCCCATGGCCCTGGACGCGAAAAGCCTGCCCCCCGAGGTCGTGGCCCGGGAACGGGAGGTCTATCGGAAGAAGGCGCTGGAGGAAGGGAAGCCCGACGCCATCGTGGACAAGATCGCCGACGGCGCGGTGCGCAAGTTCCAGCAGGAGGTCTGTCTGCTGGAGCAGCCCTACATCCGGGACGACAAGAAGAAGGTCTCGGACATCGTCAAGGAGGCGGCCAAGGCCGTCGGGGACACCATCACGGTGACCGGCTTCACCCGCATCCAGCTCGGCCAGGAGTAGCCTGACAGATTCGGGACGCCCGAGGGCGTCCCTTGCGGACGCGGCAAAGCTCCAAACGGAAGCGCGAGGCGCGGCCCACACGGGGTCGCGCCTCGCGTTCTTTCGGCGATGTCGTCGACGACCTTGTCCCGGACGCGGACGCCGGGCATGTCGCCTTCCCGGGGCCTACTCCTCAAGCCATCTTCTGGCGCGCTCCACGGCGCGGTGCCAGTCGTGGAGCGTCTTCCGGCGCTGATCCTCGGACATGTTGGGCTCGAAGCGGCGTCCGAGCTTCCACTGGGCGGCGAGCTGCTCCTCGCTCTCCCAGAAGCCGACGGCAAGTCCCGCGAGATAGGCCGCTCCGAGGGCGGTCGTCTCCGTGACCGTGGGGCGCTCGACGACGACCCCGGTGAGGTCGGCCTGGCACTGCATCAGCATGTTGTTGCGGCTCGCGCCCCCGTCCACGCGCAGCGTCGCGAGGGGAACGCCCGCGTCCTTCTGCATCGCGTCCACGACGTCCAAGGTCTGCAGCGCGATGGCCTCCATGGCCGCCCTCGCGATGTGCCCCCGTTCCGTCGCGCGGGTGAGGCCGACCATGGTCCCCCTGGCGTACTGGTCCCAATACGGCGCCCCCATGCCCACGAAGGCCGGGACGAGATAGACGCCGCCGTTGTCCGGCACGGTCATGGCGAGGCTCTCCATCTCGGAGGAGTCCTTGATGAAGCCGAGTCCGTCCCGCAGCCACTGCACGACGGCGCCGCCGACGAAGACGCTGCCCTCGAGGGCGTAGTAGCGGCCCTTGGGCGTCTCCCAGGCCACCGTGGTGAGCATGTCGTTCTTGCTCTCCTTGGGGGCCTTCCCGGTGTTGAGCAGCAGGAAGCAGCCGGTGCCGTAGGTGTTCTTCGCCATGCCTTCCGTCATGCAGGCGTTGCCGTAGGTCGCGGCCTGCTGGTCGCCGGCCACCCCGGCGATGGGCACGGCCTGCCCGAAGAACTCCGGATGGGTGTGGGCCATCACGCTGGAGGAGGGCGCGACCTGCGGCAGCATGGAGCGGGGCACGCCGAGGATGTCCAGCAGTTCGTCGTCCCACTGTCCGGTGTGGATGTTGAACAGCAGCGTGCGGCTGGCGTTGGAGGGATCGGTCACGTGGGCGCCGCGCTTGCTCAGGTTCCAGATGAGCCACGTGTCCACGGTGCCGAAGAGGAGTTCCCCGGCCTCGGCCTTCCGGCGGGCGCCGGGGACCGTGTCGAGGATCCACCGGACCTTGGTGCCGGAGAAGTAGGCGTCCAGGACGAGTCCCGTCTTGCGGCGGATGACGTCGGCCTTCCCCTCGGCGCGGAGCCTGTCGCAGAAGTCCGCGGTGCGGCGGTCCTGCCAGACGATGGCGTTGTGGATGGGGGCGCCCGTCGTCTTGTCCCAGACCACCGTGGTCTCGCGCTGGTTGGTGATGCCCAGGGCGGCGATGTCGCCGCCGGAGACCCTTGCCAGTTGCAGGCATTCCTTGGCGACGTGGGACTGGGAGTCGAAGATCTCGTCGGGGTTGTGTTCGACCCAGCCGGATTGGGGGAATATCTGGGTGAATTCCCGTTGCGCCACTTGGACGATGTTGGCGTCCCTGTCGAAGAGGATTGCGCGGGAACTGGTCGTTCCCTGATCCAGCGAGAGGATGTAGTCCTTGGCCATGATGCCTCCGGTGTAGGAGTATGTATGAAAAACCTCAGCGAGGTGCAGCCAATGTTGGGGAGGGGAGTCAGGCGGAAAGGAGATGTGTTGAAGAGTGGGGAAGTGTCAGTGTTTTGTCACATGTAGGGATGAATTTCATTTATTGCAGTGAGGGAAAAGTATCACTGTTGATCAGAAATTTGTGCAGCGGCACTTCAGAATCGGACACAGGCAAGTATTGAATGGCGTAGCATCTTTTTGATGCTGGAGGCATCCGGAGCAACATGCCAAAGGAGAGGCGACCTACGGCATCGCGTCGTCTTCTAGGACTCTTTTGATGTCATATTCTTTTCAGTGTCACTCAATTCCTTGTTCTTTTCCTCCTCTTGATCCTTGTTTATCCGATCTTGGATCTCAGGGTTTCTTTCAAGGAACTGCAACCATCGGTGATATGCAGTCCCTCTTGGTGATTTTTTGCTAGACGTCCCTTTCGGAAGCCAAGTTCGCTTTGCTGCCGGTTTTTTCTTGGCCATGTCTGCATCCTCGTTGGTAAAATTAGCAAGGTATGAGATTGCGCCGTGTGGGTTAGAAGATTGAAAACTCTATATGAAAACACATGAATTTTTGAATCCCGATTACGTTGCGGTAAGTCTAGCATTGCGCATCGGTGTCACACGTCCCTGTCGTGTTCCTCTTCCTCATCCAGTTCCTCCTCGTCCTCCATGTCCACTTCCTCTTCTTCCTCCTCTTCCTCCTCTTCCTTCATCTCCACGAATTCCTCCCACGCGTCCGAGACATCCTCCACCGTTGGCGGCCCGGATGCCTCCTCGCCCCACTGGACGATGCTGGATGTTTCGCTCAACGGGATACTGCGGGCCCATCCATTTTCAAGAAGGAAGTCAAGAAACTCATCTGCGTCGAAGTACGTGTCGTAATCATCTGCATCAGCACACTCGAAGACGAGATCCATTATCAAATCTTCATGATCGGAGTAGTCAATCACGGGGTTTTCTTCTATGAACTTTTCCATGAATGTTGCGAGTGCATTTTCATTTTCGTTCAGCCATGTGTATTCCTCATCGTCATCAGCATCGTTTTCCTTTATAAAGCCGGCTTCGGTAAGCCCTGCTATCAATTCATTTTCTGCGTCAATGTTCTCACCGAAGGAAATCTCCGCGTCACACGCAGAACATGCTCTTTCGATGACTTCGTCTCTGTCCATGTTGCAACCCTACCTTGAGTTTTACATCGGATACACCGATTTTGATCAAATGCCACCAGTACTGGTAGCGCCTTTGCCGAATGTACCTACAGGTAGTTATTTTGTGGTTTTTGTTTCCCGTTTTAATTTTCAGATGTAATGAAAGCGGTTCCAAGTCACGTTGAGATATATTATGGATAAAAATTATAGTGATTTTTTGTCGAGATTGAAAAAATTAAGCGTTTTCGGTTTGTCGATTAAGTGATAATTTCTAGTGTAGTAGGCATCGGCAGGAAGAAGAATCGCAAGATATCTTTTCTCGTGGACGGGGGCGCATGTGTGCGTCCCACTGAGAGGCGCGCCGGGGGATGGCCGCATCCGGGGCGCGGATGCGGGATGGAAAGGACGGTATCCGGGATCGGCGAGGGAGTCAACGGATTTTTCCCGCCCGGGGAAATTTGTCGTCCGGCAAGCGGCAACGCGGCCATGCGGGTTTGTGGTGCACGATGCGAGCCTGTGGACCGCGCCGATGGGAGGGGGATGACTGGCAGGAGCGGGCCGGGTTCCTGCGTGTCGTCGCGGGAGACGGTGTGCGTTGCTCCGTCCCGCGGCCCCCGCTTTTGCGACGACTCGGTCGTTGGTCCGGGGAGAACCACCCGGGGGACGTGACGTCCCGGCGCGGGCCGCTATGGGCGGGATGCCCTTGGGTCGGCAATCGCCCGTCCGCGGTATCCGCAGGCGTAACGACGGGAGCGGGATGGATCTTCCATGTGGCGAGGCGCGACCGTCCGCCCCGCAGGGGAAGGAGGACGTCCGGAGCAACCGGTGCATCCGGAAGCGCAGGCATGCAACGCGTCGCCTCGAGCAGACGCATGCGAAGGCGCCGACGGCGTTTCCCCGCCATGGTCGCGGCGTTCCGGGCATGTGGCGAAATTCCTCCATCTCGTGTATCCTGTTTTCGTCGGGAAGAAGAGATTTCAACCGACCCGCCGACGGAGGCGGCATAGGCCCTGCGCCGCCGCATGCGCGGAATCTCCCGGCGCCGTGGGGCAGGATCGGGTGGGCGACGTGCTCCTTTCGGGCGATGTCGGCTTGGCGTCCCGCGGCGGATTGCCGTCCGGGTGTTGTGATGCGAATGCATCCCCCTGGAAATCGCATTGCACAGTCTGGGCATGCAATCGTGAATTCCAGGAATTTGTTGAGCAATGCCGTGAATCGTTCCAATTACGACGCTCGGTCGTCTATGGCTGCATGATGTCACCAGTGGTAACGATGCGCATTCAAATGACTAAAAATTCTAGAAATACTATTGCCTAACTTATGAAATTGTCGTAAAAAATTATTATTGGAGAGCGTGGATGCTAGGCACGCCCAATCAGCGATGTCTCTGGAAATGCAAGAGAAAGTCCGATAAGCGCCGTTGGAAAATCTTGTAAAACAGACAAAGTAATAGAGTTGAAATGCGAATGTAAAATTTTACCTCAATAAAACATATCGATCTAATATTTTATTAAATTACAAGGAGATTTTATCTGTGCTCACCGTCTAGTGCTACATTGTAAATCATGCCGTCCAAAGAACATTCCCTTGAAGTTGAAAAGTTTCATCAAAAAAGAATCTCGCTAAACTCAAAAACCCCAAGAATTGACATTCTGGGAGGCTGTACCATGATAGATCTGACGTTTCTGTTCGATAACCCATATGATTTCTCTACATGCACGCAAGAGCCGCTTGTCGGGCAGAATTTAAAATATTTTATAAATGATGATCTGTATACATTTATGTTCGTCTTTGATGACAAAAGCTTCTCGCTTGAGAGTATGATTTTTTGCGCCGTGCAACATGATGAGGAAGTCGAGATCCTCACAGGGAAACGTGCACGTGAAGCCTTGGAATACTGCTCGCCCGATTTTGCCCGTGACGAGGATATTCAAGAAAACGACGATTCTGAGCCGGACGAGAAAGACATACTTCTGGAAAGGGCGTCAGAATACTATGAAAAGTGGGAGCAGGAGCGGTTCGGCAAAAAATGACGCGCACCGCCCGATGCTCCCGCGGGCCCGAGGACCGGGGGCGCCTGCACTCGGGATGCCGTGATTCCCGCTCCCGCCGTCGGATGGCATCCCTTGCGGATGCCCGGGCTTGTCGTTCGCACGCCGTGACCCCATGACGGCTCGCAGAGCCCGGACTGGGCCCTGTCGGCATCCTCGGACATGTTCCCCCCTCCCCATGGGCCGCGCGCCTGAGAGATTCGGCGTCGCTTCCGGTGCGCCTCACGTGAAGGACGCGCATCCCCCTGCAGTCTCCCTTCCCCTCTTCAGGACGGAGGTGTCGTCCCGGTGCCGATCGCAACTCCCCTGCAGCTGAAGACGTTCCTCTCTGCGTGGCATGCCTGCCACCGCAGCGAGAAGGCAAGACCATGAGCGCAGGGGGCGGATCGCCTTCGGCGGAAGCGTCGACGCCCTGGCCGGCGGCCCGATTGCCTGGACCCGGCCTCTGGCGCAGGCTCGCCGAAGGTATTGGATTGCGCGAACGTCTGCTCCGGGTGGCGCAGATCGAGGTCACGACGGCCTGCGGGGCGCGTTGCACATACTGCCCCAGGGGAGGATCGGACACGGGGATCGCTTCGCGGCACATGGACGCCGGCGTCTTCGCGGCCCTCTGGCCCCTGCTGCTGGAATGCGACCGGGTGCATCTTCAGGGGTGGGGCGAGCCACTGCTCCATCCCAGGTTTCTCGCGATGGCCCGGAGCGCCGTCAGGGCCGGCTGCAAGGTGTCCACGACGACGTCCGGGACGGTGATGACTCGGGAACTTGCCGCAGGCATCGTTGACAGCGGCATCGACATCGTGGCCTTCTCCCTTGCCGGGACGACGTCCGGAACCCATGATCGGGCGCGCCCCGGCGCGGCCTTCGACAAGGTGCTGGAGGCCGCGGCGACCCTTGCCGGGGTTCGGGCCGGGCTAGGAGGATCGTCGCCTCGCGTCCATCTGGCGTACATGCTGCTGGCGGGGGACGTCGCGGAGGCCGAGGCGTTGCCGGATATCATGGAGAGGATGGGTGTGCGGTGCGCGGTGGCGAGCACCCTGGACTATCTGCCGTCTGCCGCATGGGCGGGGGAGGCCTTCACGGAAGACGGCCGGCCCGGGATCGCCGCCGCCCGGGAAGTCCTGACGAGGGCCGCGGCACGGGCGGACGCCCGGGGCATGCGGCTGCACTTCTCGCTGTCCGGGGAGGACGGCCCGGCCCCCTGCGCCGAGCAGGCGCAGGATTCCGTCTACGTGGACGTCATGGGCACCTTGCGTCCCTGCGTCTACCATGGGGCGCCGGGATGCACGGAAGGCGTCGCCCTCGGAGGCGTTCCCGGGACGTCGCCCATCGACGTCGTCCGGGGCGGACTCAGGAAGTTCAGGGAGGGTCTTGTCGGAGGATGGCCCGAAGGAACGTGCCGCACTTGCCTGAAGCGCAAGGATGCGTCCGGGGCCTTCGTCTGACGGGCGTCCGGGACCGCCTTCGGGGCCGGGCGTCCCCCGCGTTCCGCGAGGAGCGGCATCGTGTGCGGGCGAACTGTCCGCATCCGGAACAGGGAGCGATCGCCTCATCGGACGATGCACGTCGGATCCGAGCCGCCTGGCCCCTGTCGGCAGGCGCCGCCGATTCCCCGCGGACCCGGCCGTGACCGCCGAGGACGTGTCAGCGCTTGTCCATGAGGCGCTTGGTCTTGCTGAAGGTGCGGGGCAGTTCGCCGTAGGCGACGACCTTCGCCTCCACGCGGGCCAGCAGTGCGTGGTGCAACCGGGACTCCAGTTCCGCGACAAGGGCCTCGTCCCCGCCTTCGGTCTCCCGCTCCGCCCGCTCCGCAGTGAGGGTCAGGTGATCCATCATGTGCTCGTCCCGGGTGAGTTCGAGCAGGTACTCCCCCCCCAGTTCCGGGAAGGTGCCCACCACCTCCATGACCTGGCCGGGGTAGATGTTCACTCCCCGGTAGACGAACATGTCGTCGGAACGGCCAAGTATCTTGTCGTGCCGTGGCATGGCAAGGCCGCAGGGGCATGTGCCGGGGATGATTCGCGAGAGGTCCCGGGTGCGGTAGCGGATCAGCGGGGACGCCTCCTTGCGCAGGCTCGTCACCACCATCTCCCCCACCTCCCCGTCGGGCACGGGTTGCAGGGTGTTGGGGTCGAGTATCTCGATGATGAAGAGATCCGCCCAGTAGTGGATGCCCTGATGGGCGTCGCAGTCGATGCCGGTGCCCGGGCCGTACATCTCGGTCATCCCGGCGATGTCGTAGCTCCCCTCGAGGCCCAGCTTGCGCTCGATGGCCAGCCGCATCTTCTCGCTGCGGGTCTCGGCCCCGCAGATCACCTTGCGCAGCTTCAGCCGGTCCCGTATCCCCGTGCGATCCACTTCCTCGGCCAGAAGCAGGGCCATGGACGCGGTGGCGCCGAAACAGGTGACGTCCAGGTCCTGGAGCATCTGCAGGTGCATGTCCAGATTCCCGGGGCCGACGGGCACCGTCAGCATGCCGTAGAGTTCGCTTCCCATCTGGAAGCCCGCGCCGGCGGTCCACAGACCGTATCCCACCGCCACCTGGAGACGGTCCTCGGGGGTCAGCCCCGCGACCTCGTAGCATCGGGCCATCTGCAGGTTGAAGGTGTCCACGTCCCGCCGGGTGTACGCCAGTATCTTGCGCTTGCCGGTGGTGCCGCTGGAGGCGTGGATGCGCACGATGTCGGACGGGGAAACGCACAGGAGGGGCAGGGGATATCCGTCACGCAGCAGCGCGGCGTCGGACAGGGGGAGCCGGCGCAGATCCTCCAGACTGTGGATGTCTCCGGGTTCGGCCTTGCAGCCGGCCAGATGGCGGCGGTACTGGGGGGATCGGGCCGCGAGGCCGAGGGTGTGGCGCAATCCTTCGAGCTGCGCCCGGCGGATCCCCTCTTCGTCGAGGTCGGGCAGGAAACGGTGCGCGTGCGTCATGCGGCGCGTGCTCCTTGCTGGTTGTCTTGTGCGCCCCAAAAACAGGGAAGGCGGCTTGACCGCCTTCCCTGATGATCGTCGTACGCGGCGCCGGAACTACGCTTCCTGCTCGTCGTCACCCGAGGCCTCGGCCTCCGAGTCCGACTCCTCCAGCTTCTGCTTGAGCAGGTCGCCAAGGTTCTGGCCGGATTCCGTGGGCCCCGCGTGGAACTCCTTGGCCTTGCGGCGATCCTCTTCGAGCTGCTTGATGGAGAGGCCAAGACGGCGCTCCTCCGCGCTCACGAGGATGACCTTGGCCTCGATCTCCTGTCCCTCCTTGTACAGCTCGGCGTGGGGCTTGGCCTTCTTGGCGGAGAGTTCGGAGACGTGGACCAGCCCCTCTATGCCTTCCTCGACCTCCACGAAGAGGCCGAAGTCGGTGATGTTGGTCACGGTGCCCTTGACGGTGCCGCCCACGGGGTAGGCCGCGGGGACGTGCCCCCACGGATCCTCCACCAGCTGCTTGACGCCGAGGGTGAACTTCTCGTTGCCCTGGTCCACGGTGAGCACCTTGGCCTGGACCGTGTCCCCCACCTTGTAGACTTCGCTGGGGTGCCGGATCTTCTTGGTCCAGGAGATGTCCGAGACGTGGATGAGGCCGTCGATGCCGTCCTCTATCCCCACGAACATCCCGAACTCGGTGATGTTCTTGATGACCCCCTCGAGGACCGTCCCCTCGGGGTACTTCTCGGCCACCATCTCCCACGGGTTGGGGCGGACCTGCTTCATGCCGAGGCTGATGCGCTTCTTCTCCCCGTCCACGCCCAGGATCACCACCTCCACCTCGTCGCCGGTGTGGACCATCTGGGAGGGATGGCGGAGCTTGCGGGTCCAGGACATCTCGGAGATGTGCACGAGGCCTTCCACGCCGGGCTCGAGCTCCACGAACGCGCCGTAGTCCACGAGGTTCGTGACCTTGCCGAGGTACTTGCCCCCCTGGGGGAACCGGGTGGAGATGTCCTGCCAGGGGTCCGGAACCAGCTGTTTCAGGCCGAGGGAGACCTTGTTGGTCTCCCGGTCGAAGGAGAGCACCTTCAGGGTGAGTTCCTGCCCAAGCGTGATCATCTCCTTGGGATGGCGGATGCGCTTCCAGCTCATGTCCGTGATGTGCAGCAACCCGTCCAGACCGCCGAGATCAACGAAGACGCCGTATTCGGTGATGTTCTTGGCCTTGCCGGTGAGGACCTGCCCCTCGGCGAGGGTCAGCAGCAGCTCCTGCCGCTTGGCGTCGCGCTCCTCCTCCAGGAGCACGCGCCGGGAAACGATGACGTTGCTCCTGCGGCGGTTGATCTTGAGAACGCGGAACTCGTATTCCTGATTCACCAGGGCGTCCATGTCCGGCACCGGGCGCAGGTCCACGTGGGAGCCGGGCAGGAAGGCCTCGACCCCGCTGATGTCCACGGTGTAGCCCCCCTTGATGCGGCGGACTATGTGGCCCTTGATGACCCTGTTGTTCTCCTGGACGTCCTCGAGCTGGTCGAAGACCTGCATGCGCTTGGCCTTCTCGAAGGAGAGCGTGATGGTGCCGTCCATCTCGTTTTTGCGGACGACGTACACGTCCACGGAGTCCCCGACGGCGATGGCAACGTTGCCGGCGGCGTCCCGGAACTCTGCGGTGGGGATCTGCCCCTCGGACTTGAAGTTCACGTCGACCAGGACGTTGTCGTCGTCCACGCGGACGATCTCGCCCTTGACGATGGACCCTTCTTCGAGGTCGCCAAAATCGGGGTTCACGTAATTTTCCAGGAGCTCCTCGAAGTTCATCTCGCCATGCTCGAGGTCGGTCCCGGTGTCCGTTGGTGCCATAGTGTGCAAGCCTCCAAATGTAACTCCCCAAGGGTACCCAAGGGGGCAGGGCACACTATACGAAAGTGCAAAAAAGCACAAGCACAAATTTTGCCGAAAACGCGCCGCCGATGGGGCGTCGAACCGTCCGCGGGGGGCATGTCCGGGATGCCGGGGAGAGGGAGGCGGGCCGTGGGGCGGAACCGGTCCGCGGTCCGGGTTGGGGCGGCGAGGATTCCTGCGTCATGGGCGAGCCGGGATGTGCGCACATCGTCACCTGGGGCGGGGCGCCGATGGCCGGGAATGGAACCCATGCGGATGGCGTGTAGGTCGTGGGACCGGGATGTGTCGACGGGGTTGCGACGTGGCCTGGGACGAGGGCGGGAAGATGCTCCGGGCCGAGGTGGGCGGGGCCGGGATTGGTCACGGGATCTGCCCGGGACATGGCCTTCCGAAGATCCGGCCGGGTCGGGAGCGCGTCGCGGACTCGGGGCGTGGCGGGCAGGTCAGTTCCGATCGTGGAAAAGGGAGGGGATCCGCTGAAGCCCGCAGGGTTCTGACGGGGCCTGCGGGCCCTTCGGTGTCGGGGCGGAAGGACGCTTTTCGGCCCCGGAAGGTGGGGAGTTTCGGGATGTTGGGGGATTTCGGGCGTATTCACGAGAGGGTTGGAGGGATCGCTGCGGGCGTGGACTTCCCGGCATGGCACGCTTTATATCCTGGAGTTTAGAATGAAAAATCGGGTGTTTTCGGTTCTCGCCCTAGAGCCAAGCCGATCAGAGGCTCCATTTGGAGCTTCTGCCAGTAAAAGCGGCTAGGGGAAGTGCCCCGCCA